>NZ_CM000961.1:1199447-1799447 GCF_000143825.1 Corynebacterium genitalium ATCC 33030
TGAAAACGGAACTGCCTGGCGATCCCGTACGAATCGCCAGGCAGTCCAACTGGGGCCAGGACCAACTCGCCAAAGTAACAACCCTGGCCCACAACGAGAACCAAGCCGACCACCAAACAGGACGACCAGCCCTCTACGACAACGCTATCGACACCAACTACAACCACTCAATCGGCATCCAAAAAGGCCAGATCTAACCCCCACGACACGCCGAGCCAGACACACATTTTGTCGTTTAACCCCCAACTTACGCCTTCCAACATTGGCTGGAAATACAACAACCCGGTCACGAGGACCGGGTTGTGAGAAGATGCGACGATCTACATCGCCGCCCGTGGCCCCAATTCTATATACTCGCCACGAACTACTGCAAGGGGGAATTGTGGGTGAGTTGCCGGCTTGGGGCCAACTTCTTGGTGAAGCACGATTTCACACTTACATGTCCGAGGCAGGTGAAGATACTCACAGGGCGATCGAACTCTATCAGTGGAGTACTGCCCTGGCTGGAGCTTTCGTACCTCAGCTCGCACATTTCGAGGTTCTTACCCGTAATTCCCTGAACTCAGCATTACGCGTGTGGAACAGCCGACAACCCGGATACCTCAACGTATTCGACTGGGCTTTAGACGATCAAACAGCACCCCGCTTGTACTCGCTTATTGGCAAGGATCTGGGCCGTGCGCGTGTGTGGGCACGACAGCAAGCCTCAGACCGCGAAGTTGGACATCCTCGAAGGAATGCGGCCATTACTCATGACGACGTGCTCGCCCAGCTGACTATGGGAACGTGGGTCAAGCTTCTTGGGGCAGGTGCGAAGCAAGATGCTGCCGCGAAGCAGACATCGGAGGACATCTGGGTGGAACATCTGCACGTGGCTTTTCCGAACGCAGGGAGCGTGAACATTGCCGATCCGGGGCGGAGGAGAAGCCTCGGGGCAAGATATGCTCGCATTGCTAAATTGAGAAACAGGATCTCCCATCACGAGCACTTACTCCACGTAGACGTTCGACGTCGCGTCAACGACCTGTTGTCCGTGTTGGGTGAGATCAATCCGGACCTTCCAGCGTGGGTTATGGAAGGGAGCCGTATCCGGCAAGTCAACTCCCAGGACCCTCGAAAAACGCGCTGAATCGGGCTCAGATCTCACCGAACTGGGTCCACTTGCGGGTACCGCGGGCGCGGAGGGTCTCAAGGCTAGGGAATTTCATAGCTTCCACGCTAGCGCTTGACCTTGCCGTAACGGCAAACTTTATTCTCGCGGACATGATTGATCGTTCTATCTACCCGATGCCCATGTTCGTGACCTTACCTGTGACTGATCTCGGTGCTGCGGAGGAGTTCTACCACGCCGCCGGCTTCATTTCCCTGGCCACCATTCCAGATGAGGACGGCAGCCCGGCTCTGATCCACTTCCGGCGCCAGCGCTACCAAGACATCCTCGCAGTCCCCTCCGGCGACATCACGCCGGGCTCATCCTCGGTGACGTTCGCCGCCCACGACGATGACCTAGGTGCCATCGCCGAGGCAATCCGGGCGACCGGAGCCGCCGTGGAGGGACCGGTAGACACTCCGTGGTACACCACCGATGTCACCGCCACCGACCCAGACGGGCACACCATCGTGTTCACCAAGCAGCGGCCGCAGGAGGCTGCACAAGCTCAGGAGTGGGTGGACACCTTCGAGATGCAGTAATGGCTAGTCGTCGGCGCCGTCTGCGTCGTCAGTGTCATCTGTGTCGGCGGCATCTTGAAACCCGAACGCCTTGAGCCGCTCCCTGTCAGCGGCCGAGCTGGACGCAGTGAGTGCCAGTAGCTCCGAGTAAATGCCCCCGGAGGCTGCCAGCTCGGCGGGTGAGCCCATCTCGTCGATCCGTCCGTCCTTGAAGGTGATGATGGTGTCGACGTCGGCGATCGTCGATAAGCGGTGGGCGATCATGATGGTGGTGCGATCCTTCATCAACTCGTCCAGGCCCGCTTGAACGGCGCGCTCGGATTTGGTGTCCAACGCCGATGTCGCCTCGTCGAGCACCAGCACTGGCGCGTCCTTGAGCATCGCGCGGGCGACCGCAACGCGCTGCTTTTGGCCGCCGGACAGACGCAAACCGCGCTCGCCGATGACCGTGTCGTAGCCGTCCTTGAAGGACGAGATGAAGCCGTGCGCGTTGGCGCGCTTAGCCACGTCTTCAATCTCGGCATCGCTGGCATCGGGCTTGCCGTACGCGATGTTCTCCCGGATTGTGCCGGAGAACAACGCCGGTTCCTGAAAGACCACGCCTGTGGAAGCGCGGACGCGCTCAATATCGGCGGTGTCGATGTCTTTGCCGCAGACTTTCAAGCGGCCCTGCGTAATGGGGTATAGGCCCAGCAGTAGGTTGACCAGCGTGGACTTGCCACCGCCGGATTCTCCAACGAGCGCGATCTTCTCCCCGTGGCGGGCTGTGAAGCTGACGTCCTCGAGCACAGGCTCACCGGGCGTGTAAGCGAAGGAAACGTTGTCGAAGGCGACCATCGGCTCGCCCTCCTGCAGGGCGGGCACGGCGGCGGTGTCCACCTCCGGAACATCGGATGCCTCTGTGGCAGCGACGATCTGGGAGTTGGCGGCTTCCTCGGTCGGCTCGTCCATCACCTTGAAGTAGTCGCGGGAGCCGGCGATGGCGCGCTGAGCGGAGTCCACCAGGAAGCTCATCATTTGCACCGGCTGCTGGGCCATCGTGACCATCTGGACCAGCATGACCATGTCGCCGATGGAAAAGCGGCCGTTCAAGGTCTCGCGGAACAGCACAAGATAGATGAAGAAGAAGATGACGTTCATGGCCATGCTGCGCCCGACGTCCATTGAATGCCACCAACGGGACTGCGGCCGGGTCAGGTTGATCGTCTCGCCGTAGCGGGTGCCAAAGGAATCCAGCTCCCGGGCCTCCGCAACGAAAGACTTGGTCACCTTCACCTGGCCAACGACCTCCGCGAAGCGGCCGTTGGCCAGGTCGATCTCTTCGTTCTTGGCCTGCTCGAACTTCTGCCAACGTTTTGAGGTCAACGCCGTAAGCACCAAGTAGATCGGGAAGAGCATGAGCAGCAGCACGGTCAGCGGCCAGTAGTAGAAGGCCGTGATGCACAGAATCGCAATGAGCTGGAGGAACATCGGCAGCAGAGAGTTGGAGAAGCTCTGGATCGTCTGCGTGATGTTCATGATCGAGCGGTCCAGCCGCGCGATGATCGTTCCTGTCACCTGGCCGTCGAAGTAGCTTTGCGGCAGCGACAACAGTTTGGCGTAGTAGCGGGTGGACAGCACCTGCCGGATGCGCGCGGAAACGACATCGCCCAAATAACCGCCGATGTTGCGGCCTAACGTCCACAACGATTGGGTCAACAGGAGGGCGGCGGCCAGCCACGTGAGCGTCGTTAAGCTTCCACCGTCGACAATGGTGTCCGTCGCTTCGCGAAGAATGAATGGGGTGAGCAAGTTCAGCGCGACCGTCAGTGAGGAAATCACCACGATGCCGAGGTAGTACGGCCACAGGGCGGAGGCGCTCTTCATGACGCGGAAAAGAGGTTGCACGTGTCCACAACATACACCTGGGTGCGCGTGTGTTCGGATCCGTGCTGTCGGCGCTGTACAGTGAGGGGACCTGTTGGTTTGAAACTTTTCGCAGAAAGGCGCCCCATGGCCCGTACCCCACTACGCATTGCCGCTGTCCTCGCGGCGAGCTCTCTTGCGCTCGTCGCCTGCGTCGACGACGAAGGCATCGTGGACCAGGAAGGCACCCTGACCCCGACGACGGGTGTGGCCACGCCGACCGAAGAGCCGGAGGCGTTTGAAACCAACGACGTCTCACCGGAGGAGACTGACGAGATCAGCGGTGAAATCGTGGAAGATCCCGGCATGAGCGTCCATTACAAGTGGCAGGGCACCAAGTCCGCCCCGAACGGTGGCACCGTGGTCACCATCGCTGTGACGAACACTGCCGACGCGATCATGCCCCCCGAGGCACTCGGTGAGCCCCGTTTGACGTACTCCGGTGACAACGCCAGCCGCCTCAGCGCCGAGGAAGCCGGCATTGAGATTGAAGGCCTGGACATGCCGCTGGGCAAGGGCGCCACCGCCAATCTCCAGTTCGCGTTCGACGTGAGCACAGGCAACCTCTACGATGCTGAATTCCAGATCGGCAACGTCGTCTTCACCGGGAACCTGAACAACTAATGGAGCAGGTAGTTCTGTGCGACGATGACGGCCGCCCCACCGGCACCGCCGACAAATTCGAGGTCCACACGACGGACACGCCGTTGCATTTGGCGTTTTCCGCTTGGCTTTTCGACGCCTCCGGCCACCTCCTCATCTCCCGCCGCGCGTTAGGGAAGAAAACCTGGCCGGGTGTGTGGACGAACAGCTTCTGCGGTCACCCCGCCCCAGGCGAAGCTACCGAGGATGCCGTTGTCCGCCGCGCCCAGCAAGAGCTCGGCCTGCCGGCGTCCGCTCTGGCCGATCTGCGCTGCGTTCTGCCGGACTTCCGCTACCGGGCTGTCGACTCCTCTGGGATCGTCGAGCACGAGATCTGCCCCGTCTATGTCGTGCGCCTTGCCGGCGGTGCCGAAGCTGCCCCGAATCCCGATGAGGTGGACAGCACTAAGGGGGTGAACCCCGCCGATCTCATCACCGCCGCTGAGGCGATGCCGGCGGTCTTCTCCCCGTGGTTGGTGGAAGAACTGGCCCGCCCCGAACTGCGTGCAGTGCTCGAGGGGCAGTAGTCCGCACACTGGGGTTGGCGGGCTAGACCTCCCGGAACACGCCGCGCAGGTAGCCGAGCGGGTCGGTGACCAGCTCCGCGTTCTCCCCAGAGAGGTCAACCCGCAGGACGGTCCGGTCGGGTTTGTACTCCGGCCAGCCAGGCTCGCCGGTGTGGGCGTAGCGGATGAGCCAGCCATTGAGGCCTTCGCCCGCACGGTACGGCGGGGCGCCGAACAGCGGTGCCAAATCGGCGGAGTGGCGGGCACGGGTGCGGGCGTCGGAGGTCAGCTCGGCCTGCCACACTCGGCCCGGCGCACCCTCGGCAACCTGGTCGACCCAGCGGCGGATCAGGTTGGCGGAAAAGAACTCCCCGTTGATGTGCTTCGGGTTGCGGGCTTTAAGCGCTTTGAAGAAAGGGACGTACTGCTCCCGTTTGAGGCCCATGCCGATGCCGGGCGCGGCCATGTTGAGCCGCGCGGTCTTCAAGGTGTCGTGGATGGCACTGGAATTGAACATCTCCTCATCGACGGAGGAGATCACCAAGTCCACCTCGGCCATCTCTGCGGTATCCAGTGGAGCGGGACCAAGCGCCATATCGGTGATATACCGGGTGCGCACTGCGTTGTATCCGCGCCTGAGCTGCTTCGGGCTCGCAGCGTTGAGGGAACCGCGGGTCAGAGGGATCCCCGCACCGGCACGAATGAACTTCTTCCGCTGCTCGAAGGTCAGGCGGGGGAAGGCAGGGGAGAGGGCCACAGCGCGCCGAAACGCGCCGCGGTAATGGTCGCGCCGCATCAGCCACAGCACCACATTCGCGCCGGCGGACTGGCCGGTCAGCGTCACGTTAGTAGGGTCACCACCGAACGCCTCAATGTTCTTCTGCACCCATTCCAGTCCCAGGGACACGTCGTCGACGGCGCGGAAGTGCGCGACCCTGTCGTCGTGGAAGGGGACCAGCCCCTCCAATTTCAGGCGGTATCCGATCCGGACCAGGATCACGCCGTTTGAGGCCAAGGCGTCACCGGGAGTTGCTGCATCCTCATGGTTGCCCATTTCAAAGCGGCCACCATGAATGTGGACCACCACGGGCAGGTCATCAGTGTCTGTCGCCCCGAGCGGGGCCGTGATGGTCAGGGCGGTGCGTTCGGGGTGGGGCGTAGATGCGTCGATAAGCTTGCCCGTTGGCGCTGGTTCCGCATCGTCGAAGGGGGCCGGAATGTGCGAGTACTCAATCGAATGGAAGTGGGCGATGCGGCCGTCGACGCGGCCGATGATCGTCCCGGCGGGGCAGGTCACCTCAACAGGGTTGCTCATGCGGTCTAAGCTTAGTGATCAATGATTGACATCGGGTTCAGCTTGACGCAGTCCAGCCCATGGGTGCAGGTGCCCATGGTGCTGGCGTTCGCGCTGCCCGCTGCCGGCATCGCGGCGGTGGGAATGGTGCGCGCGGTGGACTGGGTGGCAGCAGTTTTGGGCGATAAGGAACCGAAGGTAGATTAAGGCGCTATGGCCAACCCGGAAGACCTGCGCAAAGAAGACATGCGTCTGCCTAAGGAGCGCAGGAAGTACCCCCGCAGCCGCGTCACGCAGGCGCTGTGGATCCTCATTGCCCTGGTGCTCGTGGCGGGGATCGTCGGGTTGTTCTAACCCGTTGCTCTAGCCCGGGTTAGCGCCGCGCAGATGCCTCCGCCACCCGGGCGAACAGGTCGATGCTGGTGAGGTCCTCGATCAGCACCGGTTCGCCGTCGGAGTTGGAGAGCGGGACGCACCAGTTCTTGTACTGTTCGGCATTGGTGCCCGGCTGGTTCTGGATCCGCACATCACCCACCATGTCCACGAGGTTGGTGCAGGTCAAAGCCGACCCGGTACCGGCGATGAAGCGCGTCAGGCCGAGCACGAGCTCTTCGGCGTCGCCGCGCTCGTCGCGGCCGAGGTTGTCGAAGTCGTAGTCGGCCAGCGGGGTGCCCTCGAACGCGCCGTGATCGCGGGCGTTTGCCAAGACGTGGCCCTGCCAAGCGACATCCTTCGCGTCGAGCTCTTCAAAGGAGTCCTCAACAATGCCGAGGGCGTCGCGCAGCTCGTTGTGCGCGCCCTTGAGGTAGCCGGCGGTCGGCGGCAGGTCGTGCGTGCCGACGGAGCTCATCGACAGGTTGCGGTACTCCTCCGGGTTCATCGGGCGATCGCCGGCGGGGGAGTGCTCGAACCAGATCACAGACGTGCCCAGCACGCCGCGGTCACGCAGCACGTCCTGCACCCACGGCTCGAAGGTGCCCAGGTCCTCACCGACCACGACGGCCCCGGCGCGCTCCGCCTCGAGGGCGAGAATGCCCAGCATCGCCTCGTGGTCGTAGTTCATGTACACGCCGTCCAGCGGGGACTCCATCCGCGGAATCCAGAACAGGCGGAACAGGCCGAGGATGTGGTCGACGCGGATGCCGCCGGAGTTCTTCAGCACGGTCCGCAGCAGGTCACGCCACGGCTTGTATCCCGCTTCGGCCAGCTTGAAGGGGTGCCACGGCGGCTGGGACCAGTCCTGGCCCTGCTGGGAGTACCCATCCGGCGGGGCACCCACGGATGCGTCCTGGACAAGCACGTCGGCCAACGTGTTGGCGTCTGCTCCGCCAGGGTGAACACCGACAGCCAGGTCTGTCATGATGCCAATGCGCATCCCGGCATCCTTGGCGCGACGCTGCGCCTGCGCCAGCTGAGTGTCGGCGAGGAACTGCAGCCACATGTAGAACTGTGCGAGGTCGTCGTACTCCTCGGTGATGATGACCGCGTGGCGCCGCTCGTCCTCACGGGTCAGCTCGGTGTAGGCGCACCAGCGGGCGAAGTTGACCAGGCCCTCGCCCTGGTTCTCCACATACTCGTCGAAGGCTGATTGGTCAGATTCCTCGAAGATGTAGAACATTTCGTTGAGGATGGCCAGTTTGGTGTCGAAGATCGTGTCGCGGTCAATGAACTCCGGCGAGCGGTTCATCGCGCGCAGCTCAGCTGAGAGCTCGGCGATCTCCTCGCGGGTCTCCTCATCCAGCTGCGCGAACTCAGGCACGTCTTCCGCCGCGATGTAGATCGGGTTGACAAAGCGCCGTGAGGTGGGCAGATACGGCGAATCCTCCACCGGCGGGAACGGTTCTGCGGCGTGCACCGGGTTGATCAGCAGGTAGTCCGCGCCTTGCGCCGCGACGACCTCCGCGAGCTCAGCCAGATCGTGGAAATCGCCGATTCCCCACGAATTCTCCGAGCGCACGGAGTACAGCTGCGCCATCACACCCCACACCGGGTCCTTCAGCAGCTCCAGGTTGGTCGTCAGCACACGTGGAGTCACCACCAGCGTGCAGGTTTCCTCAATCTCGCGCTCATCGCTTTTCGACGACAAATGGATCGTATGCCACCCCATCGGCACATCCCCGCGCGTGTGGAATGTGGCCTCGCCCCAGTTCACACCGTCATGGAACGTCGGAGCTGCCCAGTTCTCGTCCTGGTAGACCTCGGAGGTGGAGCCGTCTTCCAGGGTGATCCACACATCGGCCGGAGCGCCCTCCGGCACGTGCACGTTGAAGTGGGTCTCTTCGCCCTCGCGGGCGATGACAACGGGAGGTAGGGGGCGGGTATCCCAGTGCACACGCCACGCACCGAGGGCTTCGTGGAGTTCCTCGTCTGCAGGATCGTCGGAAAGCGGAACGTCGAGCGCGCGCAGCAATTTCACCATGGATGAATGGGGCGAAGACACAATTTCGTTGTTCATGCCCCGGTAGGTCAGGCCGAAACCATAGGCGGTTGCTAGTTTCTCGAGGAGTTCCGTGTTAGCCACACTGAGCCATTCTGCCAAAGAACGCAATTTTTGGCTGGGAAAGAATTGTCGCAGGTCACAGTGGGAGTATTGTGTGACTATGACTTCTCCCGAGACCAAAATCTACAGCACCCCGGCGGGGTTCGAACTCGCGCCGGACGACAACTGCCTCACCCTGGCCGTCAAGACCATTGAGAAGCGCCCGAGCGCGCCGATCTTCTCCCGCCCCTCCGGGCATGACTGGGAGGAAGTGAGCGGAAAAGAGTTCATCGCTCAGTTCCGCGCAGTGGCGAAGGGCCTGGTGGCGAACGGCGTTGAGCAGGGTGACCGCGTGGTCCTCATGGCAGACTCCAGCTACGAATGGGCGCTGATGGACTTCGCCATCATGGCGGCCGGAGCGGTGAGTGTTCCGGTGTACCCGTCGTCGTCGGCAAGCCAGGTGCAGTGGATTGTCGAGGACTCGGGCGCGAAAATCGTAGTCTGCGACACGGAAGCGAACCGTGCGCTGTACAACAACCTCGTGCTGCGTGAAGACGGTACGGCCCCGCTGGTCGATTCTCCGACGCAGCTGAAGCGCTCGCTTGCCTTCGCTACCGGCGGTGTGGGCCTGCTCGTGGAGGACGGCCGCGGCATCGGCGATGACGTCATCGACGAGCGCATTGCCAACATCTCCCACGACGACCTGATGTCCATCGTGTACACCTCGGGCACCACCGGCCGCCCGAAGGGCTGCCTGCTGACCCACCTGGTGTGGGCATCCCAGGCAATGGCCCTGCTGCACAATCCGATCGGCTCCGGACTGGCCGCGAAGCCGGGCACCCGCTACGTGACCATCCTCCCGCTGGCGCACGTTCTCGCGCGTGCCGTGCACCTTGCCGCCACCATCGGCGGTGCCCACCAGACACACTGGTCTGACACCCGCACCATTCCGATGGCGCTGCAGCGGTTCGAGCCGTACATGATTCTCGCTGTCCCGCGCGTGTACGAAAAAGTCCGCGATGGCGCGTACAACAAGGCGGCGGATTCCTCGCCGATCGCCGCTCGTCTCTTCCTGCAGGCGGAAAAGGCTGCGATCGCATACTCCAAGGCCATGGACACCCCCGAGGGGCCGTCCAAGCTGCAGGAGGCGAAGCACAAGGTCTTTGACAAGCTCGTGTACAAGAAGCTGCGCGACGCTGTCGGCGGCAAGGCCGTGATCACCATTTCCGGCGGCTCCGCGATTTCTGCGCAGCTGCTGCACTTCTTCCGCGGCCTGGGCTTGACCATCTACGAAGGCTACGGCCTGACCGAGACCGCCGCTGCTGCGACGGTGAACAACCCGGAGCACATCCGTATTGGCACTGTGGGCCAGCCCAACAACGGCTACTCCGTCAAGATCAATGAAGACGGTGAGATCTGCTTCAAGGGTGACGGCGTGATCAAGGGCTACTGGAACAACCAGAAAGCCACCGACGAAGCGATTATCGATGGCTGGTTTGTCACCGGTGACCTCGGCGAGATCGACGAAGACGGATACGTGAAGATCACCGGGCGCAAGAAGGACCTGATTGTCACCGCCGGCGGCAAGAACGTCTCCCCCGGACCGATGGAGGATATCCTGCGTTCCCACCCGCTGATCTCCCAGGCGCTTGTGGTCGGCGACGGCAAGCCCTTCGTCGGTGTGCTGGTCACCCTCGACGACCAAGAGGTGGCGCGCTGGAAGAAGGAGCACAGCATCCCCGAGGACATGGAAATCGGCGAGCTGGTGAGGAAGAGTGCCGAGTTGCGCGCTGAAGTCCAGGACGCCGTCAACGAGGTCAACCGCAGTGTTAGCCAGGCAGAGCAAATCAAGAAGTTCCGGATCCTCGACCAGGATCTGACCGAGGAGTCCGGCGAGATGACAGCCACGATGAAGATCAAGCGCAACGTCGTCTTCGAGCGGTACAAGAAGCAGATCGATAGACTTTACCGCTAAAACTTCACACGGGGAACAGATTCCTGTTATTTTGGCCACACAAAACTGTTTGTGTGGCCAAACTTATGGCCTAGGAGTGCCAAAGGAGCTCCCCATGACCTTGAAGACCTTCACTGTTGATGCCCCGTTCACCGTCGCCCCCGACGAAAACTGCTTTTCGGCATTAGTAGCTAATGCTGAGAAGCGGCCGGACATTGTCTTGTTCACCAAGCCCGAAGCCCACGAGTGGGTGGACGTGACCGCCGCCGAGTTCGTCGCGGAGGTCCGTGAAGCGGCCAAGGGTCTCATTGCTCTCGGTGCCCAGAAGGGCGACCGCATCGCGCTGCTCTCCGGCGCGCGCTACGAGTGGCCGGTCGCTGACTTCGCCATCATGGCCGCCGGGCTGACCACCGCAGCGATCTACCCGTCCAGTTCGCTCGAGCAGGTGCAGTGGATCGTCGAAGACTCCGGCGCGGTCATCGCCCTTGGCAAGACCCACGACCACGGTGTGCTCTTCGAGCACGTCACCAACTCTCATCTGCGCGAAATCCTGCTTTTCGACGACGGCGGCATGGACAAGCTCAAAGAAGCCGGCCGCTCCGTTTCTGACGAGGAACTCGACGAGCGCATCGCGGGCATCTCCCACGATGACATCGCCTCCCTCGTCTACACCTCCGGCACCACCGGCCGCGCCAAGGGGTGCATGATCACCCACCTAAACTGGATCTTCCAGGTCCGCGGTCTGTTGGCTCACCCGGCCGGCCAGGTAGCCCACCGCGGCAACAAGGTGGTCACTTACCTTCCGCTCGCGCACGTCATGGCGCGCTCGGTCCACCTCGCCGCCACCCTCGGCGAGACCACCCAGTCCCACTGGCAGGACGTGTCCACCATCGCGGCCGAGTTCCAGCGGGTCAAGCCCGATCTGGTTCTAGGCGTCCCGCGCGTGTATGAGAAGGTGCGCGATGCTGCTCGTCGTAAAGCATCGGATGGCTCCGCGATCGGTGCGAAGATCTTCGCCGAGGCCGAAAAGACCGCCATCGCATACTCCGAATCGCTCGATGCGGGCGGGCCGTCACTGGGGCTCAAGCTCAAGCGCGCCGTCTTTGACAAGCTGGTCTACTCCAAGATCCGCGAGGCGCTCGGCGGCAAGATGGAATACGGCATCTCCGGCGGTTCCGCACTCGGCGTGCCGCTCGGCCACTTCTACCGCGGCGCTGGCCTGCCGGTGTACGAGGGCTACGGCCTGACCGAAACCTCCTCCGCCGCCGCCTTGAGCTTCGGCGACGACCGCAAGATCGGCTCCGTGGGCAAACCGATGATGGGCTACACGGCGAAAATCAGCGACGAGGGCGAGATCTGCTTCGCCGGCCCGGGCGTGTTCACCGGGTACTGGGGCAATGAGGAGGCCACGAAAGAAGCGCTTATCGACGGCTACTTTCACACCGGCGACCTCGGCGAAATCGACGAGAAGGGAAACATTTCGATCACCGGCCGCAAGAAGGATCTGCTGGTCACGTCCGGCGGCAAGAACGTCGCCCCGCAGCCGCTCGAGGAACTGCTGCGCCAGGATCCGCTGATCTCCCAGGCAGTCGTCGTCGGGGACGGAAAGCCCTTCATCGGTGCGCTCATCGCGCTCGACGAGGACGCCCTGACATCCTGGAAGGAAGCCCGCGGCATCGACCCAGACGCCCCCACCTACAAGCTGGCGAAACGCAACGACCTGCGCATGGAAATCCAAGACGCCGTCAACCGCACCAACCACGCTGTTTCGAAGGCTGAGGCGATCAAGAAATTCCGCATTCTCCCGCGCGATCTCACCGAAGCAGACGGCGAACTCACCCCGTCCCTGAAAGTCAAGCGTCCGGCCGTGTTGGAGAGCTTCGCGCACCAGATGCGGAAGCTCTACGGATAACTTCTCGGCGTGCCGTACGGGTACCTGTGAACTTCTGGCATAGAGTCAACCACCGACACTGACGGTGTGTCAGCCAGGGAAGCCAGAAGGAGGCGAGTGTGCACCGGACTGCTGCGACGCTACGCCACCGCGAGCTCACTCAAGAGGTCTACAATATCGGCGATGAAGTGGTCGAATACATCGAGCACATCGCCGAGGCGATCGCCGACTACGACGGCGAACTGACCGACGACTGCCTCGCCGAATTCGCCGAGATCGTCGACGACGCCCGCACCGATGCGCGCCGCGTGGTCGGTGAGCTGATCGGCCTGCGCCAGGCGCTCGTTTCCGGTGTGCGGGCGGGCTCTATCTCCGCCGCACTGCCGTTGGAGGAGCGCATCCCGGAGCCGGAAACTCTCGACGCCTCCGCGCTGTACGAGCTGTTCCCGCTCAGCTCGCCCGCCCCGGTCAAAGACATGTCTGAGGCGTGCACCCAGCGCACCGACCTGATCGTCCAGCACCTGGGTGAAGTCGTCGAGTACACCCTCGAGCAGACGGACATGGTCGCCCAGAACCTCGCGGCGGTGTCCCTGCCGCAGCTTTACTTCCGTGTCGGTGAACTCGTTGAGTCTGCCGTCGACGGCTGGCTCGACTCCGTCGTGGCTGAGCACCCGGGTTTCACCCGTGCTATGCGCGGCTGTAACCCGCCGGCGTTCCTGGAGGAGCGCGCGCGTGTCGACGCCATCGTCGCCAAGGTCGCGGCGAAGCGTTCCCGCCGCGGCGCGTAGGCCCCACAGGGCGCGCGTAGGGCGCGCCGCGGTGCTAGGAGGCATCCCGAACTCAACCTCACTAACCTCACTGGCCACATCGGCCTCACTGGCCCCGCCGGAACCGCCCATGGGCACCGTCCTGGCCCGCCTCCAGATATAGTTTGCATCCTTGTCGGGGAAGCTAAATCTGACCTGCGCTTTTAGAGCTTGAACCGGCAAGGATGCAAACGATATCTTGGCGGGCTTTAGAGTTGACCCCATGGCCAATTCTGATGGTTCTACTTCCAGCCGCGGCAGGGGCGCGAACGGTGTGCGCGTCTTAGAGGTGATGGGCGCGGACGGTGGGCGCGGCGCGGACAGGGACCACTCGAGCGGGTTCGGCGTGTACGTCCACGTCCCGTTCTGTGCGACACGGTGCGGGTACTGCGACTTCAACACCTATACACCGTCGGAAACGGAGACTTCCTACGCGGCCTACCTGGACGCGTTGGAGCGTGAGTTGGAAATGGGCGCGGCCAGTACAGACCTCACCGGTGGGGTCGACACGGTCTTCATCGGCGGCGGCACGCCGTCGCTGCTAGGGGCGGACGGGCTGGGCAGGATCCTGGACACTATCAAAAGAACCTTCGGGTTGAAACCGGATGCGGAGGTGACTACGGAGTCGAATCCGGAGTCGACAAGCCCGGAATATTTCGAGGGTCTCAAAAGGGCGGGGTTCACGCGGGTGTCGTTGGGGATGCAGTCTGCAAGCACGCCGGTGCTGAAGATCCTGGACCGCCAGCACACCCCCGGCCGTGCTGTCGCCGCGGCAAAGGAGGCGCAACGGGCCGGGTTTGAACACGTCAATCTCGACCTGATCTACGGCACCCCGACAGAGACGGAAGATGATGTGAAGAAGAGCCTCGACCACGTCCTCGACGCCGGGATGGATCACGTGTCCGCTTACTCGTTGATTGTGGAGGACGGCACCGCGATGGCCCGGAAGATCAACAAGGGCCAGCTGCCGGCCCCGGACGAGGATACCTACGCGGACCGCTACGAACTCATCGCCAGCACGCTGGAAGAAGCTGGGTTCGGCTGGTACGAGGTGTCCAACTGGGCCAAGCCGGGCGGAGAGTGCCAGCACAACTTGATCTATTGGCGCGGCGGGAACTGGTGGGGTGCCGGCCCGGGCGCGCATGGGTATGTCGGCCGGACGCGGTTCATGAACGTCAAGCGGCCGGAAACATACAACCAGAAACTGGCGACGGGTCAGCTGCCCATCGCCAGTGAGGAAACCATCACGGATGCCGAGCACCACTTCGAGCAGATCATGCTCGGCCTCCGCCTCAAAGAGGGCATCCCGCGCAGCTGGATCCAGCCAGGCGCTGAAGCGGTGCTCCGCAAGCACCGTGATGCCGGTCTTCTCACAACAGGTGAGCGCATTGCGGTCACGGATGAGGGCCGTTTGCTTGCCGACGGCATCGTCACCGACATCTTGGCCGCCGAGTAAGTCAGCGCTACACTCGGTTTAGCAGTCAACAAAGGAGAGTGCTAAACATGGCGGGTCCCGCACGCGACCGTAGACAGGCGGTGCTGCGCGCGATCGTCGCGGACTACATCGCGTCGCAGGAGCCGGTCGGGTCGAAGACCCTGGTGGAGCGGCACAAACTGAACGTCAGTTCCGCCACGATCCGCAACGACATGGCGGTGCTGGAGGCGGAGGGCTTCATCGCCCAGCCGCACGCGAGCTCGGGGCGTGTACCCACGGAGAAGGGCTACCGCGCCTTCGTCGATGCCATTAACGACGTCAAGCCCCTCTCGCTGCCGGAGCGCCGCGCGATCTCCGACTTCCTCGAGTCCTCTGTGGACTTGGAGGACATCATGCGCCGTTCGGCCCACCTGCTCGCGCAGCTGACCCGCCAAGCGGCTGTGGTGCAGCTGCCGACCCTCAGTGTCTCCCGAGTGAAGCACTGCGAGGTCGTGGCACTCACCCCCACGAGGTTGCTGCTCGTGCTCATTACTGACACCGGCCGCGTGGACCAGCGCAACGTCGAGCTCGCCGGTCCGATCAGTGATGAGGAGACCGCGCAGCTGCGGGATCTACTCAACCGCGTCTTGGAGGGCAAGACGATGTCGGATGCGTCGACTGCCCTGGCGACGATTGCCCAAGACGCCCCGGATCATGTGACCAGGGCGATTGCTGTGGTGATTGATACGCTCGTCGAAAAGCCAAGCGACCGTGTGCTTATCGCAGGCGCAGCGAACCTTGTCCCGATGACCACGGATCTGCTTAGCGTGGTCGAGGCACTCGAGGAGCAGGTTGTCGTGCTCAAGCTACTGGCAAACCTGCCTGAGCTGGGCAATGTGTCGGTGGTGATCGGGCAGGAGAATGAGGATGAGGAGCTGAGCAAGGCCAGCATCGTGACCACGGGTTACGGTGCGGCGGGCGAGACGCTGGGTGGTCTGGGGGTCCTCGGCCCGACGTACATGGACTACCCCGGTACGATTCAAAAGGTTGCGGCGGTGGCGCAGTACATTAGCCACATTCTCGCCGGAGAGGAAAGGATTTAGATGGCCCGCGATTACTACGGCATCCTCGGGGTTGACCAGAACGCGTCGGATGCGGAGATCAAGAAAGCTTATCGACGTCTCGCACGCAAGTACCACCCCGACGTGAACGACACGGATGAAGCCGCGGAGAAGTTCCGCGAAATCTCCGTGGCGCAGGAGGTGCTGCTGGATCCGCAGAAGCGGGCGATCGTCGACCGTGGCGGGGACCCGATGGAGCAGGGGGCCGCCGCGCCGGGCGGTGGCGGCTTCGGCTTCGGTGACATTTTCGAGGCGTTCTTCGGTGACGCTGGCGCAGGCGGCGGCCGCGGCCCGCGCTCGCGCGTTCAGCCCGGAAACGACGCACTGTTGCGCACCAGCATTTCGCTGGCGGAGGCGTACTCCGGAACCCGCAAGGACGTCACCGTCGACACCGCAGTGGTGTGCGAGCACTGCCGCGGCACTGGATCCGAGTCTGAATCCAAGCCCGTCACCTGTGATAACTGTGGCGGGCAAGGCCAGGTTCAGCAGGTGCAGCAGTCCTTCCTGGGCAACATCATGACAACATCGAGCTGCCCTAAGTGCCAGGGCTTCGGCGAGATCATCACCGACCCGTGCCAGAAGTGCGGCGGTCAGGGGCGCGTGCGTTCCCGCCGCGACATCACGGTGAACATTCCGGCTGGCATTGTCTCCGGAATGCGCATCCGCATGGCGGGCCAGGGCGAGGTCGGCCACGGCGGCGGCGCTGCCGGCGACCTGTACGTGGAGGTCACCACCGAGGACCACCCGGTGTTCGTCCGCGACGGGGAGAACCTGCACTTGAAGGTCTCGATGCCGATGTACGACGCCGCTTTGGGCACGAGCCTCGAGGTCGAGGATCTCGCCGGCGAGACCACCACGATCGAGATCCCGGCAGGCACGCAGCCGAATGAGCAGATCGTCCTCGAGGGCGAGGGCATGCCGCGTCTGCGCGCCGAGGGCGCAGGCGACATGATCGCCCACGTTCAGGTCGTCGTGCCGGAGACGCTGACCAAGGACGAGCGTCGCGCGCTCGAGGACCTGCGCGACGGGTGCAAGGAATCCGCCCACGTCCAAGAAGAAGCTCCCGGCGAGGAGAGCTTCTTCGGCCGGCTCCGGGACCGTTTCCGCCGCTAAAGTCATGAGCTTGCCGTACTTTCTCTGCGACGACCCGGCCGCGGGCCGCCTCGACGGCCCAGAAGGACGCCACGCCGTCACGGTCAAACGCATTGAACCCGGCGAGCACATCATGCTTATCGACGGCTCCGGCCGCACCGCCGAAATCTCCGTCACCGAGATCACTGGCAAGGATTCTCTGGTGGGAGAGGTCGTGCGCGTGGACGACGTTCCACAGCCGCGGCCGCGGGTGACGGTGGTGCAGGCCATTCCGAAATCGGAACGCGCCGAACTCGCCGTCGATCTGGCCGTCCAGGGTGGAGCAGACGAGATCATCCCGTGGATCTCCCACCGCACCATCGCACGGTGGCAGGGCCCGAAGGTGGCCAAGAACGTAGAGAAGTGGCAGGCCACTGCCCGGGAGGCGGCCAAGCAGTCCCGCCGCGCCTGGGTGCCGGAGGTCCGTGAGCCGGTGACCACGAACCAGCTCGCGGAACTCGTACGCGGCCACGCCGCCTACGTCCTGCACGAAGATGCATCCACCAGCATCAAAGACATAGACCTTGACGTCGACCACCTGTATCTCATTGTCGGTCCTGAAGGCGGGATCGGGCAGAAGGAACTTGCGGGGATCCCTGCGGCGTCGATAAGCATGGGGCCGGAAGTACTGCGCACCGCGAGTGCCGCGCTGGCCGCGTTGAGCGCGATCGGTGCGTTGACGCACCGCTGGTAGTGTGAACCGCATGGCAGAACTGGTCACACGCTCGCACGAGCTCGACCCTGAACACGCCCAGGCGATCTTGGGCGTTAATGATGAGAACCTGCGCACCCTCAACGACCTGCTTGGTGCGGACGTTTTCGCGCGCGGCACGAACGTCACGCTGCGCGGGCCGGTCGAGGATGTCGCCTACGCTGCCCGCGTGTTGGATGAGGTGGAGGCGATGGCGCGCCGCGGCATCGTCATCACAGCCGACGCGGTGACGCACGCAGTGGACATCATGGCCTCGGATGCGCCGGAGTCCGTCGCCGACATTCTCGGCCAGGAGATCATCGCCCGGCGAGGCAAGGTGATTCGCCCTAAGACCGCAGGTCAGCGCGAGTACGTCGATGCGATCGACGAGAACACGATCGTGTTCGGAATCGGCCCCGCTGGTTCCGGTAAGACCTACCTGGCGGTGGCGAAGGCAGTGCAGGCGCTGCAATCCAAGCAGGTCAAACGCATCATCCTCACCCGCCCCGCTGTGGAGGCAGGGGAGAAGCTGGGCTTTTTGCCTGGCACCCTGAACGACAAAATCGACCCGTACCTGCGGCCGCTGTACGACGCGTTGCGCGACATGCTCGACCCCGAGATGATCCCGAAACTCATGGAAGCCGGCATCATCGAGGTCGCCCCGCTTGCGTACATGCGCGGACGCACGCTCAACGACGCTTTTGTCATCCTCGACGAGGCGCAAAACACCACCCCTGCCCAGATGAAAATGTTCCTCACCCGCTTGGGCTTCGGGTCCAAAATGGTGGTCACCGGCGACATCTCGCAGGTGGATCTACCCCGCGGTGTTGTCTCCGGCCTGCGGGTTGTGCGCCAGATCCTCCGCGGGATCAAAGAGATCCACTTCCAGGAGTTCGGCGCCAACGACGTGGTGCGCCACCAGCTGGTCGGGCGCATCGTCGCCGCCTACGACTCGTACGACGCTGAGCGCGCTAAGCGCTGGGATGCCGAGGCTGCAGCACCCGCCGGGCCGACTGGCAAGCATGCTGCTGCCGCCTCGCCGGGGCCGCGGCAGGAGAAGGAGGAAAAGGAATGAGCATCGAAGTCCTCAACGAATCCGGTGAGACCGACGTCAACGAGGAAATGCTTGTCGACGTCGCATCCTTCGCCCTCACCGCCCTTGACGTCCACCCCGACACCGAGGTGACCATCACCTGCGTCGACTCACCGACCATGGCGGATCTGCACATGCGCTGGATGGACTTGCCCGGCCCCACCGACGTGATGAGCTTCCCGATGGACGAGCTCAGCCCCGGCTCCGCGCGCCCCGACGCAGCCGCGATCGGCCCGGCGATGCTCGGCGACATTATCCTCTGCCCGGACTACGACCGGAAACAAGCCGAGGCTGCGGGCCACCCGCTGGGCCACGAAATGGCGCTACTCACTGTCCACGGAGTGTTGCACCTGCTCGGATACGACCACGCGACACCCGCCGACGAGCGGGAAATGTTCGGCCTGCAGAACGAGATCCTCGCCGACTGGTACGACGACCTTTCAGCCCGCGGTATCGAGTACCAGCCCAAACCTGACGGCCGGCATGCCTTCCCCTCGGGAGCTGACCGGCAAGAGCTGGACGGGCTTGTCGAGGAACGGGACAACAACCGCGGCGGGGAGCAGTAACCACCTGTGAATTCCTGGATCACTTTCGGCCTGATTTCGATCATCTCGCTGCTGGCAGCGGGCGTGATCAAAATGCTCGAGTCTGCCTTGGTGCCCATTTCGCGCGCCCGCGTGGAGACGATGGCCAAGGACGACATCTCCGGTTCCGCGGCCCTGTTGCGCGTTGTCGACTCGAAGCCGAATCACTTGAGTCTGTTGGCGCTGATCCAGATGGTGCTGGACACAGTCGCCGCCGTGTTCGCTTTGTTGGCGGCCTTTGAGCTCATTCCGTCGCGCGGTTGGGCCATTGCTGCCGCCATCCTCGCGGTGACGTTGCTGCGCTTCGGCATCGTCGGCATGAATGCCCGCCGTGCCGGCAAACTCAATCCGTACGCGATCTCGCTGCGGGCAGCGCAAATCCTCACCGTTGTCTACACAGTGCTCGGCCCGCTGTCGAAGCTGCTCATCTGGGTGAGCAACGTGATCACCCCTGGCGACGAGGACCTAGAGAACCCCTACGCCACCGATGTGGAACTGCGCGAAGCCGTCGACATCGCCCAAGAGCAAGGCGTGGTGGAAACGACCGAGCGGCGCATGATCCAGAACATCTTCGACCTGGCCGACACCCACGCGCGCCAAGTCATGGTGCCGCGCCCGGACATCGTGTGGATCGAGTCGGAGAAGTCCGCCGGCCAGGCTGCGAACCTGCTGATCCGCTCCGGCCACTCACGTGTCCCGGTCATCGGGGAGAGCGTCGACGACATTGTGGGCATCATCTACCTCAAAGACGTCATCGAGAAGACCTACAACCGCACCGATAGCGGTACCGGCGTGCCCGTCACTGATCTGATGCGCGAGCCGATGTTCTTGCCGGATTCCAAGCCGCTCGACGACCTGCTTCAAGAGATGCAGCAGGAGCAGACTCACATTGCAGTGCTTGTCGACGAATACGGCGGCATCGCCGGCCTGATCACCATGGAAGACATTCTCGAGGAGATTGTCGGTGAGATCGCTGACGAGTACGACGAGGATGAGGAAGCACCCATCGAGCCGGTCGACTCGGAAGAACTTGCCGACACCACGGAAGTCGAAGGGTCCACCCTGATCACGGACCCGCGGGACACCCTCGCCCAGGTGGCCGCTACGTCGCGGGCTTTCCGCGCCCAAGCACGCCTCCCGCTCGACGACCTTGTGGATTACTTTTCCGACGAGCTCGGCTTCACGCTTGAATTCACCGAGGAAATCACAGACAACGTCGAAACGGTCGCCGGTCTGCTGTCCTACGAACTCGGCCGTGTCCCGCTGCCAGGTTCTTCTGTTGAGGTTTCTGAGCTGCTCTTCACCGCCGAAGGCGGACGCGACCGTCGTGGCCGCATCAAGGTACGCACCGTGCTGATCGAGGTTCCTGAACGGCTCATCCCGGAGCGTGAGGACACTGAGTCCGACGAGCGTCAGGACCATCCCGAACTGAGTAACTCAGGCACCTCGCGTACCTACCGTCCCGCACCGGGGGAGTAGCGGAGAAGAAGGCCGGATTGTTCGCTTTTGTGTAGCAGCTACCTCGGCGCGCACAATGGAACGCATGAAGAACATTTTGTCGATCCAGTCTGCGGTTTCCTACGGCCACGTTGGCAACTCCGCTGCGGTGTTCCCGCTCCAGCGCATCGGCCATGAGGTCTGGCCGGTCTACACCGTCAACTTCTCCAACCACACCGGTTATGGCGAGTGGAAAGGCCCGATGATTCCCGCGGAGGAGGTCCGCTCCATCGTCGACGGCATCGAAGCCCGTGGTGCCCTTGCCCGTGTCGACGCCGTGCTGTCCGGCTACCAGGGTGGTGACGATATCGCCGACGTGATCGTCGACACCGTCGCTCGCGTCAAAGCCCTGAACCCCAACGCGGTCTACTCCTGCGACCCGGTGATGGGCAACGAGAAGTCCGGTTGCTTCGTCTCCGACAACATCCCGCCACTGCTGCGGGACAAGGTGGTTCCGGTGGCGGACATCATCACCCCGAACCAGTTCGAGCTGGGCTACCTGACCGGTAAAGAGGCTTCAGACATCGATTCCACACTCGACGCCGTTGAAGCCGCCCGCGCTATGGGGCCTGACACCGTCCTGGTTACCTCGGTCAACCGGCCCGACCAGCCGGAAAACACCATCGAAATGCTCGTCGTGGACAACCACGGGCGCTGGCTGGTGCAGACTCCGCGTCTGCCGTTCAAGCGCAATGGTTCCGGTGACGTCACTTGCGCGCTGTTCACCGGCCACTACATTGAGGCTGCAGGCGCGCCTGACGCTGCGAAGCAGGCCCTGGCCAAGACTGCTTCTTCCGTTTTCGATCTGCTGGAGAACACCTACAAGGCAGACTCGCCTGAGCTCCTCTTGATCGAGTCCCAGGACGCTTACGCCAACCCGCGTCTACAGTTCGAGGTCACCGAAATCTAGTTCTGGGGGAAGATCTAGATTCTCAGTATCGCCTTCTAGCCATCCCGTCGAAATCCCACCTGCGAAAACGCTGCGGGCGAAGCGCGAAAGGCGATACTGAAAAAGTATCTAGCCCGAGCCCGAAGCCCCCCGCGCCGACGCGTGGCGGCCAAACCGCGCCCTAACCGGTGAACCCCCTGCCGGCCCGTACGATTGGAAAATATGACCTCCCAGCCCACTGACAACCAGCACGACCCGGCGGACTTCTTCGATCAAGCGATCGCTGGGCCAGAAACAGGTCCGGCAGCAGAAGCAGAAGTCGACGCGCTGCCGAACGAGTTCACGGACACGCCCGAGGGTTTCCGCTCCGGGTTCGTCAGCTTTGTGGGCCGCCCGAATACGGGCAAGTCGACGCTGACGAATGCGCTGGTGGGGGAGAAGATCGCCATTATGGCGGATCAGCCGGAAACGACGCGTCATCCGATCCGCGGCATCGTGAATAGGCCGGACGCGCAGATCGTGCTGGTAGATACCCCCGGGCTGCACCGCCCGCGCACGCTGCTGGGTGAGCGTCTCAATGACGTGGTCAAAGACACGTTCGCGGACGTAGACGTGGTCGGCCTGACAGTCCCGGCGAACGAGAAAATCGGCCCGGGCGACCGCTGGATCTTGGACGCGGTGAAGGAGACGAAGCCGAACACGCCGATTGTCGGGATCGTGACCAAGCTCGATGCGGCCGGCAAGGATCAGGTCGGCGAGCAGTTGTTGAAGCTTCACGACCTACTTACCGAGGTCACTGGCCGTGACGACGTTGACGTTGTCCCAGTGTCCGCGACGGAACAGATTCAGTTGGATGTGCTGATGGACGTCCTGACAAAGCACCTCCCCGAAGGCCCGCGCTTCTACCCGGAGGGCCACGTCACGGATGAGGACACCGAGACCCGTATCGCAGAGCTCATCAGGGAAGAGGCTCTGAAGGGACTGCGCGACGAATTGCCGCACTCTGTCGCCGTCCAGATCGACGAAATGTACGAGGACCCCGACGACGGCAATACCCCGAAGCGAGCCATGATCTACGCGGTGATGTACCTTGAGCGCCCTGGCCAGAAGACGATCATCGAGGGCCGTGACGGCCGTCGCCTGAGCGGGATCATCCAGCGATCGCGGAAGCAGATCATTGATCTGCTCGGCCGCAATGTCTACCTCGATCTGAGGATCAAGGTGTTGAAGAACTGGCAGTCGGACCCAAAGCATTTGGGGCGCCTTGGCTTCTAAACCCAGTTTCCGCGACCGCGCCTTCGTCGTGCGCACCTACGATTTCGGTGAGGCTGATCGCGTGGTTGTCTTGCTCACCCAGAACCACGGGCTGGTCCGCAGCGTGGCTAAAGGGGTGCGGAAAACAAAGTCCCGTTTCGGTTCGCGCGTGCAACCGTTCGTCGATCTTGATGTGCAGCTGTACCCGGGCCGCAACCTCGCCACGATCACGCAGGCGGACACGGTCGCCTATTACGGCAGCGGCATCATTGAGGATTTCGACCGGTACACAGCAGCCTGCGCCGTGCTGGAGTCGGCGGAACGACTCTCTTATGCGGGCGAGGCAGATCCAGCCTTGTTCGCGGAGGTCAGCACGGCTATTAAGCGGCTCCAGGATGCGCAGCAGGCGACGATGGTGCTCGACGCGTTCATCCTCCGCGCCGCCGCCCACGCTGGCTGGGGTTTGAGTTTGTTCGACTGCGCGAACTGCGGCAAACCCGGCCCCCACCACGCGTTTCACCCGGCACTCGGCGGGGCCACGTGTTTGAACTGCCGGCCTCCCGGTGCGTTCGATGTGGAGGAGGACACGCTCCACATCATGTGGCTACTCACCAACGGCCACGACGCAGCCGCCGCGGACCGCCTCACCGAAACGACGGCAGCGCAAACGCACCGCCTTGCTACCGCTCACCTGCAGTATCACCTGGAGGCGGCAGTGTCTTCGTTGAAGATCATGGAGCAGGCATAATGAATCCGTGACTCAGAACGCCATCCCCGATATCCCGGCAGAACTCTTTCCGCGCCACATTGCGCTCGTCATGGACGGCAACGGCCGGTGGGCGCAGGAGCGCGGCATGCCCCGCACGGAGGGCCACCGCGTCGGTGAGAAGGTTCTCATGGACATGGTCGATGCGTGCATTGAGATGGGCGGGGTGGAGTGGTTGTCGGCGTACACGTTCTCGACGGAGAATTGGCGCCGCTCGCGTGAGGAGGTCCGCTTCCTCATGGGGTTCTCGCGCGAGGTAATGCGCGCCGAGCGCGACCAGCTGCATGCGAAGAACGTGCGCATTGTGTGGGTTGGCCGCCGCCCGCGCCTGTGGCGCTCGGTGATCCGCGAGCTTGAGGCTGCGGAGGAAATGACGAAGAACAACACCGGCCTCACGCTCGCGATGTGCATTAACTACGGCGGTAGAGCAGAGCTTATCGACGCCACTCGCACCATCGCCCAGCTCGCCTCCGAAGGAAAACTCGCACCGGGGGAGATCTCAGAGGAGACGCTGGCGAGGTTCATGTACCGCCCGGACATGCCGGACGTGGACATGTTCCTCCGCCCCTCGGGGGAGCAGCGGACGTCGAACTTCCTGTTGTGGCAGTCGGCGTATGCGGAGATGGTGTACCGGGACATTCTCTTCCCGGATTTCACCAAGGAAGACCTCTACGATGCCGTGCTGGAGTACGCGAAGCGGGACCGCCGTTTCGGCGGCACGAAATAGCGGCACGAAATAGCCGCACGTAGATCTTTGCCGCGAACTAGCGGCAGGCGGGGCAGAGGCCGAAGACCTCGGCGTCGTGGCCGGAGATCTCAAAGTCGTACTGGCGGGCCACGTGCTGGGCCCATTGCTCAACGGGGCCGCCTTCGATTTCTTCGCTGCGCCCGCAGGAAGTGCACACCAAGTGGTGGTGGTGCCGGTCGGTGAGGCAGTGGCGGTAAAGGGTTTCGCCGGAGTTGGAGTTCAGGGCGTCGACGGCGCCGATGTCGGCGAGGGTTTGCAGGGTGCGGTAGACCGTCGTTAAGCCGACCTTTTGTCCGCGGTCGCTGAGCTCTCGGTGGATTGCTTGGGCCGACGCGAAGCGGTCGATGTCGCGCAGTACGTCGATGACCGCGCTGCGCTGGCGGGTGTTGCGGGCACCGATCTTCGGCGCCGGTTCGCGGCGGGATGGGCGAGAGTTCATGCTCTATAGGCTCGGTGACGGACCGTCAGGAATCAAGCCCGGGTCCGCGTCAGGGGTGTGGTCGCCGATCGGCCCGAAAGCACTCGCCGATCCGACGCTGCCAGTGGCATCAACGAAGTCCGGGCCCTTGCGAGCTGCGCGGCGGGCGGCCAGGTCGTCGCGGGAATCCTGCTCGGTCAAACCGGAAATGGACTCGATGATGCTCATGACGGACGGAATGGCCAGCCGGTAGACCATTTCGCGCCCGGTTCGAGTCGCACTGACCAGGCCAGCGTTCTTCAACACCCGCAGGTGCTGGCTCACCAACGGCTGGGACTTCTCCAGTTCGGTGACCAGCTCGTGGACGACATGGGGCTGCTGATTGAGGAGCAGAATAATCTGCAACCGCAACGGCGAATCGAGAGCCCCAATGACCTCGGAGGTGCGGGCCAGCTTGTCCTCCGGCCACTGCGGCAATAGCTGCGGCTCGACCATGTGCACCCCTCCTTTTCGTGCTCGACTTCAAGACATCCTTATGTTTATACATCAACAAACGCCTTATTTTATTCCAGTCTAATAACAAAATGGTCTCATTTTCACTTCTTTAGCCTATCGTCGTGCCCCTACTGCACCGGGCCAGTCCGGTGTTCGGGGCACCGGCTACACTTGGACCAGATATTTCCAAGCACCCTGTAAGAGGAGAGTTGAACTGCCCATGGCAACAACTGCGATCGATACCGTCGTCAATCTGTGCAAGCGCCGCGGGTTGGTGTATCCGGCTGGTGAAATTTACGGCGGTACCCGTTCTGCTTGGGATTACGGTCCGCTCGGCGTGGAGCTGAAGGAGAACCTGAAGCGCCAGTGGTGGAAGACGATGGTGCAGTCGCGCGCGGATGTTGTCGGTGTGGATACCTCGATCATCCTGCCGCCGCAGGTGTGGGTCGCCTCCGGCCACGTCGAGGTCTTCACGGACCCGTTGGTGGAGTCGCTGCACACGCACAAGCGTTACCGCGCAGACCACTTGCTGGAGGCCTACGAAGAGAAGCACGGCCACCCGCCGGCTAACGGCCTGGCGGACATCAACGATCCGGAGACGGGCCAGCCCGGCAACTGGACGGAGCCGCGCGCGTTCTCCGGTTTGATGAAGACCTACCTTGGGCCCGTCGACGACAAAGAGGGCCTGCACTACATGCGCCCAGAGACAGCTCAGGGCATCTTTGTGAACTTCAAGAACGTCATGACGTCGGCACGCATGAAGCCGCCGTTCGGCATTGCCAACGTGGGTAAGTCCTTCCGCAACGAGATCACCCCGGGCAACTTCATCTTCCGCACCCGCGAGTTCGAGCAGATGGAAATGGAGTTCTTCGTCAAACCCGGCGAAGACGAGCAGTGGCACCAGTACTGGATCGATGCCCGCCACCAGTGGTACATCGACCTGGGCATCAACCCGGAGAACCTGCGCCTGTACGAGCACCCGCAGGAGAAGCTGTCCCACTACTCCAAGCGCACGGTCGACTTGGAGTACGCATTCGGTTTCCAGGGCTCCAAGTGGGGCGAGCTTGAAGGTGTGGCCAACCGCACCGACTACGACCTGAAGACGCACGCGGAAGCATCCGGCGAAGACCTGTCCTTCTTCGACCAGGAATCCGGCGAGCGGTGGATCCCGTACTGCATCGAGCCCGCTGCTGGTTTGGGTCGCGCAATGATGGCCTTCCTGATTGATGCCTACCACGAGGATGAGGCACCGAACGCGAAGGGCGGCGTCGATAAGCGTGTCGTTCTGAAGCTCGACCGGCGCTTGTCGCCGATCAAGGTCGCAGTGCTGCCGCTGTCGAAGAAGCCGGAGCTTTCCGGCCCGGCAGAGGAACTCGCGGCAACGCTGCGCCAGCACTGGAGCATTGATTACGACACCTCTGGTGCGATTGGACGCCGCTACCGCCGCCAAGATGAAATCGGCACCCCGTTCTGCGTCACGTTCGACTTCGATTCGCTCGAGGACAAGGCCGTGACCGTGCGCGAGCGCGACACGATGGAGCAGGAGCGCGTGCCGCTCGACGAGCTGGAAAGCTACCTCGCCGCCCGCCTGGTGGGGTGCTAATGCACTACGTCAGCTGGGATCGCACGGACAGGGACGCCCCGAAGCTGCTCGCAGAGGCAGGCCCGGAGACGCTCGCGGAGTTCAGGCACGACAGCGCCACGCTTTCCGACGGCTCCACCTGGACCCTCATCTCCACCCCCGAAGCCGGAGCCAAAGCGACCGCCGCAGAGACTGGCCAGGAAATCGTGTCGGCCCCGGCATCGCTCAAGCGCGATAAGCAGATCCCGGTGATGATCGGCGGCGAGCCGTACACGCTCATTGCCGAGTCGTCGAAGAACTGGATCATCGACGACGCAAACGGCAACAAGGTCGCCCAATTCACCTCCGATCACAATGGCGTGCGCCGGTCGGTGTTGGAGTTCGACACCTCGAGCGAACTTGCCCACCCGTCGAGCCCAGCTGACCCGGACAGCCAAACGGCTTTGCCGCTGGACCACATCGTCGGGCTGGCATGGGTGTCGCGCCTGGTGCTTGAGTATCGGAAAATGGTCAACACGACGGCGCTGATCGGGCTCATGGTGTTCTTGAGCGTCTTCGTCGTCGCAGTCTGGCTGCTCATTCCATGATCACTGCAACGTGGCGTGGGGATTCGCTGCTCAGCGAAACCGGTGCGCCCCTGGCCGTCTACGATCCCGGGACTGGCACCTTGTCTGCTGACGACGTCAGCATCGAAGTCAAGCACTCGGCCGGGGCAATGAGCTGGAAGGTCACCGGTGAGGTGCGCGACACGGGGGAGAAGTTCTCGGTCCGCACGCGGGGCATCGGCGTGGGAACCCTGACCGCACGCTGCGGTTCACGCACGTACACGCTCGAGCGGGGCGGTGCGTTCTCTAAAACCCGCACGCTTATCGACGTCTCTGGCGCCCCCTGCGCCACCACCTCACCGAAGAATGGCCTCGACCTCGCCGTCACTCAGACCCGTGACATGCCGTTTGCGGATCTGGTGTTTCTCACTTGGGCGTTGACGCTGATAGACACGCCAGCCCGCCGCACGCTGTACTGAGTCAGCGAAAGCTAGCGTTCATCCCGAACTCAGTCACAAGAGCACCACCTGACACACTTGCCCCGGGCTTTTAGCGCTTCACGGGGCGTGCAGCTGGCGTGGCCTAAGTGTCTGGTGAGGTTGAGTTCGGGATGGATCCGAGTCCTTCCCCGCTCACCATGCCCCTGCTCTGAAGCGGGGCTGTCGTACAAGCTTCGGCTTCGGTCGTTGCAGCGAGCTAGAAGCTGCCGCCGCGACCGCCCATGCCGCCGGCAAAACCGCCGCCTCCGCCTCCGGAGAAGCCACCGCCGCCACCGCCGAAGCCTCCTCCACCGAAGCCGCCACCGCCGCCTCCACCGAGGATGGACCCCCAGATAATTGCGTTGGCCATGGTGTTCATGGACTGGGTGGTCTGCTGGTTGCGGTAGGAGGTGATGTCGTCGTTCGCGGCGTTGACGGCCCGGCGAGCGGAGTCGGTTGCGGCGCGGGCGAACTCGATCGCGTTCTTCGTGTCCTGAGTGCGGCGGTTGAGTGCCTCGGCGTACTGGCGCTTTGCCTCCGCAAGCAAGGTGCGGGCACGGGAGCGAATGATGCGTCCGCGGGAGTTGATCAGGTCTTCTGCACCTTGGATCTGCGCGTTAGCGACTTGGAGCTGTTGGTCCAAAAGCTGCAGGCGGCGCTGCTGGTCGGAGGCGACACCACGGGCCTGGTCGATCTGCTCGTCAATGTCGGCGTCGAGGTGGGTGAGCTCGGTGTACAGCGCCAACGGGTCCGTCTCGGGGCGGTTGCCCA
This sequence comes from Corynebacterium genitalium ATCC 33030, assembly GCF_000143825.1. Lineage (NCBI taxonomy): Bacteria > Bacillati > Actinomycetota > Actinomycetes > Mycobacteriales > Corynebacteriaceae > Corynebacterium > Corynebacterium genitalium. The sequence goes on from NZ_CM000961.1 coordinate 1,228,074, forward strand.
TCTGGGAGAGTGCTTCGCGGGCGCGGGAGGAGACGGCGTCGAGGGCGCGGACGTCGATACGCGCGCCCTGGTTCGTCTGCTGCTTGAGCTGCTCAATCTCCTGCAGCTCGTCTTGGATCTCCTGGATCAGTGCGGGAAGGTTCGTGCGGGCGGTGGAGATATTTGCCTCTGCGTGCTCGATGGCCCGCAGGTTGGTGTCGGCGACCTCGACCGCGTGCTGGGCGCCGCGGAGGATGTCGATGAGTGCGCCTTGCTGGCCCGCAGGCTGCGAGGCAAGTCCACGCGCCTGCTCGAGCTGGCCCTCCGCTTCCTGAATCGAACCTTGGGCGATGTCGACGTTCTGGGTGATGGAGGAGAGCAGTTGCTCGTCGTAACGCGACTGCAGGTCGCTCAGCGTCGCACGGGCCGGCTCAATGCGGGCGCGCAAATCGACAGTGCGCTGGAAGATCGCGTCCACTTCCTCATTGGCCTTCATGAGCACGCCGCGCATCTCCTGGAACTCCTCCGCCTTGGCCTTGAGCGCTTCTTCGGCTTGGCCGCAGGAGGAGATGATGTCGATGAGCATCGCGCGCTTTTCCGGCTCGGTCTCCGGGATAGCGTCGCCAAGCCGCTGGTGGGTGTTGAATGCGCGCTGCAGCTCAGACGTGGCCTGGTTCATGGCGGAAGTGAAGGGGCGAACACGGTCGGCGCCGAACTCTGCGGAAGCGATCTCGAGCTCTTCCTTGCCCAAGCGAATGGACTCGTCGGTCTGGACGAGCGCATCGTGCGCGAGTTCCTCCAAGGTGTGCGTAGGTAAGCGGCCGAGCGATTCGGTGTCGCCCGGGGCCAGGGCCCTAGCGGACTCAAGCTGCTTCCGGTCGCGCTTGTTGTTCTTGTTGCGGCCGTACATGTAGAAGCCGCCGCCGGCGAGAGCTGCCGCACCCAGGCCACCAGCAACGAGCGCCGCGCCCTCGCCGTCGGAGGAGCCGTTCACGGCATTGATCGCGTTCAAACCGGCAGCGCCGTAGTTCTTGCCGGTTAGCTGGCTGTACGCCGCATCGTACATGTTGTCGACGTCGCCGCTGCTCCATTGGCTGCCCGCGTTGACGTTGAACTTGCCCTCCGTGTCAATCGCCAAAACGGCCGTGTTCGGGCCCTTGTCCGTGATGGCTTCGCGCACCCACTCGGCGGGGTCCTGGCCACCGAAGGAGTCCATGTAGACGACATACGCGTTGAGCTGCTTGTCCTGCTTCAACTGCTGGATCGCCGATTCGATCTGCTGCTTCTCGGCGCCGCTGAGCACCCCGGCGTCGTCAGTGACGTTCTCGGACAAACCGGTCGGGGACAGCGCAGTCGCTGTCTGCGCGAGCACCTGCTCGTCACCGCTGAACGCAGCGTACGCCAGCGGTGCAGCAGAGAAAGCGGCGGCGCCGGCAAGCGCAGGCACAGCAAGGGCGATGCGGATGGAACGCGGGAAGTTACGCGGAGTCATGCCCACTAGGGTAGCGCGGTTGGTGCCAGACACGCCGTTGTCCGTCCGCGAAAGCGTAAGACCGCGTCTAGGCTCGTGAGCGATGGCTTACCAGTATGAATCTGCCGACACCGCCAGGCGCGTCACGGAGGGGGAGAAAGGTTCGCAGCTCGCCGAGAGCGTGGACTCTCGCGACGCGTTCTCGCGGGACCGGGCCCGTGTGCTTCACTCCGCGGCCCTGCGCCGGCTCGCTGACAAGACGCAGGTTGTCGGCCCGCGTGACGGCGACACCCCACGTACCCGGCTGACGCACTCGCTTGAAGTCGCGCAGATCGCCCGCGGAATCGGCTCCGGCTTGGGCCTCAACCCAGACCTGTGCGAAATGGCGGGACTCACGCACGACATCGGCCACCCGCCGTACGGGCACAACGGCGAAGTCGCACTCAACGCGCTCGCGCACGGCTGCGGCGGTTTTGAGGGCAACGCACAAACGCTGCGCATTCTCACGCGCCTCGAGCCGAAATTGCTTATCGACGGCACATCCCACGGCCTCAACCTCACCCGCGCCGCCCTAGACGCAGCCTGCAAGTACCCGCGCACGCGGACCAACCCGGACGGCACCGTGAACAGGAAGTACGGCGCCTACGACGAGGACGCGGAGATCCTCGCGTGGCTGCGTGAAGGCCACGTCGACGACCGCCCGCCGATGGAAGCGCAGGTCATGGACTGCTCCGATGACATCGCCTACAGCGTCCACGATGTCGAAGACGGCATTCTGTCCGGACGCATTACGCTCAAGGTGCTGTGGGATCTCGTGGAGCTGGCCGCGCTCGCGCAGAAGGGCGCGGCGGCGTTTGGCGGTACGGCCGAGGAGCTTATCGACGCCGCAGCCCGCCTCCGATCGCTCCCCACCGTCTGCGAAGCTGCCGACTTCGACTACTCACTCCAGGGGTACGTGAATTTGAAGCGGATGACATCGGAGCTGGTCGGCCGCTATGTCGGTGCGGTGGTTTCCGCGACGCTCGCGGCGAAGCCCGAGGGCGCGAAACTGGGGCGCATGCACGGGGAATTGGTCATCCCGCCTGAACCGGAGGCTGAGGTCCGTCTGCTCAAGACCGTCGCTGTGCTCTACGTGATGGATATGCCCGCCCACATCGCGCGGCAGGACAGGCAGCGCGACCGCATCACCCGCGTTTATGACTACCTGCTGGCGGGCGCGCCGGGCACCCTGGACACGATGTTCGCCGCCTGGTGGGCTGACGCCTCCACCGATGCGCAGCGCCAGCGCGTCATCATCGACCAGATCGCCTCGATGACGGAGTCGCGTTTGGAGCGCACAGCAAAGAAGGCCGACGGCCTCGCCGGCTTCTTCACCTAGGCATGGGTCGGTGGGGGCGGCGTAGGACCCATCCCGAACTGAGTCACTCCTTTAACACTGGTCCCGCCTATGGCTGCTCACTAATCGCATTTAGGGTGTGCCACCTCCGTACCTGAGCTTTTCACTACGAATCCGGCGGATAAACGCTGTCTTGCTGCGCGTGACTTGGTCGGTGGTAAAGAAGATGATCCGATAGCCCCGTGCGGTAGCGCATAAATGGGGTTCTTGGGGTGAGGGGATTGGAGCTGTGGTCCAGTTGCTGGCGGGTATGCGGAGGGGATCGTCGTCGATAAGCACAATGAGGCGGCTATCAACGACGATGGGCGCGGTCCACCCCTTTCCCAGATCAACGTTGCCCCGCACCCACATGCCGTCCTCGGCTATCCACGCGTAGGCCAGGCAGGTTCCAAAGTCGGAGAACCGCGGTGGATCCCAGTCTGCGGAGACAGGGAGGTGGTGGTTTCGGGGGAGGGGATCCTCGAAAGATCGGTTGTAAGCGACGATCTCCTTGAGAGGGATGCCGCTATTGAGCAGGGCAGTGACGGCAAGAAACCCTCCCACCCGGCCTTCGAGGCGGCGGAGATCAATGCTCGTGCGTAGAGGTGTGGTTGTGCGGACACCGTCAAGCTCGACAATGTCGTCGTCTTTGATCGGGAACTGGTGGTAGCGGGTCAACTGTGGCCATTTGGATTTCGGAGGCACCGAGCCAGAAGGGAGCACAAGGTCCACGGGCCCGCCGCCGGGCGTCGGAGTCCACATACCGTGTTGTGCTGCCGCCCACCGTCCGACCAAGACAGCTTTCCGCGTCGCCAGAACGGCAGCGGCACCGCGCACGGTTTCCTTCTCATGGGTTGGTAAACCGCGAAACCAGGCCTGATCAACGAGTGCTTTATCCGCGACGAGGGACAGTGGCCGATTCGCTACAGCGTCTTGATGGGCCCCGTTGCCTGACCAATAGAGACTCGTGGCACTGAGCTCTTGGTAGAGACGGTGGCGTAGCTCAGCCGCTCGATCGGCGCGTTCAGAGCCGAGAAGATTGCGCGGCTGTTCATCCCCGATGTTCCCCATACATTGATTGTGAGTGTTCACGCCGCTCTCCGCTAGGCCCCTGCCCGCATCCCGAGCAAGGTGGGGTGTCGTTTAGTGAGGGCTAGAGCCCATCCCGAACTCAACAACATGCGCCACTTGAGGCGTTTGAAACTTGTGAGAGAAGTGCGGCAGGTGCGACTCAGTTCGGGATGGGTCCTACGCACTCGTGTGCAGGATGCTCCGCATGCTTTACGACGGCGCATTGCCCCGCCCAATCCAGCGCTATTCCGCGTGTCCGGGTGCGCAGGTACTATATGCGCCATGGCTAGGGGCAGAATTCCGGATAGTGACATCGAGGCTATCCGTGAGCGCGCCAACATCGCGGACATCGTGGGGGAGTACGTTCAGCTCAAGCCTGCCGGGCATGACTCTCTGAAAGGCTTGTCGCCCTTCAAGGATGAGAAGACCCCGTCGTTCCACGTGCGCCCCGCCCGCGGTTACTACCACTGCTTCTCTACCGGCAAAGGCGGCGATGTCTTCTCCTTCATGATGGAGATGGAGCAGCTCTCTTTCCCTGAAGCAGTCGAGGCGGTCGCGGAGGAGATCGGCTACCACATCAATTACCAGGGCGGATCCACTGGCGCCCGCGATGTGAAGCCCGGTACCCGCGCACGTTTGCTCGCCGCCAACAAGGCTGCGCACGAGTTCTACCGCGAGCAGTTGGAGACTCCGGAGGCTGAGCCTGGGCGACGGTTCCTGCTCGACCGCGGCTTCGACAAAGACACCATTTACCACTTCGAATGCGGCTACGCTCCCGACGGCTGGGACACGTTGACCAAGCACCTGCTGCGCAAGGGGTTTGACGCGCAGGAGCTGCAAGAGGCGGGCTTGTCCACGATGGGGCGCCGCGGTCCCATCGACAAGTTCCGCCGCCGCCTGCTGTGGCCGATCAAGGATGTCGCCGGCAACGTCATCGGTTTCGGTGCCCGCAAGTTGTTCGATGACGACAATATGGGCAAGTACATGAACACCCAGGACACGATGCTCTATCACAAGTCCAAGGTGCTTTTCGGCCTCGATTTGGCGAAGAAGAACATCGCACAAGGCCACCAGTGCGTCGTGGTCGAGGGCTACACCGATGTCATGGCGATGCACGCCGCCGGCATCACCACCGCTGTCGCTGCGTGCGGCACGGCCTTCGGTAAGGACCACATGAGCATCATCCGCCGTCTCATGCTGGACGACAATTACTTTCGTGGCGAGCTCATCTACACCTTCGACGGTGATGAGGCCGGCCAGAAAGCTGCCATGCGCGCTTTCGAGGGTGACCAGCAGTTCACCGGCCAGTCTTTCGTCGCTGTCGCTCCGGAGGGCATGGACCCGTGCGATCTGCGCATGGCTAAGGGCGATTCCGCGGTGCGGAATCTGGTGGCCAGCCGCGTTCCCATGTTCGAGTTCGTCATTGAATCGCTGCTCAAGGACTACTCGCTGGATACTCCGGAGGGGCGCCTGCAAGCTTTGCGGCGTACCGTCCCCGTCGTCGCCCAGATCCGCGACACCCCACTGCAAACCGAGTACGCCCGCCAGCTCGCAGGATGGGTCGGTTGGCCGGACCCGAATGAAGTGATCCGCCAGGTCCGCCAGGAAGCGAAGAACCCGTCGAATAAGGGCAACAAGCGTTCTGCGTGGGAGAACGCGACCCCCGCAGCTTCCGATGGCGGCTCCGGCGCGCCGGGTGCTCCCGCCTTCCAGGTGCCTAACCCGCAGGACCCGCGCCTGTGGGCCCAGCGTGAGGCTATCAAGGTGGCGCTGCAGTATCCGGAGGCTGCCGGCAGCTACTTCGACGGCATCAACCCGGACGCATTCACCGATCCGGCGTACCGGGCCGTCCGCGACGCCATGGCCAAGGTGGGCGGAGCGGCCAATGCTGGCGCTTCAGAGAGTGCCGGCCCAGCGTGGATCGCGAATGTCGCCGCAGAAATGGTCGATGTGACCGGCCGAAACTTCGTCTCTGAGCTCGCGGTCGAAGAAATTCATGCGGCGGACCCGAGCGCTTACGCCGACTCTGTGCTCTCCCGTCTCCAGGAGGTCAGGGTGGGTAACCAGATCGCGCAGCTGAAGTCGCAGCTGCAGCGTATGCGGCCGAGCGATGATGAGATGGCGTACAACGCCTTGTTCTCTGACCTGGTCGCGCTGGAGCAAGCGCGCCGGGAGCTCAACGACCGCGCCTTCCGCGGATGAGTCTGAAAACGTCTCTCCCCGCTAATATATAGCCTTATGAGCGTTCTGGTTTTGGATCCTCGATGGCCGGACATGATCTCCATCGGTGTCGCCGGCCGGGTGAAGGGTCCTGTCATCTTCACTGACGAGGTGCCCATTGCGGCCCGGTGGAACTTCGGTGACCTCGTTCGCGGGGAGGATGCCGAGGGGCAAGGGTGGCTGGTCACGACCGATCTCCACGATCCCGTTGTGCAAGAACGCGTGGAGGCGGGCGAGGAACTCGTGCAGGTGTCCTCGCTGTTGGATCCGGTGTATCAGGCGCAGCGGGTCATGCGCGCGGCGCGCACCCGCGGAGAGTGGGAAATGGGCCAAACCCATGAGTCTTTGCTGGAGTACCTTGAGCAGGAATCGGCCGAGTTCGCGGATGCTGTACGCACAGAGCAGGGTGACGAGGAGATGAAGAAGGAGCTCTCTGACCTGCTTCTACAGGTGCTCTTCCACGCTGAGATCGCAAACCAGCGTGGAGCTTTCTCTTTCGCTGATGTCGCGCAGGCGTTCGTGGACAAGATGAAGAGCCGTGCGCCCTATCTGTTCAACGGCAGCACCGGCACCGTGGCTAAAGCTGAACAGGTCCGGTTGTGGGCCGAAGGAAAGAAGCGAGAGATTACGGGCGGGGGTAGCCGTCGTTAAGCGATGCGCTAGCGGCTGGTCACCAATGCGGCCGTTGGAGGGACGTCGCGCGCAGTGACGGAAGAGGAAACTGTTGCTGCAGGGGCACTTTTCTTGGCAGTTCTTTGGGGATGCAAGGATTGGTGAGCCCGCGCGGTAGAGTGTTCGATCGTGACTGCGCCCCGCTACTACGCCCCGAAATCCCCGCCGCCGAGTCGGCAAAACGGGCGTGCCGGAGGGTGCGGTGCGGTTCTGGGCGTGGTGATGGCGATTGTACTCATCATCGCGATCGTTTTCTGGCTGTTCAGCAGCATGGGCAACCCGGTGTCCCAGCAGCAACGTCAACCGGTGCCTACGGACCTCCCGCCCGCAGCAGCGCAATCGCCGCCGCTTATCGACGTCCACGGCCCCGGCCGAACCTCTGACCTCCTCGCTGAGTGGGCCGCCCCGATTGCCGAGTCCACCGGCATCGACCCCCAGGCAGTGCGCGCTTACGGCAACGCTGAACTTATTGCCCGTGAGTCGTGGCCGACCTGCAACTTGCACTGGAACACCCTTGCCGGTATCGGCTGGGTGGAAACGCGCCATGGCACCTATACGGGCCGGATGTTCGACCCGGCCCGGCTAAACGAGAGCGGTGTCGCCGACCCCGCCATCATCGGTCCCGCCTTGGACGGTAGCGAAGGCTTCGCGCGTATTGACGACACTGACGGTGGCCACTACGACAACGACACTGAGTATGACCGTGCGGTCGGCCCGATGCAGTTCATTCCCGAGTCCTGGTCCCGCTATAGCCGCGATGCCAACGGCGACGGCTACGCCGACCCGCAACAGATCGACGATGCAGCGCTGACCGCCGCCAACCTGCTCTGCTTTGGCGGGCGCGACCTGTCTGCGCCGGAGGACTGGCAGGCGGCGATCTTGGGGTACAACCACTCCAACGATTACGTCATCCGCGTCCGCGACGCCGCCGCGAACTACGCGCTGGACCAGCCCGCGCACCGATAGTCGCGAGCGCAGACGGCGGGGCAGTTTTTCTGGAAGAATCGGGGGCGGACAATCCCACCTCTGATCAAAGGAGATTTTCAGTGGCTGACATCATGCTGACGTACGCACGTGAAATCATGGACTCGCGCGGTAACCCGACCGTTGAGGTTGAGGTCTTCCTCGACGACGGTTCCCACGGCATTGCTGCGGTGCCCTCCGGCGCGTCCACCGGCGAGCACGAGGCGCACGAGCTTCGCGACGGCGGCGACCGCTACGGCGGCAAGGGCGTCCAGAACGCCGTGACCAACGTCAACGAAACCATCGCGGATGCCATTGCCGGCATTGAGGCGGATGACCAGCGTGTCCTTGACTTGGCCATGATTGAGCTGGACGGCTCCGACAACAAGAAGAACCTCGGTGCTAACGCGATCCTGGGTGTCTCCATGGCGAATGCCAAGGCTGCTGCTGACTCCGCTGGCCTGCCGCTGTACCGCTACATCGGCGGCCCGAACGCGCACGTCCTGCCGGTGCCGATGATGAACATCCTCAACGGTGGCGCACACGCAGACTCTGGCGTGGATGTCCAAGAGTTCATGATCGCCCCGATCGGTGCCGACACCTTCACCGAGGCGCTGCGTCAGGGTGCAGAGGTCTACCACGCTCTGAAGTCCGTGATTAAGGACAAGGGCCTGTCCACCGGCCTGGGCGATGAGGGCGGCTTCGCCCCCTCGGTCGACTCCACCCGCGCTGCACTTGATCTGATCGTTGAGGCCATCGAGAAGGCTGGCTACAAGCCGGGCGCCGACATCGCCCTGGCTCTCGATGTGGCTTCCTCCGAGTTCTTCGAGAACGGCTCCTACAACTTCGAGGGCGGTCAGCACTCCGCAGAGGAAATGGCCAAGGTCTACGCCGAGCTCGTTGAGGCGTACCCGATCGTCTCCATTGAGGATCCGCTGGATGAGAATGACTGGGGCGGCTACGTCAAGCTCACCGAGGAGCTGGGCGACAAGGTGCAGATCGTTGGCGATGACTTCTTTGTCACCAACCCGGACCGCCTGGCCAAGGGCATCGAGCAGAACGCTGCGAACGCTCTGCTGGTGAAGGTCAACCAGATCGGCACCCTGACCGAGACCTTCGACGCTGTCGAGCTGGCGCACCGCAACCGCTACGCCACCATGATGTCCCACCGCTCCGGCGAGACCGAGGACACCACCATCGCCGACCTGGCTGTCGCGCTGTCTTGCGGCCAGATCAAGACTGGTGCTCCGGCCCGCTCTGAGCGTGTGGCGAAGTACAACCGCCTCATCCGCATTGAGGAAGAGCTCGGCCCGGCTGCTGTGTACGCCGGCCGCAACGCTTTCCCGCGCTACAACAAGTAGCGTTCGTTTCCGGGGCAATGTTCTGAGCGTTGCCCCGCAGCGCGTCGCGCGGGGTCGTGGGGTGGGCGCGAGTACACTTCGTATTCACTATGGCCACACGATCCCCACGCGACTCAGGGCGCGACGCGGCGCAGCGTAACGCACGCGGCGGTAGAACGCAGCGTGACCCGCAGCGCACCCCTGAACGCGCGAACGAGCGCAGCGCACGCCGCGCCCCGCACCGTCTACCACGGACGGTGCCGGTTGCCAGCCGTGATGCCGCACGGGCCAAGGCGCGCGCGAAGAAACCGCGCCGCATGGAGATGCTCAAAGGCGACATTGTCGGCGTGGCCGTCCTGATCACCGTGGTGCTGATCGTGCTGATTGCTATCGCGGTGCCCCTGCGCAACTACTACAGCGGCCGCGAAGAGATCGCCCGGTTGGAAGCGTCGATCGAATCGAAGAAGCAGCAAAAAACTGAGCTCGAAGAGAAAATCGATCGTTACAACGATCCCGCTTACGTTGAACAGGAAGCCCGCCGACGCCTAGGCATGATGGCGCCCGGTGAGACGGCGTGGCGCATCATCGACCCGCGCATGCAGTCGGATGCAATCACAACGTCGCGCGGTGACGAGATTGACCCGGACACCCCGTGGCACACCGTGATATGGGATTCGCTCCGCGAGATCCCGGAAAAGCAACCCGAGACCGAGGGCGCGCCTGAAGAGCCTCCGGCACCCGAAGAGCCACCGGCACCTGCGCCCGAGGAACCACCGGCCGAGCCGGCTGAAGCACCTGTGGAACAATAGCGTCCATGAGGGAAGACCTAGAGATTGTCGCCCGCCAGCTCGGGCGCGAGCCGCGCGGCGTACTAGCCATCGCGTACCGCACGCCCGACGGCCAACCGGCTGTGGTCAAGACCGCGCCCAAGCTTGACGACGGCACCCCGTTCCCCACCCTGTACTACCTCACCGACCCACGCCTGACCGCTGAGGCTTCCCGCCTGGAGGTCGCGCAGGTGATGAAGTGGATGGAATCCCGTCTGGGCACCGACCCAGACCTCAAGGCGGACTACCGTGCCGCCCACGAGCACTACCTGGCCGAACGCAACGCCATCGAGGACCTCGGCACCGACTTCTCCGGTGGTGGCATGCCGGACCGGGTGAAGTGCCTGCACGTCCTGATCGCCTACGCGCTGGCAGAGGGGCCAGGCCGCGTCCGCCTGGGCACGGAAGCGGTCGCTCTCGCAGCCGAGCACGGCAACATGCGCGGCACCGCGATCCCGGAAGACTGGCCGACATTGGACGATCTCGGCATCACGCTCGAGGAAGCAGGGGAGGGCCTGGCATGACGGCCGGGAAAACCGTCGCGGCTGTGGACTGCGGCACGAACTCCATCCGTTTGCTTATCGGCGCCATCGAGGAGGACGGTGCGCTTCGGGAAATCACCCGCGAAAACACCATCGTCCGTCTCGGGCAGGGGGTGGACGCCACCGGTCGCCTCGCTCCCGAAGCCATTGAGCGCACGCGCGAGGCTCTCGCCGCGTACGTCGACCGCATGGAGGCTGAAGGCGTATCCGCCGTGCGTATGGTGGCCACCTCCGCGACCCGCGATGCGTCCAACCGTGACGACTTTTTCGGCATGACCGCCGAGCTTCTCGGCCGCATACAAGACGGCGCCCAAGCCGAAGTCATCAGCGGGGAAGAGGAAGCGGACCTGTCGTTCACGGGCGCGACCCTCGACATTGATTCTGACCGCGGCCCGTTCTGCGTCATCGACTTAGGCGGCGGTTCGACTGAGTTCATTGTCGGTACCGCAGCGGGGGAGATCCTCGGTGCTTACTCCACCCAAATGGGCTGCGTCAGGTTGACGGAGCGCATCCTGCGCAGTGATCCGCCGACGGGGGAGGAGACGAGTGAGGCGCGGGGGTACGTCGATAAGCAAATGGCGGAGGCCGCGGAGACCGTGCCTGTCGCGCAGGCTGCGACGTTTGTGGGGTGCGCGGGAACATTCACCACGCTCAGCGCGCTGGCGCAGGACCTTGATTCCTACGATCCCGAGCGGATCCACATGTCCGACATCCCGTTTGCGCGGATGCGGGAAGTCACCGGATGGCTGCGGTCAGTGACAGCGAAGGAACGTGCGGCGAACCCCGTGGTGCACCCCGGGCGTGCCGACGTCATCGGGTCCGGGTCTGTCATCGTCGAGCAGATGATGACCGCGTTCGAAGCGCACGGAGCCGTGTCTTTCGTGATCAGCGAAAAAGACATCCTCGACGGGATTGTCGCGGGGCTGGTTTAGGCTCTAATCCTCGTCGGGTTCGTAAATCTCGTGCTCGAGCTCCGGCCCGGTGCTCTTCTTGCCGCGCTTGAGATCCTTCACCTCGCGCATACGCGGCTCCGGGTCGAGCTGATTCGCGATGGCTTTGCGCGTCGAGCGGACAACCTGCTGCGTCACAGGCGAATTGACCACTTTCTGGGTGGTGTCGACGATCTGGTGGTATCGCTTGCGCCCCGCCTTCGTGCCAAACACGTACCCGGCTGCTGCTCCGACGACGAACTGAATCATGCGCCCGAGTCTACCTGCTCGCAGTTGTTCGTCGAGAGCGAGGCTTTCGCTTAACGACGAAACCCAGCGCATTCCTGTGCTGGGTTAATCTGCTCCCGCAACTGGGCTCGAACCAGTGACCCTTCGATTAACAGTCGAATGCTCTGCCAACTGAGCTATGCGGGAATGCTGCTGTGCAACGTTTTGCTACTTTAGCCCGTAGGTGTTCACAGTGACAAATCGCCAGTAAGTACGCGCTTTTCGGCTTCGTTCGGTAGTGTGGTGCCCGGTTTCATTGGGCTGAGCGCGCGCGGATATACTGACTCGCTGCGAGGGGCTATAGCTCAGTCGGTTAGAGCCGCGGACTCATAATCCGTTGGTCGCGGGTTCGAGCCCCGCTGGCCCCACTTATTAGGCATGGAACCCGTGTGTTCGGTGTCATGTGCCTGGTTTTCCGACTCGGCCAATTTAGTTTCCGTGTTGGTGATATAGTCAGGAAAGTCCTTGCGGTTAACTGTCAAACCGCTGTCTATGGACTGCCTGTCATTTTCCCGTTCGCCTCGCTCAACGCGGTCGTTGCGCCCGGCGTTCGCCTTTTCCCACATGGAGACACAATGAAGATGAACCTCCGCCGCGCGCTCGCCGGCTTCACCTCGGGAGCCATCGCGGTATCTGCGCTGGTTGTTCCCTCCGCCGTTGCTCAAGAGGCGACGACGACTGACGTTAATCTGCCGCTTGCTTGCTATGTTCAACCGAAGGGTAGCGCTGCATTTGCAAGAACCTCCCTTGATCTCGGTAATGACTTTGCACTCGCTTTCAAAGCAACCGCACCTGACACTGTGCAGGTTGGCGAGGAATTCGAGTACGTAATTGACCCCGGTTCAGTCGCTTTTCCCACTGTCATGAGTGCGCAAGGAAAAACGGTTGCCGTAAAGCGTTTATCCCAAGCCAATCTGTGGATCGATCTTCCGGACAACGTCGAGCTCACTTCTTTCGAATTTGATCAAAACACTCCTCGTAAATTCAGTGTTCTTGAAGAGGGGGGTCGTCTTCGTTTTGTCGGTGAGCAACAACGCAAAGACCCTGTCGAGGTCGGTCCGGTGGGGTTTACCGGGAAGAACGTTGGCGATAACCCCGCCGAGTGGGTAGCTAGTAACGAGGGACGCTGGTTCTACGGTGGTGCAGAGATTTTGAAGCCGGGCGACGAGAAGCTGCCTAAGGTGACGCTGAAGCTCAAGGCGACTGGTGAGCCTGGCTCTACCGTACAACCATCCATCCGGAAGACGGATGCTACAACGCTCAACCCCGACGCATTCGTACAGGGCTTGGTCCAGGGGAGCACGAAGGTGTTTTTCTCAGAGAAAAACATCAACGCGTTGGTTCGCTGCGGTCTCTCTGAGGATTACACCGCCCCTGGCGGTAAGAAAGCAGCTGCAACTCCGTTTCCGGCTGTAAAGATCGTTGAAAAAGAGGAGTCGACTGAAGAACAGTCGGTTCCGGTCTCCCCTACAACCCAGGAATCGTCTGCACCGGTGACGTCTGAGGAGGAGAAGTTGACTCCGAAAACGACAACGTCCGCTTCGGAGGAGGCCGAGCCGACGACACCAACCGATGCTTCGGCGACGTCTGAAACGAACGACGAGGAGTCGAGCACTACTTCGACCACGTCCGAGAAGGACGACAAGGAATCCAGCAAGCCGGCTGAGCCGACTGATAAGCAGGACGAGAAGCCGACGACGACGACCACCGAACAGGCTGAGCCGACTGACGAGCAGAGCGAGAAGCCAACGACTACTACCTTGACGACGTCTGAAACGAACGACGAGGAGTCGAGCACTACTTCGACCACGTCCGAGAAGGACGACAAGGAATCCAGCAAGCCGGCTGAGCCGACTGATAAGCAGGACGAGAAGCCGACGACGACGACCACCGAACAGGCTGAGCCGACTGACGAGCAGAGCGAGAAGCCAACGACTACTACCTTGACGACGTCTGAAACGAACGACGAGGAGTCGAGCACTACTTCGACCACGTCCGAGAAGGACGACAAGGAATCCAGCAAGCCGGCTGAGCCGACTGATAAGCAGGACGAGAAGCCGACGACGACGACCACCGAACAGGCTGAGCCGACTGACGAGCAGAGCGAGAAGCCGACGACTTCTACCTTGACGACGTCTGAAACGAACGACGAGGAGTCGAGCACTACTTCGACCACGTCCGAGAAGCAGGACACTGGGTCCAGCAAGGCGGCTGAGCCGACGGAGAAGCGGGAGGACGAGTCGAGCAAGGCGGCTGAGCCGACTGATAAGCAGGACGAGAAGCCGACCACGACGACAAACTCAGACGAGCCGCAGTCACCCACGACCACGACAACCGAGGAGGCTCCGAAGGGCCCGTCCAACCCTTCTGATGGTTCTGGGAAAGGTTCCACTGAAGGTTCCGGAAAGGGCTCGTCTGAGGGCTCCGCGAAGGGATTCTTTGACGGTTCCTCCGGTTCGTCCGAACTGTCCTCTTCGCCGATGGGCAAGATCGTGCTGATCACGCTCGGTGTGCTGGCTGGCCTGGCAGGCCTCGTGGGCATCTACAACTGCTTCGAGCGCAACGGCTACATCCAGAACTGCCTCGAGCGAATCGGCGGTATCAAGCTCCCGAAGTTCTAAACCCTAGGGATTAGCGTCCCGTAAAACCGAGACCTCCCGCGACCCAGCCATTGAGCTGGAGTCCGGGAGGTCTTTCGCGGTTCAGATCCGATTCACCAGGGGATTAGTCGGTGATGACCGGCCCGTCGATAGCTGCAATGGAGTTGGCCAGCAGCGCCGTGAAGAACGGCACGGAGTCGGGGTAGATGAACTCGTACCGGGCGTGGGCGCCAGCGCCACCAGCGCCCAGACCGCACACGACGGGTGTGCCGACTGCGGAGATGAAGTTGGCGTCGGACCCGCCGCCGACGGAAACCCCCTCGAAGTCAGAGTGGCCCAAAGCTTCGGCCTGGGACTTGAGCACCTGGAAGAGAGCCTCAGTGCCCTCGGTGTGCACCATCGGCGGGCGGTTCCAGTTGCGTTCGGCGGTGATCTCCACGCGAGGGTCGGACCATGTGATGGCGTCGAGGGCGGCGTCGAGACGCTGTGTTTCTTCCGGTACCCAGTGGCGGACATCGAGCTTGGCGTAGGCAGATCCGGGCACGACGTTGGCCCCGGTGCCGCCGCCGACAACACCGACGTTGATGGAGGTTCCCTTCTCCGGGTCGGCATACTTCGTCGCCTCGAGACACCACTCCATCAGGGCAGTAATGGCGTTGGCGCCCTTCTCCGGTTCGAGGCCGGCGTGCGCCTCAATTCCTGTGGCGGTGACGTTGATGTCGCCGATGCCTTTGCGGGTGACCTTGACGTTGCCGTCGACACTTGCTTCGAGCACGAACGCGGCATCAGCGCCGGTGGCGACATTCTCAATGATGCGCTGCGAACTCGGCGAACCGATCTCCTCATCGCCGTTGAAAATGTACGTCACGGTCGGGTGCGGGATGCCGGCATCCTTGAGCAGCTTCAGTGCCCAAATGCCTTGCGTCAGACCGATCTTCATGTCGAAGATCCCGGGCGCGGAAAGACGCTCGCGCGGGTCGTCATGGGCGGGCGGATCCCAGGCTTCAACGGCCCCGGCAGGCCACACCGTGTCGTAGTGGCCCGCGATGACCACGTTGCCGGGCAGGTCACCTTTGTAGGTGAGCACGGCGATGTCGCCGCGGATGTCGCCGTCGTGAAGCTGCTTGTCATCGGACGGGCCCAAACGCTTTTCGACGAGCCCCAGCAACACCTTCAAACCCGCATCCAACGCCGGTTTATCGAAGGAGTAGGTCTCTTGGTTGACCAGGAGCATGGCGTCGTCAAGCATCTGCTCCACATGTGCTTCCGCTAGTTCGAGTGAAATGCTCATGCATCCCAGTGTGCATGAGGGTGTGCGGATCGTGCCGACTCAATTCGACTTCAAAACCAACTTCGTCGCGGGTGCTTCATGGGTGGCCTCGCCACATTGAGGGGTTGCTGCCGCGTTAAGCGGGCTAGTCTGGGGTGCATGAACCTTGGCTGGACTGATGTCACGTATTCCGCTGCCCTGACGGGAACCGTTAGCGATTCCGAGGGCGACGTGGACCGTGTGTACGAGTTGATGAGCGTGACCAAGCTGCTCTCTGCTTACGCGTTCCTGATGGCGGTGGAGGAGGGGGTCTTCGAACTGGGCACCCCCTGCGGGCCGGACGGGTCCACGGTCCGGCACTTGCTGGCGCACGCCTCGGGACTGGATGCCTTCAAGCACGAGGTCCGCAAGGCACCGGAAGAGCGGCGCATTTACTCTTCGGCTGGGTTCGAGGTGCTGGCCGAGTTCCTCGAGGAAGAGACTGGGATGACCCTCGGCGAGTATGCCCGCGAGGGCATCTTTGAGCCGCTCGGCATGGGCAACACCGAGATCTACGGCTCCGCCGGCCACGGTGGGCGTTCCACTGTCGCCGACTTAGTGAAGTTCGCCGACGAGCTCATTTCGCCCACGTTGCTTGCCGAAGAAACGCTCCGAGAGGCCTTCACCAACCAGTTCGGCGACTTGAACGGCATTGTCCCCGGTTACGGCATGCAAAAACCCTGCCCGTGGGGGCTTGGCTTTGAGATCAAGGGCGACAAGAGCCCCCACTGGACTGGCGGCACCATGCCGGAAGACACTGTCGGGCACTTCGGTATGTCCGGTACGTACATGTGGGTGGTGCCGGCATGGTCGGCGTCGACAAGCGCGGGGACAGCGATGGTCATGCTCGCGGACAAGGAATTCGGGGATTGGGCAAAGCCGCTGTGGCAGGAGACGAATACGCGGATCTTTGACCAGCTAAGCTAGCCGAATGTACTTCGGAGGCATTGACAACGCAGTCGGCCAAGCCATCGCGGTCCTCGACCTCATTGGCGTGTTCCTCAACGCTGTCATCGGCGGCACAGTCGCGCGCCGCATGCGTTTTGACGCCGTGGGCTTCATGCTCATCGCCATCATCTCCGGCATGGCCGGCGGCATGATGCGCGACGCGATGATCGGCAATACTCCCGTCGCGGCGCTATCGGACCCCTGGTACATCTCCATCGCGCTCATCGGCGCGTTGGTTGCATTCCTGGCCAACCTGCGCGGGTACGTCTGGGAGCTCACCCGCTTCCACGGGGACATGGTCATCCTCGGCGTCTGGTGCACCACCGGCACTGTCACCGCGTATTCGGCGGGGGTGGCGTGGATCGGCTGCATCCTCATGGGCATCATCACCGCGACCGGCGGCATGGTTATTCGTGAGGTGCTCATTGGGCGCATCCCGCGCATCCTCAACGACCAGCAGATGTACGTTGTGCCTGCCATTGTCGGCTCCGTTACCGCGCTGGTGCTCTACTCGTTCGAGCACCCCTCCGCTGCGCTGGTGTGCGCCCCGCTCATCGCGTTCGCGCTGGGTACCGCCGCCTACTGGGCGGGTTGGTACGTCCCCGCGAGCTCCGAGCTGGGTACAATCAACCGTCTGTTCGCGCGGCTCGAGCCCGATGCTTTTCGACGTTGGCGCCTCTCCAAGGAACACGCCCTCCTGGATGACCCCATTAACGACGACGGAATGATGCCCACCAAAGGCGAGGTCCGCGAGGCGTTAGAGGCGGTCGATCCGGCGACTCGAGAAGAGTTCCTTGCCGCTCTGTACCGCGTCTACATCGACCGGGACGGCGAGGACTCGGCCGGCGGCTGGGCCCGCCGAGCCGAGTAAAACCGAGTAAAACCCTCAACTAGCACTTGAGTAAATGGGGGTGTCAAGTGCAGGTTGAGGGTTGCCAGTGTGGCTAGAGCGCATGAAGAATTGCACCGAGCCGTTTCGAGACTCTTGAAACGTTTGAGGACGTAGGGGAAGACGATCCTCGTCTTACGTGCATGCGCGCGTCAATGAAAGGACTTTCCCTATGACTGTCACACTTCTGGACTCAGCCCTGTCTGCACCAACCCTCAGCCCGGTTGCGCCACGGGAGCGGGCTGTCCTCTCCATTAGCGGAATGCCCCGCCACCTGCGCCTGCGCGTAGAAGAGCTCATGGCCGAGCACCTCAGTCCTGCTGAGCTTTCCGAGTTTTCTCTCGATGCCGCCGGTCTCGACGATGCCGACCTTCATGACGCCGCGATCTGGGACACCCGCTGGTTCACCCGGTGGACGCGCGACCCGGGACGTGCTGGGGTTGCACCGACCGTCAGCTGCCGCGAGATCATTGACGCCCCAGCCAATGAACTGGCCACCTTCCGGGCTGCGCTGACCGAACTTGCCGGTACGTTCCGGTTCTCGGCAAGGGTCTAGCGCTGCTGGGCACTCCGGTATGGTTGCCGGGGTCCTTCCTGCCGCGTGTGTGAACGATTCAGCCCGAGACGCCCCATTAGTCGACGTGCACATTGCTGTGAACTGGACTTATAAAGACCGGGGCATGGGTTGGTGCGCTACATCGTTCACACCGGGCCGAGAGGCATCGGGGCGTTCACCCTAGGGTGAGGAGTTCTGGTCGAGGTGGGCGGCGGCGTCGCTAAGCGTGGCCCAGCTGTTCCACAGCCCTTCGTCGATCTGGACACCGAACTGCTCTTCCACGCGGACGGCGAGCTCGATGCGGGTCAACGAGTCGACCCCGAGACTGTCCAGGGTGTCTGTGCCGCTGATCTCATCAGCGTCCTCGACGGCGCCGACCTGCACCAACAGCCCTGCAAGCTGGGCCATGGTGTCGCCTTCGAGCGGGGCCGGCTCGTCCGACGTGGTGGCGTCGAGGCCGAGCTTGCCCAAGTCCAGACGCTGTGAAAGTTCCATGACCCTATTCTAGATACCATTCCCGTATGCCTAATTACCTGCGCGCCCTCAGCCCCGGCACCCAGCGCACGCTCATTGCGATGCGTCGCGAGCTGTACAGCGGCTCGGGCCGCCTCGGCCTGACCGGTATGCGCACCGGCGCCACGAACCACGACGGTCTGAATGTTCACTGGTACGAGTGTGGGCCGGAATCACCTGAGGCGCTGACGGTCTTGTACGTTCACGGCTTCAACATCTCTTCGCAGTCTTTCTACATGCAGGTCAGGGCTTTGCAGCACCTTCCTGTCCGGCAGCTGCTGGTGGACTACCGGGGACACGGGCTCACCGCCGACCAGGGCGCAGATTTGTCCGTTGATGCCGCCGCGGACGACATCATTGCCGTCGTTCGGGACCGCGGGATTACCGGGCCGGTCATTGTGGTGGGCCACTCGCTCGGCGGGCCGGTGTCGCTGTCGTTGATGCGCCGGTATGCCGGTGAGCTCAATCTGGCCGGTAGCGTGCAGATCTCGTCGTCAGTGGACCCGTTTACCGACCGCGGGATGCCCCAAGCCCTCGGCGGCACGGCTGGCGCGGCGCTCTACCGCATGGTGCAGGCACTGCCGATCCTGTCGGAGAGCGTGAGGGTCGTGGTCACCGAGACGCTTGCGCCCGTACTGGCGGTCGGTTTCTACGCGCCAGGAATGTCCTGGGACGTCGTGGAGTTCCACGCCGCCATGATCCAGGAGACTCCGTTGGATACATACTCGGGATTCTTCGATGACCTCCGCGACCACGACGAGCATGCCGCTGCCGACGTGCTCGCGACCATTCCGGGCTTCATTCTCGTCGGCGACATTGACACAGTCACGCCGGTCTCACAGTCGCAGGAACTCCACAAACTGTGGCCGCAGGCGAAGTTCCAGGTGTTGCCCGGTTCCGGGCACATGCCGCCGCTCGACGCACCCGGTGCTGTGACCACAGCGATCCGCCGCCTCGTCGACCCGCTTATCGACGAGTCTGAAAACTAAGCACCCTAACTAGCTGAAAACCATATCCGCGCGGAGGTCCGCGCCGGGGTGCCCCCACGCGCGGTACTCGCGGATGTAATCCTGGGCGAACATCCACGGGTCAACACCGGCCTGGGTAGGCAGGTCTTTGCGGGCGCGGACGAGGTAACCGGAGTCC
The DNA here is from genome assembly GCF_000143825.1 of Corynebacterium genitalium ATCC 33030. Classification (NCBI taxonomy): domain Bacteria; kingdom Bacillati; phylum Actinomycetota; class Actinomycetes; order Mycobacteriales; family Corynebacteriaceae; genus Corynebacterium; species Corynebacterium genitalium. Next base: position 1,247,712 of record NZ_CM000961.1, read on the forward strand.
ATGTTCATCAACGGGATGTCGGCTTCCAGGCCCGCCGGGAAACGCGGGGTGGCCTGGGTGTAGCCGTCCTCATCCATCATCGACCACAACCGGCACATGTACCGGGAGACCAAGTCTGCCCGCAGTGTCCACGACTGGTTCAGGTAGCCCACCGTGAAAGAGAAGTTGGGCAACCCGTCGACCATCATTCCGCGGTACGCGACGGCATCCGGAACGGTCTTTTCTTCACCGTCCACGAATAGCCGGGCGCCGCCGAAGACCTGGATGTCCAGTCCTGTTGCGGTGATGATGATGTCGGCGGGGAGGGAAGGGGCGTCGACAAGCGAAATGCCGTCGGGCGTGATCTCCTTGATTTTCGCGGTGACCACGCGCGCACCGCCCTGCATTGCTTTGAAGAAATCACCGTCGGGTGATTTGCAGACGCGCTGGTCCCACGGGCCGTACGGCGGGTTGAAATTCTTGAAGATCTCGCGGAACGGGATGTATGCGCGGTTGAGCGCCATGAAGTAGCCGCGGGCGGGCCACGGGAAGATCTGGCACATCCAATACTGCGCCATGTCGCGGACAATGTGCATCGCGCGGGCGGCGGACAGCGCCTGCTTTTCCGGCATGATCTTCGTGGTTACGGCGGTGAAGTTGTCGCGGTTGAGTAGGGGAGCGACGTAGGTGGGGGTGCGCTGGAGCATGGTCACGTCTGCACCGCCGTCATGCAGCGCTGGCAGCAGCGTGATCGCTGTGGCACCTGAACCGATGATGACGACCTTTTTGCCTGCTAGGTCCAGGTTTTCCGGCCAGCGCTGCGGGTGGATGAGCGTGCCCTCGAACGTGTCCGCGCCGGGAATGCCCGCCGTGAAGCCGCGATGGTGCTTGTAGTAGCCGGAAGAGAAGTGCAGGCGTTTCGTCCAGATCGTGCGCTCAGCCGTCGGCGCGTCCGTGTGGCCTTCGGGGATGTCCTGACCGTCCTCGCGGGTGTGCATGGTGACTTCCCACAGGCCTTTCTTCGAGTCGAAGTTCGCCTGCTCCACCCAGGTGCTCAACGTCAAGCGGTCGAATACGCCCTCCTCACGCGCAACATCCTCGACATACTTCTGGATGTTCTCGCCGCTGCCCAAGCTACCCTTGTGCGGCCAGCGCTTGAACGGGAATGAGAACGTCGCCATATCCGAATCCGAGCGAATACCGGGGTAGGTGAAGGTCACCCACGTACCGCCGACCTTCTTATTGGAATCGACGATCTCCCAGTTCCAGTCAGGAAAATTCTCGTTCACATGGTGCGCTAGGTCGACACCGCTCAGTCCAGCGCCGACGATGAACAGGTCCAAAGGATTCTCGGGGCTCATGGTTCAAGCCTAGATGTTTCTTTTGGCTATCGAAGCGAGTCTGGTTGTGAAACATCCCGCAGCAGTTCATGCACCGTTTTGCGATACTGAGCCCATGGATGATGGGGAGCTGCTGGGTGCTGCGGTGATTCTCGCCGTCGCCGTGATCGTGCCGAGCCTTTTGGCGCTTTTTCCTTCGCTCATTCGCTATGGCACCACGTCGGCACCGCTTTGACTACGGGAGTGCTGTACTCCCTCTACTTTTCGCAACCTCACAACGACTACAGCACCACGCAAGCCGCCGGTGCCCTCATCCTCATCATGCCTTTTGCCGGGTGGCTCTTTGTCTACCCGTTGCTGACGTTGTGCTCGGTAGCAGGGATCGTTGCAGGAAGGAACCGTATGCAGGACGGACGGACCGGTCCGCAACCTCCGATGTTTGACCACCGACGATGAACAGGGCTAAAGGGGCAGAAGTTTTCGGTTCGCCGTCGCCCCGGGACGCATCGCTTGTCGACGATCCCTCACCCACACCCCCAGCGCCACCAGGACGAGAACAACGGGAAAGGCGACCCATGGAACGAGGGCCGCGATCTGCATGATCCAGAAGATGTCTGCGGATCCGTTCTGACCGTGGTTCCGGTACACCTCATAGCTGCAGTAAAGCAGGAAAGGCGAGGCGAATCCGACGCATACACCGCCGGCAGCGGCAGCAGATGGGGTCCATGTCCGTGGGGATGTGGGCAGCATTAGACCCAGGCAAAACCACATGCCCAGGAAAACAATGAGCGGGATGGGAAGGGCCAGAGTCTCCACGAATTCTGGAAGCGCTTGGAAGTCAACCATTTGGACAGCGACCAGAAACGCGACTGAGAAGGCGAGCAAAAACACACCCGAGCCCAAGCCCGCCAGAATAGGTCGCGTCAAGCCGGTCAACGGCGTTCGTGTTGCGCGGTGTCGTAGCACTGCGACGACTATTACGACGGCAAGCGGCACCGCGAGCAGAAGATGGCCCAACAGTGCCGAAGCCACCGCATTTCCAACTGCGCTCATGCACCGACACCGACAGTGTGCAGATCTAATCGGGCTTCCAGGTTCATGCTCTCACCCTAAAGGTTGGAAGGGTGATGAACGGTGTTTCGCCGCTAGCCTGAACCGTTGCGTCTGCGTCAGCGCTTAACGGGGGCGCTTTTCGCAACCGACTCCATCGCCGTCGCGGTCGAGGTGGCTACCGTAGCCCGGCTCACCAGAGTTAATCGGGCGGCCGAGTTCGTTCCAGACTGCTCGGCAGTTCGGGTAGTACTTGGACGGTTTGGGAGCGGGTTTGGGCGCAGGCTTTGGTGCCGGGGCAGGTGCAGGCTTTGGGGCGGGAGCTGGCGCTGGCTTAGGAGCGGGAGCCGGTGCAGGTTTCGGAGCGAGAGCTGGCGCAGGCTTGGGAGCTGGACCCGGAATAACACCAGGCAGCGGGTTGGGGATCATTCCATTCTGGATTGCCCAGAACGCGCCGCCAGCGATCGCGGCCAGAGCAACGATCGGGACAAGGACGATGGCTGCGATTTCGCCGTCAGACAATTGACCGCGTTCGCTTGACGACGATTGGTCGCCCTCGCTAGACGTCGACTGGTCACGTTCGCTGGAAGTCGATGACTCGTCGGTGTCGGCCGAGCCGAGGGTCGACTGTTCGGGATTCACGGGTTCTGCTACAGCAGGAGACAGGCTCGCAACACCCACCGTTACGGCTGTTGCCAGAGAAATGACAGTTTTCTTCATGGGAAAAGAATCTAGCATTTTCGCTATTAGTGCACTTGGAAAGTAGGTTCCGCGCCGCTTATGGTCTTCGACCTGCGCTTATAGACGGCCGCAGCTGAATTTATTATCGTTTGCAACAACCTACCTTTGCCCCCAACGTGGGCGCTGTGGCTACGGCGGCTCCGGTGGTCCGGGTGGCAGTGGTGGACCCGATTCGCCCGGCTGGTCCGCGACGAGGGCGGCTGCGGACCAGGTGCGCGGCGACTCTGATAAGAACTTGCCCGCAAAGAAGAAAACCGCCCCGAACAGTATGAGCACGGAGATCATGCCGAGGACAAAGCTGAAGTTGAAGAAAAACGCGCCAAGCATGACGAAAGGGAAACAGGCCACTAGGCCTGTCCCGGCGCCGATGGTCAGAGCCTTTCCGGCCTCGGCGACAGATGTCTTCGCGGCCATGTAGCGCGCAAACCCCACGGTAGTCACCAGGGCGAATGGAATCATCCCGATCAGCAGTGCGAGCCCCGCCGCACCCCACGCCCCGTTGGTTCCGCCCGTGGAAGATTGAGCAATCACAAATGGTGCCATCGGGTCCCTGTATCTGTATCGCGCCACCGGGGCCGTTTCCAACGTGTTGCCCGCCCTGCACCGGCCCACGTCCCCGGAAATACTACGGCCCATGAGACTAAGGCGACACCTACTAATGCCGCGAAGGGGTTGTAGAACCCGATCGAGCCAATGCCGGATGTCAGTTCGAAGTGGTAGTACAGGAACAATGCAGGGGAACCGAACCCGAGGCAAGCGCCAGCAGCAAGGGCCGAGGCGGCTGAGATCCAACGGTTAGTCCCGGGTACTGAATGACCCGCCACGTTGCTAGCAGCGATCCATATGGCCAGTGGCACTACGACGACGAGGAACGCCAAGGGTGATTCTAAGTGTCGTGGGTCCATCAATCCGATGGCCCACACAAAGAAAAACCCGGCTACACACACAAGGACTCCAACCCCAAGGCCGAGCAGCAAATGCTTCTGAATGTTCTTCAAACCACCGTGTCGCCACGCCGCAATCGCGACGATAGGGAGCAGGGGCACAGCGAGCACCACATGGCTCAGGGCCAGGGCGGCAGCCCCATCCGACAAACCATTCATGCTGGCCCAGCATACGGAGTCGGGGCTGGTCCGGCGGGTTCTGGACGGAAGATGTAAATGGTGATCGCGGCCGTGAATAACAGCAAGGGGAACAGCGTCAGCCACACGCCGAATGCGCCCATGAACGCTGCGAAGACGAAGTCGCCTGGAGCTGAAGTCGGTGGCGCGCTTTTCGTCCCAATGGCTACCCAGATGGTCACAGCACCGATGCATGCGAAGCTGGCGGTCGCGGCAAACAGCCCGGCCGCCGACCAGGTCCGCGGTGAATTCCGCAGCAGCCACCCCGAGGCGATGCCTGCAGCCAGAGCTGCAAGGAATCCGATGGCCATGAATCCGTATACCAGTAGCGGCGCAAACGTAATGAAGCCCAGTAGTCCCACGGCGGATCCCAGCGCGAAGGGCTTCCGCAGCTGGCTCACTGGGACGCCTGTTGTGTGGTACCGGATCGCAGCGAGCATGAACACCAACCCAAGCGGGCCCAGCAGGATGCTGAAAATCATGGCGAGCTCAACCATGTGTCCAGGTTACCTGCCGTCTAGGATCCATAAGGATTCTCGCATTTTCGTGCCGTCTGGAAGGGCTTCGTAAAACGCCAGCTGGCGTGTTGCGGCAGTGGCTCCAGTTACTTGACGTGTGGACGGCACGAAAATGCGAAAGAGCACATGCGTATCGACGGCAGCGGGCCAGGCTGCCACGCGACGTCGATAAGCGAACATGCGAAAGGGGCCGCCCAACGGCGACCCGATTCATGGTCTGGATGGTGAAGCGGGCTAGATCGCTCCCGTGAATCCCAAGAAGAACGCGATGATCCCAGCGACGATGTTGAAGGCGAAGATGCCAACAGCCACCCACGCGCACCAACGCTCAGTCTTCGGTGCGTTCTTGGACACGAGGGCGTAGATTGCCAGGCCGAAACCGACGAACAGGCAGATGATGGCGAGCGGAAGTGTCCAGGATGCAAGGTTGGAAAGCGGGATGCTGATGATGGACAAAGCCATCGCGGCGCGCGCGTACCAGTTGGCGTTGTCGAAGCGGCCCGGCTTCTGGTTCTCCTGCGGGGCAGGGGCCTGGCCGCCTGCCGGGTAGGAGCCTGCGGGCTGGCCCGCCGGCTGCTGGTGCGGGTTCTGGTTCGGGTACGGCTGGGAGGTCGTCATGGTAGGTCCTTGCAAAGCTTACGGGATATTAAGACGGTTCTAAGCTAAACCGCCCCCGCGCGATTGGCAAACGCAACCGTAACTTCAAACACGAACGCCCGCGCACAGAATGGGCAGCGGGCGTTCGCGCGATCGAGGGTGGTCATTGACCCGGTACGTTGGCCCGGACTACTCCATCCCGCTCTCCGGGCTGTAGTCGGAGTCGGGCTTGGCGGCCGTCGGGTCGTCGATCTTGAACTTCTTGGCTGCGTCGGCGGCCACGGAGATGTCGATCTTGCCCTCGTCAGCCAGCGCGGTCAGAGCCGCAACCACCATCGACTCAGCATCGATGTTGAAGTAGCGGCGGGCAGCTTCGCGGGTGTCGGAGAAACCGAAGCCGTCGGCGCCGAGGACAACGTAGCGGCCCGGGACGTACGGGCGGATCTGCTCGTGCAGGTCCGTCGCAAAGTCCGAGGTAGCAATGTACGGGCCCTCGGTCTGCTTGAGCTGCTTCGTCGCGAACGGCTCGTCGTGCTCGCCGGACGGATCCTGCAGACGAGCCTTGTTCAGGGCAGCACCGTCGCGTGCGAGCTCCGTCCAGGAGGTCACGGAGTACACCGCTGCACCGACGTTGTACTCGTCCTGCAGGATCTGCTGTGCCTGCAGCGCCCAGCGCATGCCCACGCCGGAGGCGAGGAGGGAGACCTTGTTCTCCTTGTCTTCAGCACCGCGGTCGTACAGGTAGATGCCCTTGTGCAGGCCCTCGACATCGAGGTCGTCCGGGCGGGCCGGCTGGTGGGTCGGCTCGTTGTAGACGGTGAGGTAGTACATGACGTTCTCACCGCCGTCGGGGCCGTACATCCGGTCGATGCCCTTGTTGACCAGGTAGGGGATCTCGTAGGCGAACGACGGGTCATAAGGAATGACCGACGGGTTCGTCGACGCCAGGATGGGGGAGTGGCCGTCGAGGTGCTGCAGGCCCTCGCCCATCAGTGTGGTGCGGCCAGCAGTTGCGCCGACGATGAAGCCGCGGCCCATCTGGTCGGCGGCAGCCCAGAAGTTGTCGCCGGTGCGCTGGAATCCGAACATCGAGTAGAAGATGTACATCGGAATCATCGGCTCGCCGTGCGTCGCATAGCTCGTGGCGGCGGCGAGGAAGCTTGCCGACGATCCATCCTCGTTGATGCCCTCGTGCAAAATCTGGCCCTCCGGCGCTTCGCGGTAGGACAGCTGCAGGTCGTGGTCGACCGGGATGTAGTTCTGGCCTTTCGGGTTGTAGATCTTCAGAGTCGGGAACCAGGAGTCCAGACCAAAGGTACGGGCCTCGTCTGGGATGATCGGCACCACGCGGCGGCCGATCTCCTTGTCGCGCATGAGCGCCTTGAAGGTACGAACCAGCGCCATGGTGGTGGCTACATCCTGCTTGCCGGAGTCCTTGAACACGGCCTTGTAAGTCTTGTCCAGGTCCGGTACTTCAAGCGGTGTGTACTGCGCGCGACGTTCCGGCAGGTAGCCACCGAGCTCTTCGCGGCGCTTCTTCATGTACTGGATCTCTTCAGAGTCCTCGCCAGGGTGGTAATAGGGCGGCAGGTTCGGGTCCTTCTCCAGCTCTTCGTCGGAGATCGGAATGCCCTGCATGTCGCGGAAGAGCTTCAGGTCCTCAGCGGTGAGGTTCTTGATCTGGTGGGTGGCGTTGCGGCCTTCGAAGGTGTGGCCCAGACCGTAACCCTTAACAGTGAAGGCGAGAATGACAGTCGGCTTGCCGTCCTTCGTCTCCAGCGCCTTCTTGTAGGCGGCGTAGACCTTGCGGTAGTCGTGGCCACCGCGGCGCAGGTTCCAGATTTCCTCGTCGGTCATGTCTTCGACGAGCTTCTTGGTGCGCTCGTCCTGGCCGAAGAAGTGCTCGCGGACCCATGCGCCGTCGTTGGCCTTGAACGTCTGGTAGTCACCGTCCGGCGTCTGGTTCATGATGTGGACCAGAGCGTTGTCCTCGTCCTTCTCCAGCAGCTCATCCCATTCGCGGCCCCAGATGACCTTGATGACTTCCCAGCCGGCGCCCTTGAAGAAGGCCTCCAGCTCCTGGACGATCTGGCCGTTGCCGCGGACGGGGCCGTCGAGACGCTGCAGGTTGCAGTTGATCACGAAGGTCAGGTTGTCCAACTCGTAGTTGGCGGCCATCTGGATGCAGCCGCGGGATTCCGGCTCATCCATCTCACCGTCACCGAGGAACGCCCAGACGTGCTGGTCAGCAGTGTCCTTGATGCCGCGGTCCTGCAGGTATTTGTTGAAGCGTGCCTGGTAGATCGCGTTCATCGGGCCCAAGCCCATGGACACAGTCGGGAACTCCCAGAACTCCGGCATGTCGTGCGGGTGCGGGTAGGACGGCAGGCCGCCCTGCTCGCGGGAGTGCTGCTGGCGGAAGCCGTCCATGTCATCTTCGGACAGTCGGCCCTCCAGGAACGCACGGGCGTAGATGCCGGGGGAGGCGTGGCCCTGAACGAAGATCTGGTCGCCGTGCTGCGGGTGGTCTTTGCCGTGGAAGAAGTGGTTGAAGCCCACTTCGTAGAGCGCCGCTGCGGACGCGTAGGTTGAAATGTGTCCGCCGACCTTAATGCCCGGGCGCTGCGCGCGGTGCACCATGATGGCAGCGTTCCAACGGATCCAACGGCGGTAGCGCTTCTCCATCGCCTCATCGCCGGGGAACTCCGGCTCGAGCGTGGTCGGGATGGTGTTGACGAAGTCCGTCGTTGTCAGCGACGGCAGGGGAACACGTTTTGCGTCGGCACGCTCCAAAAGGCGCAGCATGAGGTAGCGCGCACGCTCAGGATCAGAGTTCTCCAGGAGCCCATCGAAGGAATCCATCCATTCCTTCGTTTCCTCCGGGTCCGGGTCGTGCATGTAGGAAGCAACTCCATCGCGAATGATCGCGTGCTGGGAGTCGTTCCCAGCAGTTACTTCTACGTCGTTTTCAGCCATGTCCATACCTCCGATACGGGATTCTTGCTGCACGTCACGGCGCCTTTCCCGGGTTGCGGGGGCACCGCACGTCTACATCTTCTAGCGTAGTTCTTTTTGTCTATGCACGCCGTGGCGCAGCAGGAGCGGTATCCTGGCAATATTGTTAGTCACCGTTTGAGGAGGAAAGCACACAGTGGGCGCCGGTAGCGCTGAGAATTTCGTAGATAAGCTGGGCATTTCCGGCGACGACATCGTCCAGGAGCTCGGGTGGGACGACGATTGTGATTCGTCGATCTCCGAGGCTATTGAGGACCGGATCGGCGAGGCGCTTCTCGACGATGAGACCGACGAGCTCTGCGACGTCGTCCTTCTATGGCACCGCGCTGACGATGAGGACCTCGTCGATGCGCTGGTCGACGCTACTCGAAACCTTTCCGAATCTGGTCGAATTTGGCTGCTCACCCCGGGTGCGAACCAGGCTGGTGAGGTCCACCCCGGCGACATCTCTGAGTCCGCACAGCTCGCTGGACTCGTGCAGACTAAGGCGGACCGCCTGGGGAACTGGCAGGGGTCTTGCCTGCGCTCTGCGGGTGCCCGCAACTAGCCCTGTGAGATTCCACACCCCTGCTGAAAAGCCCCTTTAAGCACCCCCAAATCTCTACCCCCGAGCATGCACGAGAGCCGTTGGCTCGCGACGTCTCGTCCAAGCGAACCTTTAAGGGCCTCGCACCTCACCCCAGCCTCGACGAAGACAAGACCACCGAGACATAGGCGAGAAGAAAACGCCCATCGCGTTGTGCGGATGGGCGTGATTTCTCCTTTTGTGGTGCGCCATGACGGGCTCGAACCGCCGACCTACTGGGTGTAAACCAGTTGCTCTTCCAGCTGAGCTAACGGCGCGCGTGTCGACGATGCTAGCACGCAGGCGCGTCACCCAACAAAACCCTAGAAACCTTTGAAAACCCGAGAGAGCTCTAGAAGCGCTCTTCGGTTTCTTTCTGAGCCCACGGGTTCGTGCGTGAACTTCCGTACCGAGCTCGGGCAGGAGCTGCTGTCGCCACCGGGCCTTTGGGTTCAGTCTCGGTCGTCCCAGAGGCTGACGACGAAACCGGCGCGGGGGCGGGGGAGTCATCGGCGATGGGATTGACCAGCTCGGCGAGTTCTTCTTGCTCCTGGCGGTAGCGGCGGCGCTCGCGCACCTCGGAATAGAGGAAGTAGATCAGGCCGGCCGGTGCCATGATGCCGAAGGCGATCCACTGCAACCCGTAGGACAAGTGGTTGCCGCGGTCGAGCTGCGGCAGGGGGACGGGGTTGAGAACGCCTGGTTGGTCGGACAGCAGCTGGGCGTAGGGCTCGGCGAAATCCGAGCCTGACTCGGTCAGCTCGGCAATCTGAGCGGGGCTGATGGACTGCACCATGGTGTAGCCCTGATCCTGGGTGGCTCCTTCGGGGTGGGGGTCCTCCGGGGTGCGGATCATGGCGTTGAGGGTGACTGTCTCGGTCGCGGGCGGGGCGGGCAACTCGGGAACAGTCGTGCCGCCGTCTTCGGCAGGCACCCAGCCGCGGTTGATCAGGATGACGGTGCTGGAATCGTCGTCAAGCTGGAAGGGCACCAGTGACTGGAACGCTGGGGCTCCGTCGACGGGCCGCAGGCGAAGCAGAACCTCGTCATCGGGCACGTAACGGCCGGTCAGCGAGATCCGGGTCCATTCGTCGGCGGGGTCGTAGCCGCCGTCGAGAAGCGTGGCGGCGGGGACGGGGTCTGCTTCGAAGGCGGTCTCAATGCGCTCGTTGCGCTCGACGATGTCGTGGTCCTTGTTCAACTGCCACGGCGACAGCCATGTGATGGCGAACCAGGAAAATGCGAGCGCCAGAATGAACGCGATGACCCAGCCGGGAGTCAAAAACGACTTCCACACGGAACCGGTTCGGGTCTTTGGCGCACTCACGCTTTCAAGCCTATTAGCCCGCGGGCACGGGGCCGAATCCGCGCAATCAGGCTTCGCGCTCGCGGACCCATTCCACGATGCCGGGCGCGGCGGCCTCAATCTGCTCGCGCGTGGTGGTGAAGCCTTCCGGCCCGCCGTAGTAGGGGTCCGCCACGCCGGCGTCGGCGGGGGAGGAGGGATCGAAGGAACGCAGCAACCGGATCTTGTCCTCGGGCACGCCGCGGACGACCAGCTCAGAGATGTGGCGGGTGTCCAGAGCCACGATTAGGTCGGCGTCCAGCTGAGCGGCGCCGAACTGCTGGGCGCGGTGGGAGGAACCGTCGTAACCGTGGGCGGTGAGCTCGTCCAACGCACGGGAGTCGGCGGGGTTGCCCACGTGCCATCCGCCGATGCCGGAGGAGGTGACTGTGACGTGGTCGAGTCCGGCGCTGACAAGCGCATCGCGAACAATGACTTCTGCCATGGGTGAGCGGCAGATATTGCCTGTGCACACGAATTCAATGTGCGTCATGGAAGTTCCTTACAATCGTGTCCAGTTCTGCGGGCGTGTGCGCGAGAAAATCGGCCTGCTCCCACTCGGAGGAAGTACCGTAACCCCACGCAACAGCGGCAGTGGGAATGCCGAACGTGGCCGCGCCCTCGATATCGTGCGCGCGGTCACCGATCATCAGCCCAGTGCCGCTGGGGATACTTACCTTATCAAGAACATGGGCAATCACGTCGGCTTTGGCGCGCCGCGGGCCATTTTCTTGCGCGGCACCGAGGAAGTCGAAGTAATCCAGCAGGCCTTCCCGCTCGAGGATGGCGCGAGCAAAGCCTTCGCCTTTCGACGTCGCCGTCACCAGCCGGAACCCGTCCGCGCGCCAACCGGCGAGGAGATCCTCGATCCCGTCGAACACCGTCGCCCGCTCCCAGCCGCCGGCGCGGGTGAAGGACATGTAGGCGTCGAAGGCCTCGTGCAGCTGCGCGCTGGAAAGCCCCAGGGAGCGCAACGTTTCCTCCATCGGCGGCCCCGGGATCCGGGCAATGAACTCGTCAGAAGGGTGGTTGACCCCGACTGTGTCCAGGGCGTGGAGGAAGCCGTCGCGAATGCCGGGGAAAGAGTCGATCAGGGTGCCGTCAACGTCCAACAAGAGGGTGGTCATGCCACACAGCCTAAACTGGAGCGCATGACTACCGTCGGCGATGTTGTTCACGCACTCGAGACCGCCTACCCGCCGCGTCTCGCAGAAAGTTGGGACGCGGTGGGCCTGATCTGCGGGGATCCGGCAGAGCCCGCCCGCAAGGTCGTGTTCGCCCTCGACTGCACGCAGGCTGTCGCAGAGCGCGCAGTGGAACTCGGCGCTGACCTGCTGGTGGTCCACCATCCACTGCTCATGCACGGGGTGACCTCGGTGGCTGCGAACACGCCGAAAGGCAAGGTCGTGCACACGCTCATCCGCGGCGGTTGCGCGCTGTTCGCTGCGCACACGAACGCCGATTCTGCGCGCCCGGGCGTTTCTGACAAGCTCGCCGAACTCGTCGGCATCACGCCCGGCCGCCCCATCAAAGTTGTCGACCCAGCCGCGCAGGACCTGTGGGGCGTTCACATTCCGCCCGGCGACGTCGACCGCGTCATGCAGGCGCTTTTCGACGCAGGCGCCGGCCACATCGGCAACTACTCCCACTGCGCCTTCGAGTGGGACGGCCGGGGCGGTTTCACCCCCGAAGAAGGCGCGGATCCAACAGACGGCCACGTCGGTGAGCACTTCACCGGCGAGGAAACCCGCGTCCAATTCGTCGCACCGTCTTCACTACGCGGCAAGCTCACAGCGGTACTGCGTGGGGCGCACCCGTATGAGGAGCCGGCATTCGACGTCGTCACGCTCGAGTCCACCGTGGACCTGGAGACGGTGACGGGGCTGGGGCGCGTCGGAAAGCTCGCGGAGCCGATGACTCTGCGCGCGTTCACGCAGCAGGTCGCCGATGCGCTGCCGGAGACTGCGTGGGGCGTGCGCGCTGCCGGTGACCCGGACCAGATGGTGCAAACGGTGGCAGTGTCATCGGGTTCGGGCGACAGTTTCCTGGACGCTGTGTCCACGCTCGGCGTGGATGTGTACGTCACCTCTGACCTGCGCCATCACCCTGTCGACGAGCATTTGCGCGCCGGCGGGCCTGCCGTGATTGACACTGCGCACTGGGCCAGCGAGTTCCCGTGGACGAGCCAAGCCAGCGAGGTTGTCGCGGAGGCGTGCCCAGAGGTAGAAACGGAGATCATCACTCTGCACACCGACCCGTGGACTATTTCCGCGCACCCGAAGAGTTAGGAGACAACTATGCACCTGGATCCCGACAAGCAACGCGACCTCCTGGCCCTCGCGGAGGCGGAGCGCTCCGCCGCGCACCCCAGCAGCTCCCCGGAACAGCAGGAACTCGACGAGCTGCTGGCGAAGCGCCCGTCCCTGGCCAACGCCGCGGCCGCCGCGCAGCTCGCGCTTGATGACGTCGAAGCAGACATCCTCCGCATCCAGGAGGACGAGCGCAAACTGAAAAAGCGCGAGCTCGACGACAAGCACCAGCTCTCCGCGGAGACCGACCCGGAGCGCCGCGAGGACCTCAAGCGCGACCGCTACGCCGCGAAGTCCCGCATTGCGGACCTGCTGTACGAACTCAAGGAAGCCCACGGCGAGGTCAAAGCCCTGCGCGGTAACCGTGACCTTCGCGCTCAGACCCTCGCGGAGCTGGATGATCGCATCGAAGCCGCCCGCCGCGCCGTTGACGCCCTGCCGGAGGAAGAGCCGGTAGACATCGAGGCCCTGCGCGCGTCGTTGCCGGCCGACGTTCTCGGTGTCTACGCCACTGTCGGCGCCGCGCACTTTAATGGCCGGACCTGCGGTTCCTGCTTCCTCCAGCTCCCGCCCGCGGAGCGCAACGAGGTGCTCGCCGTCCCCGAGGACGAGCTTCCCACCTGCCCGAACTGCGGAACGTTGCTCATCCGATGAAGGTCACCCTCTACACCGACGGCGGTTCCCGCGGCAATCCGGGAGTTGCGGGTTCCGGCAGTGTGCTTTACGACGCCTCCGGTGCAACGCTGGCCGAAATCGCCTACGTCGTAGGAAAGAAATCCTCCAACAACGTCGCGGAATACTGCGGTCTGCTGCGCGGGCTGGAGGCCGCGCGGGATCTTGGGGCCACCGACGTGGACGTGTTCATGGACTCCAAGCTGGTCGTCGAGCAGATGGCCGGCCGGTGGAAGATCAAACACCCGGACATGAAGAAGCTGGCTTTCGAGGCCCGTGACCTGGCCGCCGGGTTCGACTCCGTCACCTACACCTGGGTGCCCCGTGCGAAGAACAAGAAGGCTGATGAGCTGTCCAACGTGGCGATGGACGCCGCCGCAGCCGGACATGCGCCGGGGATAATTGATGCGACAACAAGTGGGGAAGGTGCTGGTGAAAAAAGCGACAAGCCTGGTGCCTCCCATACCGTCGGCGGACCCGCCCACTGGTCTGGCACATCTGCCGCAGACGCGCCGCGTACCCGTTTCGTGTTGCTTCGGCACGGTCAAACGGAACACTCCGCACGCAAGGCGTACAGCGGTTCCTCGGATCCGGCTCTCACGGAGACCGGGCAGGAGCAGGCGCGCCGGGCAGCGGCAGCACTGGCCGAGATGGGCACGATCGACACGATCATCGCTTCCCCGGCCACCCGCGCCCAGGAAACTGCAGCCGCCTGCGCGGAAGCTCTCGGTATGCCCGCCGAGAAGATCGAGACCGTCGAGGGGTTCAGGGAGGTCGATTTTGGCTCCTTCGAGGGGCTGACTCGTGCGGAGGCCGAGAAGCAGTTCCCCGATGAATTCGCAGCCTGGATTGGGTCCGCCAACCAGGCACCGCCGGAGGGGGAGTCCCTGGCCGGCTTGCACCGCCGGGTCACGCGGGCGCGCCTGAAGGTCCAGGAAAAGCACGAGGGGAAGACCGTGCTCGTGGTCACGCACATGACCCCGATCAAGTCTGTGATCAGGCAAGCGCTTTCCTCGGGGCCCGACACCTTCAAGCACATGTTCCTGGACTTGGCATCGATCTCCGTGGTCGAGTTCTATGGCGACATGGGTGTGCTGCGCTCTTTTAACGACGTCGCACACTTCCGCTAAAGCAACCCCTGTGGACCCGGAATACTGCTGGGCGCTTTCCGGAATACTGCTCGGGTAAACACCCTGGTCAAAAGCATGCGTTCTAGCGCATATGTCTGAGCGGTATTCCAGCCCCACGGCCCCGGCCCCGCCTGCCTCAGGAGAACTTCCGCAAACTGCCCGCCCAGGGGTACAGTTACGCCTTGCGAGTGAGTCGGCTGGGTGATCGCGGCTCCGCGAACCATTCCACAGGAAAAAGGCGCGGGTCGAGGAAAGTCCGGACTCCACAGGGCACGGTGGTTGCTAACGGCAACCCGGAGCAATCCGCGGGAAAGTGCAACAGAAAGTAGACCGCCGGCGCTGCGCACGGCATCGCCGGGTGCAACGCAGGTAAGGGTGAAAGGGTGCGGTAAGAGCGCACCGGCGTGTGCGGTGACGCATGCGGCCAGGTAAACCCCACTGGGAGCAAGGCAAGAACCCCTGCCTTTTGGCAGAGGTCGTCGGACGTGATGAGGCTGCCCGCCCATGTTCGAAGGTAGCTGCTCGAGACGCTCAGTAATGGGCGTCCTAGATGGATGATCGCCGCCCTGGGCTGCGCTCAGGGAACAGAATCCGGCTCACAGGCCGGCTCACTCGCCCTGTTTCTCACGCGGACGACTCGGCTAAGATTTAGTTTGCAGCGGGCTGGAATCGTATTCAGAAAAACACCAGGTCAGAATTCCTGGCCGGGACAAGCATGCAAACTATATCTGGAAAGCTGCGCGGCGTGTGCAAGACACCGCAAGTGAACCCCGCGCTCAAGAGTGTTTTCTGCAACAATTGGCCGCTATGAAGCTTTACGCCGCCCCTCTCGACTTCCGCGCGATTGCCGCTGAGTTCGACGTCCCCACGGAGTTCAGCCCCGAGTTGCACGAGGCTGCAGCCAACGCGACTGACCGGCATGCGGGGGAGCGTATCGACGCCCGCGACATCCCGCTAGTCACCATCGACCCGGCGGGGTCCATGGACCTGGATCAGGCGGTGTGCATCGAGAAGCATGGCTCCGGCTACCGCGTTTTCTACGCGATTGCGGATGTGGCGGCGTTCATTGAGCCGGGAAGCCCCCTGCACGAGGAGTCCCTGGTGCGCGGCCAGACGATCTACCTGCCCGATGAACCTGCCCGCCTCCACCCGGAGGAGCTCAGTGAGGGCAGTGCGTCGCTGCTTCCGGACGTCGATAGGCCAGCGGTGTTGTGGACGTTCGACCTTGACGCCAACGGCGAGCTCGCCAGCACGCACATCGAGCGGGCGGTGGTGCACTCCGTTGCGCGACTCGACTACGACGGGGTCCAGGCAGACCTCGACGCCGGCCGCGTTCACCCATCTATCGCGTTGTTGCCGGAGGTCGGCGAGCTGCGCGCAGCGTCGTCACTCCGACGCAGGGCGATCAACTTGCGCGTGCCGTCGGTCCGCGTCGTCGAGCTTGACGACGGTCAATTCGAGCTGGTCATCGAACCTCGCCACAAAGTCATGGACTACAACTCGGAGATCTCCCTGCTCACGGGCATGGCAGCCGGAGAGATGATGCGTGAAGCATCGGTGGGCTTCCTGCGCACGCTGCGTCCCGCAGAGGAATCGGCCGAGAGCACGTTTCGCACTGAAGCGCGTGCACTCGGCTATTCGCTTCCCGACGGCGCCAACATCGGCCTCTTCCTCCACACCGTCAACGCCGCCACGCCCCGGGGAATGGCCGTGATGCGCGAGGCCCAGAAGTTGCTGCGGGGTGCCGGGTATGTCGACCTGACCGAGAAGGAACCAGAGGTTCATGCTGGCATCGGCGGACACTACTCGCACGTCACCGCACCGCTGCGGCGTCTTATTGACCGTTACGCCACCGAGGTCTGCCTGGCCCTTTGCAAGGGCGAGCCGGTTCCGGAGTGGGTGGAGCAGGATGCCCCGCGCGTGATCAAAACCATGGGCCGGACCTCCCAGCTGGCGAACTCAGTGGACCGGGCGTGCCTCAACCTCACCGAGGCCACAGTGCTGCAGCCGTGGGTGGGTCACAACTTCAACGGCGTCATCCTGCGGACTGACCAGGAGAACGACGAGGCCAGGGTGTTCGTCATCGACCCGCCCGTGCTCGCCGATTGCCTCGGCCACCCCGATGAGCCCCGCGAGGCCACCATGTCCCTCATTCGTGCGGACGTCGAGGAACGCGAGGTCGTGTTCGCCTGGCCGGCGGACTAGCTTGCAGCCTGCGCTAGGATAAAACCTTCGCGGCCGAGCCCTGTTGCACGTCCATCACGTCCAGCCCATCGTCGATAAGGTCGGCGATCGCGTTGCTCGCCTTCTCCGCCGGCACGTATGCGAGCACTGCCTGAGACATGCCGGCAGCAGCCGGGCGCGCGGCTGTGGCCCCGCGCAGCTCCAACAGCTGGATCAACTGGTCGGGCACCGAGAGGCCCGGGGTGGGGAGGGGCTGGTCGAGGACGGCGAAAAAGTCGTCGATACGCATGCTGCGTAAGGCCTTCGCTGCGGCAGCCGCTTGCTGCGTTTCCGCCTCGCTGAACGTCACCCACGCGCGCGCAGTTTCCGGGGTCGGGGCGGAGTCCGCACCGTAGACTTGGCGGCGCGCGTCGACCCACTCGACCACACGATCCACCGCTTCGGGGAGCTGGCGCAGGGAAGGTACACCGAAGTTGGCGCAGGCGTCGTCGATAAGCGTGCGACCTTCTGTGATTGCCTGATCGGCGAAAGACTCATCGGACGGAGCTGCGACCGAGAAAATTGCGACGCCCGCGCGGCTGGGGTGAGGCGCCTGGGTGAGCGAACCGTCCGAATAATCGATGACGCTCACCGATTCCTCCGCCCCGCGCAGCGCCGCCGAGTGGCGGGCACGCAGCACCGGGACCGGCGAGAACGTCTTCGCGGATTGGCTGGCGATCTCCGCGATGCGGGTGCGCAGTGGGGCCGAGTCGATCTCTTCGTCGTCGGCGAGCAGGGCAAGCCCCAGCGCTGTATCGGCTGCGTGCAGCGCGCCAAGCCCCGACCCCAGCGGAATGTCACTGACCACGGTGATGTCCATGCCGGCGGTCTCACGCGACAGCATCTGCCTACCGACGAACGTGTGCACCAGCCCACCGAAGCGCACCGCGTAACGGCTATCCGTGTCCGGAGATTCTGTCAGCTCCGCGACCTCCGACGTCGTGGCCGTGTCCTCAATGACCCTCGAAGCAAACTCGGCGTGGACTGAGATCGTGTCATCGGTGCGCGGGCTCACTGCCACGGCCGCCCGGTGCCAAGCCAGTCCGGCAATGGTGATCCCACCGAAGTGGTCCGCATTCTCACCCACCACGATGAACGTGCCTGGCGCATCCGCCGTGTGCTTCGGATCCCTGCTGGTGACTTCGCGGTGGACCTTGGCGATGCGCTTTGAGGCGGGGGTGAAGTCAGCAGTCCATTCGGCCATGACAGTCCTTTCCGAGGGGAGGATTTCTCACACAACAGTACCAACCGCGCATGTAGCCTTGAGGTGATCCCGGCGGCACGCCGGAAAGTGTTCGGCGCGAAGCCGGACAGATACTGAAAGGATCCCTTATGAGCGACGAAAAGTTCTACTTCAACCCCTCCACCGGCGAAGTCACCCAGGGGAAAGTCGGCGGCTGGGATGACCGCATGGGCCCCTACGACACCCGCGAGGAAGCACAGCGCGCACTCGACACCGCCGCGGAGCGCAACAAGCGCGCCGAGGCCCAGGACGAGGCTGACGACAACTGGGGCGAGCCCGCGTCCTGGGAGAAGTAAGCGGTAAGGGGTGGTCCGGTCGGGTTGGCCTGGCCGGGCGGCGCTACTTCTTCTTGCCAGACTTGACCGGCTTGACCTTCTTGAACGCCTTCTTCACCTCAGAGATGGCGTCCGGGTACCCCTTGAGCGCCTCGTTGCCGCGGGAGATCTCCCGCTGGAAGAGCATGCCGTAGGCGAAGGTGTCCTCGCCACGGGTGCGAGCCTCGCCGGCGATCTGCTGGATCCGGTCACGCGAGGTCACCGCGTCCTGGAAATCACCGAGGACCTCCTGGAGCTGCTTGCACGCCTTCGACAGCTTTCCGGCGTTCAACCCACTGTCCTTGGCGGCGTTAGCGGAGTAGCGCAGCTTCTTAGCGGCTTTGCGCACGTCGTGGACGTACTCTTCACGGTCGTGAAGGGGCAGGGAGGTGTCCTGGTAATACTTCTCGGCCTTCTTCTGGCGCTTCATCAGCTTCTTGTAGCCGGTGGCGAGGTGGTCGTAGAGGATCTCCTCGGGCTCGGCGCCCTCAGACTCATCGGCTTCAGCCTCCACCTCGGGGAGCTCGAAGTCCGCGGCAGCGGAAGGGGATTCGGCGTCGAATTCGGCAGCGTCCGAACCCGGCAAGGCGTCCGGCGCTCCTGCGCCAGGCACCGGCTCCCCACCGAGTTCTGGCGACAGGGGTGGGTTGGCCAACAAGGCGTCGATGTCGTCGAGAAGCTGGAGGTAGCGGTCGGAGTCGAGGGTGCGCACGATGCGGCGGTGGGCGCGCTCGTACTCGCGGCGCATGTCGCCGCGGATGTGCTCGTCGGCATCCGGGTCGACCATGCCGGTGTCGTCCGATTCGAGTAGGCCGACGAAGCGCTCCTCGACGACCTCGGCGTCGCGGGCGGTGCCCAGCAGGGAGGCCAGCTCCTTGAGCTCGGACTCAAGGTGGGACAGCTGCGGGCCGGCAAGGATGCCTTCGAAAGTCTCCATCAGGGAGCGAAGCTCACGGGTGGCTACGCGCATCTGGTGGACGGAATCCCATTCGTCGTTGCGGACGCGGGGATCCCACTCGACGAGCTTGTCACGTTGGGCGCGAAGCGAGTCGACGACGGCCTTAGCGGGGGAGTCGCTGGAAAGCGGCGTGACGGCGGGCGGAACCGGCGCGTTGTTCACGGAGGTGCCCAGGGCGGTGGCGAGCTTGGAAGCCGATGCGGACTTGCGTGCACCTGCGTTGATCAGCACCGTTGTGGCCTCGTGGATAAGTGCGCCGCCGTCTAGGGACTCGGCGAGGGCCGGGCCGAGCTCGACCTCCCACTCGCGCCAGGAGGTCTGCTGGCCACCGGGCAGCAAGGACCATGCGGTGACGCGGTCGTCGCAGAACTCGGCGACAACGCCGCCGTCCGCACCCAGCAGCTGTGTCTCGGCGCGGTTGTTATCGATCTGCGCGATCGGTGCGAGCGGCTCACGGCGGACAATAGCGCGCACGGCGGAGAGCAATTGAGCCGGCGGCGTGGACAGATCCTCCAGCGGCGCGTGCAGTTCCAAGCGGCCGTGGGCGGCGGGCAGCTTCAGGTGCCAGCCGTCGTCGTTGCCGCCCGAGCGCCGGCGCAGGGTGATCTTCGCGCGGGTGAGGCGCAGGTCCGCGGTGTCGTAGTAGATCGCGGACAGGCTGTGGTGCGCGGTGTGGCCGAGCCTGTCCACGCCACTCAGCGCGGACAGGTCCGGCGCTGCAACGGAATCGTCGACGGCGAATTTCGCCTCGACCTCAAGAAATGTCTCAGAACCCAGTCCAGAACTCATGGTGATATCGCCTTTCGAGCAACTTTCGTGCGAACGGAGGAATTTACCTCCAGTTTACCTAAGGACCATGCGGCCCGGGGAAACCTAGCGCGCGTCCCCGCTACGCTGGTTGCCATGAACAGCCAACAAGAAAACGTCCTGCGCGACGTCGAAGAACGCGACATCCGCTTCATCCGTTTGTGGTTCACGGACCTGTTCGGTTCGCTGAAGACAGTGATGATGTCGCCGGCGGAGTTGGAGACCGCATTCGACGAGGGCGTCGGCTTTGATGGCTCGTCCATCGAGGGCTTTTCGCGCATCTCCGAGTCGGACACGTTGCTGCTGCCGGATCCGTCGACATTTCAGCCGCTGCCGTTCGACATGGATGACGGAATGCAAACAGCCCGGATGTTCTGCGATATCTCCATGCCGGACGGCAGCCCGCTCTACGCCGATCCGCGCCAGGTCCTGCGCCGGACACTGAACAAGGCTGCCGATGACGGTTTCGAGTGCGTGGCCAGCCCGGAGATCGAGTTCTTTGTGCTCACCGAGGGCAGCGAGGACAAGGAGCCGAAGCCTGTCGATGACGGTGGTTACTTTGACCAAGCGAAGCGGAATGCGGCGCCGCAGTTTCGTCGACAAGCGATCTCCGCGCTTGAATACATGGGCATCGTGACGGAATTTTCGCACCACGAGGGCTCACCGGGGCAGCAGGAAATCGACCTGCGCCACACAGACGCGCTGACCATGGCGGACAACATCATGAGCTTCCGCTACGTGGTGAAAACCGTCGGTGAGGCGAACAATGTGCTGGCCACTTTCATGCCGAAGCCGTTCCGCGAGCACAACGGCTCGGCGATGCACACTCACCTGTCGCTGTTCGAGGGTGACTCGAACGCGTTCCACGACCCTGACGATGAATACTCGCTGTCGACGACCGCCCGCCAGTTCATCGCCGGCGTCGTCGAGCACGCCAGCGAGATCTCCGCGGTGACCAACCAGTGGGTGAACTCCTACAAGCGCCTCCAGTTCGGTTCGGAGGCGCCCACGAGCGCGACGTGGGGAGTGTCCAACTCGTCCGCGATGGTGCGCGTGCCCACCTACCGCCTGCACAAAGAAGCTTCTCGACGCATCGAGGTCCGCACCGTCGACTCCGCCGCCAACCCCTACCTCGCGTTCGCCGCAGTGCTCGCGGCAGGGCTGGACGGCATCGATAAGGAGATGGAGCTGGGCGAGCCCGCCGTTGATGACGTGTTCTCTCTGACCCGCCGCGAGCGCCGCGCGATGGGGTACAAGGACCTGCCCGGCTCCCTCGACGAGGCACTGCGCGAGCTGGAGAAGTCCGAGTTCATGGCAGAAGTCTTGGGCGAGCAGGTCTTCGAGTTCTTCCTCCGCTCCAAATGGGACGAGTGGCACCAGTATGAAGACCAGATCACGAAGTGGGAACTGCAGACCAATTTGAATCTCTGATCGCTCTGTTGCAGAGCTCCAGAGATCCAAAGGAGGTAAGAAGAAATGGCCCGCAAGACCTCGCCGTCACCTGCGCAACTATCCCTCAGCAGCAAGAACGCCGCCGAGGATCTGGAGCGGCTCGGCTGGATCGACAACGACGTGCTCTACACGCTCGGCGCGGCCGGTAGCCCCGACCTGACGCTCAACACGGCGTACCGTCTCGCGGAAGCGCTCGGTGATTCCTATGAGGAGCTGCGCCAATCGCTTATCGACGATAAAACCCTCCGTGTCCGGCTCTTCGCCCTCCTAGGAGGATCGACCGCGCTCGGCGACCACCTGGTAGCCCACCCCGAGGAGTGGAAACTCCTGGCGGAGCCGTTGCCGGACAGCAGGGAGATCTTCCACGCCATGCTCTCTGCCGTGGATGCGGTACCGGAAGACGGCGACCCGACTGCGACGCAAGAGCTGGACGCGCCGGGCACCTACCGCGCTGCTGAGGCCGGCAACGACGCGAAGCGGGCACTGAAGGATGCCTACCGCACGCTGATGATGCGGGTCGCCGCCGCTGACTTGGCGGGAACCTTTTCCTCCTTCAAGGGCGTCGGCGGGGACCAGGAGGAGCTGACGTACCGGGAGGTCACGGAGCTGCTCACCGTCATTGCCGATGCTGCGCTGACCGCAGCCTTGGCGGTGGCGATGCGCTCCGTCCACGACGACGAGAAGGCCGACGGCAAACTGGCCGTCATCGCGATGGGCAAGTGCGGCGCCCGGGAGCTGAACTACATCTCCGACGTGGACGTCATCTTCGTGGCCGAACCGGCTGACGCGAAGGCGACGAAGGTGGCCAGCGAGTTCACAGCCATCGGCAATTCGGCATTCTTCGACGTCGACCCGAACCTGCGGCCGGAAGGCAAGTCCGGTGCCCTGGTGCGCACCCTCGATTCCCACGAGGCGTATTACAAGCGCTGGGCGGACACGTGGGAATTCCAAGCCCTGCTCAAGGCCCGCCCGATGACGGGCGACATGGAGCTCGGCCAGGAGTACCAGGAACGGTTGCGGCCAATGGTGTGGGAGTCGAGCCAACGCGACTCCTTCGTCGAGGATGTCCAGGCCATGCGCCGCCGGGTGCTGTCCAACGTCCCGGAAGACATGCGCACCCGCGAGCTCAAGCTGGGTTCAGGCGGCCTGCGCGATGTCGAGTTCGCCGTGCAGCTCCTCCAACTCGTGCACGGGCGTATTGACGACACCTTGCGCACCCAGAACACCATCGAATCCATTGAGGCACTTTCCGCCGGCGGGTACATCGGCCGTGAAGACTCGGCCCGGCTCATCGAAGCCTATGAGTTCCTCCGCCTGCTCGAGCACCGTCTGCAGCTGCACCGCTTCCGTCGCACCCACACGCTGCCCGCGGAGGATGACGCGAAGAACCGCCGCTGGCTCGCCCTGACCGCAGGGTTTGTCTCCTCCCCGAAGACACCGGCCGTTGAGGCGATGGAGAAGCACCTCAAAGGCGAGCGCAAGAATATCTCCGACCTGCACTCACGCCTGTTCTACCGTCCGCTGCTCAACGCCATTGCGGGGATGAGCATCGGTGAGGCGTCGCTGACCAAGGATGCTGCCGTCGCTCAGCTCAAAGCACTCGGCTACACCCACCCGTCGCGCGCGTACGAGCACCTCACCGCCTTGGCCAAGGGGACGTCGCGCAAAGCGAAACTGCAGGCCATTCTGCTGCCGACTCTCATGACCTACCTCGGCGACACCGCCGACCCAGATGCCGGCCTGCTCAACTACCGCAAGCTTTCAGAGGCGGCGAACGACAGGTCGTGGTTCCTGCGGATGCTTCGCGACGAAGGCGTTGTCGGTGAACGCCTCATGCACATCTTGGGGACATCCCCTTACGCGGCGAATTTGATTATCAGTGCGCCGGACGTCGTCAAGCAGTTGGGCGACGGTGCCTCGAAACCGAAACTCTTGGACACGAACCCGGACCGTGTGTACAAGTCGCTCATCGCGGCCACGAAGCGCCACGCCGACCCGGACAAAGCCGTCAACGTGGCGAGGTCGCTGCGGCGCGCGGAACTGGCGCGCATCGCGTCGGCCGATCTGCTGGGCATGATGAGTGTGCGCGAGGTGTGCGTGCAGCTGTCGTGGGTGTGGAACGCCGTGCTTGAGGCAGGGTTGCGGGCGGAGATCCGCGCCGACCTGATCGAGCGTGAGTTAGAAGAACCGCTGGCGCACATTGCCGTGATCGGCATGGGGCGCCTTGGCGGTGAAGAACTCGGGTACGGGTCCGACGCAGACGTCATGGTCGTTGCCGAACCGAGCGAGGGTGTCGCAGAGACAGACGCGTTGGCGTGGGCAAAGAAGATCATCGACCAGATGCGCAAACGCTTGGCCAAACCGTCCAGCGACCCGCCGCTCGAAGTCGATCTGGGGCTGCGCCCTGAGGGACGTTCCGGCCCGGTGGCGCGAACCATCGCCAGCTACGAGCGCTACTACGACGAATGGGGCGCGGTCTGGGAGAAACAAGCCCTTTTGCGGGCCACCGTGTGCGCGGGAGATGTCGAGGTGGGAAAGAACTTTCTCACAGCCATCGACAAGTTCCGTTACCCGGAAGGTGGGGCCAGCGACGCGGAAATCAAAGAGATCCGCCGCATCAAAGCGCGCGTGGACAACGAGCGGTTGCCGCGCGGCGCCGACCGCGCCACGCACACGAAGCTCGGCCGCGGCGCGCTGTCCGATATTGAATGGACAGTCCAGCTGCTCACGATGATGCACGCCGATGCGTACGAGGAGCTGCACAACACCTCCACTTTGGAAGTGCTCGACTTCCTGGTCACAGATGAGGCGAACGGCATTATTGAGAACACGCAGGCGCGGAAGCTCACAGATGCCTGGCTCATGGCCACCGCTGCACGCAATGCGTTGGTCCTGGTCACGGGCAAACGCATCGATCAGTTGCCCGGTCCGGGGGCGCAGCTCAACCAGGTTGCAGGTGCGGCAGGATATGACCCGCAGGACGCGCAAGCGTTCCTGGACCGCTACCTGAAGGTCACGCGCCGGGCCCACCGCGTGGTGGAGGAAGTTTTCTGGGGCGAAGAACCGTCCTTCGAGTTCGAGTAGCGTTGAGCCCATGGCTATGAATCTCTCGATCGATCTGCAGGACGCGACCTTCGGCGACTTGGTCGCGCTCATCCGGGCGGCGCAGGCGGCGGGTGTGGACAACGCCACGAAGTTGGAACTGGAAGACACAACGCTGCTGGTGAACATCGTCGCCCCGGCAGTGGGTTCCGCGAACCTTGCCACGGCTGAGGACTTTGGGGGTGCGGACGGACCGTCGGGCCGCCACTCGCGCGGACACGAACCGCTGCCAGTGCTGGGGGACAGCGCGATCCGCAGCGTCATCGACATCCTCACCGGCAGGCAGGAGCCTCCCCGCTAAGCGTGTCCTGTGCGGCGGGTAAACTTCTTTAGCGTGGATTACATCTCAACGCGCGACACGTCGAAAACCCCGTACAAATTCACCGACATCCTGCTCGGTGGTCTCGCCCCGGACGGTGGCCTCTACGTGCCCGTCGCGTACCCGCGGATTACGCCCGAGCGTCTTGCGCAGTGGCGCACCCTGTTGGACGAGAAGGGTTACGCCGCTTTGGCCGCCGAAGTGGTCAAACTGTTCGTCTCCGACATCCCGCCGGTGAAGATCGAGGAGCTGACGGCCAACGCGTACCGCACCCCGGTCTTCGCCGATGAGGAAATCGTGCCGGTCACGTCGTTGGAAGACGGCATCTACCTGGCGCACCTGTCGGAGGGACCCACGGCCGCCTTCAAGGACATGGCGATGCAGCTGCTCGGCGAGTTCTTCGAGTTCGAGCTGGCGCGGCGCGAAGCCACCCTCAATATTCTCGGCGCGACCTCCGGCGACACCGGTTCTTCTGCCGAGTACGCCATGCGCGGCCGCGACAATATCCGCGTGTTCATGCTCACTCCAGCAGGCCGCATGACCCCCTTCCAGCAAGCGCAAATGTTCGGCCTGGATGAGCCCAACATCTTCAACATCGCCCTCGACGGTGTCTTCGACGACTGTCAGGACGTAGTCAAGGAGGTCAACGCCGACGCCGCGTTCAAGGAGAAGTACTACATCGGCGCGGTGAACTCGATTAACTGGGCCCGCCTGCTCGCCCAGACGATCTACTACATCTCCACCTACCTCAAGGTCACGGAGGCTCCAGGGGAGGGCCAGGAGCCGCAGCAGATTTCCTTCTGCGTTCCCACCGGGAACTTCGGCGATATCTGCGCAGGTCACATTACGAAGCAGATGGGGTTGCCCGTCGACAAGCTCATTGTGGCGACGAACGAGAACGATGTGCTCCACGAGTTCTTCACCACGGGCCAGTACCGTCCGCGCTCTGCCGCGGAGACGCAGGCGACCTCCTCGCCGTCAATGGACATCTCCCGCGCATCCAACTTCGAACGCTTCATCTTCGATGTGCTCGAGCGCGACGCAGATCGCACGAGCGACCTATTCGCGGTGCAAGCGAAGGCTGACGGCTTCGAGCTCGATGACTACCTCATGGAGCAGATCCGCGCCGATTACGGGTTCCTGTCCGGAAAGTCCACGCACGCAGATCGCTTATCGACGATTCGTGCCACCCACACCGACCACGACGTCATGATCGATCCGCACACCGCAGACGGTGTCTTTGTCGCACGCGGTGTGGCGGACCGAGTGGACACCCCGATTGTCGTGCTGGAGACCGCGCTACCGGTGAAGTTCTCCGAGACCATCGTGGAAGCGACTGGGGTGGAACCGGATGTACCGGAGCGCTTCGCGGAAATCATGCACGCGGACCGCCATGTCGTGGATATGCCGAACGACGCCGAGACCGTGAAGCAGTACATCGCTACAATCGCCGACAGCAACGCAGCCGAGGACAACGAGTAGAGGAGCACCCATGGCGCAGGAACAGTTCGCAGGCCCCGACCACTACACCGAGTTCGACCCGGAGAAGTTCGTCCGCGACCTGAAGGTCCAAAAGTCCGTGGATGAGGACGACAAAGGTGGAAAAGCTGCGAGCGAGAAAGATGCCGCTGGCATCGACGACACCGCCGCGAACGCCGATTCTGACTCCGCCGATCAGGTGTAACCACCACGGGTTGACCCAACGGTGACGCAACCATCTATGCATCCGTCTGAGCCCCCGCGGGAGTACCCCGTGCAGGGGAGCGACGAGCTGCCCGTTCATTACCAGCTGCAGCCGCTGCCTCAGCCACAGCCGCATCCGCAGCGCCGGTCGAGCGACAGTAGTTTGACACTGTGGTCGGCGCTGATCGTCATCATGACGTTCGTTGTCGCCTCGGTGGTGTGGCTCGGCGTGAGCACCTCGGATTACCCGACTCTTACCGTCGAGGAGCGCCAGGCGCGCGAGGATGTCCGGACCCCCGGGGAGCCGGCGGCTGATGCACCCGTAGAGGAGCTGCCGGGGACCCCCGTCATCCAGCCGACGTTCGCTCTGTGGGCCCCGGGCACAAAGATCCAGTCCACGCAGCATTACCCCCAGCCAGGCGAAGTTTTCACGGCGCAGTCATGCACTGTCGCGTTCAGTTTCAGCGCCGACGACGGCCGCAACTTCGCCGTCACCGCGGGCCACTGCGGGCGCGAAGGCGACCTGGTGTGGCCGACGAACGCGGAGACGGTGCACGACTTTTCTGTTGAAGCGGGCCGTTATATTTACTCGGGGCTGTACAGCGATGAAAACGGTGACATCGATGTGGGGATCATTGAGATCACTGACCCGAACCGCTTCATGGATCTCGTGGGTGACCCGATTGACACCGGCCTGTACGAAGGCAAGATGGAGCCCGGCGAGCGCATCTGCAAAACTGGCGGGACCACTGGCTTCACGTGTGGAGAGTTCAAGGCGACGGAGCGCATCCAGGTGATCCGCACGGAAGCGGATGTGGAGCGTGAAACCCACGGCGACATCGCCAACGTGTGCGCTCTGCCCGGTGATTCTGGCGGTCCGGTGTTCTACATCGTCGGTGACCGCGCCACGATCATCGGCGTGGTCTCGGGTACTGAAGCGGGCCGTGCGCACGAGGAGTGCGACATCCCCGGCGCAGAGACCAAGATGATGAGCTACTCCAACCTCAACCAGGTCATGGAAGTGATTCGTCGCGTTGTCCCCAACGCCACGTTTTCAGATCAGCGCTGGTGAGATTCCCCCGTGAGCTCTTCTGTCGTTGCGTAGTCGGGCTTCCCGCGGGATTTGACCACACGGTGCACTTCGATGGGGCTGTAGGTGTACAGGTTGATCTTTTCGATCGCGCGCGGCCGGCGCAGCGGGTTCCACGTCTCGTGGATCTTCTCGGCGGCGTCGTTAGAGTCGACGAACCAGTTCAAGGTCACAGCGTTCTTGTGGCCGCGGCTGGGGTGGTTGGCAAAGTCGATTGAGTCCGCTTTGCCGTCGAGAGCAAAGGTGAGCATGCGCTCGATCGTCTCCGGAGGCAGCGAGGTGTAGCAAAAGCCGTTGAAGGTCACGCGGGTGTTATCTGGGGTTTCCAGAGCCATTGCGTCCAGGCAATTCTGCTCGAGCAGCCGGCTGATATGCCCTGTTAGCTCCGGCATCATGCCGAGCGCTTCCTCGGACACAGTGCCGGTGACTGCGACGCCGGTGTAGGTGCGTGCCGTCGCGGCGTCCTGGATGAGGTAGGAGCGTATCGACGATTTCACCTGCTTCTCATCCGTGCCCGGGGGCGCCGGCTTGGGTTCTCGGGTGACAGCGACCTTGTCCTCCTCGCCCGGACCGGTCACCGTGGTCACCGGGGTGGTCGTGGACTCGGTGGTAGTGGTGCTGCTTCCACTCGTCCCCGTTGTCGCCGTAGCGGAAGCTGCACGTTCTTCGGCGCCGGACTCGTAATTGAACAGCCCAATGGTGAGGACCACGCAGATAACAAGCAGGGCACCGAACCCGACGATGAAGGCTGGGGTGGGCAGGCTGCGCAGGTCTCTCATAGTGCTTTTAAACTTTAGCGCCCTTTGCCCGCAACGTAGACTTGGCGGTATGCCCATTCCAGATTTCATTGTGGAGACTCGCAAGAAGATCGGCCATGACCCCATGTGGATCCCCGCTGTGTCGGCGTTGGTCCTGCGGGATTCCACGGACGGTTCCGCATGGGCAGTGCCGGAAATTCTGCTGGTCAAAAGGGCAGACAACGGGAAGTGGACTCCAGTGACGGGGATTTGTGATCCCGGTGAGGAACCGCAGGACGCCGCTGTGCGCGAGGTCATGGAGGAAACCGGTATCGAGGCTGCTCCCGCGGCGCTGATTGGTGCTGGTGCCATTGGCCCGATCACCCATGAGAACGGCGACCAGGCGAGCTACATGTCCATCGCGATCCGCCTTGAGCCTGTCGACGCCGCCGCGGCCCCGCACGTCGCCGACGACGAATCGACGGAGGTCGGCTGGTTCTCTGTCGCCCATATGCCGGTCACGGACCCAAAGTGGCGCCTTGTCATTGCCGACGCGATCGCCCAGCGCAAGCACCCGGCTAATTTCTCTCCGCGCATGGGATTCACCAAGCGGTGACGGGTCCAGGCTCTCGCGTCCAGTTCGGGGTGGATGTCAGCGAGCACCAGGATGGCATCAGCCTCGTGCGTGCTGCAGCCGAAGGCATCGAGTTCGCGGTGGTGCGCACCACGGATGGCACGTACAAAGACCGCACATACCGCTCGCATATCGACGATGCCTCCCACGCCGGCATCGCAGCCGAGTCCTACCACTACCTGCGTAACCCCTCGGAGGGCACCACGATCGCTCAGCAGGTCGAGGCATCCCTCGAGGTGATGTCAGACGCGCAGCGCCCGGTGTGGCTGGATTGTGAAACCCCTGCGGGACTCCACCTTGACCACATCCGCGAGGCGCGCGATCTTTTCTTGCAAGCGGGTGTTCCCGTGTGTGGCATCTATACGTACCCGCACTTTTGGCGGTGGCGGATGCTCGGTGCCGACACCCGGGAGTTCGGCCAGGTGTGGTTAGCCCAGTACGGACAAAACCCGGCCGGTCCGCCCGCGGAGATCTACACGGGGGAGTGGCCGGGTACCGTCGGCAAGCAAGCGCCCGCAATGTGGCAGTTCAGCTCGCGCGGTCACGTTGCTGGCTTCGAGGTCGACGTGAACGCGCGGACGAACTAGCGCGGGTTCTCCTCGGTACCGGTCGAGGAGTCAGTCTCCGGGGAAGGACCTGTCGATGTGCCGGCTGAAGTGCCGCCTGAGGTGTCACCCCACGTGGACTGGCCGCCAGAAGACGGGACGTCAGACGACGCGGTGCCAGAGGACGATACGTCCGTCGTGGACGAGGTGCTCGAAGGCTCGACGCGGTAGCTGGTGCTGCCGGACTGCTGGTTGCTCTGCTGCGGTGGCTGGAACCCCTGCTGGTCCTGCTGGTACGGCTGCTGGAAACCCTGCTGCGGCTGCTGGGCGGGCTGGCCGTATGGCTGCGGTTGCTGGAAGCCCTGGCCTGGCTGGCCTGGCTGCTGGAAACCCTGCTGGCCTTGCTGGCTCTGCTGCTGGAACTGCTGCTGCGCGTTGCGCTGCTGTGCCTGCTGGACGGAATTCTTCGCCTTGGCGAACTGGCCTTCAATGCCAGAACGGCCCTTGACAAGCAGGAAGATGCTCAACGCCAGAGCCAGGATGCCGAAGAGCAACCACATCCACCACCCGGCGCCGAGGGAGGTGTAATCGTCGCCGATCGAGCTAAAGAAGAAGAACAGGATGCCGGAGAGCTGCAGACCAGCAGCGATGATACCGAGAATGGCACCGAGCTTTTCCTTGCCCAGGAAGTAGAGAACCGTCGCCGCGATGTAGCAGCCCAGAGTCAGGACGGTTCCGATGCCGATGAGGAAGGTGCCCGTCACTTCATCCTTGAGCGCTGCCTCACCGAGACGGCCGAGGCCAGAACTTTCGACGCTGAAGGCACCCCACCAGTTGAGCGTTCCGCCGATGGAGCCCAATCCTTCAAAATCATCAAGGTCGACAATAGTCCTGGACACAGTCATGAAACTGGTCAGGAAGCTCAGCAGGAAGAACCCGAGCATTGCCCAGGTAGGCCATACCGGCATGACCTTCGGCGCCTGCATCGTGCCGCCGGGCTGGCCTGGCTGCGCGCCCCACTGCGGCTGGCCCTGCGGCTGGCCCGGTTGCGCGCCCCACTGCGGCTGGCCCTGCGGCTGATTCGGCTGATTCGGCTGCGCGCCCCACTGCGGCTGGCCCTGCGGCTGATTCGGCTGATTCGGCTGCGCACCCCATTGCGAGGGGTTTGGCTGGTGGCCGGGTTGCGGATTGCCCCACTGACCTGCGGAGTTAGAAGCGGGGTTGTTCGGTGTTGTCATGGTGACCTTTCCAAAGATGAAGTTTTCGGTCTTTAGACTATCCGAAAAACTTCCAGCGGAAAGGATTAATCGGGGATTCAACCCCGGCCGCAGTTAATTAGGCTCGGCCTTCCTTTACCCAGCCGATGAACCTGCTCGAACACAGCGACCAGTGAATGATGAGCAGAACGGGAATGCTCAAGGCAACAGTGTCGAGCCAGTTAGAGCCGTTGACCAATGCGACCTGGTGTCCGCCCATGCTCACCGTTCCCGGCGGGAACGTGCAGGCCCACCATGCGGGGGAGTAATCCACCCAGCGCACGACGTTCGGGTAGAACTTCACCATCGCGAAGATCGCAAGGGGAATGGCGATCACCAACGCAGTTAGTCCGTAGCCGATGGAGTAGTGGCCGGGGTAGAGGAGCTGAATGGCTGTTGTCGATTGGCCGACAACGCCGAGCGGAACCCATGCTGTTGCCGAGTTGGCACCGCTGAGATCTACGTTGCCGCGCCACAATTGCCAGTAGACGTAAATGAAAATCGGCACGGCGGTGAAGAAGGACATCACGAAGAAAACGGTGCCCATCGTGTGGTAGAGCTGCCCGTAGTCGCGGGCGAGCCACGCACCCACAGACGACGAAATCATCGGGCCGACGAGGGGGAGACCCCAGGTGAACTTTGGGGGTCCCTCAAAACGCGTGAGCTGAATTACCCACGTGATCACAGTGGCCGGCGCTCCGATCCAGAACCCGATCAGGCGGAAAACCGTGTGGCCCGTCAGCCCCGACATTGCCGCTCCCAGAGCGAGGATGCCGATGAAGAACATTGACCACGCTGCCATGGATGTGCGGCGGAAACTCGGTTGGCGGTAACGCACGAAACCGACAATGAGAACGGCCAGGATCCCCCACGCGATCGCGGCAAAGATGCCGGAAGCGATCCTCAGGTCGAGTTCGACGAGGAGGCGGGAAACAATTGAGGTACCCATGAGACTGCCGCCCCATTCGGGTCCAGGGGGCGGCAGTTGGCGGAATTTGGCAGGCACTCTGGGCATCGTAGTCCTCGGCTCGTGGAGTATCTACTCGGTTCGTCTCGTGCCCCCCAAACGGCCGTTAATAGGCAGAAGGATAGGGTGTACCGGCTTGAGGGGGTTGTACTGCGGGGTATTTCTTGCCGCCTGCAACGAGAACAACGATGTAGAAAATGAAGCCACCAACCGAGGCTGCGAGGAAGAGCCACAAACCAGTGCCCGGGGTGACCGTGAGGTTCTCTTCCATTTCGGGGGCAACGGATATGAAGAAGAAAATCAAGCCTGTGCCCGCCATCTGAGCAAGAGCGGCGAGGATGCCGGGTAAGGCAGATAGCCGGTTGTTGAACAACACGCATATCACGGCAAGTCCTGCCAACACGAGAACCACGATGACGCCGCCACTGATCACGCTGATCAACGTCTGGAAGTCCTCGTCTTCAACGAGTTCCTGCCTTTGTTCCTCTTCGGCTGCCTCGATGTCGTAACCCAGCGCGTCTTCGTCGAAGCCGACGGCATCGAACTCCACGTGCCCCCACCAGTTCAGGGTCAACCCAACATAGCCATCGGCGTCCACTCCTTCTGGCAGCATCAGGGAGCTCACCCCGTATTCGTTCGCAAGATCCTCCGTCGTCATTTTGGCGATCATCATCGGAAGGAACGTACTGCCAAGGATCAACAAGAAAAGGGCGATCACGCCGAGCTTTGGCCAAACGGGGGAACGACCCTCCAACCCGGCGTGGGGATTGTATGGTGCATACGCAGCGCTTGGCTGGGCGGCAGGGGTGTACTGTGGCTGGGGTTGCGGGGTGTATTGCGGGTAACCGCCTTGGGACGCATTCGGGGGCTGAGCTGAAAACGGGTTGTAGGGGGTACTCATAGTGCGGGCCCTTTCGGACAGGTCAGGCAAGTTCGACAACGAAGCCTAACCCACAGACCGGGATCGTGAGGAGTGAGCCAGTCGCGGTCTACGAGGTCAATGCCAACGTGTTTCGCGTGACCATTGCATGCGCGACAGCTGTCGCTGCCACGGTTGCCAGGAGAGAAATCGCGAGATCGCTTATCGACGCTACCGCCAGATCCACCCCGTTCACCCCGAAAGCCTCCGGCGCCTAGGCGAACATGTTGCCCACCGCGTGAACCGCTGTGGCTGCCTCAATTCCGCGGGTGGTGTAGGTGAGGAATGCCGTGCACAGTGTTCTAGACGTCGAAGTACAGCTCGTACTCCAGCGGCGTCGGGCGCAGGCGGTTCGGCTCGATCTCGAGGTCGTATTTGAGCTTGATGTAGGTCTCGATGAGGTCCTCGGTGAACACGTCGCCCTCGGTGAGGAATTCGTGGTCCTCTTCCAGCGCGGCCAGGGAGGCCTCGAGGGAGGTCGGGGCCTGCGGGATGGACTTGGCCTCTTCCGGCGGCAGCTCGTAGAGGTCCTTGTCCACCGGCTCGTGCGGCTCGATGCGGTTCTTCACACCGTCCAGACCGGCGAGCATCATCGCCGCAAAGCCGAGGTACGGGTTGCCCGACGGGTCCGGAGCGCGGAACTCAATGCGCTTAGCCTTCGGGTTGGAGCCGGTGATCGGGATGCGGATCGCGGCGGAGCGGTTGCGCTGGGAGTACACGAGGTTGATCGGCGCTTCAAAGCCCGGAACCAGGCGGTGGTAGGAGTTCAGCGTCGGGTTGGTGAACGCCAGGACAGCACCAGCGTGGTGGAGGATGCCGCCGATGTAGAAGCGGGCGATGTCGGACAGGCCGCCGTAACCGGACTCGTCGTAGAACAGCGGCTCCCCGTCTTTCCACAGGGACTGGTGAGCATGCATGCCGGAGCCGTTGTCGCCGGCAATCGGCTTGGGCATGAACGTCGCGGTCTTGCCCCACTGGTGCGCGGTGTTCTTGATGATGTATTTGAAGGTCTGCAGGTCGTCGGCAGCGTGCAGCATCGTGTTGAACTTGTAGTTGATCTCCTGCTGGCCGCCGGTGCCCACCTCGTGGTGGAAACGCTCGATCTCAAACCCTGCGTTGGCCAGGTTGAGGGTCATGGCGTCGCGAATATCCATGGTCTGGTCGACCGGAGGGACCGGGAAGTAGCCGCCCTTCATCGGGGTCTTGTGGCCCAGGTTCTGCGAACCGTCGTGCTCTGCTTCGCGGGAGCGGTTCCACCAGCCCTCGATTGAGTCGACCTCGTAGAAGCTCTTGTTCGCTGCGGTGGAGTAGCGGACCTTGTCAAAGAGGTAGAACTCCGCTTCCGCTCCGAAGAAGCAGGTGTCGGCGATGCCGGTGGATTCCAGGTACTCCTCGGCCTTGCGCGCCACGTTGCGCGGATCGCGGGAGAATGCCTCGTGCGTGAACGGGTCGTTCACGAAGAACTTCACGTTCAGGGTCTTCGCCTTGCGGAAGGGGTCGATCTGCGCGGTTGCCAGGTCCGGCATGAGGATCATGTCGGACTCATCAATCGTCGTAAAGCCCTTGATGCTCGAACCGTCGAATGCGAGACCTTCTTCTACTGCATCCTCGTCGAACATGGACGCGGGGATGGAGAAGTGGTGCTCGATGCCCGGAACATCCGTGAAGCGGACATCAACGAATTCCACCTCTTCGTCTTTGATGAACTTCATTGTGTCCTGGATGTTGTCGAAGGCCACGGGGAAAACTCCTTGATTGCGGATCAGTTACCCCATCGATCGTACCGAAAAATAGATGTCCTCTATCCTTGACATCTATGGCGAACCCCAAGAAAAACTGGCGCGACGGGCCCGAGCTCAACACCGGTGATGACTGGGCAGAACCCGGCGAATGGCCGGGGCAAAACCTGGGCCTGCCGCAGGGCGGAACCGGAGCTCAAGCATCGGTCATGCGGCGCGCGGGCGGAGTGCTCATCGATTGGGTGATCTGCTGGATCATCGCCGCGTTCATCAACATGTACACGTCTGAGCTTGGCGACGTGCCCACGCTGAGGTATCTGCTGTGGATCGTGCTGGGCATTATCACCGGGTGGCTGTTCGCGCGGACACCGGGCATGGCTGTGCTGGGCATGGGCGTTGCGCGTGTCGACGCTCCCGGTAACCCCGTTGGTCTGTGGCGCGCCGCTGTGCGCACCTTGCTCACCGCGTTCATCTTGCCTGCAGCGATGGTTGACGCTGACGGCCGCGGCCTGCACGACCGCGCAACTGGCACGACAGTCATCCTGAGCTAGAACGTCTAAGCGTTGATCGGGCGGGGAGTGCCGTCGAGCTTCCTGTTGAAATCGATGTAGCGCGAGGGATCTTATGGCGAACTAGGAGCGCCCGCAGTGCGAGCGCACAGGGTGCTTACTTGCCTTGACGCTGCTGCATACGGCGCATTTTGCGGTTCATACCCGACATGTTCTGCGCCTGGTGCGGCATCGGGCCCTTCGGCAGGCCCTGCTGCTGCCCGCCACGGACGTTATCCATCGCCTCCAGCTTGGCGTTCATAGAGTAGACCTCGTCCTTCTGGTAGTTCTTCGGCAGCTTCAGTAAGTGGCGTTGCAGCTTCTTCGGCTCGACCTGGCCCTCGCCGCTGCCGACGTACACCTCGTGGATGGGCACACCGCCGATGAGACGGTCCACGCGCTTACGCTCTTTGTCCATGAGCGGCTTCAGCCGCCTCTCGTCGCCTTCACCAACCAAGACCACACCGGGGTTGCCCACCACGCGGTGGACAGCATCCATCTGGGGTGTCGCAGCGACAGCCTTCTTGGTCAGCCACACGATGCCCATCGTGTTCTTCATGTTGTCCAGCGTCCAACCGGCAGCGCCCGGCGTATCGCCGATCTCTTCGTACATGGAGCCTTCAAGACGGCGGGTGAAGATGAACATGGCCAGCACGAAACCGAACAAGAGGCCGAGCACCAGCAGGAACCACTTTCCGCCGGTCAGCATGCCCAGCAGGAAGAACGCCAACCCGACACCGAGGATCGCCAGCAGCATGTACGGGATGAGCTTCTTATCCCGCTTGCGCTGCATGTTGAACGCCTGCCACACCTGCGAACGCGTCTGCTTGCGCTGGGAGCGCTTCGCGGTGCGTTGCTCTTTCTTCGCGGTCTTCGCTGCGGCTGCTTGCTTGTCTTTGGCCATGGGGACAAGCCTATCAATCCGCATGCTTATCGACGTCCCCCACCCGCCACGTTCCTACCCCGCCCCATCCGGGACAACGACAAACCCGCGGCCGCCACAAAGGGGGAGTGGGGCCGCGGGTTGTCGTCGATAAGCGGGCTTGGGCTAGAGCGCCTTGATCTCTGCGTTCAGGTGCAGCTTCTCCGGCTTGGAGGAACCGCGCAGCTGCAGCTCGTAAGAGCCGTCACCCTGCTCGATGGTCCACAGTGCCACCGAGGCCGGAATGACAACAGGCTTGACGAACTCGACGGAGTATCGCAGCGCGCCTGGCAGCTTGCCCTCGAGCGGAGCGAGGACCGCGGCAGCAGAGTACATGCCGTGCGCGATGACCGCCGGGAAGCCGAACAGCTTCGCACCCACGTTGGACGTGTGGATCGGGTTGTGGTCGTTGGAAGCATCCACGTACGCGTTGACGTTGTCGCGGTTCCAGCGCCAGCGAGCATTCGGCTTGAACTCTGGTAGCTCCGGCTTCGGCAGAACCTTGCCGGTGTCCTCGCCGCGGGTAGTCACAGCCAGCTCGGCGTCTTTGGCGAACTTGGCACCCATTGCCAGGAAGCTCGAGGTCTGACGCCACACCACATCGTTCTCACCCTCGGGGGTGACCTCGGTGATCATGTCCACGATCAGGCCGCGGCGGTGCGGGCGCAGGTTCTGGCCGTAGCAGCGGATGTTGTAGGTCTCATCAACCGTGAGGGTGCGGGACTGCTCAATCACATTGGACACGTGCACCGCACCGATTGCCGGAACCGGGAAGTCCGGGCGGGACATCAGGTCCATGATCATCGGGAACGCCAGCACGAAGAAGTACGTCGGCGGGATCTCATTGCCCAAGCGCAGCCCAGTCGCGGAGGTGTACGCGGCGAGGTTGTTCTTGTCGATCTTCACTCCGTCGACCTGGATCGCCGACGTCGGATCACCCTTCGCCGAGCGGGTCTCGCCCACGACGGGCAGAGCGCCCATGAAGATCTTGCGGTTAATGGCCTTCAGATCCGGCACGGCCTTGAGCGTTTGAAAGTCGCGGGTCTTGCCGGACGCAATGCGCTCGTTGTGGGTCTCAGCGCCAGCGTTAGCGTCCGCATCTGCCTTGACCTCCTCCGCCTTGGCCTCTGCGTCGGCCTTGACTTCTTCTGCCGTGGCGGAGACCTTCTCCTGGGCGTCTTCGACTTTGTCGGCCACGGTGTTCTTGACCTCTTCGGCCTTGGCGGCGGCTTTGTCGGCGGCCTGCTTTGCCTCCGCCTTGACCTCGGCAGCCTTTGCCTCAGCCTGCTGCTGTGCGTCGTCCTTGGGGTCCTTCTCCGGACCCTTACCTACTGCAGTGGTCATGTTTTTTAAGCTCCAACCAGGTTTTGGCCGCAGACGCGGACGGTGTTGCCGTTGACGGAGGTCGACGACGGAGCGGAGAAGTACGCAACAGTCTCAGCAACGTCGAGTGGCTTACCGCCCTGGCTCAGGGTGTTCAGTCGGCGAGCCACCTCACGAGTCGTGAACGGGATCGCGTCGGTCATCTCAGTCTCGATGAAGCCCGGAGCCACAGCGTTGATGGAGCCGCCCTTCTCAGCGATCTTGTCGGCAAGCGCATCGACGAAGCCGACCACGCCAGCCTTGGTGGTGCCGTAGTTAGTCTGGCCGCGGTTACCGGCGATACCAGAGGTGGAGGAGACACCGACGATGGCCGGCTTGTCAGCGAATGCATCAGCCTCGAGCAGAGCCTCGGTGATGCGCACCGGTGCGACCAGGTTGATGTTCTGGACCATGTTCCAGCGGCTGTCATCCATGTTGACCAGCAGCTTGTCGCGGGTAACGCCAGCGTTGTGAACGATGGTGTCGATCTTGCGGCCGTAACGCTCCTGAGCGTGCTTAGCAATCTCTTCCGCAGCCTTCGGGTCCGTCACGTCGAGCGGCAAAGCGGTGCCCTTGACCTTGTTGGCGGTCTTGGCCAGGCCTTCACCAGCCTGCGGAATGTCCACGCAGATCACCTTGGCACCGTCACGGGCCAGGGTCTCTGCGATAACGGCGCCGATGCCGCGGGCGGCACCGGTGACCACGGCGAGGCGGCCAGCCAGCGGCTTCTCCCAGTCTTCCGGCTGATCAACATCGGCCGGGGTGACGCGGATGACCTGGCCGTCGACAAACGCGGACTTGCCGGACAGCAGGAAGCGGAGGGTGGACTCCACCTTGGAGATCTGGCCGCCGTCGATGGAGGGGTCCACGTACACCAGCTGGACGGTGCCGCCCTTGCGCATCTCCTTTGCCAGCGAGCGGGTGAAACCTTCCAGCGAGCGCTGTGCAATGCGCTCATCTGGGCCGTCGACCAGCTCCGGGGTGGTGCCGATGACGATGATGCGGGCGTTGTCCAGCACCTTCTTCAGCTGCGGGTGGAAGAACTTGTGCAGGGCCTCGAGCTCCTCCGGCTTGGTCAGGCCGCTGGCATCGAACACGATGCCAGCACGCTTGGTGTCTGCTTCGGCCTTCAACAGCTTGTAAGGGCCATCGAGAAGCTCGGCCAGAGCTGGAGTCAGACGGCCCTCACCGCCAACGACGACCGGACCGTGGAGCAGGGGCTCACCCTGCTTGTAACGACGCAGCGGGTAACCCTGGGGGACACCAGCCTTGGCAGCGAGAGGGGAGTTGATGAACTGTTCGAGGAGGCCTTGGGATGCCACTATTTTCTCCTTCATATAGGCACGTACTGAGGCAAGGGCAACCGTGCGAAATCGGTGGCTCTGTGTCGGATACTATTATAAGATCACTATGGTGACGAACCTTACAAAGGAATGACTTTGTAAAGTGCCAAACAAAAGTCCGGAGAAAATCGCAGGAAGATCCTGGGTTTCTCAACGCTTTTCACGGAAGTGCAGGAATAAGCATGAATGAACCTCGCAAGGTAGCCATCCTCGGCGGTAACCGCATCCCGTTCGCTCGGTCCAACAAGGAATACGCCAACGCATCCAATCAGGACATGCTCACCTCGGCCCTCAACGGCCTAGTGGCGCGTTACGGTCTGCAGGACCAGGAGATGGGTCTCGTCGTCGGTGGTGCTGTGCTCAAGCACGCACGCGACTTCAACCTCGTGCGCGAATCAGTGATCGGATCTGAGCTGGCATCCACCACTCCGGCCTTCGACCTGCAGCACGCCTGCGGCACCTCGCTGACCTCCGCGATCCAGGTCGCTGACGCAATTGCTCTGGGCCGCATCGAGAACGGTATCGCCTGCGGCGCCGACACCACGTCGGACGCCCCGCTGGCTGTGAACGACACGCTGCGTAAGACGCTGATCCGTCTGTCCAACGCCAAGTCCACCGCTGACCAGCTCAAGCTCGTCGGTTCCATCCGTCCGAGCCAGCTGGCTCCGGAGCAGCCGCAGAACGGCGAGCCGCGCACCGGCTTGTCCATGGGTGAGCACGCCGCCATCACCGCCCGCGAGATGGAAATCTCCCGCGAGGCCCAGGATGAGCTGGCAGCAACCTCCCACCAGAACCTGGCCAAGGCTTACGACGAGGGCTTCTTCAACGACCTGATGACCCCGTTCCTCGGCGTGCAGCGCGACACTAACCTGCGCCCGGACTCTTCCGTCGAAAAGCTTTCGAAGCTCAAGCCGGTCTTCGGCAAGAAGGACGCGGAGCAGCACGGCGGCACCGCAACGATGACCGCGGGTAACTCCACCCCGCTTACTGACGGTGCAGCGGCTGTCCTCCTCTCCTCCGAGGAATGGGCAAAGGAGAACAACCTGCCGGTCCAGGCGTACATCGTCGACTCCGAGCTGGTAGCCGTTGACTTCGTCTCAGGCAAGGACGGCCTGCTCATGGCTCCGACCTACGCTGTCCCGCGCATGCTCGAGCGCAACGGACTGACCCTGCAGGACTTCGACTACTACGAGATCCACGAGGCGTTCGCCTCCCAGGTGCTGGCCACCCTCAAGGCATGGGAAGACGAGACCTACTGCCGCGAGCGCCTCGGCCTGGACGCTCCGCTGGGCTCCATCGACCGTTCCAAGCTCAATGTCAAGGGCTCCTCTCTGGCAGCCGGCCACCCGTTCGCCGCGACCGGTGCACGCATCCTCGCTTCGGCTGCCAAGGTGCTGGAGCAAAACGGTGGCGGCCGCACCCTGGTTTCCGTCTGTGCAGCAGGCGGCCAGGGCGTCGTCGCGATCATTGAGCGCTAAAGCGCCAAGGCTTCACCTATTCACCACTCTCCGTAAAGGAACACAACCATGACCTCTGTTGAGGAAAAGGAAGGCCGCAAGGCCAAGCCGGAATCCCGCCAACCGCAGACGCTGCCAGAAACCCCCGATGCAGCTGTCGCGGGGAAGCTGAAGGATCTGCTTGACGGCGCATGGGGCGAGCGCAAGGACGACATCCGCGAGCAGCTCAACCGGGAAGAAGCCCTCCCGATGATCGAAGGCTCGGTTGAGGACATCCGCGCCGCCCTGCTGGAAAAGGTCAAGATGGTGGCTGGCTCCGGCATGATGCAGACCGCTTTCTCCGAAGCTAACGGCGGCTCCGGCGAGGCCCACGTGGGCATCCTGGGCCTGGACCTGCTGGGTCAGTTCAACGGCTCCCTTGCGATTAAGTCCGGTGTGCAGTTCGGACTGTGGGGCGGCGCAGTCGACGTCCTGGGCACCGAGCGTCACCGCGAGTACGCGCAAGGTGCTATGGACCTGTCCATGCTCGGCTCCTACGGCATGACCGAGCGTGGCCACGGCTCCAACGTCCAGGACCTGGAGACCACCGCGACCTATGACCCGGAGACCCAGGAGTTCATCATCCACTCTCCGTCTCCGTCGGCGACCAAGGTTTACATCGGCAACACCGCCCGCGATGGCCGCTGGTCCGCAGTCTTCGCCCAGCTCTACACCCCGGGCGAGGAAGAGTCCCACGGTGTGCACTGCTTCGTTGTGCGCATTCGCGAGGATGACGGCTCCCCGGTCGAGGGCGTCAAGATCGGCGACCACGGCCACAAGGGCGGCCTGCTCGGTGTTGACAACGGCACCCTGACCTTCGACAACGTCCGCATCCCGCGCGAAGCGCTGCTGAACCAGTTCGGCGATGTCGACGAGGCCGGTAACTACACCTCCCCGATCGAGTCGAAGAACCGCCGCTTTTTCACCATGCTGGGCACCCTAATCCGCGGCCGTATTGCCGTCGGTGCTGCCGGCGCAGGCGCGACCAAGTCCGCACTGGCCATTGCCACGAAATACGCGCACCAGCGCCGCCAGTTCGACTACGGTGACGCCGGCCGTGAAGACAAGCTGATCGACTACCGTGCGCACCGCCGCCGTCTGATCATCCCGCTGGCCCGCACCTACGCTATCCAGCTGCTGCAGAATCAGCTGACCCAGCGTTACGCGGATCAGACCGCACGTCAGGCATCCGGCGAGTGGTCCGTGACCGACCCGACCAAGGCGCAGGCCCTGGCATCCCGCGAGATGGAGACCCTGGCTGCAGCGTTCAAGGCCGTCGCGACCGAGCACGCCACCGACACCATCCAGGAGTGCCGCGAGGCGTGCGGTGGTGCCGGCTTCATGTCCGAGAACCTGCTGACCACCTTCCGCGCAGACACCGATGTGTACAACACGTTCGAGGGCGACAACACCGTTCTGCTGCAGCTGGCCGGCAAGAACCTGCTCACCGCGTACACCAGCGAGATGGCTAACCCGTCTGCGATGGACATTGTGAAGTACGCCGCCACCAACGTGACGGACATCTTCCGCTCCCGCGCTGGCCTGGGTGCCACCGTCCAGTCCGTGGTGGACACGTTCGCGAGCGAAGAAGCATCGCTTTTCGACGCTGACTACCAGCTCAAGGTGATCCAGCTGCGCGAGCAGCTGGTGATGCGTTCCCTGATCCGCCGCATCCAGGGCGCACGCAAGCTGTCGCGTGCCGAGGGCGCAAAGGTCATCGACAAGGCCCAGGACCACATGCTCAACGCCGCATGGGCATACATCGAGAACCTGATGGTCCAGGCCATGATCGAAGCAGAGCGTTCCCTGCCGGTCGGCTCCACCGAGCGTGCCGTATTCGAGCAGGTCCGCCACCTGTTCGTCTTCGACACCATCATCCGCAACGCTGGCTGGTACCAGGAGCAAAACGTCATCTCCTCCGGCCGCGTCAAGGCAGCCCGCGCCGCCATCAACGACCTGGTCGACTCGCTTGGCCCCTGGTCTGAGGTTCTCGTGGACGCTTTCGCAGTCCCGTCCGTCGTGCTCGACCGTCCGATCTTCAAGGACGGCGGCACCGACGCCTCCCGCGACAACCCGGAGGCGTGGACGGTTGGGTCCAACATCCCGACCACGGCGAAAGAGAACTAGCTCTACGTAGCTAGTCGCTTAGACGAGCAAGGCCTCCCGGATCACATCCGGGAGGCCTTAGCTTTTCGAGTGCTTCTCAGCTCTAGAATACTACTCGCTGTTTTCTGGAATACTGCTCATCTGTAAACCCAGGTCAAAAGCATGCAGTTCCGCCTATATGTCCGAGCAGTATTCCATCCGGCAGGCAAGGGGGCGGGACGACCTGAATGAGATCCCGGCCCCTGATGTAGCCGCTAAGCCGACGGCATAGACAGGCTCGGCATGCCCAGCGAGACAGACGGGTGGCCAGCAGAGACCACGGGAGTCTCCTGGGACGGGCCGTACTTGTTAAGCAGGGTAGAAGCTTCCTGGCCGGTCGCACCCTGGGACGTCTGTGCGAGGTGCTTGAGGTTCTCCGGCAGTTCACGGCCGTGGAACTTCATAGCCTCAACGTAGAGTTTGCCAGCGCGGTAGGAGGAGCGAACGAGCGGGCCAGACATGACCGCAGCGAAGCCCATCTCGTATGCGGCGTCGCGGTACTCAATGAACTCCTCCGGCTTCACCCACCGCTCAATCGGGTGGAACTGCGGGCCGGGGCGGAGGTATTGGGTAATCGTGATGATGTCGGTGCCGGCTTCCTGCATGTCCTGCAGTGCCTCGAGCACCTCTTCGCGGGTCTCGCCCATACCCAGGATGAGGTTCGACTTGGTGATCAGCCCGTAGTCGCGTGCCGCCTGGATGACTTCCAGGGAACGGTCATAACGGAACGCCGGGCGGATGCGCTTGAAGATGCGTGGCACCGTCTCCAGGTTGTGCGCGAAGACCTCCGGTTCAGCCTCGAACACCTGCTGGAGCAGGTCGGGCTTACCAGAGAAGTCAGGGGTAAGGTTCTCCACGCCGGTGTGCGGGTTGAGCTCGTGAATCTTGCGCACGACCTCGGCGTAGAGCCAAGCACCCTCGTCATCCAAGTCATCACGGGTCACGCCGGTGATGGTGGAGTAGTTCAGCTCCATCTCGCGCACAGACTCGGCGACGCGCAAGGGTTCTTCAGGGTCAAGCGGTTCCGGTTTCGCGGAATTGATCATGCAGAAATCGCAACGGCGGGAACAGTTCGCACCGCCGATGAGGAAGGTGGCCTCGCGCGATTCCCAGCACTCGTGAATGTTGGGGCAACCGGCCTCCTGGCACACGGTGTGCAGCGACGCACCGAACACCTTGCGGCGCATGTCCTCGTACTCCGGACCCGTCTTCACCGCATTGCGGATCCACCGCGGCTTCGACTCGATGGGGGTTTGAGCGTTTCGCTTTTCGACGCGCCTTAGCTTGCGTCCTTCTTCTGCCACAGTCACACCATCCAGGTTAGTGCTGCCTTACTAGCGTGTCGAATATCTACGATGCGATTGCCCTACTACGGGGTCGGTGCCGCACCAATCGTGTGGTCGGAGACGTGGAGTTCGCCGGAAAGGGCGCGGGAGAGAGCGTCGACAAGCGTGGGCGTGATGGCATCGGGGGTGATGTCGCGGCCGGTCTCGAGCGACAAGGTGGTCACATCCGCGTCGTTGATGCCGCAGGCGATGATGTGTCCGAAGTACTCGAGTGTGTTGTTGCAGTTCACTGCCAAGCCGTGCATAGTCACACCGCGCGTGACGCGGATGCCCAGCTGAGCGACTTTGCGGTCGCGGCGGAACGTGGCCGGGTCGGCCGGGACCCAGACACCGGAGCGGCCCTCGATCCGACCAGCATCGGCAACGCCGAACTCGCGCACAGCGAAGATCATCGCTTCTTCGATGCGGCGCACGAAGTCGACCACGTCCACAGGATCGGCGAGCTTGATGATGGGATAGGTCACCAGCTGGCCCTCACCGTGCCAGGTGATGCGCCCGCCACGGTCGACCTTCACCACGGGCAGGCCGTTGTCAGGGAGGTCTTCCGGCTGGGTGCGCTTGCCGGCGGTATAGGTATTGGGGTGCTGCAGAACCAGCAGGGTATCGCCGATCTCGTCGTTCGCGCGCTGGGTAGCGAGGTCCGCCTGCATGTGCCAGGTTTCTTCATAGTCCACAAGGCCGAGATTTCGCACGTCAAGAGGAGAATTATCAGCGCGGATCGACTTGTCGGCGGGGAAGAACGGATCGCGGGGAGCAGTCATGGGTTCATGGTAGCGCTACCTTTTTAGTATCGCCCTTCAGCCTTTTCGGCGTGATCTCACCTGGGGAAACGTCGCGGAGATGGATCAGAAGGCGATACTAAAAATGTATGAAGCTCCCGCCACCGGCGAATTAGACGCCGTTGGCGGAAGCGTACTCGTCGGCGGTCATGAGCGGGCCGACCGCGGAAACCTTGACCTCGAAGAGCCACCCCTCGCCGAACGGGTCGTTGTTGATGGCCTCGTAGTTGTCCTCGATGGACTCGTTCACGGCCGTGACGGTGCCGGTGACGGGGGAGTACAGATCCGAGACCGACTTGGTGGACTCAACCTCACCGCAGGTCTCACCGGCGGTGACGGTGTCGCCGACAGCAGGCAGCTCTGCGAAAACGATCTCCCCGAGGCGCTCGGTAGCCACGGAGGTGATGCCGATGCGCACAGTCTGGCCCTGAATGGCGTCAGCGGCAGCGTTGACCCACTCGTGGTCCTCGGAGTAAGAGAATTCCTGGGGCAGCGTGATGTCGGCCATGGTTACTTGTCCTTTCGGGAGTAGAAGGGGGTTTCGCTGACCGTGTAGGCGTAGCGCTTACCCCGGATGTCCACCTCAACCTTAGTGCCTGGCTCG
Organism: Corynebacterium genitalium ATCC 33030; assembly: GCF_000143825.1. Classification (NCBI taxonomy): domain Bacteria; kingdom Bacillati; phylum Actinomycetota; class Actinomycetes; order Mycobacteriales; family Corynebacteriaceae; genus Corynebacterium; species Corynebacterium genitalium. Next base: position 1,292,627 of record NZ_CM000961.1, read on the forward strand.
GCGTGATTTGGGTCAATGTGCGCCAAAGCAACGGGGTGACCCAGCGTGGGGGAGGGCTGGCCCGAAGTAACGGTGCCAATCTGGGTATCGGAGCCGTCAGCGAGGAAAACAGCAGCGCCTTCGCGGGCTGCGCGTCGTTCCTCCGAGGTCAACCCCGCGATGACGACGGTCGGCTCGCGGCCGGTCAGCGCCTGCTTGCCCACGAAGTCCGCCTCTTTCTTCGCAAACGCCCGTCCCATCCCAGCTTCCACCGGGGTGATGTCTGCGGTCAGTTCGTGGCCGTAGAGGGGCATGGAGGCCTCGAGGCGCAGGGAGTCGCGGGCGGCGAGGCCGCACGGGGTGCCTTTGTCGACGACCGCGTCCCATACCTTCTGCGCGTCCTCGCGCATGCAGAACAGCTCAAAGCCGTCTTCGCCTGTGTAGCCGGTGCGGGCGACGAAGACCTCAACAGGCGAGTCCTCGGACTTCAGGCGCATCCACTCGCCCGAGTAGTAGGCGAGGTCGCCGGGGGTGCCGTCGATAAGCGGCTCGAGCACCTCGAGCGCACGCGGACCCTGGACTGCGACCAAGGCGACCGCTTCGGAATCGTTGCGGATCTCCACGTCGAAGTCGCCGACGCGGGCCTCGAACGCCGCCCAGACTGCGCCGGTGTTGCCGGCGTTGGGCACGACCATGAAGTGATCGTCAGCAAATTTGTACGTGATCAAATCGTCGATGATGCCGCCATCGTCATTCACGATCATCGAGTACTTCGCCTTGCCCACCTTGAGGGCGGAAAGCGAGCTGATGAGAACGTAGTCGAGGTACGCACCGGCGTCGGGGCCTTTCACGTCGATCTCGCCCATGTGCGACAGGTCGAAGATCCCCACGTCGTTGCGCACGGCGCGGTGTTCCTCGAGCTCGCTGCCATATTTCAGAGGCATGGTCCAGCCACCGAAGTCGGTGAAGGTGGCGTTCAACGCCTCGTGGGCAGAGTGCAGTGGTGTTTGGGGCATGACTTAGATCCTGTTCTCTTCGGTGACAGTCGGGTCGCGCTCTTCATCGACGTCGCTTGCGGCAATATCGAAAGCCTCCGGCGGCGGGCAGGCGCACACGAGGTTGCGGTCGCCGTAGGCCTCGTCGATGCGGCGCACCGGCGGGAAGTACTTGTTGGTCAACAGCGAGTCGACCGGGTAAGCGGCCTCTTGGCGGCTGAACTGGTAATCCCAATCACCGACGACAACGCTGCGGGCGGTGAACGGTGCGTTGTGGACGACAGAGGCCTCGTAGGCGACGTGTCCGTCGATGATGTCCTGGATCTCCGCGCGGATGGAACGCATCGCTGTGATGAACCGGTCCAGCTCGGCGAGATCCTCGGATTCGGTGGGCTCGATCATCAATGTGCCTGCCACTGGGAACGCCAAAGTGGGGGCGTGGAAGCCGTAGTCGACGAGGCGCTTGGCCACGTCGGCAGCGGTCACGCCGCACCGGTCGGTCAGCGGGCGGAGATCCACGATGCACTCGTGCCCGACCAATCCGTTGTTGCCGGTGTACAGCACCGGGAAAGAGTCGTTGAGCTCGTGCGCTACGTAGTTGGCGTTGAGGATCGCGTTGCGGGTCGCAGACGCGAGGCCCTCTGCACCGGACATGGCGATGTACGCCCACGAGATCGGGAGCACGCCCGCAGAACCGTACGTGGTCGACGCGATAGGCACGCCGGCGCCCTCAGGAGCCTCCTGCGCGGCCTCAGAACCGCTGACCTGCGGATCAGACGGCAGGAACGGAGCCAGGTGCTTACCCACACCGATCGGGCCGACACCCGGTCCGCCGCCACCGTGCGGGATGGTGAAGGTCTTGTGCAGGTTGAGGTGCGAGCAGTCGCCGCCAAAGTCGCCGGGGCGGGCCAAGCCGGTCAGGGCGTTCATGTTCGCGCCATCGATGTAGACCTGACCGCCGACGGCGTGGACCTTCTCTGCGACCTCGGACACAGTGTCCTCGTACACACCGTGCGTGGACGGGTAGGTGATCATGATCGCCGCGACGTGCTCGCCGTACTGCTCGAGCTTCTTATCCAGGTCTTCAATGTCGATGGAACCGTCATCGGCGGTCGCCACGACGACCACGCGCAGATTCGCCAGCGTTGCCGAAGCAGCGTTCGTGCCATGTGCGGATGCCGGGATGAGGCAGATGTCGCGCTCGGTGTCGCCGTTGGCCACGTGGTAGCGGCGCATCGCTAGCAGGCCGGCCAGCTCACCGGTCGCGCCGGAGTTCGGCTGGACGGACACAGCATCGTAACCGGTGATTTCCACGAGCCAGCCGTTGAGCTCGTCGATCAGCTCGCGCCAGCCTTCGGTGTACTTGTCCGGCGTGAACGGGTGCACGTTGGCAAAGCCCGGCCACGTAATCGCCTCAAGCCCGGCAGTCGGGTTGAGCTTCATCGTGCACGAACCCAGCGGGATCATAGTGCGGTCGAGCGCCAGATCCTTGTCGCCGAGTTTGCGGATGTAGCGCATCATCATCGTCTCGGAGTGGTGCGTGTTGAATACCTCGTGCGTGAGCACGTCACTGGTGCGCAGCAGTGCTTCCGGCAGGTGGTTCTCGGCACCTGCTGCCGGCTGGTCAATAATGCCGAAGCCTCCGAGCAGACCGACCAGGTCGGCCTCGTCGGTGTCCTCACCAAAGCTCACGCCCACCGTGTCGGCGTCGATCGCGCGAACAAGATAACCGTTCTCAGCCAGCGCATCGACAATGCCTTGCGCACGGCCGGGCACCTTCACCGCGACAGTGTCGAAGAAGTTCTCGTGCGCGAGCTCCAGGCCCGCATTGCTTATCGACGCAGCAAACCGCCCCGCCCACTCATGCACCTGCTGCGCAATCTCGCGCAGGCCCTCCGGCCCGTGGTACACGGCGTACATGGACGCGGTGACCGCCAGCAGCGCCTGGGCGGTGCAGATGTTAGAGGTCGCCTTCTCGCGGCGGATGTGCTGCTCACGGGTCTGCAGCGACAGGCGGTAGGCGGGGAAGCCCTCAGCGTCGACCGAGACGCCGACCAGGCGGCCCGGCATCTGGCGCTTGAGCTTGTCGGTGACAGCCATGTAGGCGGCGTGCGGGCCGCCGTAGAACAGCGGAACACCGAAGCGCTGGGTGGTACCCACCGCGATGTCTGCGCCCATCTCGCCCGGGGACTCGACCAGCAGCAGCGCCAGCGGATCGGCAACCACGGTGGCCAGGCCGCCGCGGGAGTGGATCGCCTCGATAACCGGCCGAGGGTCGGTGATGTCGCCCTCTGTGCCCGGGTAGGCGATGACAACTCCGACGAAGTCTTCTCCGACCAAGTTGGAACCCAAAGCGGTGACCTCAACCTCGAGGTCCAGGGCGCGGGCGCGCTCAGCACCGACGGCGATCACCTGCGGGTGGAGACGGGAGTCCAGGATGACGCGGCGGCCCTTCTTCACGGCGCGCGACATCAGGCCGATGGCTTCAGCAACGGCAGAAGCTTCGCACAGGAGAGATGCGTTAGCCATCGGCAGGCCCGTAAGGTCCTGCACCATTGTCTGGAAGTTCAGCAGCGCCTCTAGACGGCCCTGGGAGATCTCCGGCTGGTAGGGGGTGTAGGCGGTGTACCAACCTGCATCCTCCACCACACCGCGGCGAATCACCGGCGGGGTGACCGTGGAGGAATACCCCTGGCCGTGGAAGGCGCGCAGCACCGTGTTCTTGCCAGCTAGTTCGCGAAGGCGGCTCTGCGCCTCCTTCTCGCTCAGCGGCTCAGGCAAGTTAAGCGGCTGCTTAAGCAGGATTCCGGGGGGTGTTGCAGCATCGACAAGCTCGGCGATTGAGCCGTAGCCAACGCGGTCGAGCATCTGCGCGCGTTCTTCATCAGTCGGGCCGATGTGGCGGGTGATGTAGTCCACGGTTCTCCTTTAGTTTCCGGGGTGATTCAGTTGGTCTCCCACAAGTTTAAGTGAGGGGTTTTAGAACTCGTCCACAGCTGCTTCGCCGAACAGCCACGTAACGGCAATCGCGCCGGGGTCGGGCACATCGGAGGCGGATTCGCCCAGGTAAGAGGCGCGTCCCTTCTTCGCTGCCATGCCGCGGGTCGACTTCGCGCCCTTGACTGCCGGCTCGAAAACGCGCTCCAGAACCTCATCGATGGATTCGGCGCTGGTGATGTCGGAGGCGGCCTTGGCGGCGGGAGCCAAAGCGTCGATAAGCGTGTTGTCTCCCTCCTTGGCGCCGCCGAGCTCCGTGATCGCCTCGACACCGTTGTTCAGGCCCGTCGCCAGCGTCTTCGCAAAGGCTCCCGCGCCCGCGTCGCGCGAGTCCACGCCGGTTTCAGCGAAGGCGTCGCTCATTTCGCGGAAGAACGTGCCCAGGACCGCGCCTGAGGTGCCGCCGGCACGCACGAGCATGCGGTGGGCGAAGAACTCGAGCGCTTGCTCGTCGGAGCACTTCAGCGGGGTCGTGATGTCGCCGAAAGCGGCTTCCATGTTCTGGCCGAAGTCGCCGTCGCCGGCAATGCGGTCGAGCTCGGTGAGGTCGTCGAAAGCGCCAGAGAGGCGGTCGACAAACGCGCTGAGCCACTTGTTCTTCTTGCCGTTGACCGGCTGTTCAAAATCATCCTCCATCGCAGCAAGGGCGAACTTCGGGTTGACGGCAGCGGCGGGCCAGGCAGGGGCAGATGTCTCGGCATCGAGCAGCTCCAGCATTTCTCGGTTGACCTTCGTCAACGTCAGCGAGACACCGGCCATGTTCAGAGAAGTCACCAATGAGCCGCGGTAGCCGCGCTTGACCTTGATGCCCTTTTCCTCGAGCTGCTTGCACGCCTCGCCGAAAACGAGGTCGAGCTCCAGCTCGCTCGTGCCGCCCAGCCCGTTGACCAGAAGAACAACATCGGTGTTCTCCTTGACCGTGACATCGGCCTTGTTGAGGGAAGTGATGATCCCGTCGAGCAGTTCCTCAACAAGGTTGGCTGCCGTCGGCTTCTTCACACCCGGTTTTTGCTTGCGGCGCTCAACACCAGGCTCGCCGTGGATGCCCACACCGATCTCGATCTCCTTCTCCTCAAGGTCGAAGGTTTGGCGGTCGCTGGTGGGCAAGTGGCCTGCCTGAAGCGCCACGGCCATGCTGCGGGACTGGTCGGCGGCCTTCTGCCCCCACTTGACCACATCTTTCAACTCATCACCGCGGGCAGCAGAAGCTCCGGCAATCTTCTCCACGATGATGGTCGCGCCGGTACCGCGCCGGCCGGGGGAGTGATCGTTGTCGATTTCAGTGGCGACATCGTCCGCCACGATGATCTGGCCAACTTCCCCCTCGACGGTGTTCGCCGCCACGGTGAAGTTCATGACGTCGCCCGTGTAGTTCTTCACCACATGGACCACACCCTTGCCGCGGTCAGCCCACTCGGTGGCGGCGATGACCTGGACGGCGTTCGGGGAGGTGAACACCAGACCTGGGCAGGCCGCGTCCAGCATGCCCTCCCCAATGAAACCGGCGTGCATCGGCTCGTGGCCGGAACCGCCGCCGGAAATCACGCCGACCTTGCCGCGCTGATTGCTCTCTTCCTGTGTGCGTTTGCGGCCGATGAACCCTTCGCTGTGCCACTCGGCGTCCGGGTGTGCAGCAACCAGGCCACCGATCGCCTCCTCGATGAAATCTGCCGCATCGTTTCGGAAGGATTTGAAGGTCTCGGTCTTCTTCTTTTTCGCGCTGTCCTGTGCCTTTGTCATACCTCCAGTCTAGAGGGATCGGCGAGGTGGCGTGCCCGGTTCGCAACCCGCACAGGGGTTGCACATCCGCGGTGTCGATGGGATCTGGGAAAGCTGAAACCCGGCCCCAGCCGAAGCTGGTACCGGGCTCAGTGCGCGGAGACTGGGGGATTAGATGTCCAAGTCGTCCTGGAAGTCGCCGGCCTCGATGCGGTCCACGATGGTGGAGACGAAGCGGCCAGCGTCAGCACCGTCGACCAGCTGGTGGTCGTAGGTGAACGGCAGGAAGCACATCTGGCGGATCGCGATGGAGTCGATGCCGTCCTCGGTGACAATGACCGGGCGCTTCTGGATCGCCGCGGTGCCCAGGATGCCGGCCTGTGGCGGGGTGAGGATCGGGGTATCCAGCAGTGCACCCTCGGAGCCGATGTTGGACACCGTGAAGGTGGCCCCCGACAGGTCATCCGGGCGCAGCTTCTTGTTGCGTGCGCGCTCGGCGACATCAGCCACGCCCTTGGCAATGTCAGCCAGGGTCATGTCCTGAACGTTCTTCAGCACCGGCACGAGCAGACCCTGCGGGGTGTCCACCGCGACGCCAATGTTGACGGTGTCGTGGTAGGTGATCTCCTTGGTCTCAGCGTTGTAGGACGCGTTGACGTTCGGGTGGGAAACCAGAGCCTCTGCGGCGGCCTTGATGAAGAAGTGCAGGTACGTGATGTTCACGCCGTGCTTATCGACGAACGCCGGCTTCGCAGCCTTACGCAGCTCTGCAACGCGCGTGACGTCGGCCTCCTGGACGTGGGTGAGCTGTGCAGTGATCTGCAGGGACTCGACCATCTTGGCGGCCGTGATTTCGCGGATGCGGTTGACCTTCTGGGTCGTGCCGATCAGCTCGGACTTCGCCGGGTCCACAGACTTCGTGGACCAGCGGGAGCGCGGGCCAGCGTCCTTCTGCTCAGCGGCAGCAGCCTGGGTCGACTCAGCGGAGTCGGCGGAGCCACCCTGCGCAGCAGCCAGGACATCCTGCTTGCGGATGCGGCCGCCGACACCAGTGCCCTCGATGGAGTTGAGGTCCACACCGTGCTTGTCAGCCAGCTTGCGCACCAGCGGGGTCACGTACGGCACCTTGCCGCCGTTGTCGACCTTCGCCGAGGTGTTGGTGGACTCAGCGGAGTCACCTGCAGGCTTCTCGTCCTTCTTCGGTGCCTCGGACTTCGGCTTCTCGTCCTTGGCTGCCTGCTTCTCTTCCTTGACCTCAGGCTCAGCGGGCTTCTCCTCCTTTGCAGGGGGCTCGGAAGCAGAGGTGCCAGAGTCGTCGGAACCGGAATCGTCAGCAGCCGCCTCAGCGTCACCGACGCGGGCAATGACCTCGCCGACCTCGACGGTGTCGTCCTCTTCTGCGAGGATTTCCAGCAGAGTGCCCTCCACCGGGGACGGGATTTCGGTGTCGACCTTGTCGGTGGAGACCTCGAGCAGCGGCTCGTCGACCTCGACCATGTCGCCGACGGACTTCAGCCACGTGGTGATGGTGCCTTCGGTGACAGACTCACCCAGTTCCGGCATCTCCACGTCGGTGGACTCACCAGAGCCCTTCTTGTTGGTGGAGGACTTGTTCTCGGAGTCCTTCTTCGGTGCGTCAGCCGGGTTGTCGCCTTCGCCTTGTGCCGAGTTGTCGTCGTCGACCTCTTCGTCAGCGTCAGCAACATCGTCCTCGCCGCGGTTGGTCTGCTCCGGCTCGTCGGAAGCACCCGCTGCGTCAGCGTCACCAACACGGGCGATGACTTCGCCGACCTCAACGGTGTCATCCTCTTCCGCGAGGATCTCGACCAGGGTGCCGGCCACCGGGGACGGGATCTCGGTGTCGACCTTGTCGGTGGAAACCTCGAGCAGCGGCTCGTCGACCTCAACCTCGTCGCCGACGGACTTCAGCCACGTGGTGATGGTGCCCTCGGTGACAGACTCACCCAGCTCCGGCATTTCAACATCGGTGGCGCTTCCGGAGCCGCCGGACTTCTTCGGCGCGGACTCCTCCTGCGCCGGCTTCTCGTCGGTCTCTTCCTTCTCTGCCTCTGCAGAGTCGTCCGAGTCAGCCGCGTCAGAGCCGGAGCCGGAATCACCGGACGGCTCTTCGCCCTCGTCGCCGACGACAGCGATGACTTCGCCGACCTCGACAGTGTCGTCCTCCTCAGCCTTGATCTCCAGCAGCACGCCAGCGACCGGGGACGGGATCTCGGTGTCGACCTTGTCGGTGGAGACCTCGAGCAATGGCTCGTCGACCTCGACGGTGTCGCCGACCTCCTTGAGCCACGTCGTGATGGTGCCTTCGGTGACCGATTCGCCCAGCTCGGGCATCTCTACAGAGTGAGCCATGGTTGTGTGTGTCTCCTATAAAAGTTTGCAGACGTTGAATCTCTTCCCAGAGTACTCGCTTCCCAGGCATCGCGTCCGCAAGTGTGATGTCCGCCAAATACGGGGGGTGCGACAGGGGAGGCCTACAATATTGACCGTGTTCAATCTGTTCGGCTCACGCAAGAAGAATTCCCCGTTCAAGCCGCCGCGCGGCCCGGGGGAGACTGTGCGGCCGGAAGATGCCCAGTATCTCAAGCAGTGGGCGGAGCGGCATGGGTTCGTCGAGGGCTTCGTCGAGCCGGAAACGATGGTCAACGAAATGTCAGTCGTGCTCGTTGCGGACAATGGCGAGTACACGCGCCGCAACATTGGGGGACCCACGGGCATTGACGCGGTGAGCAAGATGCTGGGCATTTCGCTTTACGACGTTGAAGAGACCGGATACCCAGACCGCATGCGGAAACGGATGGAGCAGGAACGGATCCTGCGTAAGCGCGCCGAACAAAAAGAACGCCGCGCCAAGTTCGAGCGCGGCGAAGACCCTAACGTCTAGGCGACGGAGCCCTTAAACGTTAGGAGCAGATCGAACGAATCGTCTCCACGATGGTGCGCACCGGCACACCGGTCGCCCGGGCGGGAATGAATCCGTAGGGGCCGCCGGTGTTCCAAGCGGGGGAGGCGACGTCGATATGCGCCCAGGGGATCTCCTCGCCGTCGGCGGTCTCGCCCACGAACTTGGATAGGTAGGTGGCGGCGAATTCCATGCCGCCGAAGCGGTCCGAGTTGGCGTTTTTGATGTCGGCCACCTTGGAGGCGATTTCCTCGTCGTGTTCTTCCAGCATCGGCATGGCCCAGCCGGGTTCATCGATCTCGCGTGCCGTTTCGGCGATCTGGTCGCGCAGTTCGTCTGAACCCATGATGCCGAAGGTGCGCTTGCCCAGCGCCACCATCTGCGCGCCGGTCAAGGTGGATGTTTCGATGAGGTAGTCGGGGTGGTCCTCGCTGGCGCGGGCAATTGCGTCGGCAAGCACGAGGCGGCCCTCGGCGTCAGTGTTGATCACCTCGGATGTCATGCCGCCGTAGTGGGTGATCACGTCGCCAGGGCGTTGCGCCGTACCGGATGGCATGTTTTCTGCCAGGGGAAGCCATGCGTCGACACGCGCAGGTAGCTCGAGCGCAGCGATCGCGGAGGTAGCCGCGAGCACAGCTGCGGAACCTCCCATGTCCATCACCATCTGCTCCATCCCGGCGGCAGGTTTGATGGAGATGCCGCCGGTGTCGAAGGTGATGCCTTTACCGACGAGCGCCACGGAGGTGCCCGCGTTCTCTGACGCCCAGGAGAGGTGGACGAGACGCGGCGGACGCTCAGAACCCTGACCAACGGCGGTGATACCGCCGAAACCCTGCTCGCGGAGCTGATCGTGGTCGAGTACCTCCACGGTGAGACCGCACCGACCGGCGACCGCAGTAGCGATGTCGGCGTAGTTGGCGGGGTAGAGCAGGTTCGACGGCGTGTTCACCAGGTCACGGGCGAGGGCGACCGCGTTGGCAACGGTGACGGCGGCATCGAACTGGTCGCGGTCGGCCTCATCGCCGATGACAGTGACCAAGGGGCGCCGCGCCGGGGTGTCGCTGTACCCCTCGACCTCGGCAGTTTTCTCTCCTTCGGCGGTGTCCGGGGTGGCCTTGTCCGCACTCTTGAGGCCGTTGTAGGCGTAGCCGCCGAGAAGCAGTCCCTCCACAGTCGCGCGGATACCGTAGCTGCCCAGAACGACTGCGTTCGTGGAGTCCTTCAGCGCCCGCGCAGCCGCACCCATCGCGCGGCGCAGAGCGGTCTCGTCCAAACCGTCCTCACCAACACCGACGGCAACGTAGAGCACACCGTCGCTGACGAGCTTCGTGATTTCCCCCAACTTGCCCGTCGCCCCGAGGGACTCGAGCTGACGGTAAACCTCAGCACTGGTCAGAGGTGACGTAGGCATAACCAGCTCCCCATCCTCCTGCAGGACGGGGATGATCCTCGTGTTCGCTGACTCGGCTCTAGCAATGTCGGCGGCGAACTCCAGCTGCGGCATGGTGCCGTGCGCTGGTAGTAGATCGGAGAAGTGGGGGAGTTTCGCATGAGTGGACATGCCAGCGATCCTACTGGCCTCGTTGACTACGGATAACCCCCGGTCTGGACTATGGCAGCGCGGTCGGGGGCGGTCGGGGGCGGGAGTATGATTCCGGGTATGACGAACCACAACCTCCCTGAATTCACCGTTACAAAGAACGAGAATCCGAAGAGTGCGCAGGAGCGCGCGGAGATTCTGGAAAACCCAATGTTCGGTAAGAAATTCACCGACCACATGGTTTCCATCGATTGGACTAAGGATCAGGGGTGGCACAACGCGCAGGTGCGCCCGTACGAGAATGTCTCCTTCGATCCGGCATCGATGGTTTTCCACTACGGTCAGGCCATCTTTGAGGGGTTGAAGGCCTACCGTCACGCCGACGGCACCATCGTCACTTTCCGGCCGGAACAGAACGCGCGCCGTATGCAGAACTCGGCGGAACGTCTGGCTATGCCGGAGATTCCGGAGGAGCTGTTCATTGAGTCGCTGCGCCAGCTGGTTGATATTGACCACGAGTGGGTCCCGGAGGCCGGGGGTGAGGCGGCGCTGTACCTGCGCCCATTCATGATCTCCACGCAGGTCGGGTTAGGCGTGCACCCGGCTGACTCCTACACTTTCTTCGTCATCGCGTCCCCGGCTGGCTCCTATTTCTCCGGTGGCGTGAACCCGGTCAAGGTCTGGATTAGCGACGATTATGTCCGCGCCGCGCCAGGCGGTACCGGCGCAGCCAAGTTCGCGGGCAACTACGCCGCGTCTCTGCTGGCCCAGGCGCAAGCCGAAGAGAAGGGCTGCGACCAGGTGGTGTGGCTTGACGCTATCGAGCGGACCTACATCGAAGAGATGGGCGGCATGAACCTCATGTTCGTTTATGGCTCCGGTGACAGCGCCAGGGTGGTCACCCCGGAACTGTCTGGTTCGCTGCTTCCTGGCATTACGCGCGACTCACTGTTGCAGGTCGCACGCGACCTTGGCTTTACGACGGAGGAAGTGCGCATCACAGTCGACGACTGGCGCAACGGTGCCGAATCGGGGGAAATCACCGAAACCATGGCATGCGGCACCGCGGCTGTGATCACCCCGGTCGGCCACGTCGTGGGCAATGACGTTGACTTCACCGTCAACGGCAATGAAGCCGGTGATGTCACGATGGCAATGCGCGATCGTCTCACCGCGATCCAGCGCGGAGAGCATGAGGACACCCACGGCTGGCTGCACACCCTGGTGCAGGGCGGGAACTAAAGCACCGGGTCGCCGCTGGCGGCTTGGTTGTCAGCCTGCTGGCTGGCCTGGGCGCGCATCTCGTCGCGCACCAAGTCCACGGCAGCTTTGACCAAGGGAAGGGTGGCGGCTCCGCCAGTTGCTTGTCCCGTGGACATGTCCAGGGCAGCCACCGGCGTGAGATCAAGTGCTTGGAGGCAGACCATGTGGCACGGTTCCGGACTCAACTGGCCGGCGAGGAGCCATTCTTTCGTCCCCGGAGCGAGGCGCTCGGCGGTGTAGGCCGCAACGGCGGTGTATGCGCCGTCGATAAGCACTGGCGTACGCCGCACCGCGCATTGCGCAATGAACGCAGTGAGCGCAACGAAGTCCGGGGCCGAGATTCTCCGCAGCACTTCGAGGACATCCTCGCGCTGGTCGCGGACGCGGAACATGGCATCGCGCACCGCGGCGACTTTAGTCTTCCACACTTCGTCATTAATCCCGCTGCCGCGCCCAACGGCGACAGCCGGTTCCGTGAAGGTGAACGTGCCCATGACGGCAGCAGCGACGGTGGTGTTCCCCACGCCGAGGTCACCGAGCACGATCAGATCGCTGCCCGAATCGATCTCGTGATCCGCAGCGGACTTGCCCAATTGTGCGGCGCGCTCGAACTCGTCCGGGCTCATGGCGTCGTCGACATCGATGGGGCCGGACGGGGCGTCCACGTTGACGTCGATAAGGCGCACGGATGCCCCAGCATTCCGAGCGAGCGCACACACTGGTGCCGCACCGGATTGAATTTCCTGCGCTTGCACCGCCGACGCATCGGGAGTGAACGCAGAGACGCCGCGCTGCGCAATGCCGTGGCTAGCGGCGAACACGACCACTCGCACCGTGCCCAGGGGCCTCGGTGGAGCCTCGCCTTGCCGTCCAGCCACCCACGCACCGATGCCTGCCAAGCGGCCAAAAGACAGCCCGCGCGGATTCTGTGTCAACGCTGACTGGACTGCAGCCTCCGCAGACGCGTCAGGGGCGGGGACCGGATCGAACGCGAGCGAAAGAGGAGTAGACACGGCGCGGGCCCCTTCTACACCTTGGAACCGAGAGCGACCTGCGGCTTGGGCGTGCGCCAGTTGCGTGGCTGTGACGCGCGGGAGAAGGCGTACATGCCCAGGCCAAAGCCGGTGTCGTTCTCCTCAGGGAACTTTTCCTTGACGGCCTTGTTGGCCTTGCGGCCGATGATGAACGCCTCCGCCAGCACCGTCGCGATGAAAATCATCGACAACGTCGACAGCACCGCAGCCATCTGCGGCACGAACTGGCCGATGAGCATAATCAGCAACATCACGAACGCCGCCGGCATGATGTAGTTGGAGATGAAACGGCGCGAATCCACCCAATCGCGGACGTACTTGCGCACCTTTCCCTTGTCGCGGTCCATGAGGTACGCCTCTTCACCGGCGTCCATCTTGGCTTGCAATTCCTTGTTCTGTGCGCGGCGCTGCGCGCGCTCCTGCTTCTTGTAGTCCTTCCACTCTTCCTTGGACATGGACTTCTTCAGCTCTTTGCGCTTCTGCGCAGCCTGCGGAGTGGACATCGCGTTCGGGTCGCGGATCACACCGCGCTTGACCTCCTGGTCGTGGCGCTTCGGCGTGGGGCGCCCCTTCGGCGGAGTGTAGCCCTTGGGCAGTTTCTTCTCTGGGGCATTTTTAGCGCCGTCCGTGCTTGCCGTGCTGGTCGTGCTGGTCACCTCGGACTTGTGTTCAGCAAGATCGACTTTGGTGGAGCCGCCGGCCGCGGCATCGGTCGCGTCAGTTTTCTGCCAGGGAAGTTTCACGCTCTCTAGGCTACAAGGCCGGTTTCTGTTACAGCCACACAGGGTCGACGGGTTCGTGCAGCTTGACGGCCGTGGCAGTGCGCCGGTTTCTGCTCCTGGAATGCAGTTCGCATCGTGGGTGTTGGACACGGTAGAAGTCCGCTCCTTCGCTCCAAGTTAGGGTGCACTAGCATCCGTTCCGGCTCGGGGAGTAGGCTCGGACCCCGAAACTGCAACACGGCCTCAATTGGCCAAGGAGATGTTTTATGACTGCACCGACTTCCACTACCGGCGTCAAGCTGACCGACGCAGCTGCAGCTAAGGCAAAGGCGCTGCTGGATCAGGAAGGCCGCAACGACCTGTCTCTGCGCATCGCTGTGCAGCCGGGTGGCTGCGCTGGTCTGCGCTACCAGCTCTACTTCGACGACCGCGACCTCGACGGCGACAAGGCCGATGTCGTCGGCGGTGTGCGCCTCGTCGTGGACAAGATGTCTGTTCCGTACCTCATGGGCGCAGAGATCGACTTCGCAGACACGATTGAGCAGCAGGGCTTCACCATTGATAACCCGAACGCCGGTGGCTCCTGCGCCTGCGGCGACTCTTTCAACTAAGACGAACGCTCCGCTGAGAGCGAGGATTGAATTAAGCGCCCCTCGGGGCGCTTAATTCTTTAGGTTGAGTACCGGTGCCAGCCGGTGCCCTAGCATCTATTCGCAGCCGTGCTCCTATTCGCAGCCGTGCTCCTCGCGAAGCCATGTCTTGGCCGCTGCCAAAGCAGCGTCGCTCGAATCAGTCTTTGTGTCGGGTTCGATTGGATCCTCCGCGTAGGTTTGGCCGGTACGGTCGCGGTTCCTGGCTGTGGTGAGCATCAGCTCGCTGCCGTCGGGGAATTCATAGACATTATTCGCCGAGGCGAACCCAGCGGTCGGCGTGCCGAAGCTGCGGGAATTGTCCAGACCGCGGAAGGACAGCATGGTCGCCTCACCGGAAGACGCGGTCGCGTCACTGACGAGCACAGCCGTCGGCGCATCCCATTTGCCACCGGTGGTTGAGAGGGGAGTGCCGCCGCCGCTGACTGAATTCCCCTCGACCTTCACCGGCATCGCATTGCCGGAAGCGACGAACTCGATCGCAGTGCCGTCGGGGATGATGGGAGAGAGACCCGCCAGCATAGGGCCCATGTCGCCGCCGTCGTTGGTCTGTAGATCCACGATTGCGCCGCATGCGCCGTTATCGCGGGCCTGCGTCAGGCCGTTCGACAGCTCGTCAGCGTAGCTCTGCACGTCGTCGTCGCGGTGGATACCGGGAACCGTGGCGATGGCGACGGCACTCTCCACGTTGACGGTGGGTTCGGATGCGCCGTCTTCGGCGTTTTCGTCATCAACGCGCTGCTGCTTTTCATCGGGGGAGATCAGGCGCGAGTGCTTACCGCCCGCGGCGCGAACCGCGTTGTTGAGATCTTCGCGCACTTCGTCGACAGAATCCGCCTTCTTGGCCACATCTTTGGCGTGCTCGCTCGCGGCCGAGAATTCCTCCGAGTCGCTGTAGATACCTTGCTCGGCCAGCTGAAGTACCGTCGAGGTGTAGCGTTTCGGTGAGTCCGTGCCCACAAAACGTGCCGTCCCCGTAGTCATCGCGGTGACGGCCGGGCCGTAAAAGTACACGGCTACTGCAGCGACTATCACCACGGCGAGGGCTAGCGCCCCGATCACGGTCCAGACTTTCCTTCGGTTTGTCTTGGTCTCGGACTTTCGCTGTAACTGCTGGTTGCTCTGCGCGTTGGTCATAGTGCGAATTGAACCGACAGAAGCACGAAAATTCAGTAACCCTGCTTATCCAATCGGGGTAGAGCCAGCACTACCCCGTCCACCGGCGTGTGTGGTGCCGACGAGCGGGGTAGTGGGGCAGGGAGAGTGGTGAGCCTTAGAGCTTCACCGGATAATCGCGCTGCTCAATGCCGGGATCGATGCGGTGCTCGACGAAAATGCCGTGCCAGACCATGAACGCCAGCACGGTCCACAGACGACGCGAGTGGTCGGAGACACCGTCGCGGTGCTCCTTGAGCATCTCTTCGACTTCGTGCTTGTTGAAGATGTCGTCGGTCTGGGAGTCGCGGATGGTCTGCTGGGCCCAACCGTAGAGCTCGTCGCCGGCGAGCCAGTGGCGCATAGGCACGGGGAAGCCGAGCTTCTTGCGGTGCAGGACGTGCGGCGGGACGATCTGCTCCATGGCCTTGCGCAGGGCGTATTTGGTTGTTCCGTCCGCGATCTTCAGATCGTGAGGGATGGTCTCCGCGACAGCGAAGACCTCCTTATCCAGGAACGGCACGCGCAGCTCGAGGGAGTGCGCCATGTTGATCTTGTCAGCCTTGACCAGGATGTCGCCGCGCATCCACGTGAACAGGTCCAAGTGCTGCATGCGTGCGACCGGGTCCATGTCGACGGACTCGGCGTAAATCGGTGCGGTGACCTCGCGGTGGTCCCACTCGCGCTTGGCCCACGGAAGCACTCGGCGCAGCTGGTCGTAGTTGAAGGAGCGCGCGTTACCGTAGTAGCGATCCTCCATCGGCATCGTTCCGCGCTCAAGCAGTGACTTACCCTTCATTCCCTCAGGCAGAATGTGGCTTAACCGATTGAGGCCCTTGAGCAGGGGGTCCGGCATCTTCTCGAACGGCGCGAGAGACAGGGGCTCCTTATAGATGGTGTAGCCGCCGAAGAGCTCGTCCGCGCCCTCACCGGACAGGACCACCTTGACGTGCTTCCGAGCCTCTTGCGCCACGAAGAAGAGCGGGACGAGCGACGGGTCAGCCACCGGGTCGTCGAGGTACCACATGATCTTCGGGATGGACTCGGCGTATTCCTCCGGAGAGACGATCTTGACTATGTGTTCAACGCCGATCGCTTCCGCGGACTCAGCCGCGACATCGACCTCGGAGTAACCCTGGCGTTCAAAACCGGTGGTGAACGTCAGCAAGTTCGGGTTGTGCCGCTTAGCCAATGTCGCAATAGCGGTCGAGTCAATACCGCCGGAGAGGAAGGAGCCGACGGTCACGTCTGCGCGCATGTGCTTTGCGACGGAATCTTCCAGGGCGGCGGCAATAGCGTCGAAAAGCTTTTGTTCTTCGCCTTTGATCACCGGCGTGACATTGAACTGGGGCCGGAAGTAGCGCTCCGCGACGACCTCACCGCCGGGGGTCAGCGTGGCGGTGCATCCAGATTCGAGCCGGCGGATGGCCGCGTGGAGAGATTCCGGCTCCGGGACGTACTGCAGGTCCACATAATGCTCGATGGCGCGCTTATCCAGGCTCAGATCCAGCCCGAGCTCCGGCGCCATCTCCAGGATGGACTTCTTCTCCGAGGAGAAGACGGTGCCTGCGTCAGTTGTGGCGTAGTAGAGGGGCTTGATTCCGAACTGGTCGCGGGCAGCGAACACGACCCGGTCCTGGGTGTCCCAGATGGTGAAGGCGAACATGCCTCGGAGGTGGTTCACCACGTCCTTGCCCCAGTGGTGGTAGCCCACCACGATGGTTTCGGAATCACCGTGCGTGTTGAAGGTGTAGCCGAGGGCGGACAGCTCATCGCGCAGTTCTATGTAGTTGTAGATCTCACCGTTGAACGTCAGTGCGTAGCGCTGCGGGTTGTCTTCCGGCCCCCAGCGCAACGGCTGGTGGGAGTGCTCGAGGTCAATGATGGACAGGCGGTTGAAGCCGAAAACTGCGTCATCGTCGTTCCACGTCCCGGCGGCATCTGGGCCGCGGTGGTGGAAACATGGCAGGGCACGCTCGGTGGCCGCGACGAAGCGGGCAGCGTCCGAATTGCTGCTGAGCATTGCGAGAAGACCGCACATAAGTGGGTGGCTCCTTAGAAAGAGTTGAGTAAAACTAGCTCCACCCACAATAGATCTGCGGGGCGCCGCTGAGTCTATTGGTGTCGCACCACCTTTAGCCCGTCCCCGTTAGGGGTGCAACTTCCGATTGATATTCTGCAAGATAAGTGTGACCGCAATTACGCCTGTGGGAAATCTGTGGCGGATCTGCGCACAGTGACTGCAGGTGACCGGCTAGGACAGCGCCTCTTTGGGGGCTCTGCGTAGGCCGTGGCTCTGCGTCGCCGAAAACGCGGGAGCCGTGCAGGTTAAACATGTGGCGCTGATCCTCTATTCTGACTGGGTAGGAATATTCTGTGTGGATAGGAAGGCTTTACACACGTGGATACGGCAAAGAACCGTGGCCTTGCCAAGAAGCTCTGCTTCGCAGGGATTATCGCCCTGAGCGGCTTGGGCCTGACGGGCTGTGAGGTCGCACCGCCGAGCGCACTCGGCAACCTGCTGGACATGGGCTGGCCTGACCCGGTCACCCCTGAAGGTGCCAGCATGTACAACTTCTGGGTCTGGGTCTGGCTCGTTGCCTGGATCATCGGCATCATCATGTGGGCCATCTTCATCTACGCGGTCTTCGCGTGGAACAGCAAGCGCCGTCAGAAGCAGGGCCACGGTGAGTTCCCGAAGCAGCTGCAGTACAACATCCCGCTCGAGCTGGCGCTGACCATTGTGCCGATCCTGATCGTCATGGTCCTGTTCTTCTTCACGGTCCAGGCGCAGACCAAGGTTGTGGCCCTGGATAAAGAGCCTGATGTGACTGTCGATGTCACGGCGTTCCAGTGGAACTGGAAGTTCGGCTACGCGGAGGTCAAGGGAGACCTGTCGCCGGTCGGCGGGGACTATGACGGTAGCGATCTGGAGCGCCAGAAGCTGGCCGACGAGACCAAGATCGACGACGAGAACATGGTCAACGGCAACCCGATCCACGGCCAGTCTTCGAACGACCAGTCCTACCTCAACTACAACCTGATTGAGACTGTCGGTTCCACCGAGGAAGTTCCGGTTCTGGTTCTGCCGACCGACACAGCGATCGAGTTCCGTCTCGCATCCAGCGATGTGAGCCACGCCTTCTGGGTTCCGGAGTTCCTGTTCAAGCGCGATGCTTACTCTCACCCGGAGATGAACCAGCAGGAGCGCAGCTTCCAGATCGAGGAGATCACCGAGACCGGTTCCTTCGTCGGCCGCTGTGCTGAGATGTGCGGTACCTACCACGCAATGATGAACTTCGAAATCCGTGCGGTCACGCCGGATCAGTTCCGCGAGTACATGGACTTCCGCCACAACAACCCCGAAGCATCCAACTCCGAGGCTCTCGAGGCCATCGGCGAGGAGCCGTTCGCTACGTCCACCCGCCCGTTCAACTCCGACCGCACCGGCACGCGCGACGGAAACAACGCCGTCGACAACGTCGGCATCTAAGAGAGGCTAGGTACACATCATGGGTGCAGGATCAAAGGTCTTCTACGGAATCGGCGTCTTCATCGCGGTCATTGCGGTGCTCTACGCCCTGGGCACTAACTTCGTCGGCGACGACGCGTACATGGGCGGCTACGAATGGGCCGGCGGTGTGGCCCTGGTTCTCGCAGCTGCTTTCTCCTTCATGCTCGGCGGTTACCTTCACTTCACCGAACGTCGCATCGATATCCTCCCGGAGGACTGGGAGGAAGCAGAGGTTGAGGACGGCGCTGGTGTTTTGGGCTTCTTCTCCCCGAACTCCGTCTGGCCGATGGTGATGACTGGTGGCATTACCCTCATGGCTTTCGGGATCTGCTTCTGGCAGCTGTGGCTTCTGGCCCTTGGTGTCGTCGTGCTCATCTGGGGCGTGACGATGCTGAACCTGCAGTACGGTATCCCCCGCGAGAAGCACTAAGACTTCGCCGCAAAGGCGAACGTAACTTCCGCCCCCACGCCCCGTGGCGTGGGGGTTTCCATTTTTCTATTGGGGCAGACCAACCTTTCGGTCGATGGGGTGAGGGGTCATCCGAAAGTTGATGGGGGTGCACGTTTCTGCAGGCCGAATGTGTGAATCCAGTCACACGCGGGAACTAAGACGTTCGTGGCGCACGTTCGCTTAGCGGCGTTCCCGCAGTGGGGTGAGAATGGTGCCGCGTTAGGGGAATCGCGGCTCAAGCTATGACCTGCACGGATGACCGTCGTAAAGCACCGCGAAATAGTTCCCGGACGGATGCGTGGCTGCGACACGCGGAATGTGAGCAGAAATACGGGCAGGTCCGTGAACTGCTCACATGAAAAACTCGGGGGTAAACAAGGTGACTTTAGGGTTCAAAAGCGGGATACTAATACGCGTGACGACTGCAACAACGAACCCAGGTATGGCGACTTCGCCCGACCGTTTGCCGGTGCTGAACCGACCGAACATGGTCAGCGTCGGAACGATCGTGTTCCTCGCCCAAGAATTGATGTTCTTCGCCGGCTTGTTCGCGATGTACTTCACCTCGCGTGCAAACGGCATGAAAACTGGTGATTGGGCTGTTCAAACCGATCACCTCAACGTTCTCTTCGGAACGATCATCACCATTGTGCTGGTGACCTCCTCGGTCACCTCGCAGCTTGGTGTGTTCGCCGCAGAGAAGGGTGATGTCTTCGGGCTGCGCAAGTGGTTCACCGTGACCATCGCCCTGGGCGTGATCTTCCTGGGTCTGGTCGCCTACGAGTGGGCTGAGATGGTCATGCACGGCGTGACCCCGCAGTCCAGCGTCTACGGGTCGGTGTTCTACATCATCACCGGCTTCCACATGGCGCACGTGACCGCGGGCATCATCGCGTTCTGCATTGTCATGGCCCGCGTGGCCAAGTCGAAGTTCACCCCGGCGCAGGCAACTGCGGCCATGGTGACCTCCTACTACTGGCACTTCGTCGACGTCATTTGGATCGGCGTGTTCGTTACTCTCTACCTCGTTCAGTAGCTGCCCACACGGGCACTCGCTCGCACGCAGCACGCTGATTGAAAATCTGATTTCGCTAAAGGGAACAACATGGATAACACCCCCAAGAAGGCGCGTAACCGCCGCAAGCTGCGCAGGTCCGCTGCCGGCGCGATGGCGTTGACGTTTGGTCTCACGGGTGCCGGCCTGCTTGCGTCCGCCCTGACTCCGGACGCACAGGTCGCCACCGCCCAGCGCGACGACCAGGCAATGATCCAAGAGGGCAAGGACCTCTACGACGTTGCTTGCATCACCTGCCACGGCGCTAACCTCCAGGGCGTCAAGGACCGCGGTCCGTCCCTGATCGGTACCGGTGAAGGTGCCGTGTACTTCCAGGTGCACTCCGGCCGCATGCCGATGATGTCGAATGACGCTCAGGCTGAGCGTAAGAAGCCGCGCTACACCGAGGCGCAGACCCTCGCCATCGCCGCGTATGTTGCAGCAAACGGTGGCGGCCCGGAGCTGGTCTACAACGAGGACGGCTCTGTCGCTATGGAGGAGCTGCGCGGTAAGAACTACGACGGACAGATTCAGGCTGACGACGTTGCACGCGGATCGGAGCTGTTCCGCCTCAACTGTGCGTCCTGCCACAACTTCACTGGCCGTGGTGGCGCGCTGTCCTCCGGTAAGTACGCGCCGGTCCTGGACCCTGCCAACGAGCAGGAGATTTACCAGGCAATGCTGACTGGTCCGCAGAACATGCCGAAGTTCTCTGACCGCCAGCTCACCGCGGACGAGAAGAAGGACATCATCGCCTTCATCAAGTCCGCCAAGGAGACCCCGAGCCCCTCGGGTTGGTCGCTTGGCGGTATCGGCCCCGTTTCTGAGGGCCTTGCAATGTGGATCATCGGTGTCACCCTGGTCGGCGCCGCTGCAATGTGGATTGGATCGCGCTCATGAGCAATGAAGTGAAGAAGGATTACACAGACAAAGAGCTCGATCGCATGAGCAATGCCGAGCTGGCTGCCCTGGGCACCGAGCTCGACGACGTGACGGTCGCGTACCGCAAGGAACGCTGGCCGATTGAGGATGACCCGGCAGAGAAGCGCGCTGCGCGCGGCATCATGGTCTGGCTGATCATCTCGATCGTCATGGGCCTGGCATTCCTGGGCGTTTACCTCTTCTGGCCGTGGGAGCCCCGCTTCCACGGTGACGAAGGCCTGTGGATGTACACCATGTACACCCCTTTGCTCGGCCTGACCTCTGGCCTGGCGCTTGCATCTCTGGGCTTCGCTGTCGTCCAGTACGTCAAGAAGTTCATCCCGGAAGAAATCGCGGTACAGCGTCGCCACGACGGCCGCTCCTCCGAGCTGGACCGCCGCACGACCACTGCGCTTCTTAACGATGCATGGCAGACCTCCACCCTTGGTCGCCGCAAGGTGATGCAGGGTCTCCTCGGTGGTGCTGGCCTGCTTGCTGGCCTGGCCATCATCGCCCCGCTCGGCGGCGTGATCAAGAACCCGTGGCGTCCCCGCCACGCCATGAACTACGAAGGCGACGGCACCTTGTGGACCCAGGGTTGGTCCATGGCGCGTGAAGGCAAGAAGCTTTACCTGGGCCGCGACACCGGTGCGATCGCCGAGCTGCACGACAGTGACGCCGGCAAGCACTACACCACGGCTGGTGTGTCCCGCCTGGTGCGCATGCGCCCCGAGGACTTGGACGCAGCTTCCATGGAGACGGTCTTCCCGCTCCTGGAGCAGGACGTTAACGACGGCGATGACTACAACCCGGACCTGGACGTGTACGAGAACCACATGCACTCCATCCACGGCCCGCGCAATGCGGTCATGCTGATCCGCCTGCGTTCCTCCGACGCTGCCGCAGTGGTGGAGCGCCAAGGTCAGGAAGACTTCCACTACGGCGATTACTACGCCTACTCCAAGATCTGTACGCACATCGGTTGCCCGACCTCCTTGTACGAGGCTCAGACCAACCGCATCCTGTGCCCGTGCCACCAGTCGCAGTTCGATGCACTGCAGCACGGCAAGCCGATCTTCGGTCCAGCTGCGCGCGCTCTGCCGCAGCTGCCGATTGAGATCGACGAAGATGGTTACCTCATCGCCCGCGGGGACTTCATTGAGCCCGTCGGCCCGGCATTCTGGGAGCGTAAGTCCTAATGAGCACTAAACTCAGTCAAGCTGCTGACAATATTGATTCGCGCTACACGATCTCGGGTGTCCTGCGCCCGCAGCTGAACAAGGTCTTTCCGACGCACTGGTCCTTCATGCTCGGCGAGATGGCCTTGTACAGCTTCATCATCCTGCTGCTGACAGGTGTGTACCTGGCGCTCTTCTTCGACCCGTCGATCACGAAGGTGATCTACGACGGCGGGTACCTCCCGCTCAACGGCGTGGAGATGTCGCGTGCATACGCGACTGCCCTGGACATTTCCTTCGAGGTCCGCGGTGGTCTGTTCATCCGCCAGATGCACCACTGGGCTGCGCTCATGTTCATGATGGCGATGTTCGCCCACATGCTGCGCATCTTCTTCACCGGTGCATTCCGTCGCCCGCGCGAAGCCAACTGGATCATCGGTGTTGTCCTGATTCTGCTGGGCATGATCGAGGGCTTCCTCGGTTACTCCCTGCCGGATGACCTGCTTTCCGGTGTCGGTCTGCGCATTATGTCCGCGATCATCGTGGGCCTGCCGATCATCGGCACCTGGATCCACTGGGCAATCTTCGGCGGCGACTTCCCGTCCGACCTCATGCTGGACCGCTTCTACATCATGCACGTGCTGATCCTGCCGGGCATCATCCTCGCGCTGATTGCCGGACACCTGCTGATGGTCTGGTTCCAGAAGCACACCCAGTTCCCTGGCCCGGGCCGCACCGAGAACAACGTTGTGGGTATCCGCATTCTGCCGGTCTTCGCAGTTAAGGCTGTCGGTTTCGGCCTGCTGGTCTTCGGTGTCCTCGCGCTGATGGCCGGTGTCACTACCATTAACGCGATTTGGAACCTCGGCCCCTACAACCCGTCGCAGGTGTCCGCTGGTTCTCAGCCTGACGTCTACATGCTGTGGACGGATGGTGCCGCCCGTGTCATGCCGGCGTGGGAGCTCTACTTGGGTAACTACACCATCCCGGGCGTGTTCTGGGTGGCACTGATGGCAGGCCTCATGGTGGTGCTGTTGCTGCTGTATCCTTTCCTGGAGAAGAAGATGCTTGGCGACGACGCGCACCACAACCTCTTGCAGCGTCCCCGCGACGTTCCTGTCCGCACCGGTATCGGTGTCATGGGCATCACCTTCTTCCTGCTGCTGACATTGTCCGGTGGTAACGACCTGTTTGCTTACCACTTCCAGATCTCGCTTAACGCGATGACCTGGGTTGGCCGTATAGGTTTGATCGTGCTGCCGCCGCTGGCGTACTTCATCACCTACCGCATTTGCGTCGGTCTCCAGCGCTCTGACCGTGAGGTCCTGGAGCACGGTATTGAGACCGGTGTGATCAAGAAGCTGCCGAATGGTGCCTTCGTCGAGGTTCACCAGCCGATTGGCCCGGTGGACGAGCACGGCCACCAGATCCCGCTCGAGTACGCGGGCGCTGTTGTTCCGAAGCAGATGAACCAGCTCGGTTACGCCGACTCGGAGACCTCCGGCACGTTCAGCCCGGATGATCCGGCGATCACTGCGCGCCGCAACGAGATCGCGCGCCAGAACCACCACGAAGAGGTGGAGACGCTGCGTGCGCTGGAGGCAGAGAAGAACTCTGTCGACCGCGACGCCGGTACTAAGAGCAAGCGTTAGAGCCATTAGCGCATAACGCCGAGGCCCCTCTGACTGCCCAAAAGCGGGTGGGGGAGGGGCCTTTGGCTTGTAACAAAACCATAAAGACATCTACTGTGAGCAGGATCACATTAGAAAGTTTTGGCGTCAATCATCGCTTTCTGCCGGCCTTGGACGTAACGTCATTCCGCAGCAAACGTGCTGGTGACAGGCCCGCAGTAGGCCGTCACACGCTAAAGCAGGTTGGCATGGAGGGGCTCGAGGCGTCGGTTTTTCGGGGCGCCGGGGAAAATAACGAAAAAATAACGGGCGCGCCGTTGGACAATGCTTGTGTCCGTTTCGTAACCTAGCTGAGACCTTGTAGCCACGAAGGCGCAAGCGACATTTGAACCACATAGAGCCGAGTTCTAGGACCCCTATGGTCCGGAAGCCGGGGAACCATGACTTCCCTGGGGTGAACGGGGCGCAAGGAGCGCGCAAGCGCAGGAGCGTCCTAGAGGTGACTTCCCGCACCGAACCCGACAGCTAACCCGGTAGGCGCAACTGGAGATATGGAGTTTATAAGTGGCTAAGCACCGCCGCCAGGCAAACGGTACCAAGCGCACCGTTGCAACCGCGTCCGCCGTTCTCGCCGGCGCAACCCTGATCGCCCCGACTACCGCTGACGCTGCCGAGGTTCGCGTTCCTAACACGAACATCTCTGCGGAGATCCCGGGCATTGAGAACACCCCTGGCATCGCAAGCATCCCGGGCATCGAGCAGTGGATCCCGTCCCTGGCCGGTAAGGCCGACCGCGACGCTGACATCCGTTCTGCTATCGCGGCCGTGAAGGCTGTTCCGGGCGTTGCTAACGTTCCGGGGTTCAACGACTGGATCAACGGCGTCGAGAAGAAGTACGCTAGCGCCCCTGTCGCTAACCGCCAGCCGCAGGCTGCTGCCGCACCGGCTCCGGTGCGCCAGCCGTCCCAGGGTGAGCGCATCGTGTCCATCGCAAAGTCCAAGATCGGCTCCCCGTACGTCTACGGCGCTGCCGGCCCGAACGCGTTCGACTGCTCTGGCTTCACCTCCTGGGTTCACGCTCAGGCAGGCAAGCAGATTCCGCGTACCTCGCAGGCTCAGGCCAACGCTGGCCGTAAGGTCGCCATTTCTGACCTGCAGCCGGGTGACATCGTCGTCTACTACGGTGGCGCATCCCACGTTGCTATTTACGCCGGTAACGGCCAGATCATCGACGCGCTGAACTCCGGCACCCCGGTGGGCTACCGCCCGCTGAACATGATGCCGATTCACTCTGCAGTCCGCTTCTAGCGCAGCACCTGCCGCAGGAACTTCCGCGGCGTACCTAAAACCGGTCTGGAGCCTCGGGGCTCGGGCCGGTTTTGGCTCTTTATCGCACAATTGTCACAACAGTAACAGAGTGGAGCTTTTTGGCACTTTAGTCTGTCCAAAGTGTTTGACCGGCGCGGGCGGACGCTATAGCTTTGTTACAGGTTTGTCATCTTTTCCTTCATGTTCTTTCAGAAAGAGGTCCTCGTGGGCAAGCACCGCGCTTCCTCCCGTCGCACGTCGCGTCCGATCGTTGCAGCTGGCGTACTTACAGCCGTCGCAGCTGCGGGTTCTACCGCCCCGGCTTATGCCGAGGACGTTGAGACCATGATCAAGGAGATGGAAGATGTCTCCCACCAGGCCACCGAGAAGGCCGAAGAGGTCAAGGAGATCGAGGACCAGATCGTCAAAGGCGATAAGGAAGTCAAGACGCTGCAGAGGCAAGCTGATGACGCAAAGCGTGAAGCAGAACGCGCGGTAGGCGCTCGGTCCGGCGCGCAGCAAGAGGTCGACGGCCACGCGCGTACGCAGTACCGCAACGTCTCTAACGACGCGCGACTTAATGCCCTCGATGCAATGAATCCGCAGGAGGCTATTGACCGCGCTTCCTACCTCGGTTCTCTGAGCCGCTCCGCGCAGCGCACCCTGGATAACTCCACCCAGTTGAACAAGCAAGCAGCCCAGCGGGCCACCGACGCTAACATTGCCGTGGCTGTGGCCAACTACCGCAAGGCGGAGCTGGAGGGCAAGCGCGACAAGCTGGAGAAGGAGCGCAAAGACCTGGACGCCAAGGTCAAGGAAGTCGAGCGTCGCGTGGATGCGTTCACCCCGGAGCAGCGCGCCGCGTGGGAGGCGAAGAACGGACCGGTAGCTCTCAACGTCCCGGCATCCGCCCATGGTGACGGCGTGGTGGGTGCAGCCTTGTCCAAGATTGGTTCACCGTACGGCTGGGGCGCAGCTGGCCCGAACCAGTTCGATTGCTCCGGCTTGATGTACTGGTCCTACGCTCAGAACGGCAAGACCATCCCGCGCACCTCACAGGCGCAGCTGGCTGGCGGCACGCCGGTGCCTTTGTCTGAGCTGCAGCCGGGCGACATCATCGGTTACTACCCGGGAATTACTCACGTGGGCATGTACATCGGTGACGGCCAGGTTGTGCACGCCTCCGATTACGGTATTCCGGTCCAGGTCGTGCCGTTGAACTCGATGCCTGTTCAGGGCGCTGTCCGCTACTAAGCGCTAAGGCATCTGCGCCATTAAGGTTCTCCTGGTCACCAACGACTTCCCGCCTACTTTCGGCGGGATTCAGTCGTATTTGCGGGATTTCACCGACGCTGTCGCTGCTACCTGCGGTGCGGAGTCCATCGTTGTTTTCGCATCGACACAGGATCATGAGCAAGCATCGCTTTACGACGCTTCTTCTGCCATCCCCATCTTTCGCTGGCCGAAGCAGGTCATGCTCCCTACCCCTCGAACCGCTGAACGCATGAGCCAGATCATTCGAGAACAGGGCATTGACACCGTGTGGTTCGGCGCCGCCGCCCCGTTGGGGTTGATGGCCGGGGTCGCGCGCAAGGCGGGTGCGAAGAGAATTGTCGCAAGCACCCACGGCCATGAAGTCGGGTGGTCGATGCTCCCAGGGCCGCGCCAGGCACTACGGCGGATTGGAAACTCCTCCGACGTGGTGACTTACGTGTCGGACTACACCCGCAGGAGGTTCTCACGCGCCTTCGGGAAGCACCCGGAGTATGTCGCGTTGCCGTCGGGCGTGGATACGGACTTCTTCCGCCCAGCTTCAGAGTCGCAGCGGCGCTCAGCACGGCAGCGTTACGGCTACGGGGCAGACCCGTTGGTGGTTGTTCCGTCTCGGCTCGTCGCGCGCAAAGGACAGGACATGTTGATTCGCGTTTGGCCAAGTATCCGGCAGGTCTTTCCGGATGCGAAGCTCGCGATCATCGGGCAGGGACCTTATGAAGACACGCTGCGCAAGCTGGCCGATAGAAACGCCGTCACAGACTCAGTGCGTTTCCATGGCCGCCTGGAGCGTGAGGACATGCGTGATCTTCTCGCTGCGGCCGACGTCATGGCAATGCCGGCCCGGACACGCGGCTGGGGGCTAGACGTCGAAGGCTTAGGCATCGTCTACCTGGAAGCCCAAGCGTGCGGTATCCCCGTTGTGGCGGGGGACTCTGGCGGAGCGCCGGAGACGGTGACACCGGAGAGCGGCATTGTCGTGGACGGGCATTCAGAGAAAGAGATCACCACGGCCGTGCTCACTTTGCTTGCGGACCCGGAAAGGCGTCGACGCATGGGGCGCGCAGGCCGCGAGCACGTAAGCCAGGCTTTCTCGTGGGAGATGCTGACGAGCAGGCTCGTCCGTGTGTTGGGTCTAGAATGATCTGTCATGGTCACAATCGGATTCGACATTGGCGGGACGAATACGCGCGCTGGTGTCGTCGATAAGCACGGCGACATCGTGGACGTGGAGGAAACTCATACTCCCCACGACGCGGACGGACTGACTCACGCCATCGTCGAACTGGTGGAAGTTTTGCGCCGCAGGCATTCCATCGGCGCTGTCGGTCTCGCCGTCGCCGGTTTCTTGGATCCGGACTGTGAAGTGGTCCGTTTCGCTCCGCACCTACCGTGGCAGGACAACGCGCCAGTGAAGCAGCTGCTGGAAGAAGAGCTGGAGTTGCCGGTATGCCTGGAGCATGATGCGAACGCCGCGGCGTGGGGCGAATACCGCTACGGTGCCGCCCAGGACGCAGACACGTGGGTGTTCTTTGCCGTGGGTACAGGCATTGGTGCAACACTCATGCATCACGGTGAGATCTACCGCGGTTCTTTTGGTACCGCACCCGAATTCGGTCACATCACCGTCGTCCAAGGTGGGCGTGCATGCTCCTGCGGGAAACAAGGGTGCTTGGAGCGCTATGCCTCTGGCACTGCGCTGGTGGACACCGCCGTTGAGATTGCTACGAAGGGTGGATTTGAACCCTGCACGCTGTACCGCAGGGCCGTCGATAAGCGCGCGACTGGCAACGATGTTGTCGCTGCCGCACGCAACGGCGATGCGCTGGCGCTAGCAACAATGGATGACTTTGCGTGCTGGCTCGGACAGGGTCTTTCCATCGTGAGCGACGTGCTCGACCCGGAGTTGATCGTGCTGGGCGGGGGAGTGAGCGCGGATGCTGACCTGTTCCTCGATGCTGCGCACGAAGCCATGCGTCGCAACATGGTCGGATCCGGCTTCCGCCCGATTCCACGTCTGCAAACTGCGGACCTTGGACCGCAGGCAGGTATGATTGGCGTTGCTGATTTGGCCCGCAAACTTCTTTAGGGGAAAACATGAACAACAAGTGGTACAAGTTTTTCAAGTACATCTTGATTGGTCCCTGGCTGCGGTTGTGGAACCGGCCTGAAACGCACGGCCTGGACAACATTCCGCCCGAAGGAACTCCCGCGCTAATGGTGTCCAACCACCAGGCCGTGATGGACTCCTTCTACTTTCCCCTGGTGTGCCCGCGCCAGCTGGTGCACCCCGCAAAGAAGGAGTACTTTACCGCTCCGGGATTGGTCGGGCGCATCCAGAAATTCTTCTTCACTTCCGTGGGACAGGTTCCCATCGACCGATCTGCGAAAGATGCCGGCGACAACTTGCTCAAAGTGACCAAGGAAGTCTTCGACAACGGCGACCTGTTCTGCATCTACCCGGAGGGCACTCGTTCCCCGGACGGCCGCATTTACAAGGGCAAGACTGGCATGGCGCGAATCGCGATGGAAACTGGTGTGCCTTGCATCCCAGTGGCCATGATTGACACCCGTGAGGCAAACCCGATTGGCACCTGGATTCCGCGTCCGGTCAAGGTGACCATCAAAGTCGGTGAGCCCATCGACCCGCACCAGTGGGCCCGCGACAACGGCTACGACCCGTCTGACTCCGCCGTGTGGCGCCCGTTCACGGACTTCTTCATGGAGCAACTCGAGGAACTGTCCGGCTACCCCTACTGCGACGCCTACGCGGCGGCCGTGAAGAAGTCGCTCGAAGCTGGCAACGGGTACCCGGAGGGCACCGAGCCGCCGTGGGGTTGGCTGCAGTAAAGCGTGCGGTACTTCTATGACACGGAGTTCATCGAAGATGGCTCCACCATCGAACTGATCTCCATCGGCATCGTGGCTGAGGACGGACGCGAGTATTACGCAGTGTCCACGGATTTCAACGGTTCACGCGCCAACCCTTGGGTGCGTGAGAACGTTCTAGAGAAACTCCCGAACCCGTCCAGTCCGGAATGGAAGCCTCTGGCGCGCATCCGTGAAGAAGTGCATGCCTTTCTCACCCCAAACGGCACGAGGCCTGAGCTGTGGGCGTGGGTGGGTGCCTATGATCATGTGGTTTTCGCGCAGATGTGGGGCGACATGACGAAGCTGCCTAAGGACTTGCCGCGGTTCACCCGCGAGCTCAAGCAGTACTGGGAGATGGCTGGCCGCCCGAAGATTCCTCCTGCTCCGAAAGATGCCCACGACGCGCTTGTGGACGCTCGACACAACCTGATCAAGTTCCGCGCCTGCAACGACGTTCTGCCATTGGACCGCCGTGGAAGAATTACCCGCCCTGAGTAGGAGAAACGTCTCGGGCGTGCTACAAGTTATAGGGTGAGTTGGACTGTAGACATCCCCAAAGAAGTACTGCCCGATCTACCGCCGTTGCCCGGCGATATCAATGAGGAATTCCAGAAGGTTCTGGGCCTCGAAGCGAAACAGCAGCCGACATGGGATGAGAACGCGGCCGTATACGTCCGCAAGATCCTCGAATCGGTCCCGCCGGTGGTGGTTGCACCCGAGATCCACAAGCTGAAGAGCCAGCTAGCAGACGTCGCTGAGGGCAATGCGTTCCTCCTGCAGGGCGGCGACTGCGCTGAGACATTCGAGTCCAACACTGAGCCGCACATCCGCGCCAACATCAAGACGCTGCTGCAGATGGCCGTCGTGCTCACCTACGGAGCGTCCACCCCGGTGGTGAAACTGGCCCGCATTGCTGGCCAGTACGCCAAGCCGCGTTCCTCGGACTTGGACGAGAACGGTCTGCCGAACTACCGCGGTGACATTGTCAACGGTGTGGAACCCACCGAAGAGTCCCGCAAGCACGACCCGGCACGCATGGTCCGCGCTTACGCCAACTCCTCTGCCGCCATGAACTTGGTGCGCGCTCTGACTACCTCCGGTACCGCTGACCTGTACCGCGTTGAGGCATGGAACCGTGAGTTCGTGGCTAACTCCGCTGCCGGCGCCCGTTACGAGGCCCTGTCACGCGAGATCACCCGCTCCCTGCACTTCATGGATGCCTGCGGCGTGAATGACCGTGAGCTGCGCACCTCCGAGATCTACGCTTCCCACGAGGCGTTGCTGGTGGATTACGAGCGTGCCATGCTGCGCCTCGCCGAAGACGAGAACGGCGAGACCAAGCTCTACGATCTGTCTGCTCACCAGCTCTGGATCGGCGAGCGCACCCGCGGCCTCGACGACTTCCACGTGAACTTCGCGGCGCTGATCAACAACCCGATCGGCCTGAAACTCGGCCCGTCCACCACCCCGGAGGAAGCCGTCGCTTACGCCGCGAAGCTGGACCCGAACCGCGAACCCGGCCGCCTCACCTTTGTCGCCCGCATGGGCCACGACAAGGTGCGTGATGTCCTTCCGGGCATTGTGGATGCTGTTGAGCGCGAGGGACACAAGGTCATTTGGCAGTCCGACCCGATGCACGGCAACACCTTCACCGCGTCCAATGGATACAAGACCCGCCACTTCGACAAGATCATCGACGAAGTGCAGGGCTTCTTCGAGGTCCACCGCCACCTGGGCACCCACCCGGGCGGCATTCACATCGAGCTGACCGGCGAGCATGTCACGGAGTGCCTCGGCGGTGCCCAGGACATCACCGACATCGACCTGCCGGGCCGTTATGAGTCCGCGTGCGACCCGCGCCTGAACACCGAGCAGGCTCTGGAGCTCGCGTTTCTCGTCGCGGAGATGCTCCGCAACTAAGTTGCGCTTAGTAGTACTCCGGCATCCGGATGATCTCGGGGATCTCCCCGTACCATCCGGAGCCGTACCACCAGCCACCGACGGCGACAGCCGCGGTGGCTGTAATCATGAGTAGCACCATGACGGCTGTTGCCGCTGCGGAGCGGTTCGTCTCCGGTTCGGGGATGCGCGGAGCTTCAGGTTCGCGCACCGGTGCCTGTGCTGGAACGGGCGGGTGCGCAGGTGCATGCGCTGGCACTGGCGCAGGGGCTTGCGGCCGATACGGCTGCTGGTGGTCCTGGTGATACAGCGCAGGCGATGGTTCGCGTACTGGTTCTTGCAGGTGCTCGCGCTCTGGTTCGTATACCGGCTGGTGGTCAAAGCGCGTTTCGGGCGCAAGCTCGGGTTCCTCTGCCCCGTCCTGTTCGATCTGCGTCACCCCGGTCGGAATGGCGGCCACACGGTGGGCGGCCGACTGGGTCGGTGCCGGAACGGTGAAGTCGGGCAAGTCCAAGTCGGCGGAAACGTCTTCGAGGGCGTCGAGGAATTCGTCTGCGTCAGCGAAGCGGTCGCGGGGGTGGCGGGCAGTGGCGGTGGCCACGAGCTCGTCGAAAAGCATGGGCACCCCCGCGATGCGTGAGGATGGCGGCGGCACATCCCTGTGCAACCGCGCCATCGCGTGCGCCAGTGAGGTGTCGCCGGAAAACGGCTGGGTACCGGTGAGCAGTTCAAAGAGCACGATGCCGGCGGAGTAGACGTCCGAAGCTTGGGTGAGCTCGGAACCGTCGACTTGCTCCGGGGAGAGATAGGCGACGGTGCCCACGATCTGGTCGGTGGAACGCTGGGATTCGCTGGCTGCGCGAACCAAGCCGAAGTCTGCGAGCTTCACCGAATTGTCGCCGTTAATGAGGATGTTGTCCGGTTTGATGTCGCGATGGACCAACCCGCGGCGGTGCGCCACAGACAGCCCGGTGAGCATCGAACGCATGACTTCAGCAGCGGCATGCGGGGGCATGGGACCTCGCTCGGCCAAAAGCTCGCGCAGCGTGCCGCCGGTGATGAGCTCCATGATGAGGAAGACATCCTCGCCGTGGGACGAGAAGTCGTAGACGTTGACTAAGTTCGGGTGGCTCATCTGCGCCATGGCGCGAGCTTCGCGTTGGAAGCGGTCGAGAAACAGCGGATCGTCGACATAGCGCGGGTGCATGACCTTGGCGGCGACTTCGCGGTCGAGACGAGTATCCAGGCAGCGGTAGACCGTGGACATGCCACCGCGGGCAATGGGGCGGTCCACGGCGTAACGTCCTTCCAATACGTCGCCAGCTGCAAGGTCACTCATGGCATATAAGTATGGCCGACGAGGCTGGGGAAGTGCTAGCAGCGCGCGTACAGTGAAGAGCGTGAGCGATATCGAATATGACCTTGACACCCTTCTTGAGGGCGAAACGCTGCTGTCTTTCCCTGAGGTGGCGGACCGTCTCGGTGTCCCAGTGACCAAGGTCCACGATTACGTTGGTGCGGGAAAACTCGTTGCGCACAAGGCTGACGGTGTGAAGTACATTCCAGAGGCGCTTCTGAGCGGTGATGAGCTATCCAAGTTCGTTGGTGGCGCGATCACGGTGCTTCTCGACGGCGGATACCGCCCCGACGAAATCCTCGCCTACCTCTTCACTGACGACGACAGTCTGCCTGGCCGCCCCATCGATGCGTTGCATGGGCATGGTGCCCGCGAAGTAATCAGGCGCGCGCAGGCAATGGCGTTTTAACGCTCCGGGCTGCAAGCCAGCCGAGAAGGAAGACCGCCAGCATCCACCAGCCGACGTAAAAGCGGTGGTTTCCGCTGCCCATGAACGACAGCGCGACAATGACTGACGCAGCGACGGTCACCTTCACCAGCCAGCGCGGCGGTGCGAACGTTCCCGCAACGCTGATCGACGATGCGTAGTACCACGGCAGCGTCACCGCGTTGAACACGAACGCCACTAGGTACGCCAGTGCTACGCCCTTGACGGCGCGGCGCTGCGACTGGCGGTAGAGGACCCACACCACGACGAGACCAACCAGCATGAGCACAGACCCGATGGTGCGGGTGAAGTCGAGGACAGTGTTGTAAGGGAATTCCTCATCCACCAGCCACACGAGCGGAGTGACCAAGTCTGTGATGAGTGTGGCGCCGGAGAGGGGATTGACCACCTTCGAGTTGCCCGAGATCTCCGCTAGCCAACCCCACGATGTGCCGGATGCCCAGGTAACTGCGGCGACGACGGCGATGGACAGCGCGACGACGCTTACTCCCGTGGCCAGGAAGACGGTGACTCGGCGGCCGTAACGCTGCATCGCGATCCACACGACAAACGGCAGTGCAATGGCCGCCGTCGCCTTGAGCGACACCGCCACGGAGATGAGCACGATCCCCACAAAGAAGCGGCTATGCAGGCAGGCGAGCAAGCCGATGCTGACCAGGCCGACCATCACAGACTCGTTATGCATGCCGCCGACCATGTGGATGATCATCACTGGGTTGGCCACGCCGAGCCACAGCGCCAATGCAGGATCGCCACCCAGCTCACGCGCGATGCGCGGGACTGCCCACGCGATAGCGGCGAAACCGGCGAAGGAGATGAATTTGTAGACAATGATGCCGGCCATGACGTTGTCGCCGACAGCAGTGGTCACTCCTTCGCCGATCCACAAGTGCAGCGGGCCATAAGGGGTGGTCGTATTCCGCCAGTCGTGCGAGACCTCCAGCAAGTACGGCCCTGGGTTGACGGCCGCGCCCTCGTCGTAAGGGTTGAAGCCGTCGCGCACCATGGCGCCCTGCATGAGGTAGGAGTACACGTCGCGCGACATCAGCGGTGCCGCGAGCAGCAGGGGAGCGGTCCACCCCCATACCGCAGCGCGGACCTGTTCCACGTGAGCTCCCTGCAGCATGACCCACGCGAAAACGAGGAGAAAAAGCCCGGCAGTGAGAGCGACGTCGGCAAGCCCGCGCGCGTGGCCGTAGGACAGGAAGGCCCATCCGAAGTAGTCGAGCATTCCGCCGCGGTTGCGGGTGGCGCCCGCGCCGAAAGAACCGAGCGCGATAAGCGTGGTACCGGCAACGCCGAGCGGAACTACGACACGGGGAGACATGGTGCGGAGCTTACATGCGCCGCGCGGTGGCATTGACCGCCAGGGTCTCGAGTGTCTCCACCGCCTCGGGCGACAACGCGGCACCACGGACATGTGCAAGGCCGGATTCGGTCAACTCGTCGATACGCTTTTCGACGTCTTCTACCGCCCCCGTCTCACGAATGATCCCCGAGAGTTCGGCGATCTCGTCGGGGGTCAGGGCCGTACCAATGCCGTCCCGGAGGCGCTGCGCTGCCGCCGGGTCACGCTCATCGGCTGCCTGGAGCGCACGGGAATACAGCACAGTGCGCTTGCCTTCCCGCAGGTCGTCTCCGGCGGGTTTTCCAGTGACCTCAGGATCGCCGAAGACGCCGAGAATGTCGTCGCGAAGCTGGAAAGCGATCCCGATGTCGTGGCCGTAACGCCGCAGAGCAGCAATCGTGTCATCGTCCGCACCCGCGATTGCTGCGCCCAAGTGGAGGGGGCGCTCGATGGTGTATGCGGCAGTTTTGAAACGATTGACTGCATTTGCAAGCTCTTCGCTTTCGCAGCCGGCGGCTTCGAGCGAAATATCCAGAATCTGGCCGCCGATGACCTCCGTGCGCATGCCTCGCCAGGGCTCGGAAGCGCGGAGAAGAGCCGCATGGCTCAGGCCGGAGTGGTGCCACATGTCGTCTGCCCACACGAGCGCCAAATCACCGACCAAAATGGCGAGGCTTTCCCCGAACTTGTCGGAATCTCCGAGCCAGTTGTGTTCGCGGTGACTGTGCGCAGCGGCGACGTGCACGGTCGGGTTTCCGCGCCGGGTCGCAGATGCATCGATAATGTCATCATGGATGAGTGCGCATGCCTGAATGAATTCCAAGGAACTCACCGCGCAGAGCACAGCTGCCGGATCCTCCTCCGTATTCTCCAGCCCGTTCGCACCGACAAACCCGACCCATCCGAATGTGGGGCGAATGCGCTTACCACCCCCGAGAACGAAGGTGCGAAGGTGCTCTACCGCCTCCGATACCGGCGGACCGATGACGTCCACTGAAGGGCCGTGCTCGGTGAAGAACTTTTCCAGTTCCCGTTGCACAGCCGCGGGGATCTGTGCAGTAGTCGGGACATCGGCCTTATCGGGATGGGTCACCATAGCGGCCACTCTACAGACTGGGAGCCCAGCGGTAGCGTGCGTCCGAGCACCGCAAAGGGACGGGAATCTCCCGCGTAGAGGAAGTTGCGTAGGACATCTTTGAATCCGAGTGAGCGGTAGAGACCGAAAGCGGCATTTGCTTCCGCCGGGACTTCAGGCGTTGACAGCAGGACGTACTTGCGACCTATATCTACTAGCAGCTCGTGAATCAGGGCGTGTCCAACGCCCTGTCCCTGTAGGTCAGGCGCAACGTGGATCTCCGCTAGCTCGAAGTAATGCGATGTCAACTCGCGCCGTATGTGGTCGGGGATGCTCTGTTGCTGCAAACCCAGACGAAGTTGCTGGTCCCACCATCTGTCGGGCGTGCCGTTGAAACCGTAGGCGACACCGGCGAGCGCTCCGGTCTCTGTGAATGCCGCCACGGCAGTGAAACCCGGATGTGAGGTCTCACGGCGCCATACCCCGATTCGCTGTTCGCGGAGGGTGCGCGGGTACTTCATGGCAGTGATATAGAGATCAACCAGGTCCGGAGCCATGCGGGCAAAGTCAAAACCGGACAACCTGCGGATAGTGAAGGTCACGTCTTAATCGAATCACGTCGGGGTTAGTGCGGGGCCATTTTTGGGGTTCGAATGTGCGTTCGATTGGGTAGCCCGGTTTGTCGGGTGGGGGTCCTAGGTTGTTACTCAACAAAACGAACTGCCGACAGGCGAGACGGCCAGCCAAAGGAGGCCCCTCATGAACAGCGTTATCTCTGCAACCACTGGCACGGTGTACGGAACGGTTCCAGCTGCCTCCCGGAGTGAGAATTTTCTCGGCACCGCTCGAGCTCTGCTGGATGAGTCGTATGCGCACCTTGGCGCCGGCCGGTCCGATCTTGCGCTGGAGAGCGCCTACCGCGCAGCACTGCGAACGGCAGGCGCAGTCGTGGCGGATTCGGCGGTGATTGCTAAAAGGAAGAGGTTGCCAACCAGTGCGTGGGCAAAGCTCAAGCTGACCGGTGTCCGCGGCGGCTATTGGGCGGAAGTGTTCGAGGGCTACTCGCGATTGCGCGGGCGGGTCGCCTCGGGCATCGAGCTAAAGCCTGATGGTGCACTAGTCGCGGAGCTGGTTGACCGGGCCGCCGCGTTCTATGCGGAGGTAGCGGGGGAGGGGCCGGGTATGGCGGCGGCGTAGCATGTCCAGGCGTGTGCAGGCGCTATGATGATGTGAGCGTCCAGGGAACAATGCCGTGTAGTTGAGCGTTGTACTCACATAGTGGACACCGACCAAACATGGCTGGGAGGAAAAGTGGCTCTTTCAGAGCAAGAACAGAAGTTACTCCGTGAGATTGAGGAGTCGCTTCTCGCTGACGACCCTAAATTTGGGTCGACGGTGGCTTCCTCGGCGGGGTACGGGGCTGAGCAGCCGGCCGGCAAGCTGACGATTCGCTCTTTCGCCATCATCGTTTTGGGTCTGCTGCTGCTCATCGGTGGTGTTGCTTTGGCTACGCAGAGCATCTGGTTTGTCATCATCAGCATCGTTGGCTTCGTCGTGATGTTCGCCGGTGGCATGTGGGCGTTGCAGACGCCGAACGAGTCCGCTTCGCCGGCGCAAGAAACGCGCCAAGGTAGTCAGGCGCAGCGCAATGGCATGAGCTCGCGCATGGAAGAAAACTTCCGCCGCCGTTTCGAAGATAGATGACGCTTAACCGCTGACCCCTCGCGCCGCTATCAACGGCGGTACTCAACCCTCCAGGAATTGATGTTCTTGGAGGGTTTTCTTGTATGCGCGATGTCTGCCACTTTGCCCCACCTCGTCCACCCACTTTGCCCCACACGGGCTCATTGGCTCTTGCGAACTGGGATATTGCCGATATTCCAGGTGGTGCCATTGTGATTAAAGAGATGTATTTAGGTTAAAGTCATTCATGTTTCGTGCATTTTGACCGTTTTTGGGGCTGGGTGCGGGA
This sequence comes from Corynebacterium genitalium ATCC 33030, assembly GCF_000143825.1. Classification (NCBI taxonomy): domain Bacteria; kingdom Bacillati; phylum Actinomycetota; class Actinomycetes; order Mycobacteriales; family Corynebacteriaceae; genus Corynebacterium; species Corynebacterium genitalium. Next base: position 1,329,900 of record NZ_CM000961.1, read on the forward strand.
GATTCTGCCACTGTATTCAAGCGGTGTGACCTGCAGTGAAGTAACTTTATTAAGAAAACACGCCGCGGAAACTAGCGTTTGTGGGACGAAGTGGGTTAAAGTGGGGCCAGCGAAACGCGATGTGTCGTGTGGAGCTGCATAAAAGTTCACAACCGGAGTCGTTGAGTGAAGGAAGGTAGGGCGCCGGATGTTTCTGGGCACCTATACTCCCAAGCTGGACGACAAGGGACGCCTGACACTGCCAGCGAAATTCCGTGAGGGACTCGCTGACGGTCTGATGGTGACCAAGGGGCAAGACCACTCTCTGGCGGTCTATCCCCGCGAGGAGTTCGCGGCCCGCGCTCGTAAGGCGGCAGCGGTCTCCCGTACGAATCCGAAGGCGCGTGCTTTCATCCGTAACTTGGCAGCAAGTGCGGACGAGCAAGCGCTCGATGGTTCGGGTCGCATCACTCTGTCGCCGGCGCACCGCGATTACGCGAACCTCTCAAAGGAATGCGTGGTCATCGGGTCAGTGGATTTCTTGGAGATCTGGGACGCGGAGTCCTGGGAGAAATACCAAGAAAATACCGAGGCTGCCTTCTCGGCGGCTGATGAGGACGACATTCTCTCGGGTCTGCTCTAACAGGGCAGGCGAGTGGAGAGCGTGTACGAACTCTGCTCGGGGCGCGAGTCGTTCTGGTGTACTTCCCCGATATCAGAATGACCGCCCCGGGCAGGGCTCTATACGTTCCCCGCGGCAACAACTGCAGGTACTTCAAACCCAGGGCGCTCCAAGGGGGTGGACTCGATGGCACAGGAAACAGCAACCGACAACGGCCACGGCCACATCCCCGTCATGCGCGACCGCATGGGAGAACTCCTTCGCCCTGCGGTAGAGCGCTTCGGGCCCCACGCTGTCATCGTCGACGGCACGCTCGGTGCCGGTGGACACACGGAGTACTTCCTGGACACCTTTCCGGAGGCATCAGTCATCGGCATTGACCGTGACGGTGCTGCGCTTGCCCAAGCGGGCGAGCGTCTCGCGCGATTCGGTGACCGTTTCGCGCCGGTGCGGGGCCGCTTTGATTGCCTCGCGGAATCGCTGCGCGACGGTACCGGGCCGGTCTTTGAGACCGTACGCGCGCATGGCTTAGCCGGGGCATTTTTCGACCTCGGTGTCTCATCAATGCAGCTCGACCAGGAAGAGCGCGGCTTCGCTTACCGCGTGGACGCCCCGCTGGACATGCGCATGGACCCGTCGGCAGGTATTACTGCGGCCGATGTGCTGAACACCTACAGCCACGGTGACCTCGCGCATGTGCTCAAGGCGTACGGCGACGAGCGTTTCGCCGGTAAGATCGCCAGCGCTGTCCTCGACGAACGGGAGAAAGCTCCCTTCGACACGTCCGCACGCCTGGTGGAGTTGCTCTACCGGGTGATTCCGGCCGCCACCCGCCGCACCGGCGGCCACCCGGCGAAGCGGACATTCCAGGCGCTTCGCGTGGAAGTCAACCGCGAACTGGACGCACTCACCAACGTGCTGCCGATGGTCGCCGAAGCCCTCGGCCCCGGTGGCCGGGCGGTGTTCATGAGTTACCAATCGCATGAAGACAAGCTGGTCAAGCGCGCGTTCACGGAGTGGACAACGTCCAAAACGCCCGCCGGTTTACCGACCGAACTGCCGGGCATGGCCGCCGAATTCCGCATGGTCACCCACGGTGCAGAGAAGGCGTCGGTGGCGGAAGTGGAAGTCAACAGGCGTGCGGCGCCAGTGCGTGTACGAGCCGTCGAAAAACTGGAACAACAGTGAAGGGAACAACAATGGGAGCAAGCCGAGACCTCACCGCCGGATCGACGGCGCTGTTGGAGCGTACGACAAAGACCGCTCCGGCCCGCCCGAAGACGACTGGGCTGAAGCCGCACTTGCCTCGCGGCCCACGACGCTTGGGTTCGAAGCAGGTTGTGTCTGTCCGTGGACGCCGCGTGGTCAACACCACGGCGGCAAAGCGAACGTTTTCCAAGCTGTCCATTCTGTCGCTGCCGCTGCTCATTTTGGGCATCTTTGGTGCCATGATGCTCTCCGCTCTGTCCACTCAGCAGACGTTCACCATTCAGCAACTCCAGAATGAGGAACGCACGCTGAGCAACGAAATTGAGACCCTCAACCGCAACCTGGAGGATGCGCGCGCAGCCGCAGACATCGCCGCGAAGGCGGACGCGGCCGGTCTCGTTGTTCCCGAACAACCGGGAATTATTGCCGTGAATGAGAAGGGCGAAGCCCACGAGACGCGCGAGGCCGACCCGGAGAAAACCGGCCAGGTCGTGGACGTCAACGGAGAGACTATTCGCGTCGACCGCGCAACGAGCGACCGTGACGCGACGAGCGATGTTGCCGACAATCTGTCTGCTTTACCGCAAACGTCTAACGGCGCACCGACTGGACCGCCCGCGCCAGCTGCTCCACCCGCAGCGGGCGGGGCCCCGGCAGCGCTGCCGAGCATTCCTGGCGCTCGGTAAAAACGTAAAGGCGTGGCGGTCATCACCTAGCCCCCGTCGCGGGGCAAGATGAGACCCTGAAGTTATTGGGCGTGAGCGAGGTAGGTGACACAAGCGCCGTGAGCAGATTGGACCCGCAACGGCGGAGAATGCCGCACCCGCGGCGGCGCCCGCCGGCAGCGCCAGCACAAAAGGTCATTACCACCAGCCGGATGCGGATTCTCACGGCTATTTTCCTGGTCCTTGCCCTCGTGCTCATTGGGCGTTTGGCATGGGTGCAGCTCAAGTGGGGGCCGGAACTGCAAACCGTCGCTGCGGACCAGCGCACCCGGACCTTCACCGATCCCGCTCGTCGCGGTGAGATCGTGGACCGGGAAGGCAATTATCTTGCCTACACGATGCAGGCGCGCTCCCTGACTGTTTCGCCCGTGATCCTGCGCAAAGAACTTGGCGAGCTCGTGCGCAACGAGATGTATGAAGAGGGTGCCTCCCGTGCGGAAGCCGAAGCTCAGCAGGATGCTCGCGTAGAGGATTATCTGCGCCAGATGGCTAATGAGATTCCCGTCATGGTCGGGGAGGATCCGAAAGCCATCGAGCGTGAGAACGCGGACGACAACGCCGAAAAAGACAAAGACAACAAGGACAGTAAGGACAACAAGGACGCAAAAGGTAAATACGAGAAGAAACTCGAGACTCCGCGCGTGAGCTCCAAAGACATCCTGGAAAAGCTCCACGCGGACACAGATTATGAGGTTCTCGTCCGCAATGTCGACCCAGATGTCGCTGCTGAGGTTGCACAGAAGTTCCACGGTGTTGCAGCTGACCACCAAGACATCCGCGAATACCCCAACGGTGCAATCGGGGAGAACATTATTGGCCGCGTCTCCATGGACGGGCAGGGCCAGTTCGGGCTCGAAGCCTCTAGCGACGCGATTCTGACGGGCATCAACGGCCGCTCCACCGAAGATGTCTCTGCCAACGGCCAAGTCATCCCCGGCACGTTGCGCGACGTTGTGCCGGCAGTGAACGGATCGCGCGTTGAGCTGACTATTGATCTGGATCTGCAGGCCTACGTGCAGCAGCTGTTGGAGCAAGCGAAGGCGAACTCGAAGGCCAAGGACGCCGAGGCTGTGGTCTTGGATGCTGCCACCGGCGAGGTGCTCGCCATGGCCAACACGTCCACGATCGACCCGAACGGCGACTTGGAGAAGCAACTGTCGCAGGGCCGCAGCTTTGATAACCCGTCGATTTCCCACCCCTTCGAACCTGGCTCGGTGGCCAAGATCATCACGGCTACCGCGGCCATTGAAGAGGGCATCACCACCCCGGATGAAGTGCACACAGTTCCGGGACGAATCGAAATGTCCGGCGTCACTGTCGCAGACGCGTGGGAGCACGGTGATGCGCCGTACACCACGACAGGAATCTTCGGTAAGTCCTCGAACGTTGGCACGCTCATGCTCGCTCAGGAGGTGGGCGAGGAGCGTTTCGACGACTACTTGCAGCGCTTCGGAATCGGGCAGGGCACCGGCATTGAACTCCCGAACGAATCCCCTGGTCTCGTGCCGTCCCGCGAGCAGTGGTCGGGTGGCACCTTTGCCAACCTGCCCATCGGTCAAGGCATGTCCCTGACCACCCTCCAACTCGCCAGCGTGTACCAGGCCTTGGCGAACGACGGTGAACGCATCGAGCCGCGCATCGTCAAAAAGGTTGTGCAGCAGTCCGGGGAGGAGCTGCCGCAAGACGAGCCCCGCCGCTCCCGTGTCGCCAGCGAAGAGACCGCACAGACAGTTGTGAATATGTTCCGCTCTCCGTTCCAGGATGATCCGAATGGTGTCCAGAATGGTACTGCTGCCGGCAACGAGATCCCCGGCTACCAGCTCGCCGGCAAGACCGGTACTGCCCAGCAGGTCAACCCCGAAACGGGCGCATACTCTAACTCGGATTACTGGATCACTTTCGCCGGTATTGCTCCGGCGGATGATCCTCGCTTCGTCGTCGCGGTTATGCTGGACGACCCGGAGCGGGGTCCGCTCGAAGGCGGCGCTGGCGGCCAGTCGGCGGCACCGGTGTTCACCGAGATTGCGAACTGGTTAATCAACCGCGAGAACATCGGTCAGAGCCCCGACCCAGGTGAGCCGTTCGTGCTGGAAGCGCGTTAGAAAAGGGAGTGCATAACCATGGCTAAGGTTTCGCTGGAGAATCTGGCGGAGATCGCAGGCGCGCGCGTGGAGAACGCGCCGGAGAGTTCGCTATCCGTCAGCGCAATCAGCCTTGATTCGAATGCCGTGAAAAGCGGTGCGATGTTCGCTGCGCTTCCGGGCACCCGAGTGCACGGCGCCACCTTCGCGCACGCGTCGGACGCCTCTGCGGTGCTGACCGATGATGCCGGGTGGGACATCCTGCGTGAGACGGGATTTGAGCGCCCAGTACTCGTCGTTGAGCGTGTGCGCGACATCCTCGGTGATGTCGCTGCCGAAATCTACGGACACCCGACTGAGCACCTGACGGTGATCGGAGTGACGGGAACGTCGGGAAAAACGACCACGACGTACTTGCTCGAATCCGGGTTGACCGCCGCCGGTTGCGCCGTCGGGTTGATCGGCACGACGGGCACCCGCATCAAAGGTGAGGATGTGCCCACATCGTTGACCACTCCTGAAGCTCCGAAACTTCAAGAGCTGTTCGCGGACATGGTCTCCCGCGGCGTGACGCACGTGGTCATGGAGGTTTCCTCTCACGCGCTCGTGCTGGGCCGCGTCGATGGCACGAAGTTTGCGGCGGCCGGGTTTACCAACCTCTCCCAGGACCACCTGGACTTCCACCCCACGATGGAGGACTACTTCGAGGCCAAGGCCATCCTCTTCGACCGGGCAGAGAAAGCCGTCGTGTGCATTGACGACGAATGGGGCCAGAAGATGACGCAGCGCGCCCACTCACCTGTCACCGTGGGGGTGCATAACACCAGCGCCGATTGCACGGCGCGGCTGGATAGTGTGACTGAGTCCGGTGCGCAGGACATCACTGTGCGCATCGGCGGGCAGGACATTTCCACGCGCATCCCTCTGCCGGGGGCGTTCAACATCGCTAACACTGCGCTGGCGACAGCTCTCGCCGATTCGGTGGGCATCGATCCGAAGGTCTTCCTGCAGGGGCTGGACGCGGCCCGAGTCCCGGGGCGCATGGAACGCGTGAGCGTTGGGCAGCCGTTCGTTGCTGTTGTCGACTACGCCCACAAGCCCGCTGCTGTCGCAGCTGCGCTGGACAGCTTGCGCGAGCAGGTTGACGGTCGGATCGGTGTCGTTGTCGGTGCCGGTGGTGACCGCGACCATTCGAAGCGCCCGCTCATGGGTGCAGAGGCAGCAACACGGGCAGACCTGGTGATCATCACCGACGACAACCCCCGCACCGAGGACCCGGCAGCAATCCGTGCGGCTGTAAAGCAGGGTGCTGAAAGCGTCATCGACGGTGCCGCGACGGACATTCGCGAGGTCGCCTCCCGTGCACAGGCAATCGCGGACCTGGTTGCATGGGCAGAACCCGGAGATGCCATTATCGTCGTGGGTAAAGGGCACGAAGTCGGGCAGATCATTGGGGAGACCACGCACCACTTCGATGATCGTGAAGAAGTCGCGTTCGCCCTGGCGCGTCGAGAGGGCAAGGAGGTCAAGGAATGATCGAGATAACACTCGCCGACATTGCCCGCGTTACAGGTGGGCAGTTGAGCCCGGGCGCAGATCCAGAGGCCACCGTCACTGGTTATGTTGAGTTCGATTCGCGGAAGATCACCGAAGGCGGGTTGTTCGTCGCACTTCCCGGTGCGAACGTGGACGGCCACGACTTCGCGCAGTCCGCGATCGACCGCGGTGCTGTGGGAGCCCTGGTTGCCCGCGACGTAGGGGTGCCCGCTGTCATTCTTCCGCCCGTCGAGCAGATCGAGGGTGATAATTCGGACTTGGCCGCTAATGATCCGGATGGTTCCGCCCGCGCAGTTGTCGCGGGGATGGCGAAGTTGGCGGCGCATGTGGCGACGACGCTCGTCGATAAGCATCAGCTGCGCATCACGGGCATCACTGGTTCTGCTGGAAAGACCTCCACTAAAGACCTCATTGCCAGCGTGCTTGCGGATGCCGGCGAAACGGTTGCACCGCCCGGTTCTTTTAACAATGAGATCGGTTTGCCCTACACCGTTTTGCGCTGTACGGAGGACACGGACTTCCTTGTCGCGGAGATGTCCGCTCGCGGGATCGGGCACATCGCGCAACTCACTCACGTCGCGCCGCCGCAGATCGGCGTGGTACTCAATGTCGGTAGCGCCCACCTCGGCGAATTCGGCTCCCGCGAAAACATCGCGCAGGCGAAGGGCGAGCTCGTCGAAGCGCTTCCAGCCGACGGCATCGCGATCCTCAATGCCGACGACGAGCTAGTTGCCGGCATGGCGTCTCGCACGAAAGCGCGCGTCGTGTGCTTTTCCACTGACCCGCGCTCCAACGCGGAGTATGTCGCCGAGGGCATCACGCTTGACGACGTCGCACGTGCCTCCTTCACCATGCATTCGCCCAACAGCGAACCCCAGCAGGTGAGATTGAAAGTGTTCGGGGCCCACCAAGTCTCCAATGCCCTGGCCACAGCAGCGGTGGGGATGGAAGCCGGCATGGATGCCGCCACCGTTGCCCGCGCTTTGTCTAACGCACATAGTTTGTCCGTTAACCGCATGGACGTGAATACCCGCGCCGACGGCGTGACCGTGATCAACGATGCGTACAACGCTAACCCGGACTCCATGCGCGCTGGCATCGCCGCCCTGGGGTACACTGCTGCGGGCCGCCCCGGCGTCCGCTCCATCGCGGTGCTGGGGGAGATGGGTGAGCTCGGCGAGGACTCGGTGGAAGCACACACCGCGTTGGGCAATGAGCTCGCCCGCTATCGTGTGACGCACCTCGTTGTCGTCGGCGAGAGCGCTGAAACGGCCGCCCTGCTCAGCCGCGCTGCGGAGCGGGGAATTGAAAGTGTCAGCGCCCTCGACATCGAGGACGCAACGGAACGGGTCAGTGAGATCCTGCGCACGGTACCGCTCGGCGAGGAGAACTGGCGCGACCGTCCCGACCGCGACGTTGTGTTGGTGAAAGCCTCCAACGCTGCCGGTCTGTGGAGGGTAGCGGAACGACTGTTAGACGGAGGAAAGCAATAGTGACGCAGATCATCATGTCGGGGGTCATTAGCTTCCTCGTAGCCATCTTCACCACCCCGCTGCTCATCCGCTACTTCACCAACCACGGCCAGGGCCAGGAAATCCGTGAGGACGGTCCGAAGTCGCACATCCGCAAACGCGGCACACCCACGATGGGTGGCATCGCCATTTTGCTGGGCATTGTCGCGGCCTATGTAATTGTGGGCATCTGGGGTTCTGTCACCGGCAAGGGCGGTTTCACGGCCTCGGGTTTGCTCGTCCTTGGCCTGACTATGGGCCTGGGCCTCCTCGGTTTCGCCGATGACGGCATGAAGCTCTTTTTCAACCGCAACCTTGGGCTGAACAAGAAGGCCAAGCTTGCCGGCCAGCTCGCCATTGCCCTGATCTTCGGGTACTTGCTGCTCCAGTTTGAAAATGACAGTGGACTGACTCCGGGCTCGACGCACCTGAGCTTCATCCGCGACATTGAGACCTTCGACATTGCGATCGGTGGAGCGGTCGTGGGCACGATCCTTTTCCTCGTGTTCATCTACTTCCTCATCGCGGCATGGTCTAACGCTGTCAACCTCACTGATGGTCTCGACGGTTTGGCGGCGGGTTCTACAGCGCTGGTCATGTTCGGCTACATGGTGATCACGTTCTGGCAGTTCCGGAACTCGTGCTCCGTGACTCCAGGACCGGGGTGCTACGACGTCCGCGATCCGCTCGACCTTGCCATCTTGTGTGCCGCAGGAATGGGCGCGTGCGCCGGTTTCCTGTGGTGGAACGCCGCCCCGGCGAAGATTTTCATGGGTGACACCGGTTCGCTCGCACTCGGTGGACTCGTGGCTGGCGTGTCCATCAGTAGCCACACCGAGGTGCTCATGGTGATCATCGGCGCTCTCTTCGTCATGGAAGCCACTTCCGTGGTCATCCAGGTTGCTGCCTTCAAGACCACCGGTAAGCGTGTGTTCCGCATGGCCCCGTTCCACCACCACTTTGAAAATGGTGGCTGGGCTGAGACAACGGTGGTCATCCGCTTCTGGCTGATCTGCGGTATCGCCGTGGTCATCGGTCTGGCGGTCTTTTACGCCGAGTGGCTCACGGCAACCGGAGTGACCTTGGCATGAGCGTAAACATGCAGGCCGGCGACCCTTTCACCCCCATGCTCTCTGGCGGAGTACTCGTGGCTGGGGCTGGTGTCTCGGGGCTCGGCACTGCGAAGCTGCTCCGCGCTGCGGGAGTGGACTTCGCTGTCGCCGACGATGATGCGACTAAGCGTGCCGCTGTGCAGGAAAAAACAGGCTGCGCCACCATGGACACGGCGGAAGCTGCGCAGCGCGCGACCGAGTTTCCCCTTGTGGTGACATCCCCGGGATGGCGCCCGGATTCGCCGCTCCTCGTCGCCGCCAGCGATGTCAATTGCACCGTCATTGGTGATGTGGAGCTGTGCTACTTACTCGATCAGCACCGTTTCTTCGGCCCGTCACGTGATTGGCTCGTGGTCACTGGAACGAATGGCAAGACCACCACGACAGGCATGCTCGCCGCGATCATGGAAGAGGCGTCTTCCTATTCAGGTAAACGCGCGGCCGCGTGCGGCAACATCGGCATCGCCGTCGCCGACGCACTCATGCAGACACCACGCATCGACGTGCTTGTCGCCGAGCTATCGAGCTTCCAGCTCCACTGGTCCCACGAACTCACCCCAGACGCCGGAGTGCTACTCAACCTGGCTGACGACCACATCGATTGGCACGGCAGCTTCGACGCGTACGCTGAGGCAAAAGCGAAAGTCTTCAGCGCCTCCACCGCGGTCGCCGGTGTCGACGATGAGCAGGTTGTCCGTTTCGCAGCACAGACCGGCCGCAGTGACATCATCGGGTTCACGCTGAACGCGCCGGACGACAACCAGGTCGGCGTCATTGACGGAAACATCGTGTCCCGCATCGGGGATACGCCGACGCGCATTTCGCTTATCGACGGCATCGAGCCCGCCGGCGAAGCCGGCATCCTCGACGCACTTGCCGCCACGGCCGTCGCTGTCACCCGTGGGGCAAGCCCGGAGCAGATTGACCGGGCACTGCACTCATATCAGGTCTCCGGCCACAGGGGAGCAGTGGTTCACCGGGCAGGCGGTGTCGCCTGGATCGACAACTCTAAGGCGACAAACCCTCACGCGGCTGATTCCGCCCTCAACGGCACGGCCGGCAAGATCGTATGGATCGCCGGCGGTCAACTCAAGGGCGCGGATGTCGATCAGCTCGTGCGCGACCACGCCCACCAATTCAGAGCGGTCGCTCTGTTGGGGGTGGATAGGGATGTGATTGCTGGGGCCGTCGATAAAAATGCGCCTGATGTGAATGTGTTCGTGACGGACTCGAGCGACCCTGTTACCGCCATGAATGATGTCGTCCGTTTTGCCTCTGAGCAGGCAAAAGAAGGCGACAGTGTCATCCTCGCTCCCGCCGCGGCGAGCCTGGATATGTACTCCGGCATGGCTCAACGCGGAAATCTTTTCGCGGACGCTGCGCGCGCCCTCGCCGAAAACGGCTAGCCGTAAGGCAATGTGAAAATTGTGACGATGACGAGGCCTGCCGCGAACAAGCGGCCACCGCAGCAAAAGAAGCCGAGCCAGTACTCCTCCGGCATGGCTCGTCGCTTGGCGCGCCTGAACGAATGGATGGATGCCCGGCCGTTGCTGGACTACACCATGACGCGCACCATCGTGCTCGTTCTTGCGGGACTGGGCGTGATCATGGTGACCAGCTCGTCGATGACGTGGTCCGTTCTCGATGACTCCTCTGTGTGGGCGCAGCCTCTCAAGCAGGGCATCGTCGTGGCGCTTGGTTTGCTCGCGTTCTGGATCGCGCTGCAGATTTCGCCTGAGCGCTTCCGTAGTTGCGCCTCGCTGCTCATGGTGGGCTCGGTACTGCTGCTGGTTGCGGTGCTTGTTCCCGGCATCGGAACCGGCCGTGAGGAAGTGGGCTCACAGTCGTGGATCTACATTGGCGGATTCCAACTTCAGCCGTCGGAAATCGCCCGCGTAGCTATCTGTGTGTGGGGCGCCTCGATTCTGGCGAACAAGAATCCGCGGAGGATGTTCGAACTCACCAACGGGTACGTTCCGTTCATTTGCGTCGCTGCGCTGTGTATGTTCCTCATCGGCGCCCAGGGCGACCTAGGCATGATGGTGTCGTTTGCGATTGTTGTCGCCTTCATCCTTGTCTTCGCAGGTGTCCCGTGGAAGATCATCAGCGTCGCAGCCGGTTTCGGCGCGGTATTGCTCGTCGCGGTCATGGCAGCCGGCGGTTACCGTTCGCAGCGTTTCCATGTCTACTTCGACGCGCTCTTCGGCCACTTCGAGGACACGCGCGGCACGGCGTTCCAGTCCTACCAAGGCTTCCTGTCGCTTGCCGACGGCTCCCTTTTCGGTGTGGGCCTGGGCCAGTCCCGCGCGAAGTGGTTCTACCTGCCGGAAGCGAAAAACGACTTCATCTTCGCTGTCATTGGTGAAGAACTCGGCTTGTGGGGCGGGGCACTGGTGATCACCCTGTTCACAATGCTGCTCTACTTCGGTCTGCGCACGGCCCGCCGTGCCCAGAACCAGTACCAAGCTCTCCTGGCAGCGGCGATTACCACCGGGATCGTCTCCCAGGCCTTCATCAACATCGGCTACGTTGTCGGCCTGCTGCCGGTGACTGGTATTCAGCTGCCGATGATCTCCGCCGGAGGCACCTCCGCCGTGATCACCCTGGGCGCGATGGGCTTGGTCGCCTCGGTCGCCCGCCATGAACCGGACGCAGTATCGGCGATGCAGAACTACGGCCGCCCGATGTTCGACCGGGTCTTCTTCCTCCGCGAACCACGCGTCGTTGGAAACGCCGCCGGAACCCCGAACCAGCGCAACATCCGCCGCCAGGACCGCCGCGAACGTGACTACGGAACCCCGGTTACCGCACGTCCGGCACCGCAGCGCCGACCAGCCCCACAGCGCCGCCCGGCCGCGCGTTACGATGGCCGGGAAGAAGTTCGTCGCGCTAGTTAACAAGGCGGTGCACTGCACAATATGAACGATAATGATGCCCCGGTGAATATCGTTGTGGCCGGTGGTGGAACTGCCGGCCACATTGAGCCGGCTCTTGCTGTCGCGGAGGTGCTGCGCGACAATCACGGCGCTGTAGTCTCGGCGCTTGGTACGGAAAAGGGCCTGGAGACGTCTATTGTCCCTGCCCGTGATTTTCCCCTCCGCTTGGTGGACCCTGTTCCGATTCCGCGCAAGCAGCCCCTCAAGCTGCTCGGTGTGCCGGGCAAGCTGTTGAAATCGGTCAACCAGACCCGTGCAGTCCTGAAGGAGACTCAGGCTCACGCCGTTTTGGGCACAGGTGGCTACGTTGCCGCTTCGGCTTACCTGGCCGCGAAAAGCCTGGGCATTCCGTTCTTCGTCCTGGAGACCAACGCTCTGACAGGCATGGCGAACAAGCTGGGCACTCGTCTCGGCGGCACGGGCATTAACGCCGTGCCGAACTCAGGCATGCCAGGTGATGTCCTGGGCATTCCCGTGCGTCCTGGTGTCGGCCAAGATCCGGATGGTGTGAAAGCCGAGCGCGGATACAAGATGTGGAACCTGGATCCAGCCCGCGAGACCATCCTGGTCACCGGAGGCTCGCAAGGTGCCCAGAGCATCAACCAGGCTCTCGCTGGCGCGGTGGGCAGGCTGACAGCGTCCGGCTACCAAGTCCTTCATGCGTATGGCAGGAAGAACGACGCGCCGCAGCCGCACGAGCACTACACGGCCGTCCCGTACATCGACGACATGGAAGCAGCGTACGCAGTCGCAGACGTGGTCATTTGCCGCTCTGGTGCGATGACTGTCGCCGAGAACTCCGCAGCCGGAGTACCGGCGATATATATCCCCCTGCCACACGGAAATGGTGAGCAGGGATTGAACTCTGCCCACCTCGTCGAGGCAGGTGCAGCAAAGCGTATCGACGACGCTGATCTGACCGCCGACGCGCTTGTCGGCGCCGTCGTGGAGATTCTCGGCGATGCCGGGGCGAAAGAACAGATGCGCGCCATTCTTCAGGGGTCCGGCGCCGGTAATGCCGCCGAAGAAATTGCCCGTCGGATTGTCGCAGCTGCAGGAAGGAAGTCATGAGCATTGATCTCTCCCGCGTCCACTTGATCGGTATCGGTGGATCCGGCATGTCGGGCGTAGCCCGCATTCTGCTCGACCGTGGCAGCGTGGTCACGGGGTCCGACGTGAAGGATTGCCGCCCGGTGCGGGCACTGCAAGCCCAAGGCGCTCACATTGCCGTCGGTCACGCGGCCGAGAACCTCGAGTTGGCCGGTGAATTGCCCACGGTCGTGGTGACCAGTTTCGCGGCCATCCCGCAGGACAACCCGGAACTTGTCGGTGCTGCCGAACACGGTATTCCTGTCATCCGCCGCTCCGACCTGCTGGGTGAGCTGATGGAGGGCTACACCCAAATGCTCTTCGCCGGCACCCACGGTAAGACTTCGACGACGTCGATGGCTGTCGTGGCGCTCCAAGCCGCAGGGGAGGACCCCTCTTTCGCCATCGGCGGCCAGCTCAACCGCGCGGGCACCAACGCCCACCACGGCAGCGGCGCTGTCTTCGTGGCGGAAGCGGACGAGTCCGACGGGTCGCTGCTGCGCTACCGGCCCGACATCGCTGTGATCACGAACATTGAGCCGGACCACCTCGACTACTTCGGCGATGCCGAGACCTACTACAAGGTTTTCGACGATTTCGCTGACCGCATCACCGACACCGGCACCTTGATCGTGTGCCTTGATGATGAGTCCGCCGCCGAATGCGGCGTGCGCGCCCTGGAGCGGGGTGTGACTGTCGTCGGTTACGGCACCATGACTCACCCCTCGATCCCGAACGCAGCGCATGTCGTGGACTGGCGCACGGAGAACGACCTCAGCGTGGTCAAGGTCAACCTCAACGGCACGGAGATGACGTACCACCTGTCCATCCCCGGAAAGCACATGGTGCTCAACTCTGTCGCAGCTCTGGTAGCTGGCGTGACGGCCGGTGCGGATCCGTTCGCGCTCGCCGAGGGGTTGAGCGGTTTCACCGGTGTGCGCCGCCGGTTCGAGCTGCGCGGTGAGTTGTCGGACGGCACGCGTGTCTACGACGACTATGCCCACCACCCGACGGAGGTCGATGCAGTTCTCAAAGCTGCGAAGGGGACCGGTGCGCGCGTTGTTGTGTGTTTCCAGCCGCACCTGTACTCACGCACGCAGGAATTCGCCGGCGAGTTCGCGGACGCGTTGTCGCTTGCCGACGCCGCTGTTGTCCTCGACATCTTCGGCGCCCGCGAAACTCCGGTGGAGGGGCTCGACTCGCGCATCATTACGGACCACATGTCCATCACAGATGTCGTGTACGAGCCGAACTTCTCTGCGGCGCCGGCAGCCGTCGCAAAGCTTGTGCGCCCTGGTGACCTGGTATTGACGATGGGCGCGGGGTCGGTGACGATGCTCGCCGACCCGATTCTGGACGCACTCGCGGGAGCATGAGAGCAATGCCTGTGAAGAGAATCGCCGGCGCCATTGCGGCCCTCCTTGTCCTCGTCGCCGTAGCGTGGGCGATCATCTACTTCACCCCTGTGATGACTGTGAAGAACGTGGTGGCCGATGGCAACCAGCACGTCTCAGACGAAGACATCGCCTCCGCGACCGGGGTGGAGCCAGGAATCCCGCTCGCGCAGGTGAATACACGGGAGGCAGCGTCCGGGGTCGCTTCCTTGCCGTGGGTGAAGTCGGCGACGGCCTCACGTAGTTGGCCCAGCACGCTCAAGATCAAGGTCGAGGAAAACGTCGCAGTCGCGTTCATGAAGGGCTCGCAGGGTGCCACGCTTATCGACGCTGAAGGCCGCGAATTCGCCGTCGACACTCCGCCCGACAACGCTGTAGAGCTCACAGGCGGTATGAACGACGAGAACGTCCGGAAGGATGCCGTCGATATTGTCGCTAGCTTGAGTGAGAAGGCTAAAGGTGCCGTGGACTCGATTGAGGCGCGGTCGAAGTACGACTTCGTGCTGCATCTCAAAGACAAAACTGTGGTGTGGGGCGCGTCTGAGGACAACGAGAACAAGTCTTTAGCTCTGGACACAGTTCTGCAGCGCGAGGGTGGCGAATTCAACGTGAGCAACCCGCAGCAAATCACCTCTAAATAGCATAACTCCAGGTCACAAACCCTAAAGTAGAGGTTGAGGGTACCGACACGCCGGAAAAATTCGCCGATTTTCGCGGTAGGTTGGTCATGATGGAAAGCGTCTTGTGAAACCCGATTCCCCGTTACCCCTGAAAGGCGAGACCACACCAATGACCTCTCCCAGCAACTACCTCGCCATGATCCGCGTCGTCGGAGTCGGCGGCGGCGGTGTCAACGCAGTTAACCGCATGATCGAAGAGGGCCTCAAGGGTGTTGAGTTCGTTGCCATCAACACCGACTCCCAGGCACTTCTGTTCACCGACGCTGACACCAAGCTCGACATCGGCCGCGAGGCCACCCGAGGCCTGGGTGCCGGCGCCAACCCCGAGGTCGGCCGCACCTCCGCAGAGGACCACAAGCAGGAGATCGAAGAGTCCCTGAAGGGCTCTGACATGGTGTTCGTCACCGCAGGTGAGGGCGGCGGTACCGGTACTGGTGCCGCTCCGGTCGTCGCCGGCATCGCCAAGAAAATGGGCGCGCTGACCATCGGTGTTGTCACCCGCCCGTTCTCCTTCGAGGGCAAGCGCCGCACCCGCCAGGCCCTGGAGGGCATCGAGGCGCTCAAGGAAGTCTGCGACACCGTGATCGTCATCCCGAATGACCGTCTGCTGCAGCTTGGTGACGCTGAGCTGTCCATGATGGAAGCGTTCCGCGCCGCTGACGAGGTGCTCTACAACGGTGTCCAAGGGATCACCAACCTGATCACCATCCCGGGCATGATCAATGTCGACTTCGCCGACGTTCGCTCCGTCATGGCTGATGCCGGCTCCGCCCTGATGGGTGTCGGCTCCGCACGCGGAGAGAACCGTGTCATGGCCGCCACCGAGCAGGCCATCAACTCCCCGCTGCTGGAAACGACGATGGAGGGCGCGAAGGGCGTTCTCATCTCCGTCGCCGGTGGTTCCGACCTGGGACTGATGGAGGTCAACAACGCCGCATCGATCGTCGAGGAGAAGGCTGACGACGACGCCAACATCATCTTCGGCACGATCATCGATGACAACCTGGGCGACGAGGTGCGCGTGACCATCATCGCCACTGGCTTCGACGAGAAGGCCAACGCCCGCCCGGACCGCACCGGTGCCCCGGAGCAGGTGGTCGTCGAGGCCGAACCGGCGCAGGAGACCCCGACCCCGGCGCCGTCCTCGAGCTCCCTGTTCGAACCGCGTGAAGAGACCCGCGACTACGACAGCGAGCCCGCCCAGCCCGTTCAGCCGGCCCAGCCCGCGCAGCCGGCAGAGCCCCAGTACGAAGCCCCCGCTCCGCGCCACCGCTACGACGATGACCGCGGCGGGCTGTTCACCGACTCCCGTACCAGCCGCAGCCGCGAAGAGTACCGCCCGCGCCGCCGGGAGGAGCGTCTGGACGACGACCTCGACGTGCCGGACTTCCTCCGCTAAGTCGAGCGAAAAACAGGAGTACTCTGGGGTGTCATGATTGACACCACTTCCCGCCCCGTCCGCATGGTCTTCACAGGCCGCGCGGCCGGGGATTTGTCTTTGGAGGACACCCGCCGCACCCTGGGGGAGAAGCTCGGCATCGAGCGTCAGGTGTGGATGGAGCAGCTCCACACCAATACCGTCACCGTGGTGGACGGCGCCACGGCTTCCCCGGTTGAAGCGACTGACGCGATTGTCACCACGACCCCGAAACTGGCGCTGTGCGTGAAAGTCGCCGACTGCGTGCCTGTCTTGCTCGCCGACCATGCCTCTGGCGTGATCGCCGCCGCGCACGCGGGCCGCATGGGTGCGCGCAACGGGATCGTCCGCAACACAGTGGAGACAATGGTCGAACTCGGCGCGACCCCGGCGAATATCCAGGCTCTTCTCGGACCGGCTGCGGCAGGGGAATCCTACGAGGTTCCGCAGGATATGGCTGATGACGTCGAAAAGCACTTGCCTGGCTCGCGCACCCGCACAAAGCAGGGCACACCGGGCATTGACGTGCGCGCAGGCCTGGTGCGCCAGTTGCTTGGCCTCGGCGTGACACACATTGACGCTGATCCGCGCGACACCATCACCGACCCCGACTTCTTTTCCTACCGCCGCGAAGGGCAAACCGGCCGCCAAGCCGGCATCATCTGGCTGACGGGAGCATGATGACACGCAAAGACGAACTAGCCGCCAATCTGGAAGGACTCCGTAAGGATGTCCGCGCCGCTGAACGCTCGGCCGGGCGCGAAGACGGCAGCGTAGCCATTCTCCCGGTGACGAAGTTCCACCCCGCATCTGATGTGGCGCTGCTTGCGGAACTCGGCATCGCCACCGTCGGTGAGAACCGGGAACAGGAAGCGAAGCAGAAGGCGGCGGAGCTGCCCAACATGCGGTTCGCCATGATCGGTCAAATTCAGACGAAGAAGGCGAACTCGGTCGCGCGGTGGGCCAGCGAAGTCCACTCACTCGACTCCGTCAAACTCGCCCGCGCGCTGGATAGCGGTGTGGCGCTTGCGCTCGAGCGCGGCGACAGGACGAGCGATCAGCTGCCCTGCCTCATTCAGCTCTCCTTCGACGAAGATGAAAACAGGGGAGGGGTGCGCGAATCCGACCTCGCGGAACTCGTCGCGGAAGCCGAGCAATTAGAGCATGTGCTTGTCGACGGCTTCATGGTCGTGCCTCCCATCGATGCAGACCCTGCGCGGGTTTTTGAGGCGTCGAGAAGCATCGCGGATGACTACGCTGGGCGCTTGGGTCGCCCAATGTTGCTATCTGCCGGGATGTCACATGATTTTGAGCAGGCAATTACCTGTGGATCCGACATCGTGCGTGTCGGAACACGGCTGCTGGGACAGCGGCCCGTAGGCTGACGGACAACGCATCAACAATCCTCAAAACCGCCCGCGAACAGGAGACTTAAGCCATGTCTTTCTCGAACAGCCTGAAGGAATTCTTCGGCCTCGGCCAGTACGATCCGGCCGTCGACCCGTACTACGATGACCCGGCTTACGAGGAAGCTGGCTCCACGTCCTACAGCGCCCGCGGCTACGTAGAGCGCGACTACGAACAGCGCGACTACACCGCAGCCATCATCAGCGTCCGCCCGCGCAACTACAACGACGCCAAGGAGATCGGCGAGCCGTTCCGTGACGGCGACGCAGTGGTGATGGACCTCTCCGCCGTGGACAAGCCGACCGCGATGCGGCTGATCGACTTTGCCGCAGGCCTGTGCTTCGCTGCCCGCGGCAAGATGCACAAGCTCTCCCGCACTGGTGATGAGCACCTGGTTTTCGCTATCGTTCCGGAGAACGCCCGCACCACCGTAGGCGAGCTGGAGCGCGCAGCACACCTGCGTTAGGGTTTAGTGCCGTGACTATGATCGGCGCCATTCTCTATGCACTTGTGGGTTTGTACACCCTCATGGTGATCGTCCGGCTCATCATCGAGATGATCCAGTCTTTCGCTAAACACTTCGATCCTCCGTCGTGGTTCATGGTCGCTGCGGAGGTCTTTTTTGTCACCACAGACCCGCCGATCCGCTTCCTGCGCCGTTATATTCCGCCACTTCCGCTCGGTGGGGTGGCCTTGGATGTCAGCGTAATTGTGCTGTTCATAGGCCTAATGATCCTTTCTGCGTTGATCGTCACCATCTTCGGGATTTAATCAATCATTGCGCGTTAATACTTACCCTCTGGTAAAGATTGAGGGTACAAGTAACGTGGGTTATTATTTACCTCGGTAAACCAAAACCCCCGGACCATTAACTCGAAGGGAACGCAAATGCCGCTGACACCAGCAGACGTGCACAATGTCGCTTTCAGCAAGCCGCCGATTGGGAAGCGTGGATACAACGAGGACGAGGTCGACCAGTTCCTGGACCTCGTCGAGGACACACTCGCCCAGCTGCAGGATGAGAACGACGATCTGCGCGCTCGTCTCGAGGAGGGCGGCTCCGCCCCGGCTCAGGGTGCCCCGCAGGCAGATGAAGGCGCGATCCGCCGCCGGATCGAGCAGGAGCTGCGCCAAGAGTACGAAGGCCGTCTCCGCGAGGCTCAGCAGGCTCGCGAGCGCGCAGAGAACGAGGCACGCACCGCCCGCGAAGGTGCTGCCGCATCTGCGTCCACCAAGATCGACCCGTCGGCACAGGCCACCGAAGAAGCCAACGTGCAGGCAGCACGCGTTCTGGGCTTGGCTCAGGAAACCGCCGAGCGCGTTACCCGCGAGGCCGAGGAAGAATCCCGCCGCCTGCTCGAGGAAGCACGCACCAGCGCTAGCCAGCAGGTCGGCGAGGCTGAGAGCCGTGCTGCAGCAACCACCCAGGCTGCCGAGCAGCGCGCCAACCAGCTTGTCAGCGACGCAGAGCGTCGCGCCGAGGAAACCACCAACGAAGCAAACTCCCGTGCCGAGGCTCAGATCCGCCAGGCAGAGGAGAAGGCAGCCCAGCTGCAGGCAGATGCCGAGCGCAAGCACACCGAGATCATGAACACGGTGAAGCAACAGCAGTCCGCACTGGAGGCTCGCATCGCCGAGCTGCGCACCTTCGAGCGCGAGTACCGTACCCGCCTCAAGACCCTGCTCGAGTCCCAGCTCGAGGAGCTGGAGACGCGCGGTTCTTCCGCACCGTCCGGCGAAAACTAAAGCCCTGCACTAGGGCTCCATCCCCGCGCACCATTCGGTGGCGCGGGGTTTCGTCGCGCGCACGGCTGGCTTCGGCTTGGCGCGGGTCTGAGCGGTCCGTGCGGAAAAGTTGATATCCCGGTTTCTGTGACCTGGGTTTATTGCGTTCCCGGTCAGCCAATATGTCAACTTTTCCGCACAGCCCCCCAGCGGCACCACTAAATAGGCCCACACAATTGCGCACATCTTCTTGTGGGTGGCTACAATGAGCGCCAGAAAGAGACACGCAATGATCCGGCCATCACCGGGGAGCGTTCCGGAAGAACGGCCGCGGCTACTAAAGCTCACAGCTCACTAGACCCGGACTTCACCACAAACGAAGCGGGAGCCCGTACTTGGGTTCCAAGCGGGGTGGTACCGCGCAGTGATTCAGTGATCTGCGTCCCCGCACGGCAGCAACAGTGTGAGTGAAGGATCGGATTATGAGCAGCAACACCGCCGGCCGTGCGTACCCCAAGGTGGATATGACTGGGGGATCCAACAAGTTCCCCGACATGGAGCGCATCGTTCTGGACTATTGGCAGAAGGACTCCACCTTCCAAGCCAGCCTGGAGAACAGGGAAAACTGCGAGGAGTACGTCTTCAACGACGGGCCCCCGTTCGCCAACGGTCTACCGCACTACGGCCACTTGCTCACCGGGTACGTCAAGGACATCGTTCCGCGTTTCCGCACGATGACCGGCTACCACGTGCCGCGCGTCTTCGGCTGGGATTGCCACGGTTTGCCCGCTGAGCTCGAGGCGGAGAAGCAGCTGGGCATCACCGATAAGGCTCAGATCGAAGATATGGGCTTGGCCAAGTTCAACGAGTACTGCGGCCAGTCCGTCATGCACTATGCGGGCGAGTGGGAGGACTACGTCACCCGCCAGGCACGCTGGGTGGACTTCGAGAATGGCTACAAGACGATGGACATCGAGTACATGGAGTCCGTCATGTGGGCGTTCAAGGAGCTCTATGACAAAGGCCTGATCTACCAGGGCTTCCGTGTCCTGCCGTACTCCTGGGCTGAGCACACGCCGCTGTCGAACCAGGAGACGCGTCTCGACGATTCTTACAAGGAGCGCCAGGATCCCACCGTCACTGTCACGCTGCCCATCGCCGGTGCACGCGCGGGCTTCAAGGCGGAGCAGACGCTTGCTGAGCACCCAGAGCTTATCGACGCGAACGCGCTCGCCTGGACCACCACCCCCTGGACCCTGCCCTCGAACCTCGCGTTGGCTGTCGGCCCGGAAATCGAATACGCACTGTGTGTCGCACACGGCGACACACAGAAAGAAAAGTACCTCATCGCGACCTCGCTCATCGGCTCGTATGCAAAGGAACTGGGGGAGGACTCGGAGGTCCTCGCGACGTTCAAGGGCGCGGAGCTCGAGGGGCTGGAGTACACGCCGGTCTTCGACTACTTCGCCGATCAGCCGAACGCGTTCATGATCCTCGTTGCGGACTACGTCTCCACCGAGGACGGCACGGGCATCGTCCACCAGGCCCCGGCATTCGGTGAGGACGATATGATCACCTGCGAGAAGTACGGCATCGGCCTGGTCATCCCCGTTGACGCCGATGGCAAGTTCACCAGCCAGGTGCCCGAGTACGAGGGCCAGCTCGTTTTCGGCGCCAACCGTGACATCATCCGCGATCTGAAGGCTCGCGGCCGCGTCTTTCAGGACAAGGTGATCGTCCACTCCTACCCGCACTCCTGGCGCTCCGGTGAGCCTCTGATCTACATGGCGCTGCCTGCGTGGTTTGTGAAGGTCACCGACATCCGTGACCGCATGGTGGAGCTGAACCAGACCATCGAATGGATCCCGGAGCACGTCCGCGACGGCCAGTTCGGTAAATGGCTGGAAGGCGCACGCGACTGGAACATCTCCCGTACCCGTTACTGGGGCTCCCCGGTGCCCGCCTGGGTCTCGGACAACCCGGACTACCCGCGTGTGGACGTTTATGGCTCACTCGACGAGTTGGAGGCGGACTTCGGCATGCGCCCCGAGTCGCTGCACCGCCCGTACATCGACGAACTGACCCGCCCGAACCCGGACGACCCGACAGGCCAGTCCACGATGCGTCGTGTACCGGATGTACTCGACTGCTGGTTCGAATCCGGCTCCATGCCGTTTGCGCAGTACCACTACCCGTTCGAGAACGTTGAAGAGTTCGACACCCGCCAGCCGGCCGACTTCATCGTCGAATACTCCGGCCAGAGCCGCGGCTGGTTTTACGTCCAGCACGTGCTGTCTACCGCACTGTTTGATCAAGTCGCGTTCAAACAGGTCGTTGCGCACGGCATCGTGTTGGGCGACGACGGACAGAAAATGTCCAAGTCGAAAGGCAATTACCCGAACATCTACGAGGTCTTCGACCGCGACGGCTCTGACGCCATGCGCTGGTTCCTCATGTCCTCGCCGATTCTGCGCGGCGGCAACCTCATTGTCACCGAGCAAGGGATCCGTGACGGCGTGCGCCAGGCAATCCTGCCGATCTGGAACGCCTACACCTTCCTCCAGCTCTACTCTGATCGGGAGGCGCAGTGGGACACCAGCTCGGATAACGTGCTGGACCGCTACATCCTGGCCAAGCTCCACGACATGGTGGGCAACGTGCGCGCAGCGCTTGACGCAACGGACATCTCTGGCGCGTGCGATGAGGTCCGCGTCTTCGCCGACACCTTGACCAATTGGTACGTCCGTCGCTCCCGCGACCGTTTCTGGGCGGGCCAGGACGAGCACCCGGAGGCATTCAACACGCTCTACACGGTGCTGGAGGTCCTGTGCCGGGCAGCTGCCCCACTTTTGCCGTACATCACGGAGGTCATGTGGCGCGGTCTCACGGGCGAGCGTTCGGTCCACCTCACCGACTACCCGGACGCGGACCAGTTCCCGGCCGATGCCGAGCTCGTTGCTGCAATGGACGCGACGCGCTCGGTGTGCTCGGCGGCGTCGTCGCTACGCAAGGCGAAGAAGCTGCGCAACCGCCTGCCGCTGCCTGCGCTGAAGGTGGCGCTACCGGAGGCGAAGTCCTTGGAGCCGTTCACTGATGTGATCCGCGACGAAGTCAACGTGAAGAACGTCGAGCTGACCACGGACGTCGACTCTGCAGGCTCGTTCGAAGTCGTCGTGAACGCCAAGGTGGCGGGCCCGACCTTGGGCAAGGATGTGCAACGCGCGATCAAGAACGTCAAGGCCGGCAATTACGTTCACGACGGCGCAAACGTCGTTGTCGACGGCGATATCGTGCTCACTCCAGAGCTCTACACCGAGCGTCTTGTTGCTGCGGACCCGGATTCGACCGCACGCATCGAGGGCAAGGACGGGCTCGTGGTGCTGGATGACACGGTCACGGAAGAGCTCGAGGCCGAAGGCTGGGCTGCTGACGTGATCCGTGGCCTGCAGGATGCCCGCAAGAAGGAGGGACTGGACGTTTCCGACCGGATCACCGTCACGCTCTACGTTCCGGCCGATAAGGAGCAGTGGGCGAACCAGCACGCCGATCACATTGCGGCAGAGACCTTGGCCACGCAGTTGTCTGTCGCTACCGACGGTGCCGGTGCCCACGAGGTGCTCGACGGCGTCACAGCATCGGTGGCTAAGAACGGCTAAGTGACCGCGGCGAGCCATGAGCGGGCTGAATTCTGCTTGAATGGCGGCATGGGTAGGTCTCCGTCTTTGTTCGTGGTCAACCTCCCGGACGACGCGCGGGCCCACAAGGATCTCCAGTGGGCGCGCAAGCATTCGGTGCTCGGCTTCGCCAGCCGTTTTCGGGACCAGCCTGAGGTGGGCGACATCCTCATGCTGTGTGCCGGTGTGAAGGGAGGTAAACGCAAGGCCGTCGAGCACGTTCTTGTCGCCTCCGTTTTGAGCGCGCCTTTCCACCCCGACAAGGAGATCCCGCCGGTCAATTTGTCGTGGCCGTCTGAGGTGGAAGAACGCAAGCGGAAGTACATCCGCCGGGTGCCGGTGTCGTTTTTCGCGGAGCAGCGCGACAATGACGCGACTAAGCTCGCCCCGCTTTTTGACGCTCTCCGCCGCTCCGGCAAAAACGCCACCCCTCGCAAGGTCGAGGCCTCCCGGAAGGATCTCGACACCGTCGCCAGAAACTTCTGGTTCGGAAGTTGGGCGGAGTTGGAGCGCGCGAAATCATTCCCGTTCCGCGCGATCGATACGCTGGTGACCCGCGCCGAGGATGAAGCGCGGGCCCACTACGAGTCGCAGGGATGGAATGTCATTCACGTCGGCCACCCGCATAACTTTCTGTGCCGGAAGGACGGGGAGGAAAAGCGTGTCATGGTCAAAGCGTCCGACACTCAAGCGATCCACTTGGTACCGTCTGAACTGGCCAGCGCACGCGAGCAGACCACCGACCTCGTTGTTGTCAGCCCCGATGACAACATGCGCATCCTGCCGGACTGGCACCCGCTGGATGCAGACCTCACCACTTCCGAATTCGAGTACCACCTGCCTGAAGGATGACAGAACACTCCCGCTGGGTCCTCCACATCGACATGGACGCCTTCTACGCGTCGTGCGAGCAGCTGACCCGTCCCACGCTCAAGGGCCGGCCCGTCCTTGTCGCCGGTGTCACGGGCAGGGGAGTGGTTGCCGGAGCGAGCTACGAGGCCCGCAAGTTCGGGGCGCGTTCCGCCATGCCCACCTACCGCGCCACCCGGCTCGTCGGCCCGCAGGCAGTTCTGGTCACACCACGAAGGAAGGTGTACACGACCGCCTCACGGCGCGTGTTCGAGATCATCGCCCGCCACGTCGACGTCGTGGAGCAGCTGTCCATCGACGAGGCATTCATGGAGCCGCACGAGCTCCAAGGCGCCACGCCTGATGAGGTCCGCGACTGGGCGAACACCCTGCGCGACCAGATCCGCGAGGAGACTGGTTTGCCCAGCTCGATCGGTGCCGGCAGCGGCAAGCAGTACGCCAAAATCGGCTCGGGCCTGGCCAAACCCGACGGCACGTACATCATTCCGAAAGCCCAGCAAACGGATATCCTCCACCCTTTGCCCGTCAAGGAGCTGTGGGGTGTAGGGCCGGTGACAGGGGCGAAGCTCACTGGCGCTGGCATCGAGACCATCGGAGACTTCGCGGCCATGACGGAAAGGGAGGTGGATATTGCTCTGGGGGGAGTCGTCGGCAAGCAATTGTGGATGTTGGCGCGCGGCATCGACGACCGCGACGTCAAACCGCGCGCCGAGTCGAAGCAGATCTCCGCGGAGCACACGTATCCGCAGGATCTGACCACCACAGCAGAAGTTGAGGCCGCCATCAGGCGCGCGGCATCCGACGCGCACCGCCGTTTGCTTATCGACGGCCGCGGCGCCCGCACCGCCACCGTCAAACTCAAAATGGCCGACTTTCATATTGAGTCCCGCTCAACAACGCTGCCGTACGCGACGGACGACCTGGAAACCTTGGTTGCGGCGGCCTTTCGTATCGCCCGCTACCCGGACGAGCTCGGACCGATCCGGCTGGTAGGCGTGGGTTTTTCTGGCCTGGAGGACGTCATGCAGGACACGTTGTTCCCGGAGTTGGACCAGGCGATCATCCCGCACCGGGTGATCCCGGAAGAAACGGGAGTGAGTGACCTTGCCGACGCACCCTTGCCCGCATTTGAGGAGGCGGCGAAAACCGGTTGGGCGGCCACCCAGGATGTGTTCCACCCCGAGTACGGCCACGGCTGGATCCAAGGGGCAGGCCACGGGTTTGTCACCGTCCGGTTTGAAACCCGCGCCACGGGCCCGGGGAAGGTGAAGAACTTCCGTGCGGACGACCCGGATCTTGTTCCTGCTGACCCGGTCAATTCTCTCGCGTGGGAGGAGTGGCTGGAGCTGCAGGAGCAACAGGGAGAATAAGACCGGCGGTCAGCCCGCCTTCTGCCCGGGCGTGGAGTTCGAGGCGGCCGCCGTGGGACCGGGCGATTGCATCGGTGAGCGCAAGGCCGAGTCCGTGGCCGTCGCCGACGCGGTTGGTGCCGCGGGTGAACGGTTCAGTGAACGTCGCGACGGCATCAGGGTCGAGCACAGCGCCGTCGTTCGTCACCACCACGCGGGCTTCATGGCCGTCGCTGGTCAAGCTCAGCCGCATGTTCTCACCGTGAGTCTGCGCGTTGCGCACCAGGTTCGACACAGCGTGGCGCAGCAGGACGGCGTCGCCCATGACGGCCACGTGGTCGTCGCCCCCGCAGATCTCACCGAGGTCGACGGGGGCGAGTTCGGGGTTCTCCGCTCGTGCGAGGTCGAGAAGCGCACTGACCATCGCGGCGTTGTCGGCGTTGACGGAACGGATCTGGGTCAGGGCTGTGCGCAGATGCTCGGCATCCTCAGGGGTAGCCAGCGCGACGTCTGCGACAGTCTGGATGGTGGCAATCGGCGTTTTCAGCTCGTGGGAGGCGTTCGCCGCGAACCGCTTCTGGGCGGTGATCGAGTCCTCGAGCGAATCAAGCATCGTGTCGAGGGCGGAGGCGAGGTCGCCGACTTCGTCGTCGGCGCCGTCATACCCGGTGCGCTGCTCCAGATCGCCCGCGGTGACCTGGCGTGCGGTGTGCGCCAGGCCGGATAGCGGAGTGATCACCCAACCGGCCACGAACCAGCCGATCAGGCCGGACAAGGCCGTGAGCAGCAGAAGGCCCACAACGGAGACAATGAGCACGACCCGCAACACTTCGTCGGCGACGGGCACCGCCCCGTCGATGACGGCACCCGCAGCACCTTCTGCACCCCCTGCATCCCCTGCATCCCCGCCGGGGAATTCAGCCCGGAACGGCACCGGGGTGAGCTTCAAGTAGGCGTACACCAGGGCGGTCAATGCCGCACCGGCGAGAAACGTGGTGAGCACGAACATGGCTGCGATGCGGGCTCTCAAGGACATGCGTAATACCCCTCACCGGGCTTGGTGCGGATGATCTGCGGTTCCCCGAGCTTCTTGCGCAAGTAG
Source organism: Corynebacterium genitalium ATCC 33030 (assembly GCF_000143825.1). Classification (NCBI taxonomy): domain Bacteria; kingdom Bacillati; phylum Actinomycetota; class Actinomycetes; order Mycobacteriales; family Corynebacteriaceae; genus Corynebacterium; species Corynebacterium genitalium. The sequence continues at coordinate 1,356,339 of NZ_CM000961.1, forward strand.
GAAATGGTCACACGCGGGGAGTTGGTGAAGGGGTCGGCGTTTTCGTCCCAGGCGCGCTCAAGCAGCTCCTCGGCGGAGATCACGGCGCCGTCTTCTTCCATGAGCACTTCCAGTACCGCGAACTCTTTCGGCGATAGCGCGATTTCTTCCTCACCGCGCATGACGCGCCGGCGTGCCGTGTCCAGCCGCACATCGCCGCAGACCAGCACCGTACTGCGCGCCGGGGACGAGCGCCGGCCCAGAGCACGCACCCGAGCAATGAGCTCGGGGACGTCGAACGGTTTGGGCAGATAGTCGTCGGCCCCCGCACCGAAGCCGCTCAACCGGTCGTCCAAGGTGCCCGCGGCGGTGAGCATGATCACCCGCAGGTGCGGGTAGTCGGCCACAATGCGGGCGCAGATGTCGTCGCCGTGCACGCCGGGTACGTCGCGGTCGAGGACGACCACATCCACATCCGGGGCGTGGGCGTGGAGGTACAGCAGGGCCGAGGTGCCGTCGTAAAGCGCATGTGCCTTCATGCCCTCCCTGTTCAACGCGACCTGGAGGGCGTCGGCGAGGTAGACCTCGTCGTCGACAATGAGCACGCTCAGATTCATGGTTGCCGATCTTAACGCTCTCGCAACATCGGCCGTTTTACCCTGTGGACCATGCCGAAACGGATAGTGGGACTCGACGCCGCACGTGCCGTGGCGATCATCGCGATGATGGCCGCGCACCTGACGCTGGCGGGCACGCAAACGCTCGGGATCGTGGGCCAGCTGCTCTACGGTTTTCCCTCAGCGCTGTTCGCGGTGCTCGCCGGAATGTCGATGACGCTCATGCAGCCGGACCCGCTGAAGTTCACCGTGCGCGGTCTGGTGCTTATCGCGCTGCACTTCGTGCTGCAGCTGTTTTCGGGCGACATCTATGTGGTCCTGCTCAATTTCGGTATCTGCATGATCGTGCTGGGGTGGGTGACTGCGTGGCCGTCGCGCAATCTCGCGGTGCTGCTTGTCGCACTCACCGCGGCGTCCGCGCTCATCCACCAGTTCGTGGTTCCGCCCGTGGACATCCTCGGTTACCCGTACCCGCTGGCGGTGTGGGCCACGCTCATGGTGGCGGGCATGCTCATGCGCCGGCACCTGCACAGTGTGCGGCATTACGTGCTCGGCCTGGTGGTCGGCAGTGCGCTTGTCGCAGGCAACATCGTCGCACGGTACTACTTCGTCCCGGGCGAAGCCCTCCAGTGGCTCGAACCCCTCGGCCACACCGGCGGAGTGCTGAACATCATCGGCTCCATCGGAATGGCTGCGGCAGTCTACAGCCTCTGCTGCCTGCTCAACCCCCGCTTCCTGCAGCCGCTGGGGTCGATGCCGCTGACTATCTACAGCCTGCACATCCTCACCGCACAGTGGATGCAGTGGATGGGGTTCACGGGCGGTTTCCTAATCAGCGTCATCACCGCGTTAGCGTTCGCGTTCGCCTGGAAGCACTTCTTTAACCGTGGCCCGCTGGAAGAAGCCGTCAAGCGCATCACCGACCTCACCCCGCATACCCCTTTGACCACGTCCCACCAACCTGAACAGGAGAAGAAATGAAGAAGATTCTGCCGGCCATCATCACCGCAGCACTGCTCAACCCGTCGGCCGCGTTGGCGATGGAAAGCACCGACTTCGCCGGCGACACCCCCGAAGCCGACACCGTCGTGTCCCTGCGCATGCAGGACGACGAACCGGAAGACGGCACCTGCACCGGCACCGCGATCGCCCCGCATTGGGTGCTCACAGCGCGCCATTGCATGGAGATGTTCGACACACCCGGCGGCAGCGTGCGCACCCTCCAGGGCGACCAGCAGCGCACCTACGCCGTGGACCGGTGGGAAAAAGCGCCCATCGGCGACATCGGGCTCATCCACACCGTGGAGGACATGCAGCTGCGCACCTACGCCACGCTGCCCGACGTTGAGCTGGCCAACGGGGAGGTCACCGTCTATGGCTGGTCTTCCGACGGCTCCGGCGGATCCGAGAAACTGCCGGTAGCCACAGGCACCTCGGAGGTCAGCGACGAAGCGCCCGCGCTTTTCGACGCCCCCTCAGCCGCCGTGGTCACCCTCGCCAACGGCGCGCGCATCCAGCCGGGCGACTCCGGCGGCCCGATCTTCCAGGACGGGCGCATCGCCGCCGTCATGTCCGCCGGCCTGTTCACCAACCCCGACAACCCCTCCGAAGAGGAGCTGCTGAGCAACCCCAAAGTCGCCGTGGCACCCGTGGCCAGCCAGGTGGAGTGGATCAAGAGCGTGATCTCCGCCCCCGAGCCCAGCCCGGAGGAGCGTATGCCGGAAGAAGAGAGAAGCAAGTTCCCCCTCGGCGTGGTCATCGCCTTCGGCGTCTTCGTCGCCGCCCTGGCGGCCTTCGGGATTAGCCGAACACGGTCCTAGGGTCGAGCGGGCCAAGGGTTTGTCACCGTGCGGTTTGAAACCCGCTGTCAGCGCTCTTTGAAAAGTAGCCCAAAACGCTCCTCGAAAAGTAGCCCATCCGAAAAAGATTGGATGGGTGATTTCATTGGAGAATGGGCGCACATCCGGTCAACTCGTTAGCGTGGGAGGATTGATTGGAGGCGCGCTGAGAACCATCGCGAAACGGCTAGAGGGACTTCACTCCGCGCACTTGGCGCTGACGCTCAGGATCGTGGGCTAATTGCTCTAAGGTTCTCCCCAGTGCTGTTTGTGGTGCTGGCCGGAATCAGATGACGCTCATGACGGCTGACCCGCTGAAGTTCACCGTGTGCGGGCTGGTCTCATTGCTCTGTACCTAGTGCTGCTGCAGTTTTCGTGCGATATTTCCCTTTTCCTGCTTCACTTCCAGCTCTGCATGATCGCCTTGGGGCGGGTAACAACACGGTCATCGCGCGATTTCACCGTGTTGCTTGTCGTTCATCGCGGTGTCCGCGCTTATCTGACGGTTCGTGCTCGCGCCCGTGGACATCCACGGTCACCCGTACCTGCGGCGGTGTTGGCTCTGCGCATGGTGGCGGGCATGCGTACTCGCTGGCACCTACCCCCCTTGCTCCAATGCGTGCTCGGTAGGGTGTTCGGCGGTGCGCTCGTGGGGGCAACATCCTCGCGTGATCCTAGCTCGATCTGAGTGGACCCTTCCATCGGCTCGAACCCCTCGGTCACACTGGTGGCGTACTGGACATTGGACCATTGCACTTGGACGCGGCGGCTTACAGTCTCTCCTTCCCTCTAACCCCCGTTTCCTGCAGCCGCTCGGGTCCATGCCACTAACGGTTTACCACCTGCACATCCTCACCGCGCAGTGGATGGGGTTTCCAGCTGGCTTCTTGGTCAGCGACATCGCCGTCTTCGCGTTCGCGAGGAAGCGACTCTTCGAGCGCGGCCCGCTGGGGGACACCATAAAACCCAACTTGAGCGATAGAGCCTGGCCGGTTTTTGAGGCAGGATAGGGATGAGAGATACTACGACTTTCTCAGATGGCCGTACTACCAACGTTGTACGTTCGCCGGGCCGTTGACCGAGACCAGTAGTCCAAATGGTGAGCGAGACTAAACACGCTCGCATCCTCTAGGCGAGCCAAGCGGGGCGGACTGGTGGCGTGATTTCTTCCTTGGAACCAATTCCCTAAAACCTTACAAGTGTAAAGAGACACCTGCGATTTTTCTAGCCGTAAACACTGTCTTTGGTTTCACGGTGGTTGCTTGGGGCGGGCGTTCGAACCTAGTTGAGCTAGGGGCCAAGGAAGCGAGCAGGGTTAACGCCCGATCATCTTTCCGCGTTTTTCTTCATCGCCAACTTGAGCACCAGCGATAACGCCCAGATTAGGCCGGCGTAGGCGCTAATTTGGGCGGCTAATCGCAGGTTGTCGGACAATATCCCTATCAGAAGAGCCAAGGCGATGAGCGAGAATCCAATGGCTAAACGTTCTATAACGATTGCTTTCATCGGTTTATCACGCTTCATCGATCTGCCATCTTTCATCGGTAGGCTGACGGTTGACTGCAGTTCTTCTTGTCCACTTTAACCCACCTGCGCTGTGGAGAATTTACCAGCGGGATTTGGTAGCAGCTGCGAAAGTCGAACCGAGAAGGTGCGGTTATGATGCGTTTGAAGTGCCCGAACGTCATTCCAGGGACCGCGTAGCAAAGCGCTTTGGCGGCTCTCCCGTATATGCCAGGAATCTTGTCATCGACAGTGCATAGTGCGATCTGGGCCCCGAACCCTAGAGTTGCTAGCATTCTCCCCGCTCCTTCGGCCTCATATCCCCAAAGGTTAAGGTAAATATTCCGACCAAAAGTTAACTTGGGATCTGCCACCACTTCGGAAGCTCCGTTTTCCGTGATCTGTAGAAGATTGTCCCCTTCGATACGGTAGCTAGTATCTTGCAAATCCCCGTCGACTGAAACGGCGGTAGGCGGCTCAATGAACGACTGAACCCTCATCGTTCCTTCGTATGGATCTGTGTAGACCAAATCGATAGCACCGTCTTCTCCCTGACCAAGGCTGACGTTCTCTGGCAAATCGAAATTCCATTCAGCTTTGTGCTCACCAGGCTGGAGGATCTGATAACCGGCGACGTATTCGTCTGATTGCTCCAAAACAACCTGGCCATTCGATGAGTATTGGGAGTTAACCTGTTCCAGGTGCACCCCCTCAGGGTTGGATACCCGAATTTCGCCGAAGCTTGTTTCAGCAATCAGAGTGTCGTCCGCAATCGCGAGATTTGTGATCACTCCGTTTTCTAGCCCCGCTGTTGCTGACGGGTCCGCGGCGGTATCGTTGGCATCTTTGACTTTGAGCACGCTCTCGTGGGCTTCTGACATGTATGGGTGCTGCGCTTCAACCTCCGGTGTTGGTGTGCTGGCTGAAACGATTGGAACGAGCACCGTGGTAAAGGTCAAGCCTATTGCCAACACTGTGGCAGATGTGCGATACGGAAACATAACCATCACTGGTCCCTTTCTGGCCTCTACTAGTTTGGTCGAAAAAACCAAACTATGTAAGATGTTAAACGATTGGTGCGCGACAAAGAGTAGCTTGAGAAAACTAATTTAGTATGGGGGTGATCTTGAGGGGTAGTTTTGCGGTGGTGTTGAAGGTTCGAAGTGGTGTTCGAGACGAAATATGAAAACTCGCCACTGGAGCATCGGTTGAGTGAGGGGGCGAGTTGCTTTTCGAGATTGTTTTTAAGCGTTGGCAGGTTTTCAGCCCAGCACGCTCGTAGGGTCCAACCCCACCCGCAGCGCGACCGCCAAGGCCATCCTGGCTTGGCCTGCGCGCAGGGGCCCGGACGGGATCGCGCCGAACGCGCCTAAGGTGCTGCCGCCACCGGGCCCGCCGTAGGCGAATTCGACGGAGCCCAACGGCACCGAGGTGGTGACCACCACCGGGATCGTCCGCAGTGCTCTTTCAATCGCCGCGCCCATCTCGTCGGAGACGTTGCCGGCGCCGAGCGCTTCCACCACAAGGCCGTCCGCGCCATCCGCGCCATTTACGCCGGAGTTCACCGCGTAGTCGATGAGCTCACCGCCAGCGCCAGGCCACGCCCGCACAATGGGGATGTTCACGCCAGCCAATGCCACCGGGGGAACTGGTTGCGGGCGGGTGGCCGGGTTCAGCGCGAACGGGATCATCGCCGCCGTGTCCTGTTTGAACAACCCCCGCGCCGGGAGCACGCCGCCCACGCACACCGTGACACCCTCGGCATCACCCGCCACGGTATCCCGCGCAGCCAGCTCGATTGCTCGGCGCAGGTTGCCCGGCCCGTCGTCGGCACCCATTGCGCCCGTGACCACAAGCGGCTTGTCCGAGGTGTGGAACATGTCCAGCACGATCGCCGTGTCGGCCAAAGAGTCGGTGCCGTGGGTGATGACGACGCCGCTCACGGAGGCGTCGTCAAGCTGCGCGTGCACTTCCGCAACGAGCCTGTCCACGTCTTCCAACGTCATCGACGACGAGTCCACCGCCCGCAGATCCACCGGGCGGCATACGCCTTCGATGTTCGGCGCGGCACGCTCGATGAGATCCGCCGCGGTCAGCTTGGGCACGAGCGCGCCGGTCTCATCCGGGACGCAGGCGATCGTCCCGCCGGTGGCAATCACGGCAATTGTGCTCATATCTCAAGGTTGCCACAGGCGTGCCAATTTGAGCTGGCATGCACAAGCGGTAACGTTGACCCAGTTAAGGGAACAGAAGGAGAGATAGTGAAAGCACGCAAACTTATCGCCGTCACCGCCGCGTTCGGTGCAGCGTTGAGCCTGGCAGCCTGCTCCGACGAGGAGAACGGCGCAGAAGAGACTGCCGTGGCCACCGAAACCAACGTGGCCACCGAGCAGGCCGCTCCTGCTGAGATGCCCAATGCTGTGCAGCTCAACGAGATCCTGGCCCGCGCCACCGACCCGAACCTGCCGATGGAGGAGCGCACCCGCACCGTCCAGGGCGGCGAGAACGCTGTCGAGCTGTTCGACGTCATGACGAAGGCCAAGCAGGAGTCCGGCGCCGACTTCCAGGTCGTCGAGCCGATTCTGCCCGGCTACACCCCGAACGAAGTTCTCGCAGCCGTGAACTTCACCCAGCCGGAGCAAGGCCCCTCCGTCGCAGAGAACGTGTCCTTCGTCTATGAGAACGGGGCCTGGAAGCTGTCCCAGTCGTGGGCGTGCATTCTGATCCGCAACACCGTGGCCCCGGAACAGGTCCCGCAGATGTGCGAGGCAACTCCGGAAGGTGAGGGCGTTGCTCCGGCACCTGCGCCCGAGGGTGCGCCTGCACCTGCTCCGGAGGGTGCGCCTGCACCTGCTCCGGAGGGTGCGCCGGCACCCGCACCAGGCGGCGCACCGGCACCGGCACCGGCTCCTGAAGGTGCTCCGGCACCGGCACCTGCTCCTGAAGGTGCTCCGGCACCGGCCCTCTAAGCTTCCGGGTTTTCTTCGCGCCACACCTCTTCCGTCCACAGCGTGGACAGGGTGAGGATCGTGGCGCGATTGTCTTTCTGCTCAATGCGCCGCCGCCAGTTGCGGCGGACCCACCGGTCGTGGGAGGTCATGATGACTGTGCCCTCGAAATCCAGCAATGCCTCTTCGAGTTCTTCGGCGAGGACGAGGGAGAGGTGGTTGGTCGGCTCGTCGAGAAGCAGTAGATCCGGCGGGTTGGACAGGATCAGGCCCAGCGAAACACGGCGGCGTTGACCCAGGGACAGGTCGTCGAGGGGCTGTGCGGCCTGGTCTTCCGTCATCAGTCCCATCTCGACGATGTTCGGCAGAATGTCGGCGGGGGTGCGCGACAGATCGGTCCAGTCGTCGTCCTGCTCCAGGCGTGCAACAGTCATTTCATCGGGCATGATGATTTCGCCGTTGTAGTCGGTGAGTTCGCCGTCGATGATTTTCAGCAGCGTCGACTTGCCCGACCCGTTCGGGCCTTCGACAAGTAGCTGCTGGCCCGGCTGAACTTTGATGCTCAGCGGAGCGAGCCGGTCCGGGACGGAGAGGTTCTTCGTCACTACGGCAGGGACTCCCAGCGATGTCGCGGTGTGCTCCGGCAGGCCCTGGAAGCGCAGCCGCTTCGGCGGTGCCGGGATTTGGTAGCGCTCGAGTTTCTCCAGCCGCGATTCGGCTGCTTTTCGTCGGTTTCCCACCGTTTTCGCAGCCTTGTCAGCGTAGTACTTCGCGGCTGCGCGGGTTTCCGTCTTAGCTTCATGCGAGTGGAACACGTCGTCCTCGGTTTGGTGGGCGGCCTTTTCCAGCCGCTCACGCTCGTGTTCCTGAGCTGCGTAGTCGGTGGCCCAGCGGGCGCGGCGCTTCTCGCGGGCCTCGAGGTAATCGGAGAAGGAGCCGGAGAATTTCGCTCCCTGCTTTGTCTCTTCACCCATACCGCCTTCAGGGCCGAGCCCAGGGTCGAGATCGACCAAGCTGTCACAGGCGGTGTCCAGGAAGTAGCGGTCGTGGGAAGCAGCCAGCACAGGCCCTTTGAATGAGGTGAGCTCGTCGACGAGGAAGTCCACTGCTTCGTCATCGAAGTGGTTCGTTGGCTCGTCGAGAACCATGGCGTCCACCGGGCGCAGCAGCAATGTGGCCAGCGCGAAGCGGCGTCGCTGCCCGCCGGACATCTCGCCGAGCGGAGTCGCCAGATCTACCCCTGCCAGACCTAAACCGGCCAGCACGGTGGCAATGCGCGCATCCAGTTCCCACACGCCGGAATTCTCCGCGCGTGTCAGAGCCACATCGAAGCGTTCCGCTAGACCGGCATCAGCGGGGTTGTCCGCCATTTGCTCCGACAAGGCTCCGATCTCGCGCTCAACGCCGCGGAGTTCGTCCACGGCGGCGTCGATAAGCTCCGACGCGGGGGACGTGAACGGCAGTGAAGTCTCTTGGGCGATGAACCCCGTCACAGGTGGGGTGATGATCGTGCCTGCGGTCGGCTTGTTATCGCCGGCGATAAGGGAGAGCAACGTCGACTTGCCGGAGCCGTTCTCACCGATCAGCCCCGTGACAGAACCGGACGGCACTGCAAAGGAGATATCGGTGAGTACGCGGTGGCCGTCGGGGTAGGAAAAGGAGACTCCGTCAAGTCCGATGTGCAGCGGGGCAGGCATGTTATTTCCCGTAGGTCGTTGCGGTGGTCACGTCCTGGACCACTTTGAAATCGGGGTTGGGGCCGTTGTAGACGGTGCGGGTCGTCGCGGCGTTCTGGCCCTGCGTGGGCAGCGGTTTCGTGAGGTCCACTGTGATGGTCGCGTCGGACGTGGTCGACCACTCATCAGCCGTCAACGTGCCGCCGGCCTGGGTGTCGTCGATGGTGAGCTCTGTCTCCGTCGGCTCGTCTTCGATGTCGAGGGACAGGACGACGGTGTCACCATCGAGGGAGTCCACGGTGTAGCGCGTCGTGCGCAGCATGTGGGCACCGCCGATCGTGCGCGTTTGCACAGTCCACGTCGCTCCCTCGCCGACGGGCTCAATGGGAAACACCGGTTGGGCGGCAAGAACCTGGAGCAGAGCACCCTCAACAATCGCGCGCCCTTCGTCGGAGCTGCCCTCCGGTGGAAGCAGCTTGATGTCCTGGATATTGCCGTGGACGTCGTGCTGCCACCGCATGCGGAAGTCCTCCGCAGTCAGGGAGTCCGTGCCGGCATCCAAGTTCGAATGCTTCGGCTCACCGACCCTCGCCTCGGAGGCATCGTCTGCGATGTAGATAGTCAACGGCAGCGTGACCTTGTCCACGTCACCGCCGGCCGGGGCCTCGGGGTCGACGCTGTCGGTGGCTACTGCGCCTTGAGCCACGCCGTAGGAGACCTCAACGGTCGTGGTTTGCTCCCCGCCTGAATACACCAGCTGACGCTTCTCACCGTCGCCCTGGTCTTCCAGAGTCACGGTGGCGGTGTCGACCTCGAAGGCTGGGACATCGTCCATCGGGTCGGTTTTCGCGCATGCGCTCAGCCCGAGCGATGCGGCAAGCAGCAGGGAAAGGAACCGATATCTCACACATCGAACCTACCGCACTGCCAAGCGACTACAGTAAGGCGACGATGACCACAGAAAGCCGAGCTACCCGCACCCGCCCTTATGTTCCGCTCATCGTGAGCGTCATGGCCGCGGTCGGTGTGATCGATCAAATCCTCAAACAGACCATGGTCACGGTGCTCACCCCGGGTGAGCCGGTGTATCTGATCGGCGACTGGTTCCGTCTTTACCTGCTGTTCAACCCCGGCGCGGCCTTCTCCATGGGCCAAAACTCCACGTGGATCTTCACCACGATCCAGCTCGTCTTCGTTGTCGGCGCGCTCCTTGTGGCCCCGCGGATCCGCGATAAGTGGGAGGCGCTGGGCATCGCGCTCATCGCCGGCGGCGCGCTGGGCAACCTCATCGACCGCCTGTTCCGCGATCCGGGATTCTGGTTCGGGCACGTGGTGGACTACATCTCCGTCGGCAGCTTCGCGGTGTTCAACGTCGCGGACATCGCCATCAATGTCGGGGTAGCGGTCTTCGTGCTCTCCTTGTTCCTGGGGGACAACAATGAAGATAAGGATGAGGACAAAGACGGGGGCAGCAATGAGTAGGTACCGTTCGCTCGTTGTTCCGGAGGGGCTCGACAGCATGCGTGTCGACGCTGCCGTGGCCAAAGCATTCGGTCTGTCGCGCACTGTCGCGGCTGAGCTCATTGAAGCGGGCGAGGTGCTTATCGACGGCTCCCGAGTGACGAAATCCGACCGCGTCTCCACCGGGCATAGCCTCGAGGTGACCTTGCCGGAGCCGAAGCAGGCGCCGATGCCGAAGGAGGAGATCGTTGAAGGTCTGACGGTGCTGTACGACGATGATGACGTCATTGTCGTGGACAAGCCCGTCGGCGTTGCCGCGCACCCGACGCTGGGTTGGGACGGCCCCACGGTGGTGGGCGGGCTGCAAGCCATGGGCTACCAATTGCCCGATGCAGGCCCGCCGGAGCGCAAGGGCATTGTGCAGCGGCTCGACGTGGGTACCTCGGGTGTCATGGTCGTGGCCAACTCGATCCCGGGGTACTCGGTGCTCAAGCGCGCGTTCAAAGAGCGCACGGTGGAGAAGACTTATCACGCCGTCGTGCAGGGTTTGCCCGATCCGATCGTGGGAACGATCGACGCGCCGATTGGCCGGCACCCGTCGTCGGGGTGGAAGTTCGCCGTCACCGCAGACGGGCGTCACTCAGTCACCCATTACGAGGTTCTCGAGGCGTTCCGGGAAGCAAGCCTGCTGGAAGTCCACTTGGAAACGGGACGCACGCACCAGATCCGCGTCCACATGTCCTCGGTGGGCCACCCCTGCGTGGGGGATCCGATGTACGGCTCCGACCCGAACTTGGGCAAGCGGCTGGGGCTGATCCGGCAGTGGTTGCACGCCACTGCACTCGGTTTCGTCCACCCCGGCACCGGTGTGTGGATGGAAGTGGAGTCACCCTATCCACCCGACCTTCAGCACGCAGTGGACGTGCTGCGGGCATGAGAAAGTTCCCCACTGCACTGACCGCCGTCATCGGGGTGCTCGCTGTCTCGGTGGTTCTCATCACCGGGATCTGGCTGTTGGGAACCCGTACCGGATTTGAACCGGCGCCCCAAGGCGACCAGCTCGGTCCAGACGCGGGGGAGAGTGCGCAGGAATATGCGCAGCGAGCGTCGATAAGCATGCGCAGCGCTCCGGGCGACGAGCGTGTCTTCGCCCTGGTCACGTTCTCACCGGCGTTGAGCGCGGAAGAGGCCGCGGATGTCTTGGAGCCCATTGGTCGAGTGAACGCGATTCTGCCGCCCGAGTCGCATCCGCTGCCTGTCGGGGAGGGCGACCGCGCGCACAATTTCACCGTGGCAACCGAAGAAGACCTTGCTGGAGTAGTCGTGTGGGACACCGGCGACGCGTTGCGCCAGCTCGCCGACAACGAGCGGGTGTGGTCCGTCGAGGCGCTTCCTCCCGATGCCGTGTGGGGAGCCTTTGCCATTCGCCCCGTCGATACTCTCGGGGGTGAATTATAAGGATGACGGTGTAATGTCAAGAAGAGCTTGAAGCCCAAGCGACCCTGTTTGATCGATGATCAGGAGATGACATTGTCTTCTTTCCGCACTGCCCGTAAAACTGGAGTGTCCCTGGCTGTTGCCTCGACCCTATTCTTTGCCTCGGCCTGCGGCATGGGCGGCGGGGGAGATGCCGCCTCCGGTGACCTCGGCTCCGGCGACTACCAGGTCGTTGCGAAAGAAGGCGTGGTCAACAGCATTGTCGTCGACGGGTCCGTCGCGCCGATCAAGCAGGCTGGCATCTCCTCCGCTATGGCAGCACCCGTTGAGAAAATTCACGTGCAGCTGGGCGACAAGGTGAAAAAGGGCCAGCTCCTGGTCACCATGGACACCTCTGCCGGCCCGCAGCTGCAAAGCCAGGGTGCTGGGGCGGAAGCACTTGAAATGGATGCTGCGGGCAGCCTGCACGAGACCCTCTTGGATGCCGGCAGTGCCATCGAGGACTGCCTGAAACCGTTGCTGCCGGGCCACCCGAAACCCGGTAAACCGTGCGCCCCGCCTCCGCCCCCGCAGGGACAGCCGGCACAGCCGGGCAATTCTGGTCCGAGCAGGGAAGAGGTCGAGCGTGCGCTGGGTGAAGCCCACGCGCAAGGCCGCGAGCAGGGGCAGCGCGAAGCACAGCAGGCCATTGAGCAGCAGATGATGGACGCGCAGGGGGCTCCGGGTGCCCCAGGTGCCCCAGGCGTTCCTGGCCCAGGAATGGGCGATCCGGCAGCTGATCCGGCCACACAAGAAATGCTCATGCAGCAGCAGGCTCAGGCCCAGGCTGAAGAAAGCATCCAGGAATACGAGACGCCAGATCCAGAAATCTACGCCCCCATGGACGGTGTGGTGACCAAGATCGAGGCGGAGGAGGGATCGCCGGCCGCGGGTGGCCTGATGACCGTGTCCGATACCTCGCGCTTCCTCGTCCGCGCCAACGTGCGCGAGTCCGATGTGGCCAATGTGCGCGAAGGAAACCGCGTCACCTTCACCACCCCGGTGACGGATGACAAGGAGTTTGAGGGCCGCGTGCGCCGTGTCGCCCCTATGGCTGACGGGGATCCCGCCGGCGCGGGTGCTGAAGCCGCCGCGCGTGCGATGCAGGGCCAGGGCGGCGACAAGAAGGACACCGGTGTCACCTTCCCGGTGGAGATTGAGGTCACTGGCGATACCAAGGACTTGCGCTTGGGAGCGTCCGCGCGGGTGGAGATCATCACCGATGAAAGCCCGGATGGATTGAGCATCCCACGCGACGCTGTGTTCGACGGCAACAAGGTGCTCGTGCTCGCCCGCGAGAACGAGGACGCCACCACGGGCAAGATCGAAGAGCGCACTGTGGAAACCGGTGTGAAGAACGACACCGACATCGCTATCACCGGAGGAGACCTGAAGGAGGGCGACACGGTCATCGCCTGGCCGGACGATTATCGCGATCGCATCGGTGAAGAAGTGACCATCGCCGATGACACATCCGCTGACAAGTCCGGTAACAAACCCGCCGATAAGTCCGCGCAGGAGTAACCACCGTGACGGAAACTCCCGCAGCTGACCAGCCGCAGCTGGTCAAGATCGATCCTGACCAGCTCATTTTCATGCGCGGCATCATCAAGAAGTACAACGAGGGCAAAGACACCGAGCTCACGGTGCTTCACGGCATCGACTTCGACACCAAACAGGGTGAGTTCGTCTCCATTGTGGGCCCGTCCGGTTGCGGTAAATCGACCCTGATGAACCTGATCGGCATGCTGGATAAGCCCACCCACGGCGGTTACGCCTTCAACGGTGAAGATGTCTTCCAGAAAAACGACACGGAACTGGCGACGTACCGCTCCCAAAACATCGGCTTCATCTTCCAGAACTTCAACTTGGTCGGCCGCATCAATGCGCTGCAAAATGTTGCCATGCCGATGATGTACGCGGGCGTCGGCAAGCGCGAGCGCGAAGAACGCGCCGCAGAGCTGCTCGAGATTGTCGGCATGGGTGACCGCCTCACGCATGAACCGAATGAGCTTTCCGGTGGTCAGAAGCAGCGCGTGGCCATTGCGCGCAGTCTGGCGAACGACCCGGATTTGCTGCTTGCGGACGAACCGACGGGTGCCCTCGACTCCCAAACCGGACGCATGGTCATGGATCTTTTCCACCGTCTCAATCAGGACTACGACAAAGCCATCGTCTTCATTACCCACAACCCAGACCTAGCCGAAGAGACGCAGCGGATTGTGGAAATGAAGGACGGCCACGTTGTGGATGTGCGCGCAGGAGGTGCCCATGGAGCTGCGTGAATCAATCAACCTGGCCACAAGCAGCCTGCGCACGAATAAACTGCGCTCCATTTTGACCCTGCTGGGCATCATCATCGGCATCATGGCCGTGATCATCATCATGACGCTCGGCCGCGGCCTGCAGAACCAGGTGATGAGTGGTCTGGAAGACATTGGCGCGTCCCGGCACGTGGTGATGATCGCCCAAACTCCAGACGAAGAAGAAGCGATGCCGGAAGACGAGTTCTCCGGCGGCATGGACATGCCGGTCGATGATGAGTCCGACATGGTTTCTATCGACGAGCTCGGCGAGATCCGGGAGCATTTCGGTGAGCGGGTCATCGGTGTGGATATCTCCGAGATGGTTCCTGCGGAGACGAAATACGGCGAGAAGACAGCATCTGCCGATATCAATCCGGTGCTTGCGGATTCCTTGGGCGTTCGCGCCATCAACGTTGAATTCGGTCGGGGAGTGACGCAACAGGACATTGATACCGAGCGTCCCGTCGCGGTGATTTCGCAGGAGCTTGTCGACGCATTCTTTGACGGCGACGCAGCCGCCGCCCTCGGTGAGCGCATCGATATCGAAGGCGATTCCACCGGGGTGTTCACCGTGATCGGTGTCGCCGAAGCCGAGGAAGAAAATGCCGATAGCTTCGGTCAGATGCAGGCCTATGGTCAGATCTATATCCCGTTGAGCTCACTCGAGCGGATCGCCGAACCCATTGAAAGCGTCAACATGTTCATCGTGCAGACCACGGGTGATGAGGACCCGGCTGAGTTCCGCAACGAGCTGCAGAGCTACATGGACCGCCAGTACGCGCACAATGACAACGCCGAAGCGCAAGTCATCGACATGGAGTCGTCCCTCGAGGGATTCACAGCCATCTTTGGCGCCATTAGCTCGGTGATCGCGTCCATCGGTGGTATTTCTCTGCTCGTCGGCGGAATCGGCGTGATGAACGTCATGCTCATCACCGTCACCGAACGCACCCGGGAAATCGGTGTGCGTAAGGCGCTCGGCGCGACCCGCCGCGACATCCGCACCCAGTTCATCGTAGAGGCAGTGATGGTGTGTCTGCTCGGTGGAATCATTGGCGTGCTACTCGGCGGCCTCATCGGCGTGTTGTCGAGTGGCTTGCTCGGCTTCATCGAAGGTGACTCCTACGGCCCGGTGGCATTCCCACCGATCGGGGCAGTGGTGTTCTCGCTGTTGTTCTCAATGGGTATCGGCGTCTTCTTCGGTTTCTACCCGGCAAACAAGGCTGCCAAGATGCAACCGATCGACGCTTTGCGCTACGAGTAGACTCTCCTCATGGCCAAAAAATCCTCCTTTGTCCACCTGCACAACCACACCGAGTTCTCCATGCTCGACGGCATGGCCAAGGTGGATCTGCTGGCGGAGGAGGTCTCCCGCCAGGGCATGCCCGCGGTCGGCATGACCGACCACGGCAACATGTTCGGGTCGAATGCGTTCTACCGCCGGATGACAGACGCGGGCATCAAGCCCATCATTGGCATCGAGGCCTACATGGCACCCGAGTCGCGCTTCAATAAGAAGCGTGTGCTGTGGGGCACTCCGGACCAGAAGGGCGATGACGTTTCCGCCTCCGGTGCGTACCTGCACCAGACCATGTTGGCGGAGAACGCGACAGGGTTGCGCAACCTGTTCCGCTTGAGCTCGCTGGCATCTTACGAAGGTCAGCTAGGTAAGTGGCCGCGTATGGATGCGGAGCTCATCGCCGAGCATGCCGACGGCATTATCGCCACGACGGGGTGCCCGTCCGGTGATGTGCAAACGCGCCTGCGATTGGGCCAGTACGACCAGGCACTCGAGGCCGCTGCGATGTGGCAGGACATCTACGGCAAGGACAACTACTTCCTCGAGCTCATGGACCACGGTCTGACCATTGAACGCCGCGTCCGTGAGGATTTGCTGCGCATCGGCGAAGCTCTAGACCTGCCGCCGTTGGTTACCAACGACTGCCACTACGTGCTGGAATCCCAGGCACCCGCCCACGAGGCGATGCTGTGTGTCCAGACTGGTAAGACGCTGCTGGACCCGGACCGGTTCAAGTTCGACGGCACCGGCTACTACATCAAGTCCGCCGAGCAGATGCGCAACGATTGGGATGACATGGTGCCCGACGGCTGCGACAACACTCTCTGGGTCGCTGAGCGCGTCGGCGACTATGGCGAGTTGTGGGCGGAGCACCCGCACGACCGCATGCCGATTGCCACCGTGCCGGAGGGGGAGACCCCGACGACGTGGCTGCGCAAGGAAGTGCACCGCGGCCTGGATGAGCGGTTCGAGGGCAAGGAGGTGCCGGAGGACTACCGCACCCGCGCCGACTACGAGATCGACGTCATCGACATGAAGGGCTACCCGTCCTACTTCCTCATCGTCGCTGAGCTGATCAAGCACGCACGTTCCATCGGTATCCGCGTTGGTCCGGGCCGTGGTTCCGCAGCAGGTTCCCTGGTCGCGTACGCGCTGACCATCACCAATATCGATCCGATGGAGCACGGCCTGCTCTTCGAGCGTTTCTTGAACCCCGAGCGTCCGTCCGCACCCGATATCGATATTGACTTCGACGACCGCCGCCGCGGCGAGATGCTCACCTATGCAGCAGAGAACTGGGGCGAGGACAAGATCGCCCAGGTGATCACCTTCGGCACCGTGAAGACGAAGCAGGCGATCAAGGACTCCGCCAAGGTCAACTTTGGCCAGGAAGGTTTCCAGAAAGCCGACCGGATCAACGCTGCACTCCCACCGGCGATCATGGCGAAGGACATCCCGCTGTCTGGTATTACCGACCCGGAGCACGACCGCTACTCCGAGGCCACTGAAGTCCGCTCGATGATTGAGACCGACCCAGACGTGGCGAAGATTTATGAGACGGCGCGGGGTCTGGAAGGCGTCGTCAGGCAAGCGGGCGTGCACGCGTGTGCCGTGATTATGGCGTCGGTGCCGCTTATGGACCACATCCCGATGTGGAAGAGGCCTGCCGACGGCGCACTGATCACCGGTTGGGACTACCCCGCGTGTGAGGCCATCGGTCTGCTGAAGATGGATTTCCTGGGGCTGCGTAACCTCACGGTGATCGGTGACGCCATCGAGAACATTGAGAAGAACCGCGGCGAGACCATTGATCTTGAGGCATTGGACACGGACAATGAAGCGGTCTACGAGCTGCTGTCCCGTGGTGACACACTCGGTGTGTTCCAGCTCGACGGCGGCGGCATGCAGGAGCTGCTCAAGCGCATGAAGCCGACCGGCTTCAACGATATTGTCGCCTCGTTGGCGCTCTACCGTCCCGGCCCGATGGGTGTGAACGCGCACTGGGATTACGCGGACCGCAAGAACGGCCGCAAGCCGATCACTCCGATCCACCCGGAGCTGGAGGAGCCGCTCAAGGAGATTCTCGATGAGACGTACGGTCTGATCGTTTACCAAGAGCAGATCATGAACATCTCCCAGAAGGTGGCCAACTACACCGCCGGCCAAGCAGACGGCTTCCGTAAGGCGATGGGTAAGAAGAAGCCCGAGGTGCTCGCCCAGGAATACGAGAAGTTTTCCCAGGGCATGTTCGACAACGGTTACTCTAAGGCTGCTGTCGACGCTCTGTGGGGCACGATCGAGCCGTTCGCGTCCTACGCGTTCAACAAGTCCCACGCCGCTGGTTACGCGCTCGTGTCTTACTGGACGGCCTACCTGAAGGCGAACTACGCCGCGGAATACATGGCCGCTCTGCTGACCTCCGTCGGTGACAAGAAGGACAAGTCCGCGATCTACCTGGCTGACTGCAGGCACCTGGGCATCTCGGTGCTCCCGCCGGACATTAATGAGTCTGAAGAGACTTTCATGGCTGTGGACAAGGACATCCGTTACGGCCTTGCCGCGATCCGCAATGTCGGTGCAGAAGTGGTGGAGTCCATCATGGAGTCCCGCCGCACCAAGGGCGCTTTCACGAACTTCTCCGATTACCTGGACAAGATCGATCTGCTGCCGTGCAACAAGCGCATTACCGAGTCGCTGATCAAGGCGGGCGCGTTCGATTCATTGGATCACCCGCGCAAGGGTTTGCTGTTGGTTTCCGACGACGCTGTGGATTCGGTGCTGACCACGAAGAAGGCGGCCGACAAGGGGCAGTTCGACCTGTTTTCTGCCTTCGGGGGAGACCAGGAGGCCACGAACGCGTTTTCCATTGAGGTGCCTGACGACGAGTGGGAGAAGAAGCACAAACTCGCCCTCGAGCGTGAAATGCTCGGTTTGTATGTCTCGGGCCACCCGCTCGACGGTTTCGAGGAAGCCATTGACGCCCAGACCGACACTCCGCTGCCGAAGATCCTAGAAGGAGAGATGCGCCACGGTGATGAAGTGACCATCGGCGGCATTATTTCCGGCGTGGATCGGCGGTACTCGAAAAAGGACGGTTCCCCATGGGCCATCGTCACCCTCGAGGACCACCACGGTGCGCAGGTCGAAGTGCTACTGTTCAACAAGGTCTACGCGCTGGTGGCGCCGCAGATCGTCGAGGACAACATCATACTGGTCAAGGCGCACGTGTCCATCCGCGACGACCGCATGAGCCTATTCGGCGACGACGTGAAAGTCCCAGAGCTCGGCCCCGGTAACGGTGCCGGTCTACCGTTGCGCCTGACTCTGAAGACGGAGCAGTGCACGATGGACAACATCCGCAAACTCAAGCAGGTTCTGTCGAATAACCCGGGTGACTCGGACGTCTACTTGAACCTGGTCAACGGTGACCAGTCCCAATTGATGATCTTGGGGGACCACCTGCGAGTAGAAAGATCCGGCAGCCTCATGGGCGATTTGAAGGCCGCCATGGGTGCCGGAGTCCTGGGATAGAAAAAGCTGGCGAGCGCATCTACTCGCCAGCTAACGTGCCGGGATAACTAGCTCAGCTAGCTATCTACCACGCGTCTACTTCTTGAAGAGGGACTCGAACTGCGCCTTCGCAGCCGGGTTGATCTTGATGATCAGCGCGGCGAGCTGAGTGGCCACGGTAACCACGCCGGCAAGAGCAGCGACGATGGCGCTGACCGACTCAAAGTGGTTGGAGTTAACGTACCTCTCGAGGCGGTTCAGGCCGGAAGAACCGAAGCTGCCGTCCAGTGGTCCCTCACTGGACGCGCCGTTCTTGTTCCAAGGGTCCTTGGAATCACCGTTTTCTTCCTTGTCGTCGTCAGACGGGGTGTCGTTGCCCTCGTTTTCGGCAGAAATGTTCTGAGCGTTCTCAGCAAAAGCGGGGGTGACGGAACCGAGGATGAGGGTGGTGGACAGGGCGGCGGCGACAAGGCCAGTGCGCTTCTTCACGGGGAAAGACTCCTTCAAAAAGTACGCTTGGGGCGTACATGCAATGTGCAGTAAGTGGATTAGAAACCGCGAAGAAGTTTAGTCGCTTTCCGGGCGAAATCCAAGGGGTCTAAGATGATCTTCTATGACTTCCGCGCCTGATTTCACGCCCGTGCACGCCTCCGATATCCAGGGTGCGCAGGCTGGAATTTCCAGCGTCATCGCGCCCACTCCGTTGCAGTTCTGCCCGCGCTTGTCGCAGCAGCACGGGGTGGAGGTGTACCTGAAGCGGGAAGACCTCCAGGACGTGCGGTCGTACAAGATCCGCGGCGCCTACTACAACATTTCCAACTTGAGCGATGAGGAGAAAGCGGCTGGGGTCGTCGCAGCGTCGGCAGGCAATCATGCGCAAGGGGTGGCGTACGCGTGCCGGGCGATGGGCATTGACGGCAAGATCTTCGTGCCCAAGCGGACCCCGAAGCAGAAACGCGACCGGATCATGGTCCACGGCGGGGACAGCGTGGAACTGGTGCTCGTGGGCAACAACTTCGACGAAGCCGCGGAAGCAGCGCGCCGAGATGCGGAAGAACGCGGTGCCACCCTCGTGGAGCCTTTCAACGCGCGTGACACCGTCATCGGTCAGGGCACCGTTGCGGCAGAAGTGCTCACGCAGCTGACCGGTTTCGGCAAATCGCTCGATTCCATCTTCGTCCCCGTTGGCGGTGGGGGTCTGATCGGAGGAATCGCCGCCTACCTCGCCGACATGTCGCCGCGCACGGCCATCATCGGTACTGAGCCAGCAGGCGCTGCGTCCCTGGCAGCTGCGATGAACGCGGGCGGACCGGTCACGCTCGAGGCGATTGATCCGTTCGTCGATGGGGCCGCGGTCAAGCGCATCGGCGACGTCAACTACCGCATCATCGAGGAAAACCAGGGACGCATCCACATCGTCGACGTCGATGAAGGCGCTGTGTGCACGAACATGCTGGACCTGTACCAGAACGAGGGCATCATCGCGGAGCCTGCGGGCGCGCTGTCGGTCACCGCGCTCGATGAGGTCAAGCTCGCACCAGGCAGCACGGTCGTCTGCGTCATCTCCGGCGGCAACAATGACGTGCTGCGGTACGCGGAGATCATGGAGCGCTCCCTAGTCCACCGCGGGTTGAAGCACTACTTCCTGGTCAACTTTGCTCAGGAGCCGGGCCAGCTACGCCGTTTCCTCAACGATGTGCTGGGCCCGGACGACGATATTTCGCTGTTCGAATACCTGAAGAAGAACAACCGGGAGACCGGTGCCGCGCTCGTCGGCATCGAACTGGCTCGCGCGACGGATCTCGATCCGCTGCTTGCGCGCATGGAGGATGCCTCCTTCGACTGTCAGCGCCTCATGCCGGGCACACCGGAGTACGAATTCATCGTCACCGGTTAGCGCGAGTCAGCGCGGGGCTAGCGTGCGATGATCGCGAACTCCCATGCGCTCAGCACGGTCTGCTGCTTATCGACGCGCGGCGAGCCGTACGAGTACACCAACTCACCACCCGCGGGCACTGTGACCTCCTCGTCGGAAAAGTTGGCGGCGAGGAAGACGTCGTCGTACCCCATGGTCAACCACTTCTCGCCGTCTGCTCCGTGATCGACCCGGAGCTCGCGCAGGTCGTCTTTGGCCAGCCCGAGCCGGCGGCGCAGCGTGAGCAGATCCTTGTAGATCTCGTACATCTTCACGTTGTCGCCGGCGAAGTTCCAGTCGAGTTTCGCCGACTCGAAGGTCTCGGGGTCGACCGGGTCGGGCACATGGTCGAAGTTCCAGCCGTAGCGGGCGAATTCGTGCGCGCGGCCTTCGCGGGTGAGCCGCTGCAAGTCCTCGTCAGTGTGGGAGACGAAGAAAGGGAACGGGGTTTGGGCGAAGAACTCCTCGCCCATGAAGATCATCGGCGTGAACGGGCTGAAGAAGATCACTGCCGCCTTCAACGCGTGCTGCGCCATCGTCAGGTTTTGCGACGGCCGGTCGCCCGCTGCGCGGTTGCCTACCTGGTCGTGCGTGGTGGTGTAGGTGATCAGCTTCCACGGGGCGATCTGCTCCAGGTTCAGCGCGCGCCCGTGCGTGCGTCCGCGGAAGTTGGACCAGTCTCTGCGGAAGCGGTAGCCGTGGCGGAGGCTGTCGGCGAGGATTTCCACCGTTCCGAAGTCCTCGTAGTAAGCGATGTTTTCGCCGGTGATGACGGTGTGGAGGGCATGGTGGACGTCGTCAAGCCACTGCGCGTCCAGCCCGTACCCGCCGTGGGCGTAGTCGGCAATGATGCGCGGATCATTCAAGTCGCTCTCTGCGATGATGATCGGGTTCGGGCCGTTCTTCACCTCGATCTCGTCGGCGAGCATGTTGATCTCCTCCATGATGGAGTACGCCGCGCGGTCGTCGTAGGAGTGCACCGCGTCGAGTCGCAGCCCGTCGATGTGGAACTCGTCGAGCCACTGCCGGACAGAATCAAGCACGTAGGCGCGCACCTCGTCCGAGTTGGCCCCGGAGAGGTTGACCACATCGCCCCAGCCTGTCGAGCCGGCGGTGGTGTAGGGGCCGAACATGCCGTTGTAGTTGCCGTCGGGGCCGAAGTGGTTGTACACCACGTCGAGGAAGACGCCCACGCCACGGTGGTGGGCAGCATCGACAAGCCGTTTGAGGCCCTCCGGTCCGCCGTAGGACTCCTGAACTGCAAACCAGTCGACACCGTCATACCCCCAGTTGCGCTCGCCCCCGAACGGCTGGACAGGCATGAGTTCAATCGTGGTCACACCGAGTTCAACGAGGTAATCAAGCTTATCGACGATCGCATCGAACGTTCCCTCCGGCGTGAACGTGCCCACGTGAAGCTCGTAGATGACTTGGCCCTGCAACTCGTAGTTGACCCAGTGGTCGTCGGTCCACGGGAAGTCTGTACTGACGACTTCCGAGAGTCCGTGAATGCCGTCCGGCTGGCGCCGGGAGCGCGGATCGGGGAGGGGTTTGGACCAGTCGTTGCCGTCGAAAAGCGTGAAGCCGTAGCGCTGGCCAGGAACCTGCTCGACATCGCTGGTCCACCACCCGCGGCGGCTGTCATCGCGGCGCATATCGTGCTCGGTGTCGTCGACGATGAGACGAACATCGTGCGCGTGCGGGGCCCAGACTTCAAACCTCATGTCTCCCACACTAAGTAATATCTGAAACTCATGCTGACGACATTCACCCTTCCTCCGCCAGGCGACCCGGTGGTCAACGAGATAGTGATCAAGAAATCTCGCTTCATCACCTGGATCGCCCGCGCTGAATCCGAGGAGGAAGCCCGCGACGTGATCGCGCGTGCCCGCGCCGAGTTCCCCGACGCGCGGCACCACTGCACCGCCTTCATCGCGGACCCGGAAGGACGCATCGAGCGTTCTTCCGACGACGGCGAACCGTCCGGCACAGCTGGCAAACCAATGCTCGACGCGCTGCGCGGGTCGGGGCTGCGCTGTGCGGTCGCTGTGGTCACCCGCTATTTCGGCGGCGTGAAGCTCGGCGCGGGAGGTCTCGTCCACGCGTACTCGGAATCGGTGTCGCAGGCGCTGGAGCTGGTGGAACCCGTCGAAAAACGAATGCGCGAACTCACCCGCGTCGACTTGCCGCATGCTGACGCAGGCAGAGTGGAGGCGGACCTGCGTGCTGCAGGAGTGGACGTGGTCGATGTCGAATACGGCGCTCAGGCCGCCTACACCCTCGCCGTTGCGCCGGGTGGTGTGGAGGAGTTGAACGAGCTGTTGGCGGCTCTGACTCAGGGCACGAGCGAAGCACGCACGGTGGGGCAGACGTGGGTGGAGCGTGCGTTAGACTGAACCCCATGACGATCCAGCCCCGCCCGAATAACCCGATCGAAGCACGCAAGCAAGCCGTGCGCCGCTATTCCCGCAATGGCGCGTTGTGGGTCGGCGGAGGTGTTGTGGGCGGTGTCGCACTGGCACTTCTGACCCAAACGTGGTCGCTTATCGTGCTCGGTTTCGTAGTTGCCGTTGTCGGCGGAATGGTCAACTACAGCAAGGTTCAGAAGATCATCAACCACCGGGACCAGTACTAGTGCCAGACGGATCCGCCGTCCGCATCGACGTGTGGGTGTGGGCGGTGCGCATGTATAAAACCCGCACAGAGGCCGCGAACGCTGTGCGCGCCGGGCACGTGAAACTCAACGGCAATGCCGTCAAACCCTCAGCTCAAGTCGTGCCGGGGGACCGCGTCAAAGCCTGGAAGGATTACCGCGACCTGGTTTACGAGGTCGTCGACACGCCCCGGAAACGCGTCGGCGCACCCATTGCGCGGCAGTGCTACATCGACCACTCTCCGCCGCCACCGCCGAAGGAGTACTTCTACTCCATGCCGAAGCGTGACCGCGGCGCTGGCCGGCCGACGAAGAAAGAACGCCGCGAGCTGGACAAACTGCGCGGCAGGAGCGGCTAAGCGTGGAGCGGGAAGCGCCGCCAAGGGGAGTTCGGGTCAGTCAACGCCTCCGTGAGAATGTGGTCAAACACCTGGAGTTCACCCTGCATGTCGTCCGCGTTGTCGCGGATGGTGTCAGCTGACCAAATCGCGCGGCCCCACCAGAAGCTCGCGGCGGCATCCGCCCAGGACATGAAGTGCTTCTGTAGCTCAGCGACGGCGCGGGCGGCGTAGCTGGAGTACTCCTCCGGGGTGATGATGCCGACGAGGGCGGCCGTCGCAGCAGTCATCTCCACGCGCATGATGTCCCAGGCGCGGGTCGTTGCCGGGGCCGACGGCGCATTGACGTTCGCAAACGACGGGTGGGTGCGCACTGCGAGCCAGTGGTCGAAGTCTGTCCAGAGCTGCTTCGGATCCATCCAGTTGGAAATAGCCAGGTGCTCCAGGAAGATCTCCATTGTTCGGCGGCGCTCGGCGAAATCCTGCGAACGCCATTCCTGCGGTGCGAACTCGCCCGTGAGCATCTCGGCGGTGTGCAGCACCGCATCTGACGAGGCTGTGTGCACGTCGCCGGCGATGAGCCTCTCCGTCATCTGTCGAGCTTCCTCGGCGGAAGTGATACCCCACCACTGCTCGAGCATGCGCTTGTATTGCACGCGGTCCTTCTTCACAGGCAGCGTGGGAGTGTCCACGGGCCGGTCATGCCCGACCCGGTACGGCAGCGCGAAGGAGGCTTCCAGCACTGTCTGACGGTCCGGCTGCGGGGTGCTCCATTCCCACAGGTCAACGGCAACATCCTCAGCCTTAGCGCGGGGGCGTTCAAACCGTGCAGCAGTGATGGCGGTCATCGGGGGATTCCTTCCTCAAACAGCGGACTCAAACCTCAGCTCACTCAGAGTTCGCTACATAGATTCTAAGTCCATTTTCACGCAACGCACATGATAACCTGCCGTATGTGGTGAATGAGAACGAGTTTGCGCGTAAAGCTTTAGAGCGCTGCGGCGACACCCAAATCGCACCGGCCGTCGTGAACGACGTCATGCAGGTGCTCGGTCCTGGAGAGGAAATCCTGGAGGTTGCACTCACGAGCGCTCCCGGGTTCACGTCGGCGTGCGTGTGCACCTCCTCGCGGCTGTTCCTGGGCACTGCACCGGGCCAAGTAACAGTGATCGACCACGCATGGCTCACCGGATTCTGCGGCCGCCCGTACGGGCCGGCTGAAGAGCCGACACTTACCCTCAAAGCCGTGGACGGGGAAGTGAACTGGATCGGATTCAACCGCACCGGACTGATGCGCATCCTGCACGCCCTCGACTTCGCGATGCAGAGCCCTGCACCGGAAGCGACCATCCCCGAACTGTTCAATAAGTGGATTGATGTCCACCAAGAAGCGAACAACGTCGACATGACCCCCGAGCAGTTCGAACTGAACATCCGCGAAGCGATCGGAGAACGCCAGTGGCTGACCTAAACACCTACCCGGAGCCGAGTGCCACCTTCTCTGGCGACGCATTCCTGCCCGATCCGCCCCCGAACCGGCCCCAGCCGAACTACCGCCCGTCGGCCCCGGCCGCGAATAAGCCGAAGAAGGACGACCCCTACGGCGAGAACTACGAGTTCTGGAAGCAAGGCCTGTCGCCCGTGAAGGTCTCCTACACCACCCAGCTGGTCCTGGCCGTGATCGTGGTCACCATTGTGGTGACCCTCGTGCTCATCTTCGCCTAGCCATCTTTCCGCCTAGCTGTCCCAGCGGGCGGAGTCGAGGTGGTGGCTGACTAAAAGTGCGGTGGGCAGAACGTCGAGAAGCTCTGCGCACGGGATCGTGCCCTCGTAGGTTCTCCCGGTGAGGCGGTCTGTCCACTGTCCCTCGGGGAGGGTGACGGTGGTGTCGCCCCATCCGCCACTGTCTTCGAGAATAAGGGGCCGGCGCACAGCCAAGCCGATCACGGAGAGGCTGGCCGAATCCGCCCCGCGCGCGATCCCCACAACATGGTTATCGGCCTCGCCGACAGCGAAGACTGCCTGATAGTCACCACCCAGGAAGATGTCCGGGTACTGGCGGCGCAGCATCGCGCCTTCGTGGACAACTGCCTGCTTCGCGCGGTCCGCCACGTCTTCTAGGTGCGGGTAGAGTCCAGTGCCGTCAGCATTATCGTGGGCGAAGCAGAGATCTGCGTAGTGGTCCTCGCTCTCCTTGAACTGGGAGAGCGTTTGTTCGCGGTTGACGTAATCAACAAAGCGGCGGTTATCCGGATCCACCAGGGATAGGTCGATGAACTCCTGGCCCTGGTACGTGTCCGGGATACCCGGCCCCACGAGTTGAAGCAGCTTCCTGCCGAGGGAGACCTGGACAGCACCCCGGTGGATCTCCTTGACAAAGTCAGTGATCATGCCACTTGCCGGCCCCTCCACGACAGCGTCGACCCAGTCGGTGATGGCCTTTTCGAAGTCGTGGGCGTTGTCGAACCAGGAGGTATGCACACCCGCCTCGCGCACCGCCTTGACGGCATAATCGCGCAGACGCTGCTGAACATCTTCGGTGATGCCGTCAGCCGGCCACACCCCGATAATGTTCTGGATCAGGAAGTGCGCGGTGGCCTGATCTGGTGCGGGAACGAGCGCCGTGACTTGCGCGACGAGTTCAGCGAATGTCTTCGGGCGTTCTGTCAGCTCAATGATCCGTGCGCGGGTGTCCTCGCTGCGCTTCGTGTCATGGGTGGTCAACGCCGTCATGGCGTGCGGCCACAAGTTATTGCGCTCTTGCTGGAGCAGGTGGAATTCAGCCGCCGAGACACCGAACCGTCCAGGTGCCCCGCCGACTTCCTGCAAGGCGACAAGGCGGCAGGCGCGGTAGAACAGCGTGTCCTCTACACCCTTGGCCATGACGGCTCCACAGACCTGCGCGAAACGCGTCTTCGCCTCACCGTTGGCCAGCAACGCCGCGGAGATCAGGTCAAGGGCAGCGCGCCGGGACGGGAAACGGCGCACCATGTCGGCCACGACAGTAGAAGTCTGACGTGACAGCGAGATGTAGTCAGCGCGGTACACCGGCATGGCAGCAATGAGGTCGATCACCGTCTTGGTCAAGTCTTCTTCAGAGACATTGGAGCCGGCGGTGGAGAAGTTGTCGCGGCGGATGGCGCGTGTCAGACGGCGGATCTCTGCGGCGAGCTCGGACTCGGCGACGTCGCGCTTGAGCTGGTGCTCTGCGGCCTCGATGGCGGGCTCATCCCAGGTAGACCCGGACTGGCGCAAAGACAGCATGCTCATGGAGTCTTCGGCTTCGCGGTTGATGAAAATCCCGTCGAGTTCGCGCAACGCGTCGTAGCCGGTCGTGCCATCGACCGCCAGGCGTGGATCGAGCGGCTCGGTGACTCCGAGGATTTTCTCTGCGACCAGCCAGCGGTCATCCCCAATGAGGTCACGAAGTCGGTTGAGATACGTGAACGGATCCGCCAGACCGTCCGGGTGGTCGACGCGGATACCGTCGATGAGGTCTTCAGCAATGAGCTGCCGCAGCACCCGGTGCGTGTGCTCGAAAACGAGCGGATCTTCCTGGCGGATACCGGCCAGCCCGTTGACGGAGAAGAAACGGCGGTAGGAAATGACACCGTCGCGCCAGTACATCAGCCGGTAGCTCTGGCGTTCGTAGACTTCACGCGGATCGTCGTCAAGCGACTCGAAGGACCCAGGCCTGAGTGGGAAGTAGTTCTCGTAATACTTCAGGACCGGCTCATCGATCTCGTCGAGAAGCGTCAGCTCGAACTCGTCTTCGTCGCCAGGCTGCCCCAGCACCGGGAGCCCCAGTTTTCCGCCAGCGCCATTGTCCTCGTGCCAGTCGATGTCGAAGTAGGACTCGTACTCCGAGTCTTGGCCGTTCTTGAGTACATCCCACCACCACTTGTTCTTCTGCGGTGTCTCCACACCCAGGTGGTTGGGCACGATGTCCAGGATCAGACCCAGTCCCGCTTCGTGTGCCGTATGAGCCAGCGCTCGTAATCCCTCCAAACCTCCGAGCTCTGGGTTGACCACCGTTGGGTCGGTGACGTCATAGTTGTGGTTCGACTCCGGGTACGAGGTGAACACGGGGGAGAGGTACAGGTGGGAGATGCCCAGCGATTTCAGGTAGGGGACCTGGGCTTCCGCGTCCGCGAAACCGAAGCCGCGGCCCGACGGATCAGCCTGCGTCCCCCGCAACTGCAGACGGTAAGTGGACGTGATCGGGCGGTGCATGCTTCGCTCCTTAAATGGTGGGTACCCCTCACACCCTAGTCACGACAGGGAAACCAAGGGAGTACGTCATGACGGTCGCCTGCGGTACAGCCTTCGCAGCAGCTTCGATTGTGGTGTCCAGCACGAACAGGTCGCGCTGGTCGCGGGTGACGTACACGAGTCCGGTTTTCGGAACGAGCACTTCGAGAAAGTGCTGGTGCAGCATTTGAAACGTTTTCGGGTGCGACAGCCACGCCACTGCAGGCACATCAAAGGGGGCGATTTCGAATCCGCGTGGCGCAGTAGTGCCGAGTGCGCATGAAGCGTTGCGTACCTGGAACTCGACGCGGTGAGAATTCTGGCGCTCCAACAAGGTGTAGGCGGCAGAATCCCACGCCTGTTTCACGCTGAGGCCCCTGTCCCACAGGTCAATCCGGGACAGTAAGTGCCCGGTTTCGGAGATGAGCACTGCCACGACGTTGGGGGAGAGGTTGAGATACGCGGGCGAGTCCCCGCGCTCGCCCCAGGGCCGCTTTTCGACGACTTCCGCCCGCACCGGCAACGCGACGAACCCGGTGACAGGAAGCAGATCGGTAGAGCATGTGGTGGTCATGCCCTAGTTAGACTGCGCCACCGCCCCGTCTGGTTCCCGGTGCCGGACGGAAAAGGCTAGAAGGGAGGTTCCTCGTCGAGACCGAGCACGTTGAGTAGCTTCTCTGCTGGCCAAATGTCAATGTCTTGGCCTTTATCCATCAATTCCCGGGCCCTTTTTTCCTTTGACGTCATGGTGGCCCACTCGCCGGTGACCAGGATGGTTGTCTTCTTGGTCACGTTCTTTCCTACTTGGCCGCCCTGGTTGGCGATGCCATCCCAGAGCTGTCCTTTATCGAAAGGATCGAACTCTCCGGTGAGGGTGACGTTTTGCCCGTACAGGGGCGAGTTCGGGTCCGCATCGACTGCCGGATCCGGGATGGTGTCCGGGGTAGCCACAGATTGCCACGGCGCGGGACCCCTGTTGTTGCCCTGCTGCTCTTTTTTCGGGGTGTCTTTCTCAGCCTTGCTGGCCTTCTGGATGCTCGAGGCTGCACCGGAGAAGTCGCGCAACACAGGAATAACGCGGTCAGCGCTGACAGTGCCCATGGCGAAGCCGCTTGCGTGGACGAAGTCTTCCAGAGAGCCAGTGTGCTTGGCGTGCCGGGCGAGAGCATTCATCACCGATGCCGGGTCGGCGTCCACTCCGAAGAAGTCGGCGAGGGTGTCCAGCTTGTGGTTGGGCACGTCAAGTTCAGCTGCGCGAGCCTGCGTGAGCACACACGCGAAGGTGAGATCGGAAACAAGGCCTGCATAGTGCAGGGCAGATGCGTCGAAGTATCCGTTGTAGCCGACGAGGGGGCTATCGCCAATGAAGTCAGCTAACGCCTCCTTCGTCGGTGGTTCGAGGCTGAATCGCTCGGTGACCTCGCCGTCGGTGACGCGGGCGAGGTCCACTCGGTCCACAGAGCCCCAGTCCTGGCTGGCGGTGTGCACAGCCACGGCAACAAAGGAGAAACCGGTGATGGTGTCGACGTTGACGGACTCCCCGGTCAGCAACGCACACAGCTGCTGCGGGCCTTCCGTATCTCCGGGGGCAAAGCGCACCGTGACGGTTTCACCGCCGGATTCGATCGCGACCGTGCTTTCATCCCACGAGTCCCCGGAGCGAACCTCGGTGTTCGTGATGTCGTCGAGGTTGATCACCGTCGGTTCCGACGAGCCACGAAGCGCGGCCTCTAACTCCTCCGGGTGAATTTCCGCAGCAGCGCCGGTGACGACGACGCGCGTGCCGAGAGCTGAGATCATGACTCGGGGTTCACCCGGGTCGAACCGCCACCAACAACAGCGCCCTCTTCCGCTGCGTCCTGCTCTGCCTCATCGTCGCCGTCCTCGAAGACCGGCGGCTCGATCTGCCGCAGGACGAGGGTGGAGCGTGCCGGAACGTTCGCGGTACCCTGCGCCTCAATCTCCTCCTTCTCCGCCGGGTACCCGAGCGGCTCAGTGGTGTCGATGAGGACTTCCCACTTCGCGCCCATGTTCTTCGGCGGCAGGGTGAATTCGATGTCCTCGTGGTAGGCGTTGAACATCAACACGAAGGAATCGTCCACGACTTGCTGGCCACGGGAATCAGGCTCAGCAATCATGTTGCCGTTGAAGTAGACCTGCAGGGCCTTGCCAAAGGCGAAGCCCCAGTCATCATTGGTCATCATCTGACCGTCGGGAGCCAGCCACGCAATGTCGCGGTCCTGAGCGTCCATGCCCAGCGGACCGCCGGCCAGGAAGCGGCGACGGCGGAAGACAGGGTGCTCTTTACGGATGCTGATCAAACGGCGGGTGAAGTCGTGCAGTTCCTCCGACTCGTCCAGCCTGTTCCAGTCCATCCAGGCCAGCTCGTTGTCTTGGCAGTAGACGTTGTTGTTGCCGTTTTGCGTGCGGGCGAACTCGTCGCCGTGGGCGATCATCGGGGTCCCCTGGGAAAGCAACAACGTGGTCAGGAAGTTGCGGCGCTGGCGCGAACGCAGCTCCTGGATCTCCGGATCGTCGGTGGGGCCTTCTTCACCGTGGTTCCAGGAACGGTTGTGAGATTCACCGTCGCGGTTTTCCTCACCGTTGTCCCAGTTGTGCTTCTCGTTGTAACTGACCAGATCGTTGAGTGTGAAGCCGTCGTGGGCGGTGATGAAGTTGATCGACGCCGTCGGGCGGCGGCCGTTGTGGTTGTACAAGTCCGACGAACCGGTGAGTCGCGAAGCGAACTCGCCCAGGGTGGAGGGCTCACCGCGCCAAAAATCGCGGACGGTGTCGCGGTACTTACCGTTCCATTCGCTCCACAGCGGCGGGAAGTTGCCCACCTGGTAACCGTTCTCACCGACATCCCACGGTTCAGCGATGAGCTTGACCTGAGAGACGACTGGGTCCTGCTGGACCAAGTCGAAGAAGGTAGCCAAGCGGTCTACGTCGGAGAACTCACGCGCCAGAGTGGAAGCGAGGTCGAAACGGAAGCCGTCGACGTGCATCTCGGAGACCCAGTAGCGCAGAGAGTCCATGATGAGCTGCAGTGAGTGCGGGTCGCGGACGTTGAGGGAGTTACCGGTGCCGGTGTAGTCCATGTAGTGGAAGGCGTCACCGTCGACAAGCCTGTAGTACGCCTCGTTGTCGATGCCGCGGAACGCAATGGTGGGGCCTAGGTGGTTGCCCTCGGCGGTGTGGTTGTACACGACGTCGAGGATGATCTCCATGCCGGCCTCGTGGTAGGCGCGGACCATGCCCTTGAACTCGGCGACGGCATCGCCCGGCTTCTCGCTGGCGGCGTAATCCTGGTGCGGCGCGAAGAAGCCGAAGGTGTTGTAGCCCCAGTAGTTGCGCAGGCCCAAGTCCCGCAGGCGGTCATCCTGAAGGAACTGGTGGACGGGCATGAGCTCGACAGAGGTGACCCCCAAGTCTTGGAGGTACGCGATCACGCTCGGGTGCGCCATGCCGGCATAGGTGCCTCGCAAGTTCTCCGGGACATCGGGGTGCAGCTGCGTCATGCCCTTGACGTGGGTCTCATAAATGACAGTGTCATTATCCGGGATGCGCGGAGAACGGTCGTCGCCCCAGTCGAAGAACGGGTTGATCACCACGGACTTCATGGTGTGACCGAGCGAGTCTTCCTCGTTGCGGCCGGTGCCGGGTTCCTCGGCGTGAATGTCGTAGGAGAACAGGGAAGAATCTCCATCGAACTCGCCGTCGAATGCGCGGGCATACGGGTCGACGAGCAGTTTGGACGGGTCGCAGCGCTTGCCGTTTTCAGGGTCCCACGGGCCGTGGACCCGGTAGCCGTATCGCTGTCCCGGCAGGACGCCAGGAAGGTAGGCGTGCCAGACGTGGTTGTCTACCTCTTCGAGGGGAATACGCGTCTCGTTCTCCTCGCGGTCGAGCAGGCACAGCTCAACCTTCTCGGCGACGTTGGAGAAAAGGGCGAAGTTAGTGCCCGCACCGTCGTAGGTGGAGCCCAATGGGTAGGAGGATCCAGGCCAAACTTGGGTCTGCGCGTTCTCGCTAGGAGTTGTCATGAGACTCGATAGTAATAGCTCTAGCTCACTGTGCGTCGAGGCCCGCGAGCAGAAGGTCAATTGCCTGCTCAACGTGTTCTACACTGCCGCGGGGAGCCGTGGCAGCCGAGGTTTGGCGGGCAGCTTCGTTGAACTGAACGCCGGCCTGGTGCATGTTCGCCGCTCCGAGAGTGAGATAGAGCAACCCGGTCGCGGTCGCGTCGATAAGCGCCGCGCGCTCGCTGTCTGCCGAGGGCCCGTCGCTGAGCGTCGCTTTGACTGCATCCAGGAGGTGCGCGTGAATGTCCGCGCCGGGCAGTGCTGCGGCTGTGGCGACCACGTCCGCGCCGTCGCGGTGGGAGAGAACAGCTCCGCGCAGGGCGGCGCAAGCTTCACGCGGCCCGGCATAAGTGCGCTCGAGGACTGGCGCGATAATGATTTCTGCCATCGCGCAAATGAGTTCCTGCTTGTTGTCCACATGCCAGTACAAGGCTCCAGGCGCGACGTCAAGCGACGCGGCGACCCGACGCATGGACACGTCAGCAAGGCCGTACTCGTCTAGGATGCCCACCGCCGCTTGTGCGATAGTGGACCGGGACAGCTGCATAACACGCAAGGGTACACCCGATATTCACAGCTACTTCACTGGTACTTCCCTGCGCAACAATTGAGTAACTGAAGCTTGACGCTGCTAGAGTGTCGGGAGCAGTTCTCGAAAACCTAGAGGAGAGTTCCGATTCATGTCTAACTCGAAGAAGGCCGTCGCCCTCGCCACCGCCGTCTTGGTTGCCCCCCTCGCACTAGCTGCGTGCGGCTCCGGCGAGGATCAGAGCGACGTCGTGTCCGAGGTGGCTACCGAAACCAACCAGGTCACCGCTGGCGCGGAGGTCGATCCGCTGGCTGATGAAAAGAAAGAGGACGACAAGGATAAGCCGGAGGGTGAGGGCGAGAACGCTGACGATCCTCAGGCACAGGGCGCTCCGAACCCGGGTGCTGGCGTGGTCAACCCCTTCGAGGACGGTACGCTGCCGACGCCTGACATTCAGCCGATCGAGAACGGGCAGCCCGCAAGCGAGGCTGACGTGCGGGCCATGACCGACACCATGAACCGCATTTACAACCCGGGCGATTTCGTTTCCTGGACCCGCGTGATCATGGACAACTCCTGCAAGAAGGTGGTCGACCAGACCAACCAGCAGCTGGCTAGCCAGGGCACCAGCTTGGAGAAGACCGAGCGCGAAATGCAGCTCGCAGTCGATGCTGCTAAGGCGCAGGGTCGTCCGATTCCGCCGGTCCCGGCGACGCAGGCATCGCTTTCCGACGTGCGTGTGAACGGCGACACTGCTTCCGCCAACGTGACGGTGAACACCAACGGCCAGACCGAGTCCGGCGTGCAGCGCTTCGCTCGTGAGAACGGCCAGTGGAAGGTGTGCAACTAAAGCTTCGCTGGGGAGCGGGGGTCGTCGCACTCGGGGTCATCCTCGGGTGCGTCATCGGTGTTATATGGGGGTTCCTGCGCCCCGGCTATGTTGCCGAGGTTGTTGACGGCGGAGTTCAGATCAACCATGTGTTGAGTCCTGACAGCGTCGAATTCGCATCCTTCGGTTGGTTTGTCATCCTTTCTACTCTCCTCGGGCTGGCTGTCGGCCTTGTGGCGTACGGGACGGGGGAGCGGGAAAGCAGCCTTTCCCGCATGGTTTTCGCCGCATGCGTGGCGTTGTTTTCTAGCTGGGCGCTGCACGTTCTCGGCCAATGGTCAGCTAATCTTGCCAACCCTCCGCACGCGGCAGCGGAGTCTGACACATTCACTTTGGTGCCCGCGTTCCAACCCGGCATCGCGTGGTGTGCTGCGCCGTTCATGGCGAGTCTGGCTTATTGGCTGGGGCTGGTCAGCACAGCCGCATTCGAAGGCGGACGGGGGAGTGTCCAAGTGGGTGAATAGGATGTACTTCAACAAGGTTTGAAGGAGATTCTCCCATGCTGAAAGTGACTGATCTGCGGGGCCAAACCCCGTCGAGCGCGCAGCTGCGCCGCATCCTGCCGCGTGGCGGGATGGATGTGGCGTCCGTCCTGCCCACTGTCACACCGATCATTGATGCGGTGAAGACCGGCGGTGCGCCAGCGGCTCTGGACTACGGTGAGCAATTCGACCGTGTGCGCCCTGCGTCCGTGCGTGTCCCGGCGGATGTCATGGCCGCTGCCGCAGACAATCTCGATGACTCTCTTCGCGCCGCTGTGCAGGAAGCGATTCGGAGGATCCGTACGGTCCACGCTGCGCAGAAGCCGCAGGAGCAGTCGACTGACGTCGCTCCCGGTGCGACTGTCACAGAAGTCTTCCTGCCGGTCCCGCGCGTGGGCCTGTACGTCCCGGGTGGTAAAGCTGTCTACCCGTCGTCGGTGCTCATGAACGTTATCCCGGCCCAGGAGGCGGGTGCAGAATCCCTCGTGGTGTGCAGCCCGCCGCAGGCAGAGTTCGGCGGGTGGCCGCACCCGACGATCCTGGCCGCCTGCTCAATGCTCGGTGTCGATGAGGTGTGGGCCGTCGGCGGTGCGCAGGCAGTCGCATTGCTCGCCTACGGCGACGATGAGGCGCAGCTTGAGCCGGTGGACATGATCACCGGTCCGGGAAACATTTTCGTCGCAGCCGCCAAGCGGGTAGTCAACGGTGTCGTGGGCATCGACGCGGAAGCCGGCCCGTCCGAGATCGCGGTGCTGGCAGACGACACCGCAGATCCGCTCTACGTCGCCGCCGACCTGATCTCCCAGGCCGAACACGATGAGAATGCTGCATCAGTGCTGATTACGGATTCGCCAGAGGTGGCGGAAGCCGTCGATATGCTTATCGACGAGCGTGCCACCGCAACCCTCAACGCCGACCGCGCGGGCACTGCTTTAGGCGGGCCGCAGTCGGGCATTGTGCTCGTTGATGATCTGGAGGCAGGCATTGCCGTCGCTGATGCCTATGCCGCTGAGCACCTAGAAATCCACACCCGCAACGCCGCGGACGTGGCCCGGCGCATCAAGCACGCCGGTGCGATTTTCATCGGCCCATTCTCCCCGGTGCCGCTGGGTGACTACATCGCTGGCTCCAACCACGTGCTGCCCACGTCTGGCACGGCGCGCTTCACTCCGGGCCTGACCACGCACACCTTCCTGCGGCCGGTCAATCTCATCGAGTACACCGAGGATGCGCTCGCCGAGGTTGCACCGCACATCATCACCCTGTCCACCGACGAACAACTGCCCGCCCACGGCGAGGCAATCAAGGCGCGAACGGAGGCGCAATAATGGCCGAGCTTTCTGATCTTCCGCTGCGCGAAGAACTGCGCGGCAAGTCCGCCTACGGCGCGCCCCAACTTGAGGTTCCGTACGCGCTGAACACGAACGAGAACCCGTACCCGCCGTCGCAGGCGCTGATCAGCGATCTGCTGGAAGAGATCTCTCGCGTCGCCGGTAGCCTCAACCGCTACCCGGAGCGCGACGCCGTGGAGCTGCGAGCGGACCTCGCGGCGTACGTGAGTAAGCAGACCGGCGTGGCAGTGACCGTGGACAATGTGTGGGCCGCCAACGGCTCCAACGAAGTCCTCCAACAGCTGTTACAGGCATTCGGTGGGCCCGGACGGACTGCCATGGGCTTTGCGCCGTCCTACTCCATGCACCCGATCCTGAGTGCAGGAACGCAGACGGAGTTTATCGGCATTGACCGCGGCCCGGACTTCCGCATCGATATCGATCACGCCATCAGCGAAATCAACGCACAGCAGCCGGACGTAGTGTTCGTCACCACCCCGAACAACCCGACCGGTGATGTCACCTCGATCGATGACATCGAGCGAATCCTCGACGCTGCGCCCGGCATCGTGATTGTCGACGAAGCATACGCGGAATTCTCCCCCTCGCCATCCGCCGTGACGCTGGTGGAGAAATACCCGACCAAGCTGGTGGTCTCCCGCACGATGTCGAAGGCGTTCGACTTCGCCGGCGGTCGTCTCGGCTACTTCGTCGCTGATCCTGCCTTCATTGAGGCCGTCATGCTTGTCCGCCTGCCGTACCACCTGTCGGTCATTTCCCAGGCGGCTGCCCGTGTAGCGTTGCGGCATGCGGACGAGACGCTCGGAAACGTCGAAAAGCTCGCGAGCGAACGCAAGCACGTCCAAGATGCGCTCGCAGAGATGGGATACGAGGTCGTGCCGAGCGAGTCGAACTTCCTCTTCTTCGGGCACTTCGCCGACACCCACGCATCGTGGCAGCAGTTTCTGGACCGCGGTGTCTTGATCCGTGATATCGGCGTGCCGGGGTATCTTCGTGTGACAATTGGTTTGGACGAGGAGAATGACGCATTCTTGACCGCGGCGAAGGAGATTAAGAGCAATGACTGACCGCGTGGGTACAGCGACCCGCACCACCAGCGAGTCCGACATCTCGGTGGAAATCAACCTCGACGGCACGGGCAACGTCGACGTTGACACTGGACTGCCGTTCTTCGACCACATGCTCACGGCTTTCGGCACCCACGGGTCCTTCGATCTGACCATCAAGGCGCGCGGAGACATCGAGATTGACGCGCACCACACCATCGAGGACACCGCGATCACGCTGGGCTGGGCGCTGATCGACGCTGTGGGGGACAAGAAGGGCATCCGCCGCTTCGGCTCCATGGCACTGCCGATGGATGAGACCCTGGTCAGCGCCGTGGTGGACATCTCCAACCGGCCGTACTTTGTCATGAACGGTGAACCGGAGTCCATGGAATGGCAGATCATCGGCGGGCACTACGCCACTGTGATCAACCGCCACTTCTTTGAGACGCTCGCCTACAACGCGCGCATCACCCTGCACGTCAACGTCGAATACGGCCGCGATCCGCACCACATCACCGAGGCCGAGTACAAGGCTGTAGCGCGTGCTTTGCGTGCCGCCTACGAGATCGACCCCCGGGTCAGCGGCGTGCCGTCAACGAAGGGCGCGCTGTAATGGAGGTTGGTTCCAGCATCGCCGTGTGGATGCTGTTCATCCTGGCCGGCCTGTTGGTTGGCGGGACGTGGTCGTTCTACCAGCAGGGCAATAAGCCAGTGACGATCGTGCTGGGCATCCTCGCTGCAGTCTCGCTCGCCGGCGCGCTGGTCGTGCTGTTCGGGGCGATGCCGTGACATCTGTGACACCCGTGTCACCTGGAACGCCCGGACAGCCCACCTCTGTGTGGGCTGTCCGCGGGTTTGTGCCAGCGCTTGTCGCCGTAGCCGCGGCCTTCGGCTCGTGGGGCATGCTGCTCCCGGTCGTTCCAGTGGCCGTGCTGGACTCCGGCGGATCGTCGGCGCTGGCGGGCGCGTCAACAGGCGTATTCATGCTCGCAACGGTGATCACGCAGGTGTTCATGCCCCGGTTACTGCGGCGCTTCACCTACCGATCCGCGATCGCGGTGTCCGCCGTGTTGCTCGGTGTGCCGGCCCTATTGTTCGAACTGTCGATGGCGCCGGCAATGGTCCTGGCCGTTTCCGTTGTGCGCGGTGTCGGCTTCGGTGCCATGACGGTGTCCGAATCCGCGATCATTCCAGAGCTCGTGCCCCGGAAAATGCTGGGTAAGGCCACGGGAGTGTTCGGTGCCTCTGGCGGCTTAGCGCAGATGCTCACGCTGCCGCTCGGTCTTTTCATCGGGGAACGCGTTGGCTACCTGCCGGTGTGGATCATCGCACTGGTCATTGCCGGCGCGGGGTTGGTGTCGTGCTTCTTTATTCCTGCGGTCAAGGGTGCCCCGGCCGACCCCGTGATGGAAGGCGCGGTCTCCGCACCAACGTGGAAACTACTGCTCATCCCGGCGATGGCTCTGGCGGTCGGATCATTAGCATTCAGTCTCATCGCCAACTTCCTGCCCGCTGCGGCACGCGACATGGGCATCGCATCCGGCACCGCACTGGGCGGCGTCTTGCTCGCCGTGGTGAACCTCGCCGTCATGCTGGCTCGCATCGGCGCCGGATCGGTGGCCGATCGCCGCGGCGAACCGGGAACCCTCATGATCCCCTTCCAGGTCTGTCTTGGCGCGAGCATGTTCCTTTTCGCCTGGTGCCTCGCCGCAGGGGCATCGGAGTGGTGGCTTGTCGTCGCGGCCCTGCTATTCGGTGCCGGATTCGGAGTGATTCAGAACGAATCCCTACTCACCATGTTCCATCGCCTGCCGCAGTCGAAGGTGAGCCATGCCTCCGCAGTGTGGAACATTTCCTTCGACGGTGGGCAAGGAATCGGGTCGTTCTTCTTCGGGCTGATCATCGCTGGCATCGGCGCGACAGGGTCCTTTGTTGTCGGCGGGATGATCGTCATCGCCGGGATCATGCTGTCTGTTGCCGATTGGGCTGTGGGCAGGCGGCGCCACCCGTAAGTACCAATTTGGTACCATTTTGCTATGGCGCTCAACCTTAGGCTCTCCCCAGAAGAAGACCAGCAACTCACCGCTCTCGCAGAGACCGCCGGCACCTCAAAACAAAAAGTGATCTCGCGTCTAATCCGGCAAGAGTGGGAGATTTCTGAAGCTAAGCGGGCCAATGAGCGGGATTTCTGGGAAATCATGGATGCGCGTTCCGAACTGATGGAACGGTTGAAGAACGCGTGACCATTCGACAGCGGTTCACACTCGAGGCTATCGAGCCAATTCTCGATGCGGCGGGATTTCGTGTTCGGGACATGGGGCTTCTGGCTGTTGCACTTGACCGGCCATGGGTGACGTTCGAGGGGAAGGAGCTGTACCCCGATCCGTGGTTGAAAGCGGGTGCGCTTATCCACAGCATTGAGTCAATCCATCCGCTTGTCGACGGCAACAAGCGGTTAGATGTCTTACTGGGTTCCATAGTTCTGCGAACCCACGGAATCGACGATATGCGCATCTCAGACGACCAATGGTTCGAGGTTGTCATTCGTACAGCCGCCGGCGATTCCACACCGGAGGGCATCGGGCATCAGCTGTACGTCGCCTGGCTAGAATCACGCCCATGAGTTCAGTTGTCGCCCTCCTTGATTACGGTGCCGGAAACCTGCGGTCTGCGCAGCGCGCCCTCGAGCACGTAGGTGCAAA
Organism: Corynebacterium genitalium ATCC 33030; assembly: GCF_000143825.1. Classification (NCBI taxonomy): domain Bacteria; kingdom Bacillati; phylum Actinomycetota; class Actinomycetes; order Mycobacteriales; family Corynebacteriaceae; genus Corynebacterium; species Corynebacterium genitalium. The sequence goes on from NZ_CM000961.1 coordinate 1,395,198, forward strand.
AGTGGTGGTCACCCGTGAACCCATGGTCGCCGTCGAGGCGGATGGCCTGGTCGTGCCGGGGGTGGGGGCGTACGACGCGTGCATGAAGGGTTTACGCGAGGTTGCTGGGCCGCGGATCATCGGGAAACGCCTAGCGGGGGACCGGCCGGTGTTCGGCATCTGCGTGGGGTTGCAGGTCATGTTTGACCGCGGAGTTGAGCACGGGATTGAGACGGAAGGCTGCGGGGAGTGGCCAGGAGTCGTCGATAAGCTCTCTGCCCCCGTGTTGCCGCACATGGGCTGGAACACCGTTGATGTCGCAGATGGCTCCGACATGTTCGCGGGTCTGGGCCCGGAAACGCGGTTTTACTTCGTGCACTCCTATGGTGTGCGGACCTGGGAAATGCAGGAGGACGAGTTCATCGCGTATCCGAAGGTGTCGTGGTCCACGCACGGCGACTCCCGTTTTGTGGCAGCAGTGGAAAACGGGCCGTTGTGGGCGACTCAATTCCACCCGGAGAAGTCCGGTGACGCTGGGTTGCACCTGTTGGAGAACTGGGTCAAGACGATCGGATAGAGGCGAGGATCGACAGCTCCGTGGATGTGCTCATATGAATCTCAGTCTCTACTAGGATGTGAATATGGATTTCACTGTGCTGCCCGCTGTTGACGTTGTAGACGGCCAGGCTGTGCGCCTGGATCAAGGTGAGGCGGGCACGGAGAAGAGCTATGGTGCCCCGCTCGAAGCTGCGCTGCAGTGGCAGGAGCAGGGGGCTCAGTGGCTGCACTTTGTGGATCTGGATGCGGCGTTCGGCCGCGGATCCAATCATGAGCTCATGGCGGAGATCACCCGTGAGCTATCGATCAACGTGGAGTTGACCGGTGGGATCCGCGATGACGCGACGTTGGAGCGAGCGCTTGCCACCGGGGCGAAACGCGTGAACATCGGCACCGCGGCGCTGGAGAACCCGGATTGGGCGGCTGATGCCATTGCCCGTTATGGCGAGGCGATCGCGATCGACATCGCGGTGCGTGAGGAGGGCGGCCAATGGCGCACCAAGGGCCGTGGCTGGACGTCTGACGGCGGCGACCTGTGGGAGGTTCTCGAATTCTTTGATGCCGCTGGGTGTGCACGTTTTGTGGTGACCGACGTGAGCAAAGACGGAACGCTGACCGGGCCCAACGTTGATTTGCTTCGCGACGTCTCCGCCGCCACGGATGCCGCCGTGACCGCGTCAGGCGGAGTATCCACCTTGGATGACATTGCCGAGATTGTGCAGTACGCCGAGGAAGGCATCGACAGCGTCATCGTGGGCAAGGCGCTGTACGAAAACCGCTTCACGCTGCGCGAGGCACTGGAGTTGGTGAACCATGGGCATGGATGAGATTCACGAGTACCTGCGGATTGCGGAGGATGCAGCGGATAAAGCCCGCCGGATGTTCACCGAGGGCCTCGGTGCCGCTCCCGCCTTGCACAAGGGGGGCGGCGACTATGCCACCGAAATCGACCTGCAGATCGAGAGCATGCTGCGTGAGCAGCTTGCCTACACCACGGGCATTTCTGTCCTTGGGGAAGAAGAGGGCGGAGTGTTGCGCTCCGACGCGTCATGGGTCGTCGACCCGATCGACGGCACCGCGAACTTCGCCTCCGGAAACCCGAACTGTGCAGTGCTCATCTCCCTGGTCGTGGATAACCAACCGGTGCTGTCCGTGACCGACATCCCGCTTCTGGATATGCGCCTCACTGCCCGGGAAGGGTCCCATGTGTGGCTCAACGACCGCCAGCTGCCGCGGTTGACGGACACCCCGATTGTGAGCAACCAAGTCGGTGTCGGAGCTGTCGGTTCTGATGACACAAACCGGATCCCGCCGGATAGCCGCCTGCGGTTGGTCAAGGAGCTCGAGCGGACGAACATGCGCCCGCGGATCAGCGGCTCGGTCGGTATCGACCTCGCGTTCGTCGCTCAAGGCATCTACGAGGCAGCGGTGAGTTTCTCTCCGCACCCATGGGACAACGCCGCCGGCGTGCTGCTCACCCGCTGCGCAGGGGCAGTGGTCACCGACATCGACGGGCAGCCGTGGACGCTGGACTCCATCGGTGTGATCGCTGGGTCACCCGGGGCGCACGAAAGGGTGCTCAGTACCATTAAGTCGATCCAGTAACCCCGACAACCCCCATGAAGGAGTGTCTGCAGTGACGGTGGCAACCCGTGTCATTCCGTGCCTGGACGTGGACAACGGCCGCGTGGTCAAAGGCGTCAACTTCGAGAATCTCCGCGACGCGGGTGATCCGGTTGAACTGGCGAAGCTGTACGGGCAGCAGGGGGCTGACGAGTTGACGTTCCTCGACGTGACCGCCTCGAAGGAAGGCCGCGGCACGATGCTGGAGGTTGTCCGCCGCACCGCGGAGCAGGTCTTCATCCCCCTGACGGTCGGCGGTGGGGTGCGCACAGCTGACGACGTCCGCGAGCTGCTGCGGGCGGGTGCTGACAAAGTCTCCGTCAACACGGCGGCTATCGCCCGGCCGGAACTTCTCGGTGAGTTATCGCGCCAGTTCGGCGCACAGTGCATCGTGCTGTCCGTCGATGCCCGCCGCGTTCCCGAAGGAGGCCAACCCCAACCCAGCGGTTTCGAGGTGACCACCCACGGCGGCACCCGCTCCGCCGGTATTGACGCGATCGAGTGGGCCCAGACCGGAGAAAAGCTCGGCGTCGGCGAAATCTTGCTCAACTCCATGGACGGTGATGGCACGAAGGCCGGATTCGACATTGAGCTCACCCAGCGGGTGCGCGAAGCTGTGTCCATCCCGATCATCGCCTCCGGCGGCGCCGGGGCAGCCGAGCACTTCCCGCCGGCCGTCCACGCTGGTGCGGACGCAGTGTTGGCGGCGTCTATCTTCCATTTCGGTGAAGTCTCCATCCCCGAGGTGAAGCAGGCGTTGGCGGATGCCGGATGCGAGGTGCGTCTGTGATTCCGGAAAAGCCAGAGGATGCAGTGCTTGATCCGCTCATCCGCGACCGCGTCCGCTTCAATGCCGACGGACTCGTCCCCGCGATCGTGCAGGCGTCGGGGACCGGCGAGGTGCTCATGATGGCGTGGATGGATGCGCCTGCGCTGGCCTACACCTTGGCCACTCGGCAGGGAACGTATTATTCGCGCTCCCGCGGTGAGTACTGGATCAAGGGTCTGACCAGCGGCCATACCCAGCATGTGGACGAGGTGCGGCTCGACTGCGACGGGGACACCGTGCTCCTTTCAGTCCAGCAAATCGGTGGCGCGTGCCACACCGGTGACCGTACGTGCTTCGAGGCGGACCTACTGCTGGGAGCGGACGATGAACGCTAGGCGTATAGGTCCGCTGCTCATGGGGCTGGGGGCGATAGTCCTCTGGCTCGCATCGCGGCTGACATGGATGACCGTCTCGTACGCTGATGACCGCACAGGTGATGGCCAGATAGGGGTTGCCGGCGGCGAGTGGTCCACTGAAGTCACAGCCGTTGTTCTCCTCTTGCTCGCCGCGACCGTGGCAGGGCTTGCGCTGACGAAGATCGGCCGTCGCATTGTCGGTGCCGTCGGGGCTGCCGCTGCGGCGCTGGTGACGGTGCCGCCGCTGACAGTGCTTGTCGCATCGCCGGATCCTGAACGCATCAAGGCTCTGCTCACCTACGGCGGGGAAGAGGGCGCAATCGGTTCCACGACGGGCCAGGCGGCCCTGCCGGAGTGGGCGCAGATCGTGGAGGTGACCACGCATGCCGCCGGCCCGCTGGTCGGATTGCTAGGCGCCCTGGCTGCGGCTGCAGGCGGAATTGCCCTGGCATTACGGCCCGGCGAGGACACAGCCACCAAGAATAAATACGAAAAGGCGTCGCAGCGTCGCGAGAAGATCGAGCAGGATCTGCAGGATGAACCCGAGTCGGGCCGCGTGCTGTGGGACGCTATCGACGCGGACATCGATCCGACTGATCAGGACGCTCAATTTCGCCGGGGCACGTAGACCCGATACTCTTTTGAAGTATGACCGCGGTGCAAGGTGAACGGAAGGTCAATCCCGTTGTGGCTGGTGTCCTAGCCGATGTCGCCGCCCGCGAAGCCAACATCCCCTTCAAAGAGATCAAGGCGCGCTCCCGTTCCCTGACCGACACCCGCGATGTGATGGGGGCACTCAAGGGACCGGGGTGCGGCGTGATCGTGGAGATCAAACGCACCTCACCCGTGCACGGCCCCACCGGTGCCAGTGACCTCCGGCAGCTCGCGGCCGACATTGAAGCCGGGGGAGCGGCACTGATCGCCTGCCAGACCGAGCGGTTGCGTTTCGACGGTTCCCTCCACGACATGCAGGAGGCCCGCCGGGCCACCGGACTGCCGATGGTCTGCCGAGACGTCATCGTCGACCCTTACCAAATCCACGAAGCCCGCTGCTTCGGCGCCGACATGGTGCCGCTGCAAGTCGGGCTTTTAGAACAAGCGCGCCTGGAAAGCCTGCTCGACCGCGTCGAGTCCCTGAACATGGTCGCCATGGCAGAGGTGCGCACGCCGGAAGAAGCGGACCGCGCGCTGAAGGCGGGAGCCACGGTGATCGGGGTCAACTCATGGACGTTCGACACGAACGAGGTCAACCGTGAAGCGTTCAGCGAGATCGAGCCCGGATTGCCGGAAAGCGTCTTCCGCATCAGTCTCGGCGGCGTACGCAACGCCCGCGACCTCATGTCCGCAGCCTCCATTGGGGCTGACGCTGTCATTGCCGGTGAGGCCGTCATGTCGAGCGATGACATCACCGCAGCCACCCGCACGCTGGTGGCCGCCGGCCAGCACCCGGCCTGCCCGTCGCGCCGCGGCAGCTAAGCTAGCTATCTGTGAGTACCCACATCCTTGCCAACATCCCTTCGCCGCCGCAGGGCGTCTGGTACCTCGGGCCGATCCCGATCCGCGCCTACGCGCTGTGCATCATTACCGGCATCATCGTCGCCATGGCGCTGACCTTGCGCCGCTATGAAGCCCGCGGCGGCAACCCGGACATGGTCTGGGACGCTGCAATTGTGGCTATCCCGACGGGCATCATCGGCGGCCGTGCCTACCACGTGATCACGCAGTACGACGATTACTTCGGCCCTGGCAAGGATCCGCTGCAAGTTTTCAATTTCTCTGCCGGCGGGCTAGGCATTATGGGAGCGGTGGCTCTGGGAACGCTCGCGGTATGGGGTTTGTTCAAATACCGCGGTGTGCCGCTGGCACCGTTCGCGGACTCAGTCGGTCCGACGATCATCCTGGCTCAAGCGATCGGCCGACTAGGCAATTACTTCAACCAGGAGCTCTACGGCCGCCCGACTGACGTCCCATGGGCGCTGGACATTTACTACCGCGTCGACGAGGCCGGCAATTTCGCTCCGCTGACAGGCCGGTCAACGGGCGAAGTCATCGCGAGTGTGCACCCCACGTTCCTCTACGAAATGATCTGGAACATCGCCGCCTTCTGTTTCCTGCTGTGGGCGGAGAAGCGCTTCAACTTGGGCCGCGGCCGCGTTTTCGTCCTGTACGTCGCCTCCTACACGCTCGGCCGCGTACTTATGGAGTTCATGCGCGCCGATGAAGCGCACCTGATCTTCGGCATCCGCATCAACATGTTCATCTCCGCGGTCATCTTCATCGCGGCCGTCATCGTGTTCATCCGGATGCGCTCCGGGCGTGAGACTCCCGAAGAAGTTGATCCCGGGTATCAGGCGGAAAAAGAGACTGCGGAGGCCGACGTCGATAAGCGGAAAGCACCTGAAAAGCGCTGAGTGCGCACACTGCGAACACCGCTCGGCGAAAGACGCTGTGTTTCGGTAGCGTGGGGCGCGTATCCAATCTCTCGCGAGAAAACCCACGAGATGAACCACGAGACGAAGTAGGAAATTGTGGATAGACGCACCAAGATCGTTTGCACTCTCGGACCAGCTGTAGCCAGCAAGGACGCCATTCTCGGACTCGTGAGCGACGGCATGGACGTTGCCCGGTTGAACTTCTCCCACGGCGACTACCCCGACCACGAGCAGAACTACCGCTGGGTGCGTGAGGCCACCGATGAGACCGGCCACGCAGTGGGTATTCTCGCCGACCTGCAGGGTCCGAAGATCCGTCTCGGCCGTTTTGAAGGTGACGGTAAGACCTACTGGGAGACCGGTGAAGAGGTCCGCATCACTGTCGACGACATTGAAGGCACGCACGACCGTGTGTCGACGACCTACAACAACCTCGCTGAAGATGCGCAGCCCGGCGACCGCTTGCTTGTCGACGACGGCAAGGTCGCCCTCGTCTGCAAAGAGGTCGACGGAAATGATGTCGTTTGCGAAGTCGTTGAGGGCGGCCCTGTCTCCAACAACAAGGGTGTGTCTCTTCCGGGGATGAACATCTCTGCTCCGGCTCTGTCGGAAAAAGACAAGGCAGACCTGCGTTTCGCGCTGAACCTCGGGGTGGACTTCATCGCACTGTCGTTTGTGCGCTCACCGTCTGATGTCGACCTGGTTCACGAGATCATGGACGAAGAAGGTCGCCGCGTTCCGGTGATTGCGAAGCTGGAAAAGCCGGAGGCTGTGGACTCGCTGGAGTCCATTATTCTCGCCTTTGACGCCATCATGGTCGCCCGTGGTGACCTGGGTGTGGAGATCGCCCTAGAGCAGGTGCCGCTGGTGCAAAAGCGCGCGATCCAGATTGCCCGCGAGAACGCGAAGCCGGTCATCGTGGCTACTCAGATGCTCGACTCGATGATTGACAATTCCCGCCCGACGCGCGCGGAGGCTTCCGACGTTGCCAACGCTGTGCTCGACGGCACCGACGCCGTGATGCTCTCGGGCGAGACGTCGGTCGGTGCGGACCCGCACAATGTTGTGCGCACCATGGACCGCATCGTCCGCGTTGCCGAGTCCATGGGTTCCGTGCCGCCGCTGAACCACATTCCGCGCACCAAGCGTGGCGTGATTTCCTACTCTGCCCGCGACATCGCTGAGCGCCTCAACTCGCGCGCGCTGGTCGCGTTCACCAGCTCGGGTGAGACCGCTCGTCGTCTGGCCCGCCTGCACTCCTACCTGCCGCTGCTGGTGTTCACCCCGCACCAGGCGGTCCGCTCCCAACTCGCCCTGACGTGGGGCGCGGAGACGTTCCTGTGCCCGCAGGTGGACAACACCGACGAGATGATGCAGACCGTCGACGAGATTCTGCTGTCCGTCGATGCGTATGACGAAGGCGATGTCATGGTCGTTGTGGCCGGCACCCCGCCGGGCGTGGCTGGCACGACCAACATGATTCACGTCCACCAGCTTGGTGAGGACACGCAGCGTCCGCAGTAGCCGCCAGCTCTGGTTACCCTGGTGGGTATGTCTGAAGCTGCTGAGCTAGCCGCCGGAATCGAAGTCAGGGACGCCCACCTGCACAATCTGCGGAATGTCGATGTGGACATTCCGCGGGGCACGCTCGTCGCGGTGACGGGTGTGTCCGGTTCGGGCAAATCCTCCCTCGCGTTCGGCACGATCCACGGCGAGGGGCAACGGCGCTACCTTGAATCGGTGGCGCCGTTCGCACGCCGTCTCATCGGTTCAGCTGTGGATCCGCAGGTCAGTGAGATCAATGGCTTGCCGCCGACGGTCGCGCTCCAGCAGTCCACATCAGGTGGCGGTGCGCGGTCCACAGTGGGCACGGTTTCTGCACTGTCGAACACTATTCGCTTGCTCTACTCGCGTGCGGGCGATAACCCGAAGGGCCTGTACTCCGATTCGTTCTCCCCGAACACTCCTGAGGGCATGTGTCCGACGTGCCAGGGCACAGGTGTCGTCCACGAGCCCACGGAGCAGTCCATGGTGCCGGACCCGACGCTGTCCATCGAGGACGGTGCCATCCAGGCGTGGCCCGGCGCATGGGCGGGGAAGAACTTCCATGACATCCTAAAGACCCTGGGCTACGACCTCGATTCTCCGTGGCAAGACCTGCCGCAAGAGGACCGGGACTGGATCCTCTTCACTGAGGAACGCCCGGTTGTGACGGTGAAGCCACTGCGCGGCGAGGACCAGATCCAGCGCAACTACAAAGGCACGTGGCGTTCGGTGGCCAGCTACTTGACCAACACTCTCGCCGAAACCCAGTCAGACACACTGCGCAAACGCGTCTTGTCCTACATGGAGTCGCGCACCTGTGAGACGTGCCATGGGCGTCGCCTTAACCCGGAGGCGCTGAAAGTCACCTACGCGGGCATGCCTATCGACGAGCTCGGCGCCCTGCCCCTCGACCGAGTCCACGAGGTGCTGGCCGAGCAGACCCCGGAAGACAATTCCGCCGAGGATCTTCTGCTCCAGCAGATTTTGCCCGCGCTGCAGTCGGCGCTCGACCTTGGGCTCGCTCACCTGAGTCTCGATCGCCCCGCGCCGACGCTGTCCGGCGGCGAACTGCAGCGCATCCGTCTCGCCGCGCAGTTGCGCTCGGGTCTCTTCGGCGTGGCGTACGTGCTCGACGAGCCGTCTGCGGGTTTGCACCCGGCGGAGCGCGACGCAGTATTGGACATGTGTCGCCATTTCATTGCCGCCGGCAATTCCGTCCTGCTCGTGGAGCACGACATGGAGCTCGTTGCCCAGACCGATTGGCTGGTCGACGTCGGCCCGCTCGCCGGCGAGCAGGGCGGAAAAGTGGTCTACTCCGGCCCCACGAGCGACTACAACGTGGACACTCCTACAGCTCACGCACTGAACAATCGTGCGCTGACGTCGAACGACGCACCGCGTGAGGCCACGGGAACGCTCACTCTCGAAGGGGTGCGCGCCCGGTCGATCGAGGGTGTCGCCGTGGATTTCGGGCTCGGGCAGTTCACTGCCGTGGCCGGCGTGTCTGGTTCTGGCAAATCCACCCTTGTCAGCACTGTTCTTGCCGGCGTGTTGTGTGAAGCAGCTGCTGCAGTCACGGATCAGGATGATGAAGACGCATCGCAGGAGCCGGCGGAGTGGAGCGTGGAGAAGCGCAGCGGCTTCGACGCAGTCAGCCGCGTCGTGCAGATCACGCAGAAACCGATCGGCCGCACGCCGCGCTCGACACTGGCCACATACACCGGGCTTTTCGACGGCGTACGCAAACTCTTCGCCTCCACCGACGAAGCGAAAAAGCGGGGCTGGACGGTCTCGCGGTTTTCTTACAACGTCAAACAGGGGCAGTGCCCAACCTGCGGCGGCGCCGGGAAGATCGAGGTGGAGCTGGTGTTCCTCCCCGGCTCATACACCACGTGCCCGGACTGCGAGGGTGCCCGCTACAACGATGAGACTCTCGAGGTGACGTGGCAGGGGCGCACGATCGCGAATGTCCTGGAACTCACCGTGGATGACGCTGCCGAGGTATTCACAGACGAACCGACGATCTTAAGGGCGGTTGAAACCCTGCAGGCAGTGGGACTAGGGTATCTCCGCTTAGGGCAGGGAGCACCGGAACTCTCTGGCGGTGAGGCACAGCGCATTAAACTCGCCACCGAGCTGCAGCGCTCCCGCAATTCCCGGCGCGGCCACACCGTGTACCTCCTCGACGAACCGACGACAGGCCTGCATCCGGCGGATGTGGAGCTGTTGGTCAAGGAACTCAATGGGCTCGTTGATGCAGGACAAACCGTCATCGTGGTTGAGCACGATCTGTCGGTCATCACGCAGGCGGACCGGGTCATCGAGATGGGCCCGGGCGCGGGTGCCGACGGCGGACGAGTGATTGCCGAGGGCACCCCGGCTGAGTTGGCCGAGTTTGATACCGCGACGGGAAACGTGTTGGCTTCCCGTTCGGCTTAGTTCGGAGTCACCACTGTTGAGACCCGGCTAGGAGCCGTCAGGCGGATTTTGCAAAGTTGCCCCACCACCACGCCTGCCATTCGACAGTGCGCGGGTGAGCTGGTGGCGTTTTTGCGTGTTGGCCTCGAATCTCGGTAACAGGGCTGATGCCGTGCAGTGAGTTAGCGAACCATAGCGGCATATTGTCGTCAGGGTAGAGGGGACGGCTGGACACGCTCAGTCCGATTGCTCGCGCGCGGTCGACGATCTGCGCTGAAGTGACACTGGGCAGCCAGGTGCCGGACGGCAGCACGAGAGTGTCGCCGTCCCAGGCGAGCAGCGCACCGGTAGTGGTTTCGAGCATGCCACCTTCGGCACCGACGATCACAGTGTCATCCGTGCCGGGCAGTTGGTGGCTGTCCCGGTACTGCGCTAAGGCATCCAAATCCGGCCCTTTGAGCAATGGCTGCGTTCGCGGGTCGGGTGCAGTCGGCGTGTAGGTGAGCACGGTCGTCGTGCGTGGCGCGGGGGCGGGGCGCACATCGAGAAACAACCGGGAGCCGCAGCGAGCGATCCGCGGAAAGAGGTCGCCAGCTGAGATGAGCGGCAGCATCGCTTGGACGAATCCGTCCGGGACGCCCCCGAAACGCTCTAGGTGATGCGTGAGACCGTTCGCGCGGCCGTCGCGGTGACGCCACGAGTCAACACGGTCGAACGGGCCAGCCACACGAGAGGACGCAGGGGAGCACGGAGCGAAGGTACCATTGATCCATTCGTAGGACTTCATGTGAAAGCCCCCAGAACCGCGTCGGCTTTGAGCTGTTTCTCTGCGACCTCTGCACCCGGATCGGAGGCCAGCACGATCGCCCCACCTGCGCCGACGCTCATGCGGTCCCCTTCCCTCACCGCGGTGCGAATCACCACGGATAGGTCCGCCTGCCCGTCGAACCCGAAATAGCCCAACGCACCGGAGTACACCCCGCGCGGGCCAGTTTCCAGCCGGTCGATGATCTCGCAGGTGCGCACCTTCGGCGCGCCCGTCATGGATCCCGGCGGGAACGTCGCCCGCAACAGATCAATGAGAGTCGCATCGGGGTTCAGCTCGCCCGTGATCGTGGAGACCAACTGCTGCACGGTGGCGTAACGCTCGACGGCCATGAGGCTGGGCACACGCACAGAGCTGGGGCGGCACACGCGCGCTACGTCATTGCGCATGAGGTCGACGATCATGAGGTTTTCGGCATGTGTTTTGTCGTCGTGAAGCAACGCGGGATCTTGATCTGCCGCAATAGTGCCCTTAATCGGCTTCGCCTCCACGCGGCGATCGCGGACCGTGAGGAAACGCTCCGGAGACGCACTCATCACCTCCACACCGTCGAAGACGAGGTGCGCGGCGTACGGTGCCGGGTTGTGTGCGCGAAGAGCGGGATAGAGCTCGCCGGAGGCATGCGCCTCATACGCGTCGGTCAGGCACACTTCGTAACTCTGGCCAGCGTGCAACAGGTCCTGCGCTAACCCGATGCGTTCGCGGTAATTGAGGGTGCGCCATGAGCCGCTGCTTATCGACGTTCCCTCGTCCCCCTCATCCACCCCGCCCAGCAGTGTTTCAAGCTGGTCGAGGAGTTCCTCTGCGTCCCCGAGGCCGCACAGGTGCGCGGTGTGCTCCCAGTGGTCGTACACGATGAAGGACTGCGGCCGCACGAAGTAGGCGTCGGGGACAGGGGAGGTGTGCCGGCCGAGATCCGCGCCGGGCAGCGTGAGCTGAGCGCACTCGTACCCGAGGTAACCGACCCACCCGCCGGTGAACGGGAGGTCGACGGGGGACTGGATATCCGCGGCGAGTTCGCGTTCGAGGACGTCCAAGATGTCGGGATCGTCGCCGAGGCGGTAGGAGACAGACCGGCTCAGAGGACCGGCGGTGTCGCCCAGGATCGAATACCGTCCGCGATCGGTATCCGCCGAGTCGAGCCAAAACGCGTCGTTCCCGCGGGCACGGAGAGCAGCGAAGACGCGCTGGCAATCGAGATCGATGTCGACTGCGCGGTGGGTGAGCGTCCAGCTGCCGAGGCGAAGGAAATTCTCCATGATGGTGCGTCCGTGCTCTGTCAGGATCGACTCAGGGTGGAACTGCACACCCCAGTGCGGACGACCGACGACCTCCAAAGCTTGGATGACTCCATCCTCGCTGCGGGCATGCACGGCGATCTCCAGCTCGCCCTCATCGTGGCCATGAATCGGGGTTTCAATGTGCAGCGAGTGGTAACGCACCGCCTTGAAGTCCTGCGGGACGCCATCGAAGATTCCCTCGCCGCTGTGGCTAATCGTGCTCGCGAACCCGTGCCGGGGCTCCGGCGCGCGGGTGACCGTCGCGCCCGCGAGGTGAGCGAGCCCTTGGTGCCCCAGGCACACACCGAGAAGGGGAGTTTCCGAAGCGGCTTCGATGATTGCGCGGGAGGCCGCGAAGTCATCGTCGTTGGTTGGGGTGCCCGGTCCAGGAGAGATGATGACGTGGGTGAAACGGCCGGAGGAGACATCGTCGATAAGCGACAATGCGTCAGCCGCAGGGACGACCGCCGGCTCCTCGCCCGAGACTTCCGCGATGAGATGGGCGAGGTTGAACGTGTAGGAGTCGTAGTTGTCTACAAGCAGAATCATGTCGGGCGGAGATTTACCCGCCGTACGTCATCGGCGTACCCGGGCCGAGCGGAATACCGGCGAAGTACCACAACAGGAAGAACAAGAACCAGCCGATGATCATCGACAATGAGTACGGCAGCGACAGGGAGATCAGCGTGCCCACACCGGCCTTCTTGTAGTACTGCTGCAGGTACGTCAGCGCGAGCGCGAAGTACGGCGACATGGGGGTGAGAATGTTCGTCGGGGAATCGCCCATGCGGTACAGCATCTGGGTGACCTCCGGGGACACGCCGACGTACATCATCATCGGCACCACGATCGGCGCCATGAGTGCCCACTGTGCGGAACCGGACGTGATGAACAGGTTGATCACCGCGACCATGATGACGAAGCAGGCGAACAGCACGACCGTCGGCAGATCCCAACGCTGCAAGAGCTCCGAACCGGTAATCGCCGTCCACGCGCCCAAGTTCGACCACTGGAACCACGCCAGGAACTGGGCCACGACGAAGAACAGCACCATCATCGGCAGCATGCTCTTCAGACCTTTCGCCATGAAATCCGGAACATCGGAAGCCTGCGTGATGGTCTTAGCCACAAGGCCGTAGACCAGACCCGTGAGGAAGAAGATCAAGGTGATGGGCACGGCCACCTGGCGGATCAGCGGGGACTCCATGAAGCCCTCGTCCGGGCGCGCGAACGGGGAGCCCGGAATGAAGAGCAACAGGAAGTAGATCACCATGAACACAACCAGGGTGACGCCTGCCCAGATCAGCCCCTTGACCTCGTGCGGTGCGAGCTCCAGGTCCTCATCCGTGACCGGCCCGGACGACTCGGAGTCATCCTGAGCGTCTTCGTTTTCAGCACTGTCAGATTCTTCCGCGAGCTCGTCCGGGTCCTTGCTGGCGTCGTCGAAAGAGAGCTCGCTCTCATCGATCTCGTCGTGGTCGACCAGGTCGCGAGCTTTCTTATCCACGTACAGCTCGGTGACAGCGGTGATGATGAGCGACAGGACAATCGCGGACGGAATGACGAAGAAGATGTTCGCCAGCGGGGAGACCTCATACGCATCATCGACCAGGTTGGCCGCAGAGGTGGAAATACCGGCCAACAGCAGGTCCGTGATGTTCAGGATCAACGAGGAGTTGAAGCCCGCAGACGAGGCCGCAAATGCCACCATCGCGCCCACGACCGGGGATCGGTTCTTCGCGTGGAAGGCCATGGCGCCCAGCGGGATGATGATGACGTAGATCGCGTCGGAGGCCACAGAGCCAGTCACACCGGCAAGCGCCACCATGAAGGTGAGCATCTTCGGGCTGACGCGAGCAACCATCGCCCGGATCGCAGCCGAAAGCATGCCCGTCTGTTCGGCGACAGCGACACCGAGCATGACCACGAGGATCACACCCAGCGGCGGGAAGGAGACGAAGTTCTCCACCGCGTCGGTGACCATCATCGACAGCCCCTCCGATGTCAGGAGGTTCTTGACATAAACAGTCTCGCCGGAGGCCGGATCCACAGCGGACATGCCCACCATTGAGCCGATCCAGGAGGACACAGCAACGATGCCGGCAATGATGACGAACAGCCAGAACGGGTGGGGGAGCTTGTTGCCGACAGTCTCAATGAAACCGAGGAAGCCGCCCATCGACGAACCGTCGGAGGACACCTTCTTATCGCCCTTTTTGCTTTCGACGACTCGTCCCCAGCCACCTTCGGCTTCTGGGAGGTCGCGTTCACTGAGGTAGAACCAGCCATGGTCTGCCTTTCCGGGTCACGTTCCTAAACAGGGGTCCGTACGCGCGCAAAAACGCGACTGTGAAGCAGGCTACACTCCACAACCGCGCTTGCGTGAAACTTTGGATTCACCGGACTGAGCATGTAATCAATCATCGACGCACAACGATCTTGAAAGGGAAACCATCCAGTCGACGTTCAAAAGGAGAAGCATGTTCCGCAAACGTATCGCTACCCTCGCAGTGGCAGCCACGGTCTCGCTCGGTGCCACAGCCGTGGACACGCCGGTTGCTTCCGCAGAGCCGTTGCCATCCTTGCCAGCCGTACTGGGGTCCGCCGAGTCGCTCTACAAGGAGGCGGTCATCGCGGTTATCAAGATGCTCATGTTCCCGCTCGGGCTGTCGAGCCTTGTTCTCGCGCAGTTCGCGCCGCGGGAGCTAGTGTGCGACGGTCTCGTCCCGCGGGAGCTAGTGTGCGACGGTCTCGTCCCGCGGTTCTGCACTGAGGAAGAGTTGGAGCACCGAAGGACGGCGCCCCGCGTATAGCTGTTGTTGATCGGGGTCGGCTCGATCGTCCATACCTCGTTCGCGTAGTCGCCGGGTCACGTTCCTACACGGCGGTCCATATGCGCGCAAAAACGCGACTGTGAAGCAGGCTACAGTTCATTTTTCAAACGTCGAAGGATCCTTCACTCGTTGCGCTATTAGGGGGATGCCACCTCTTGGATACCAAACGCACGGCGCCATGACGGACAGTGATTGCATTCCAGCTTGATCCCCATAGCGGGCACTACGATCGGAATAAAGTTTTAAGTGGGTAGTTGTCTTGTAGCTTCAACCTTTCCGGACGTGCCCCTAGGCGTGATCCGTTTAGGTTAGGCCGGAAACGAGAAAAGGGCCTCAGGGCGGAAAGTGGGTAATTACGGTTATCTACCGTGAAAAATTCGCACCGTAGTGACTTACATCCTGTTAACCACTAGAAAACTTGGAATATCCGCCTCTGTCAATTCATCAGCATGCAGGTTCTCCTGCCTAACCTGTCCATCTCAACGAGATCTGATCAGAAGCTGCGAGGGGATATTGAAGGTTGGCACCTACCAAAGTGGATGATTGTCGAGGAACCCAGAGTCTGGATCGCAATCTACTGATTTCCCGGACATCTAAAAGAGCTTAACTGTCTTTAGAGGGCCAAAAATTCGGTCGATTTCCGCAGGTAGAACGCGATTGCTCACTGTGAAGACGGGATCCGTTTACCTAACGCGTAGTTACGGAAGCCGGCCTGCGGCGCGAGTAATTGTTCAACTATTGTTGCACGATTGTCGTTTGGCGAGTACCTTGCGCACAGGGAGGATATGGCATGAATTCAAGACAGTACACACACCCCACTTTGGAAGAAATATCGCTCGAACAGATATTTTCTGCCCTATCTGATCCTGTCCGGTTGCAAATTCTAAAAACTCTTTCTGATGGGTCCGAAAGAGACAGCATTACTCTCGCAGAAGATCTGCCCAGGTCTACCCTCAGCTACCACACACGGAAGCTGAGGGAGTGTGGTCTTACCTGGACGCGTAGTCAAGGTAGATCCTGCCTAATCTCACTTCGAAAAGAAGTCAATGAGAAGTTTCCAGGATTATTGGAAGGAATAATTCGAAATGCTTAAAAAGCTGTGGCCCTACCTATTGGGAAGCGTGGCCTTAGGGTTAGACGCATACGTCATTGCAGGCTTATTGTCCAACATCGCGAAAGACTTGGACGCATCCGAGTCCATCATCGGTTTGGGAGTAACTGCTTTCACCGCAGCATACGCCTTATCGGGACCGATCCTCTCAGGAAAAGCTGGAGTACATGCCCGCAAGAGCTTAGTAATTGGCATTATTGTATTTTCGCTGGCAAACCTCGCCACTGCACTCTCCCCTAACGCTGTGACCTTCATTTTATCGCGCGTAATAGCAGGCTCTGCAGCGGGCGTCTATTCTCCACTATCGTCCGCAGTTGCGGCCCACAGCGTACCTGAAGAGAAAAGCGGCAAAGCCCTCTCTCTTGTTCTAGCAGGCCTCGCTCTAGGTACTGTTCTCGGTGTCCCCACCGGCTTAATCATTGCAACTAATTTCGGGTGGCGGTTAACTATCGCGATGATTACTGCAATAGGAGTAATTGCACTCCTAGGGGTGGCCCTCAATAAAAAGCAAACGGTTCCGACTATTCCTGCATCTTCCTTCAAGGAGCGGGCAAAGGTCATGGCAAAAAAGACTAATATATTCACTATATTAGTGACGTTATTTGTGGGCACCGCTTCCCTAGGTCTCTACACCTACATATCGACGGTGCTAGCGCATACCCCTCTAGACAATCATCAGATTGTGGGAATCTGGGTTTGGGGAATTGGCGGCGCTATCGGCGCTTTTGGGGTAGGGCATCTACTTGATGGGTTTAGAAAGCCAAGAACACTCACTTTGAGCATTATCTGCGCAATGGCCCTATCTTTCATTGCTATACTGTTCGGTGCAACGAACATGATCGTGGTTGTCACAGCCATCTTTGCTTGGGGTCTACTGGGGTGGTCTTCGCTGGCCCCTCAACAAAAAACTCTCCTTGAGACGAATCCTTCAGATGGGGCTACCGCTGTAGCGGCAAATTCATCAGCCAACTATTTGGGTTCAGCCCTTGGTTCCGCACTTGGAGCTTTAGTAGTTCCTAATTTCGACTTTCTACTTTGGGGCGCGCTCGCGTTCGTTCTCTTGGGGGGGATTATGCATGGTTTCGCAGTTAGGGAAGAAAAGCGAGCGTCCTATGTGCAACCACATAATTCGGCTATAGTTTAATTCTATTTAACTTATAAGTCAGTTGAATTTTAAACCAGAGCCTTACTCTTTCGTTGAAAAGTTCTTCTTTTTAAAGGAGAGAGAATGCTATCGCTGAAAGATCTACAGTTTCAGGCTGAGGGAAAAATCCAAACCCTCAAAGAAGAGGGCACCTACCGCAATTTCTCTGTTATTAACCGTCAAGCAGGGAGCTTTCCAGTCGCTAAGCTCAGAAAACCGAACAACGAACTTCAAGATGTTGTTGTGTGGTGTAGTAATGACTATTTGGGAATGGGGCAACACCCTAAAGTTTTAGAAGCTGCAGGTAAAGCGATTCTTAAATACGGCGCTGGAGCCGGTGGGTCTAGAAATATCGGCGGGACCAATGACGAGGTGCAACTCCTTGAGGAAGAAATTGCATCTTGGTTGGGCCGAGAGCGGTCTCTAGTGTTTCCAACCGGTTACGGTTCCAACGACGCTAGCATCGAATCGTTGATTACGATCTTCCCGAATCTGCAAATATTCAGCGACGAATTGAACCATGCTTCAATTATTGCTGGGGTTAGGAGGAGCAAAGGTGTACGGCACATTTTCCGGCACAATGATGCGAAGCATTTAGAAAGTCTGCTTGATTCGGCTGACCCACACGCTCCAAAGCTGGTGATATTGGAGTCTGTCTACTCCATGGACGGTGATATCGCTCCTTTGGCAGACATAGTTCATGTCGCTAAGTCGTATGAAAGTTTAGTTTTCCTCGACGAAGCCCATGCCATTGGAATGTATGGCCCAGAAGGGAGAGGGATCGCGGCCTCCCTCGGGTTGTCCGAGGAGATCGATATCATCCAAGGAACTCTAGCCAAATCTATCGGCGTTATCGGCGGTTTCGTAGCAGGCGCAGACTGGTTAATAGACGCAATCCGCTGTTTTGCTCCAGGCTTCATCTTCACCACCGCCATGCCTCCTTCCATATGCGCAGCCGCAAGAACCAGCATCTCGATTATTCGACAACAAGAATCATCGCGGAGGGAGTTGGCGGATAAGACGGAGCGATTGCGTGAAATTTTCATCCACAATGGAATTGAAGTAATGCCGCAGTCAGAAACGCATGTACTGCCAATACTCATTGGAAGTGCACACCGGTGTACTGAATCGGCGCGAATACTGCTGGAGGACTACGGAATCTACGTTCAACCGATCAATGCGCCCACTGTTCCTGTCGGTACGAGCAGATTCCGGATTAATGTGACGCCGACTCACACTGAGCAACAAATGGAGTATCTTGCTTCATCCTTAGCAAAGGTAATGGAGAGGGTTCCCAATGAACAGTAAGACTGCTTTTCGCATTCGAGAATGCGTCCGTGAAGATCTAGATCAGCTAGTTGACCTACGTAAACAATTATTTCTCACGGATCCGTCGGCTTCATGGGCGATTGGCTCGGACGACTGGATTTATTACTACCGCTCTTTTATTGAGGAGCAGATTTCCTGTAGTTCACGAGGGATTACTTTCGTAGCCGAATCAACTGATAAGATTGTTGCAACACTAACAATAATCGTTGATAGTCACCTGCCCTCTCCTTCTTCGACCGAAGGAAAAGTTGGATGGATACAAGGAGTGTTCGTGGCTCCTGACGCTCGAGGGCATGGATTGGCAAAGAACCTTACGCTTCGAGCCTTGAAGTGGCTAGAAGAGCACAATATTCCTACTGTAACCCTAGCTTCCACCAAAGCTGCGGAAAGAACCTACCAATCCTGCGGTTTCATCTTAGACGGGGAAGCCCATTATCTGAGGGGGGTATAGATCTTGGGTAGGTTTGTTTTTATAGGGGCGGGATACGAAGGAAAGCGCTTATACCAGTCACTTTTGGCGGCTGTTACTGCTGAGGAGAAAGAAAGTACAGAGGTATCCTTCCTCTCCAAGGAAGAAACAAAGGCTTTAGAGTTCGCACCACCAGAGGATATCGAGAGGTACTTCTCCGATGTTGATATGGTTGTGAATGCAACTAACGATGACCAGCACCTTTCAGTCCTGAAGATTCTCCAACATACTAAATGTTTCATCTTATCCGAAAAACCGTTGGCAGCTCCTGGAGAAAGAATCCCCGAAGGATTAAATGAAAAATGGAGCACGGATAATACCTTTGCTCTCAATTGTATTGAACGCTACTCTGCAGCAGCTACAGAAGTAAAGCAGAAGATTAGCGAATCGGGATTAACCGTAAATCGGATTGATTTTATCTGGGCAAAGAACAGGTTCGATGATCCTCGCCCGACGGTGGGAGTGGTTTCAGAAATTATTCACCCGCTTGATTTATGCTGCTACCTATCAGGCAGTGACACCGCTAATTTACAGCTCCTAGACGCATCGATTGTTGGGTCTAATTACGGTTCACCGAGCAAAGTCCTGCCGGAAACCGCCCAAGTTACTTTCTGCTTGGCAGATACTATTGTGACCGGTTCTGCTAGCTTTGGATACTCCAGTAGGATGCGGAAAGTAAATATAATAGCCTCTTCAACCGATGGCGAGCGTGAATACTTTGAATTAACTTTTGATGATCCTCGATGGGACTACGATCATCTATCTCATTGGTCCTCCGCAGGATCTAAGGCTTTCAAAACCACCGTTTATGAACCCACCCTAGGCAACTATCCGGAGGGCTGCGACAAGCTGGTTCGTTTCTGGAAGGAATTATTGACAAACGAAAGGAACCCGCGCTTTACGACATGGCGTGAAGCTTTAGATCTTCACCAATTTTTGACAGAAATTAGCAGGTACCAGAAGGGGGCTGTACTCTACCCGTCTGGGCCCCAAAGGTTTCAACTTGACAGAAGTAGTTCCGAAAGATTGGGATAGCCATTAACTATTCTGGCGGAAACCTTGGCCGACTGACCTTTTCGCTAACGCAATACCCTCAGCCTGGCGCTCACGGATAATGGCCCGCTCAAACTTCGCAAACGAACCAAAATGCCGAGCATTGGATCCGCACGCGGATCCGTGGTGCCTTTCGCAAACGTGAGATTCTAATGAAGAAAAGTAACAGTCACGCCCGTGTCGGTAAGTTCATCAACCATACCGCGCGAATCCGTGTGCGCGGTGGAAACTATTGCTGACAACAGCCTGACAGAATCGTTTAGCGTCACGCGCAAGCGTGAAGTACTGCGCGCTCGGAACGTCTAATCCAATCATGTGCTACCAAGGAGGTTTCCAATGGTGCATGCGCTACAGTACGCACCGGCGACACTCTTAGTGCGACTTTGAACCTCGATGATTTCAAAGCCCTCACTTCGGTAACGTTGGAGCAAAATCAATCCTATAATCCATCCTCGCCTTTATAAAAGGGAATAAACTGAAGTGACATCATAGGGCACACTCCACAACTGCACCTGCGGGAAAACTATCTTTTAGGCCACTGGCGGACGGCCGGGATGGACACCTTCTGCAAAACCAGCTTCGTAGAGGAGATCGAGCACCTCGACCCCAGCTAGGTAGGCTTCAATTTCCTGCGCGTACAGCGGGAAAAGACCCAAGAAGTGGACTGTCTCACCGCCGAACTGTGTCTTGAGCAGGTCGAACTCAGTATCCAGGGAAACCGCGCCACCGAGAACGAATCCAGAGAAGTCACTGCCCGGATAGGTTTCCTCCAGGGACTCACCCCACTGGGAAGAGGAGCCGTACGACAACCACGAGTTCGTGCTCCGGGGCAAGCGCGCAGTCATCTTCAGCAAGTCTAGCGGCCATGAGATCCCTTCTCGCCCTTCATTCGCACTCGACGTGACCTCATCTAGGGGCCAGTCACCCGGCAGAGTCATGATCAACTCAATGCGATCGAAGTCTTCTCTGCCCTGAGGCATCTCCATCTTGTGCCAGCTCATACCGGACGTGACCAGTGTCCATAATGGACGCTCTTCGGTGGGCCGCCAGCAGTAGATGTGGACCGGTTGCCCGTCCAGTCCGAGTATTTCGTGGTAGACCCAGTAGTCCTCACCGAGGACGGGGGTGAAGCGCGAAGCGACGAGGTCGTCGGGATTGAACTCTTGTCCTGCAATGTTGTCCATGGCTGGGGTCCTTCTGTGTGTGAATTCAGGGGTCAGGGAGAGTTACCAGCCGTCCTCGCCTGCTTCGACCTTGCTGTCAATCAGCGCGCGGATCGGCTCGTTGTACCACTCCTCCAAGATCTCGGCTTCCGCCAGGCGCATGGCTTGTCCGTGGCAACGACCAGTGACTTCACCCGGTATCCACGGGTTGCCACCGTTTTCTTCGCGCGAAGTGATCATCGCAGCGCTCGCAGGCTGCTTCGTTTGCGTCCTCGAAAGCGGCTTGAATCGTTTCCTCATCGGTAGGTCGGCCAAGTTCCTCGTGTGCCGCACGAATCGTTTCTGGGAGAATCATTGTGGGCCTTTCTCAGCGTGGCGGTGTCAGCGTCAATATGGCAGGTGTTGTGGGGTGGTGCTAGGTAATGAGCTGTTTCCTGCCCCGATCCGCTGCGCAGGGGCGGATTCGAGCAGGGGACTTAGCGGTTGATCGGGGTCGGCTCGATCTTCCACACCTCGTTCGCGTAGTCGCGGATGGTGCGGTCGGAGGAGAAGCGGCCGGACTCGCAGATGTTGATCCAGCACATGCGTGCCCAGTGCAGCGGGTCCGCGTAGTACTCGGCTGCCATGCGGTCGCGGGTCTCTTTGTAGGAGTCAAAGTCACCGAGCACGTAGTACGGATCGGCGGTGTTCCAGCCGCCGTCGATAAGCAGGGAGTCGCGCAGATCGGCGAACATACCGGTGCCGGAGTCATCGAGGGTGCCGTCGGTAAGCGCATCGATCGCACGCTTGATGGCGGGGTTGTTCTCGTAGACCTCCTGGGGCTGGTAGTTCTCCTTGAGCTCCGGCAGCTCCTCCTCGCATGCACCGAAGATGTAGGCGTTTTCCTCGCCGACGGAATCGACGATCTCCACGTTGGCGCCGTCCATGGTGCCCAGGGTCAACGCACCGTTCATCATGAACTTCATGTTGGAGGTACCGGAAGCTTCCTTACCGGCGGTGGAGATCTGCTCTGAGACATCGGTGGCAGGAATGATCTGCTCTGCCGGCGAGACGTTGTAGTTCTCCACGAACACAACGCGCAGGAACTCGGAGACCTCCGGGTCGTTGTTCACCAGGTCACCGATGGCGTTGATGAGTTTGATGATGCCCTTGGCGCGGTCATAACCGGGGGCCGCCTTCGCGCCGAAGATGAAGGTGCGCTTGGGCACGTCACGCTCACCGTCGTGCTTGATGCGGAAGTACAGGTCCAGGATGTAGAGCGCGTTGAGCAACTGGCGCTTGTACTCGTGCAGGCGCTTGATCTGGGTGTCGTAGACGGACTCAGGATCGATCTCCACGTGCTCGTGGACGCGGACCCAGTCGGCGAAGTCGCGCTTGTTGGAGGACTTGATCGCGCGCAGTTCCTTCATCACTGCGCCATCGTCAGCGTAGCGGCGCAACTCCTTGAGCTTGTCC
The DNA here is from genome assembly GCF_000143825.1 of Corynebacterium genitalium ATCC 33030. Lineage (NCBI taxonomy): Bacteria > Bacillati > Actinomycetota > Actinomycetes > Mycobacteriales > Corynebacteriaceae > Corynebacterium > Corynebacterium genitalium. Next base: position 1,417,602 of record NZ_CM000961.1, read on the forward strand.
ATGTCGGTGACCCATGCGTCAGAACCGACGAGACGGTCCAGCAATTCCGACAGACGCGGGTTGCACATGCGCAGCCAACGGCGCGGGGTGACGCCGTTGGTCTTGTTGTTGAACTTCTCCGGGTACAGCTCGTTCCAGTAACCCAGGGTGTCGCGTTTGATGATCTCGGTGTGGATCGCGGCGACACCGTTGATGGAGTACGCGGCGTAGCAGGCGATCCACGCCATGTGCACCTTGTTGTCGTGCACGGGCGAGTATTGGTGAATCGTGTCGGGAGAAAGCTGGCGGGACGCCATGTCCTCGCGGTAGCGGCGGTCGATCTCCACAACGATCTCCCACACTCGGCCGAAGAGCTGCTGGAAGATGGATACATCCCAGGTCTCCAGGGCCTCCTGGAGGACAGTGTGGTTGGTGTAGGCGAACGTGTTGGTGACAACGTCCCAGGCATCTTCCCAGGTCATGCCGTGGTCATCGAGCAGAATGCGCATGAGCTCCGGGATGCCCAGCACCGGGTGGGTGTCGTTGAGCTGCACGGAGTTGTAGTCGGCAAAACCGCGCAGGTCATCCCCGTGGTGCTCAATGTAGTTGTCCACCATCTCCTGCAGCGAGGCGGAGACGAAGAAGTACTGCTGGCGCACGCGCAGCACCTTGCCGTCGTAGGTGGTGTCGTTCGGGTAGAGCACGCGGGTCAGGTCATGCACGGCCTCGCGCTCAAGGATGGCGTCAGAGAAGCGCTGGGAGTTGAATGCGTCGTAATCGAACTCGCTCATCGGGGAGGCATCCCACAGGCGCAAGGTGCCTACGTTGTCGGTGCCGTACCCGGTGATGGGCATGTCGTAGGGGATGGCACGGACGTGCATGTCATCGAATTTGACGATGCGCTGCTGCGTGCCGCGGCGGACCGCGAACGGGTGGAAGCTCTCACGCCACGCGTCCGGGTGCTCCTTCTGGAAGCCGTCAACGATCTCCTGGCGGAACAGGCCGTAGCGGTAGAGGATGCCGTAGCCGGTGACCGGGTAGTCCTGCGCGGCGGCAGAGTCGAGGAAGCACGCAGCCAGGCGGCCCAGGCCGCCGTTACCCAGCGCGGCGTCGTGCTCAGCTTCGAGCACATCGAGGAAGTCGTGGTCATTCTCTGCTGCTGCGCGCTTCGCATCGTCCACCAGCCCAAGGTTGGTCAGGTTGTTCAGCAGCGCGCGACCCATGAGGAACTCTGCGGAGAAGTACGCCTGCTGGCGGGTGGCAGAGTACGCCTCGCGAGTAGCCTCCCACTTGTCGCCGATGTTCTCGATGACGGCCAGGGACAGGCCGGTCCAGAACTTCTTGCGGGATGCGGAGTCGGGGGCGGAACCAGAGACCGAGCGGACGTGGCCTCCAACAGTGTCAACGAATGCGGGCGGATGTGCTGGCATGTTCATTGCGGTGTTTACCTCAGTTATTCATCTGGTTTCATCAGGGTGCGCTTTCGTGCGCCTGCCACTGTACCGAGATTGCGGATACTGGGTGCCGCCCCAACTAGTGCACCCGCGCAACATCAGACGACATCGACCAGCACCGAGCAGCATCGGGTAATCTCGAGCAACACAGGGCTACTGCAGCACTGGGTTGTAGCGCAACGCGTTGCGCACGGGAGAGCATTCTGTGGCGATGCGCAGCCTGTCGGCGAGTCGTCCCTCTTCACGCAACCGGTAGAGGTTGCTCACCATGCGGTCGCGGATGTCGTAGGGGGACAAGGTGTTCACGTAGACCTTGGTGCCGCCTTCGAAGCCGGCCAGGGTGGATACACGCCATTTCAGGTTGATGTGCCACGGCATGGGCATGTCCAGGTCGATGGGTTTGTGGTGCCATTCTTCGTTGCTCGGTACTTCCGGGCCGGTCGCCGCGTGGGCGGCGTGAATGAGGTCGGACATCCCGCGCACCTCGTCTGCTGTTTGCAGCCACGGTTCCGGGGTCGCAGACTTGGAGTAAATGTTCATGGTGGGGTAGCGGTGGCCGATGCCCGCCGTCATCACCGCGTGATCGTTCTCCGCGATGATGAGGTTGTGGTAGCTGGCGTAGTTGATGCCCCACTCGTTGTAAATGTTGGGGTTCTGGCGCAGTTTGTCTATCTCAAAGTCGGCTTGCACACCACGTTCGTCGATCGCAACGAGCTGCTTGTGCAGATGGTCGAACGAGGCACCGGCAGGAGCGAGCCAGTTTTGGAAGACGGACACGTACGGCGCGTAGCGGTTGCGTTCATAGAGGTCGCGCAAGGAATCGATGGTGAACGCAATGAACGCGTGGTGCTCGTCGGGCGTCAGCGTGCCGGAGGACGCGAGCTGGGAAGAGTCCTGCGCGCCGTCGACAAAGTGGCGGCTGCCGATGATCACGTCGTGTCCGCCGCCGAAGTAGGCGGGCACGTGCGCGAGCAATTCCTCTTCGGTCAGGTTGTCGTCGTGGCCGCCGGCTTTCAGGCGCATGCGCACAACGTCGAAGACGTGGTGGCGCCCGGCATCGTCGGCGAGGTAGCGCTCCATGTGGTCTTCGCGGGAGGTGTCCATGTGGAAGCCGTAGTTCTTCGCCCAGTAGTCGTAGGAGACGATCTCGAAGAGGTTAGGCACGCGGCGGAACATCGGCTGCGTGTCGTCCAATTCATGCGGCAACAGGTCGCGGAGGATCTCCCACCCGCCGTCGCGCTGGACAATGCGGGATTTCTCCGGCGGGGTCTTCAGCTTACGGTCCGCGCAGAAATTGCAGGAGTCGGTGAAGTCGTGCGGCTCCAGGGAGTGCGGTTCTTGCTTGGGTACGGCCAGCGGCCGGTTGCCGCGCCCCGGCACCGTCCACACCTGGGTGCCCGAGAACGGGTTGTACTGTTTGATGGTTCCGTCCGCCATGTGGCTGATCGGGTCGCGGTGAGTCATGCTCCTCAAGGCTATTAGCTAGTCTGTTTTCATGCCTGCTATTCAGTTTGACGTGCTTGTTCCCGACGATTCCGCCGCGCGCGAAGTGGGGGAGGCATTCACGCGTGCGGTGGAGATTTTGGTGCGGCGCGGCAAGCTTAGCGACGGCTCCGTCCGCCACACCGGCACACCCGACCTCCACGGGGACACCCTTGAGCAGCTGCGCGGCGCCTACCGCGAAGAGCGTGGGGAAGAGCCGGACGGGGCAGTCGTGCACCGCTACGTCATTGAGGCCGACGGGGCTAGCTCCATGAACAGCCTGGCCATGGGCTTGTCGCGCGTACTCACCCCGAAGGCGGATTTGCCGAAGGATCCGGTGGCGCTGGAGCGCCAGATGGACTTCGAGCTTCCGGCTGTCTATCCCTGGGCCGTGGAAGTGTTGAGGTAACCCACCGCGGCCTGGGCGCCGGCACGGATGAGCTGATCGCGAACGTCCTCCTCGGACTCGCCGGGCTCACCGATCTCCACCGTGATCACATCGTCTGGCAGCTCTTCTTCGAAGCCGCCCGCAATGACTGCGACGGTAGCACCGGTGCCCTCTGCGAGCTCGGCGACGACGGAGACCACCTTGCCGCCCGCGGACTGCTCGTCGTATGTGCCCTCGCCGGTGACCACGAGGTTGGCCCCAGCGATCTTCTCCTTGAGGCCGTAGGAAGAGGCGACGGTGCGGGCACCGGAGACGACGTGGACGTGCTCGTCGTTGCCGTGCAGGAACCGCGACAGCCACGTGATGCCCACGGGCAGCGCGCCGGCGGCACCATAGCCGGGCTGGTCCGGGTCGATGCCGGCGAACTCGCAGAAGTGGTGCAACGCGGCATCGACACGCTCGATGTCTTCGTCGCTGGCACCCTTCTGTGGACCGAAGATGCGGGCAGCGCCACGTGGGCCGGTTGCGGGGAACTCGGAGTCCGCCAAGAGCACCCAGTCCACAGACGCTGCCGGAATGTTCAGCTGCGCGGTGTCGATGTCGTGGAGGTCGCCCAAGTTCCCGCCGCCGTGGCGCAGGGGATGCCCGTTGGCATCCATCGGGTTGGCGCCTAGGGCAACGAGGATGCCGGTGCCACCGTCGATCGTGGCAGATCCGCCCATGCCCAGCACGATCGTTTTCGCGCCGCGGCTCTGCGCGTCAGCGATGAGAACCCCAGTGCCGTAGGTGTCGCCGGTGAGCGGGACAGGCTTGTCCTTCACAGCGGGTAGCCCTGTTGCTGCCGAGACGTCGATGTACGCGGTTTCCTCCGCGGCGTTGTAGACGTAGCTCGCCTCGGTGAGACGTCCAGCGGCATCGGTGGTGGGGAGAGTGACCACGGTGCCGTCGAAAAGCGAAGAAGTGCCTTCGCCCCCGTCCGCCATAGGCATGTGCTCAATGTCACAGTCGATGATGACGGACCGGATTCCTTCCGCAATCCATTCCGCAGCGTCGGCGGCAGAGGCCGTGCCCTTGAACGAGTCTGGGGCGACGATGACGCGGATGGTCCGCGCATCTGGCTGAAAATTAGCAGGTAGTCCCGCGTTGCCTTCGTCGTCGTTACGCGGGCCGAGGGCGGGGTAGGAGTGCGTCATCGAGGTCCTTTGTTCTTTGCTCATCCAGCTGGGTGTTGCCGGACGCGGTAGGTTCATTGCTGCTAGTTCACCGAAGACGATAGCAACGGGATGGCAGGAAAGAAGCGCGGTCGGCCGAGGCGGGACTATAGTGCTTACCTGTCAACCGTTAGAAAAGGAAAGGATCCAGCATGGCTAACTACGACGATGAAATGTCCGGTTACTACGACAAGCTGCTCCGCCGCAACGCCGGCGAACCCGAATTCCACCAGGCAGTCGCTGAAGTCCTCGACTCCCTGAAGATCGTCCTGCAGAAGGATCCTCACTACAACGACTACGGCCTCATCGAGCGCCTCTGCGAGCCGGAACGCCAGATCATCTTCCGCGTGCCGTGGGTCACTGACTCCGGCGAGGTACGCGTTAACCGCGGCTTCCGCGTCCAGTTCAACTCCGCGCTGGGACCTTACAAAGGCGGCCTACGCTTCCACCCGAGCGTGAACCTCGGCATCATCAAATTCCTCGGCTTCGAGCAGATCTTCAAGAACTCCCTGACCGGCCTGCCCATCGGCGGCGGCAAGGGCGGCTCCGACTTTGACCCGAAGGGCAAGTCCGAGCAGGAGATCATGCGTTTCTGCCAGTCCTTCATGACGGAGCTGCACCGCCACATCGGTGAGTACCGCGACGTCCCGGCGGGTGACATCGGTGTCGGCGGCCGCGAGGTCGGCTACCTCTTCGGCCAGTACCGCCGCCTTTCTAACGAGCACGAGTCCGGTGTCCTCACCGGCAAAGGCCTGACATGGGGCGGTTCCCTGGTCCGCACCGAGGCCACCGGCTACGGCGTTGTCTACATCACCAACGAGGCGATGAAGCACAACGGTGACTCCTTTGACGGAGCTAAGGTCATCGTCTCTGGCTCCGGCAACGTAGCCACCTACGCCATCCAGAAGGCGCAGGAGCTTGGCGCCACCGTCATCGGTTTCTCCGACTCGTCCGGCTGGGTGGAGACGCCGAACGGTGTCAACCTTGAGCTGCTCCGTGAGATCAAGGAAGTCCGCCGCGGCCGCGTTGACGAGTACTGCAAGGAGGCAGAAGGCACCTTCCACTCCGACGGCTCCATCTGGGACCTGTCCGCCGATGTCGCTCTGCCGTGCGCAACCCAGAACGAGCTCGACGGCGATCACGCCCAAAAACTCGTGGACAACGGCGTGAAGTATGTCGCCGAGGGTGCGAATATGCCGTCCACCGCTGATGCCATTGAGGTCTTCCGCAAGTCCGGCACCCACTTCATTCCGGGCAAGGCCGCTAACGCCGGCGGCGTGGCAACCTCTGCACTGGAGATGCAGCAGAACGCCTCCCGTGACTCCTGGTCCTTCGACTACACCGACGAGCGCCTCAAGCGCATCATGGAGAACATCTTCCGCAACATCTCCGATACTGCGGCAGAATACGATCACGAAGGTGACTACGTTGTCGGCTCCAACATCGCCGGCTTCAAGAAGGTCGCCGACGCTATGCTTGCTCAGGGCGTTATCTAGCCTGATCTAGGCTGCGCCACCTGCAACACACCGCCCCGGCCTGCCGGGGCTTTAGTGTTTCTACCAGTACTTTAGAAGTCATGTACCGCGTATTTGAAGCATTGGATGAGTTGGTCACCACTGTCGAGCAGGCTTACGGCGTGCCCATGACATCGAACTGCATGGTTCCCCGCAACGAAGTGCTCGCGCTGCTTGACGACATCCGCAACGCCCTCCCCGTCGAAGTCGACGATGCACAAGACGTCCTGGACAAGCAGGACGAGATCCTCCGCGGCGCCGAGGAGCGCGCAGACGAGATGATCGTCGAGGCCGAAGATCAAGCTCAGCGCCTTGTCTCCGACGCCCACAACGAGTCCGAGTCGATGCTGGGTGAGGCGCAGCAGCGCGCCACCATGCTCGTTGCCACCGCCGAAGACGACGCGAACACGCTCGTCGACCGCGCACGCGAGGAGGCCGACACAACGGTCGATCGCGCCCGTCGCGAGTCTGAGCGCCTTATCGCTGACGGTAACGAATCCTACGAGCGCTCTGTGGCCGAAGGCCGCGAAGAGCAGCAGCGTCTCGTCTCCGAGGCTGAGGTCACCCGCCGCGCCGACGAGGAAGCGCACCGTATCGTCGAGACCGCCCACACCGAGTCCAACCGCCTGCGCACTGAATGCGATGAGTACGTCGACTCCAAGTTGGGCGAGTTCGAGGAAACTTTGACCAGTGTGCTGCGCACCGTCTCCTCTGACCGTTCCGCTCTGCGCCACGGCGCCGGAGCATCCGGCCGTGCTACGCACGCCGATGGGTACGCTCGTTACGACCGTGAGCGCGCTGAGCGTCCAGAGCGCCCCGACCGTGCCGACCGCGCTGATCGCGCCCGTCGCCCGCGCTCGAACTAACGCATCACCGCCCCTGCCACCTGCTCTGCCTGAATCTGTCGCGGGGGCGGGGACACGGTAGGCTTGTGCGCGTTATGGCTACGAATCCGTTTGTCTTCGATGTAGCCGACGTCCTGCGCGGCGACGGCCTTCCGAAAACTCTCACTCACACCGGCCCATCCCCTTCACGCATCGGCCCCGAGATGATCGCGATCCCGGAAGGCGCCGAAGTTGAGGTGGAGGCAACGATCACGCCGCTGGGCAGTGGCGTGCTCGTTGATGCTACAGCGACCGCTCAGCTGCAAGGCCAGTGCGTCCGCTGCCTGCGTCCCCTCACCCCGACCGAGACCCTGACCGTCTCCCAGGTCTTTTCCGGTGGAGACGACTTCATCACCGGCGACGCTGAGGATGACGCGGATGCCGGCTCCGGCGACGATGTGCCCCGCATTGTGGACGACACAGTCGATCTGGAACAGGCGTTTGTCGACGAAGCAGGCCTGAACCTGCCGTTCAACCCCACCTGCCAGCCGGAGTGCCCGGAAGATTCCGAGGTTCCCGCGCCCGACGGTATCTCCGAAGAAGAGACGGACCGCGTCGACCCGCGCTGGGCCGGTTTGGAGAAGTTCCTCGGCGACGGGGACAGCGGGAGCAAATAGTGCCGCGGGCGAAGAAGAACAAGATCTCGGGTTCTCAGGCGTGGGCTGAGGCGTTCGCGGGAATCGATCACGCTTCACTGCTCGAGCGTCTCGGTGTTGACGTTGAGCCTGATCTGCTGAAACTGGCGCTGACTCACCGGTCTTTCGCGAATGAGCACGGGACCCTACCGAACAACGAGCGTCTCGAGTTCGTTGGTGACGCCGTGCTGGGCCTCACGATTGCCAACGAGCTGTTCGACCGTTTCCCGTCCCGGCCGGAGTCTGACCTGTCGCCCATGCGCGCCCGCATCGTCTCGCGCTACGGGTTGGCGGATGTTGCTCGCAGCATCGACCTCGGCGCACACGTCCTTTTGGGGAAAGGCGAGGAAGCCACCGGTGGCCGCAAGAAGGACTCGATCTTGGCGGACACGACCGAGGCTGTGCTGGGTGCGATCTACCGGCAGCACGGCTTTGATGTGACCCGCGACGTGATTACCCGGCTCTTCGACGACAAGATCGAGAACGCGCATTGGATCCAGGACTGGAAGACGGAGCTGCAAGAACGCGTCGCAGAGCTCGGCGGCAACCCGCCCGTCTACACCGCCACGGCCAAGGGGCCGGAGCACGAGCAGATCTTCACCGCCGAAGTCGCCATCGACGGGGTTCGCCGTGGCGTAGGCCGCGGCCAGAACAAGAAGACAGCGGAGCAGAACTCGGCCCGCGAGGCATTCTTCTTCCTCAAGGAGCACCCTGAAGCTGTCGCGCTGAGGCAGAAGTAAATGCCCGAACTCCCCGAAGTCGAGGTAGTCCGGCGGGGGTTGGACACGCACATCGTCGGCAGCACCTTCGACACCGTCGAGGTGCTTCACCCGCGCGCTGTGCGCGGCAACGATGTCGATCTCACGGAGATCCTGCCTGGCCTGAGTGTCACGGGCACAGGTAGGCGCGGCAAGTTCATGTGGCTCGAGCTTTCCGACGGCGCCGCGGTCATGGTCCACCTCCGCATGTCCGGCCAGATGATCGTCGGGGAACCAGGGCTCGTCGACAGCCCTCATCTGCGCATCCGCGCGCTCATGCACGGCGTGGGTTCCGCGCCATTCGAGCTCGACTTCATTGACCAGCGCACATTCGGGTCCTGGCAGTATACGCAGCTTATCGACGGCATCCCCGCCGCCATCCCGCATATCGCCCCGGACCCGTTCGAGACGGATTTTGACCCAGTGGCTACCGCCCGTGCGATCCGGAAGAAGAACGTGGCCATTAAGACGGTTTTGCTGGACCAGTCGGTGGTCAGCGGCATCGGTTCTATTTATGCCGACGAGGCGATGTGGGCTGCATGGATCAAACCCACCCGCAAGGGGCGCGCCCTACGGCAGCGCGACGCAGTCCGGTTGCTGGAGGAATCTCGCGCCGTGATGGCCCGCGCGCTCCAGGCAGGCGGAACGAGCTTCGATTCGCTCTACGTCAACGTCAACGGCGCCTCCGGTTACTTCTCCCGATCCTTGAATGCGTACGGGCAGGCGGACGAGCCGTGCGCCCGCTGCGGTACCCCCATCGCCCGGACCGTGGTCAATGGCCGATCCAGTTATTTTTGCCCGGTCTGCCAGGTGCTTTAGGCACTGCTCCTAGTAACCATTACGTCGATGGGGCGGGTTGCCGATAAACTCCCCGGCATGGAAACCGCCTTAAACGTTGTTGACGGCACCATCAACGACATTCTCTGGACATACATCGTTCCACTCTTCCTGGTGCTGGGTGGGCTGTACTTCGGCCTGCGCACGATCTTCGTGCAGATTCGGTCGTTGCCGGACATGTTCAAAGCCATTACCGAGTCCCCAAAGGGCAAGGACCGGGAAGGGCGCGACCTGGATGAGGAATACGGTGGGCTCTCCGCGTTCAAGTCCTTCACCATCTCTGCTGCCTCCCGTGTGGGCACCGGCAACGTCGCCGGTGTTGCCCTGGCTATCTCTGTCGGCGGTCCCGGCGCTGTGTTCTGGATGTGGATGCTCGCCCTTCTCGGAGGAGCGACGGCCTTCGTTGAGTCGACGCTTGCCCAGCTGTGGAAGACCAAGGACGAGGACGGCAACTACCACGGTGGCCCCGCTTACTACATGACCCGCGGTCTGGGCTGGGCCCCGCTGGCCACGATCTTTTCCGTCTTTCTCGCGTTGACCTACGGGTTCGTCTACAACGCCATCCAGACCAACTCGATCGTTGAGGCAGTCGGCGGTTCCCTGGGCACCGACTCACTGGTTATGAAGGGCGCGGTCGCAGCGATTATCGCGGCGCTGACTGCAGTGGTCATCTTCGGCGGTGTCACACGCATCGCTAACTGGACCCAGGTCATCGTGCCGTTCATGGCCGGCGCATACATCATCATCGGTGTCACCGTCGTTGTGTTGAACATCGGCGAGGTCCCTGGCATGGTCAGCCTCATCGTGGGCCACGCCCTCGGCTTCCAGCAGGTTGCTGGTGCCACGGTCGGCTTAGCGCTCATGCAGGGCATGCGCCGCGGCCTGTTCTCCAACGAGGCAGGCATGGGCTCCGCGCCGAACGCTGCCGCCACGGCAACCGTTTCCCACCCGGTCAAGCAGGGCCTGGTGCAAACGCTCGGCGTGTACTTTGACACCCTCATCGTCTGTTCCATCACGGCGTTCGTCGTGCTGCTCGGCCCGGCGGTGAGTTACGGAAAAGACGACATCCAGGGCGCCGCGTTGACCCAGTCCGCGCTGGCTGATTCCGTCGGTGCATGGGGCGCCCACGCGATCACATTCATCTTGTTCTTCCTGGCGTTCTCCTCCGTGCTGGGCAACTACTACCTTGCACAGGCCAATGTGGAGTACCTGACGGAGAACAAGACCGTCATGCTCGTCTTCCGCCTTGTGGTGATTGGCTTCGTCATCTTCGGTGCATTCGGCTCCGTGCCGCTCGTGTGGGCGCTCGGCGACACCATGGCTGGTCTGCTGGCCGTCTTCAACATTGCGGCAATTGTTCCGCTTGGCGGAGTGGCCATCAAGCTGCTGAAGAACTTCAACGAGCAACGCCAGCAGGGCATGGATCCGGTCTTCCACCGCGACATGCTGCCTGAGGTGAAGAACGTCGAGTTCTGGGACGGCTCCGACCCAGTCACCCGCCGCAGCATCGAAGACCGTGTCACCGCACGCGATGCACGCCGCTCTGGCGAGAGCAACGACGAGGGCGGCCTGACAGAAGCACGCTAATCTGGTCTGCATGGCAGACACACGCATGACAGCCCACGTTCACGGACACGTCCAAGGCGTGGGCTTTCGCTATTGGGTGAAATCCCAGGCGAAGAAGCACAACATCACCGGTTACGCGAAGAACCTCGAAGATGGCCGCGTGGAGGTTGTGGCTGAGGGGGAAGAGGCGGACGTCGATAAGCTTCTGGCGCTGTTGCGCGAAGACCCGTCGACGGCTGACCGCCCGGGGAACGTGACTCACGTTGAGGCGCAGCACAGTGAGCCGAAGGGCGCGCAGGGTTTTGAGGAGCGGTAGGTACTCCGTCAACTAACTGTCGACTAGAATCACCCGAATGCACCTCAGTTCGTTGACGCTTAAAGGATTCAAGTCCTTTGCGTCATCGACGACGATGAAATTCGAGCCGGGCATCTGCGCGGTCGTTGGCCCGAACGGTTCTGGCAAGTCGAACGTGGTCGATGCGCTGGCGTGGGTGATGGGGGAGCAGGGGGCCAAGAATCTCCGCGGCGGGAAGATGGAGGACGTCATCTTCGCTGGTGCTGGCGAGCGCAAGCAGCTCGGCCGCGCGGAGGTGACGCTGACGTTCGACAACTCGGACCGCAAGCTGCCAATCGAGTACACGCAGGTGGCCATCACCCGCCGCATGTTCCGCGATGGCGCGTCGGAGTATGAGATCAACGGCTCCAAGGCTCGCCTGATGGATATTCAGGAGCTGCTGTCGGACTCAGGCATTGGCCGCGAGATGCACATCATCGTCGGCCAGGGCAAGCTCAATGAGATTCTCGAGTCGCGCCCGGAGGACCGCCGCGCGTTCATCGAGGAAGCTGCCGGTGTGCTCAAGCACCGCCGCCGCAAGGAGAAAGCACAGCGCAAGCTGACGGGCATGCAGGCGAACCTGGACCGCCTCACCGACCTCACCGACGAGCTGGGCAAGCAGCTCAAGCCGTTGGCGCGCCAAGCTGAAGCCGCGCAGCGGGCGGCGACGGTCCAGGCGGATCTGCGCGACGCTCGCCTGAAAATCGCAGGCCACAGGGTTGTCACTCTTCGCGCGTCGCTTATCGACGCCACTCGCGCAGCCGAACTCCACGCCCAGAAAGTCCAGGACGTCACCGCCGAGTTGGAAGACGCCGAAGGACACCAGCAGACAGTAGAAGAAAACCAGGCACGCGCGACGGCCGCTGCTGACGCTGCGCAACAGCTCTGGTTCGGCCTGTCGTCGCTGGCAGAGCGAACGTCGGCGACACTGCGCATTGCCTCCGAACGCGCCCGTCATGCTGACGAGATTGTGGACTACCGCGGCCAGGATCCGAAGAAGCTGATTGCGCTCGCCGAGCGGGCGGAGGAAGACCACGCCGCGAAACAGGCCGCGCACGACAAGGCCCAGGCTGCATTGAACGCTGTGCTGTCCGAAGTCGCGGAACTGAAGGAGAAAGCCGCCGCGGCCGAAGCTGAGCACAAAGCCCAAGTCAGGGCGATTGCTGACCGGCGTGAAGGCGTAGTCCGCCTGCTCGCCCAGGAGGAGAGCCAAGCGGGAGCGGTTGAGTCCGCCCAGCAAGAAGTGGAAAGGCTTGCGGCAGCGGCGGAGGAGACGCGCCAGCAGGCCCGCAATGCGGAGGAGCAGGCGGCACAAGCTGCTGAGAAGCTGGCGTCCGTCGACAGTGAGCGGGAACCTCTCGTCCAGGCGCACACCCGCGCCGGGGCGGAAGCCGATGCGGCGGAGAAGCGCCTCGACCAGCTCCGTGAGGAGCAAAAACAGCGTGAGAAGACTGTCTACTCTCTATCTGCACGCATCTCCACACTCGCTGAAACCGCCCCGGTCGCCGACGCGGCCGATGTCTTAGGCCAAGGTTTCGCCCCGTTGGCCGACTGGGTCAAGGCAGAAGCAGGGTTGGAGAAAGCTTTGGCAGCGGCGCTCGGCCCGCACGCTGAGGCTCTCGCCGGCGAGGTCGGCGAGGAGGTTGCAAGTGAGCTCGGTCAGGCGACGCGCACAGTGGTGGTGGACACCCAGGCCGGTGGCCGCTCCTGGCGTCTCGACGGTGCACCCCCAGCCGGCACGACCTGGCTGCTCGATCACGTGACACTGGCACCGGAGATCACCGGCCCTGTCACGCGCGTGCTTGTCGATGTCATTCTGGCCAAGAATGTCACCTCCGCCCGTGCTGCGGTGCAGGATGATCCGCGCCTGCGTGCCGTGACGGCGGGCGGCACCGTCGTCGGTGAGGGCTGGATCGCGGCCGGATCCGGTGGTGCGTCGTCGGTTGAGGTCGCCGCCCAGATAGAACAAGCGACAGCGGAACTGGAACGCGCTCAGGCTGCGCTCGATGAGCTCTCCGGCACCCTTGAGGGCGCGAAGATCGCTGCGGAGGAAGCCCGGGTCGCAGCCGCCTCAGCGAAAGCTGCGCTCAAGGAGCACGACGCGCACGCCGCCTCGTGGAAACGCGACCACCAACGCCTGACCAGTCAGGCGCAGCAGGCGCGGCAGCAGCATGAGCGCGCCGCCAAACAAGCCACCGAGGCAGAAATCCGGCTCGCTGACCGGGTGAAGCACCTTGCGGAGACCCGCGACCGGCTGTCCCGGGTCGAGCAGCCCGACACTGACGAAGAGGCAGATTCTACTGCCCGCGACGAGGCAGCTGCGCAACTAGCGGACGCCCGATCCCGCGAAATGGAAGCCACACTGGCCGCCCGTTCCGCCCAACAGGCGGTGGAGCAGGTTGCGGGCCGGGGCGCTGCGCTGCGTCGTCAAGCGGAAAGCGAACAGCAAGCCAAAGCACGTCACGAGGCAGCAATGGCGCGGAAGCGAGCCCAGGCACAGCTCGCCCGGACCGTCGCAGCGCACGCCGAAACGCTGCAGGAACGCATCGCCGACGCGCTCAGCCGCGCGACCGAACAGTGCGACGAGCTCACCTCCCAGGTCAAGCAGCTCACCGTCGCGCAGTCACAGGCGCGCGACAAAGTCAGCGCGTTGCGCCAGCAGTTGAGCCGGCTTGGTGACACCGCACATGCGGCTGACATCGCCCGTGAGCAGGCGCAGGTGCGCACTTCTGAGGCGGAGGAGAAGATCGTCGAGCAGCTCGGCATCGCCATCGACGATCTTCTCGAGGGGTACACGCCCGGCGAAGACTTCGACAAGGATGCCGAAACCAAGCGCCTCAAGCAGGCCGAGAAGGATCTCGCCGCGTTAGGCAAGGTCAACCCGCTGGCGCTGGAAGAGTACAAGGCGATGGAGGAGCGGTACAGCTTCCTGTCCACCCAGCTCGCTGATGTCGTCCAGGCGCGGAAAGATCTCACCGGGGTGATCGATGACGTCGATAAGCAAATCCTGCAGCTGTTCACCGACGCGTGGCACGACGTGGAACGCGAATTCCCCCGCGTATTCCAGACGCTGTTTCCCGGCGGTGAAGCGCGGCTGCTGCTGACTGACCCTTCGGACATGCTCGCCACCGGGATCGAGATCGAGGCGCGTCCCCCGGGCAAGAAGGTCAAACGGCTCTCGCTGCTCTCCGGCGGGGAGAAGTCACTCACGGCGTTGGCGATGCTCGTGGCCATTTTCCGTGCCCGCCCGAGCCCGTTCTACGTGTTGGACGAGGTCGAAGCAGCGCTTGACGACGTCAACCTCCGTCGCCTCATCGCCCTCCTCGAAGAGCTCCGCGAGGACTCGCAGCTCATTGTGATCACCCACCAGAAGCCGACGATGGATGTCGCGAACGTGCTCTACGGCGTGACCATGCGTGGCGACGGTGTGACCCGCGTGATCTCCCAGCGCATGAGCCCCTCGCCGAACCCGCAGGAGTAGGGTGCCGCCCCGCTCGCTGTGATCTGGTGGCACTATGGGGGCCATGATGAATTCAACCGTTCTGTGGATCATTGTCGCCGTCATCGTGGTGCTTCTCATCATCGTGGGCATCATCGTGGTGGTGGGCAACAACCGCAAGAAGTCCAAGACCGTCTCCTTTGACAAGGCGGAGCCGGAGGAGCCGAAGGAACTCACCCAGCAGGAGAAGTCCGGTAACTACCAGGCTAAAGGCGGTTTCAACTTCGCCCCGGCGGGTGCTGCGACCGCGGAGAAAGAGCCCGTGCGTGTCGACGAGCCCTTGAACACGCCGACACCCGCCGAGCCTGAGCCGGCAGCTGCTGCGGCCAGCGCTGAGCCTGATGCTGTGGTGGATGTTGACGGTGATCCGGTCGTCGACGACGACATCGTCGAGGTCGACGAGCCTGTCGAGGTCGAGGAGCCGGTTGAGGAAGAGCCGGTTGAGGACGAACTGCTTGATGACGCACCGGCCGAGGCTGTTGATCCGGACGGTTTGAGCGTGGGTAAGCCACTCGGGGCGATGTCCGCCAATCCGGAAGCTGGTGCGGCTGATGATGCAGCTGAGGATGCCGTGTCTGCCCAGGTGCACGACGACGCAGCCGATGTTGCCGAGCCGGCTGCCCCAGTCAACCAGAC
This sequence comes from Corynebacterium genitalium ATCC 33030, assembly GCF_000143825.1. NCBI lineage: Bacteria > Bacillati > Actinomycetota > Actinomycetes > Mycobacteriales > Corynebacteriaceae > Corynebacterium > Corynebacterium genitalium. The sequence continues at coordinate 1,432,779 of NZ_CM000961.1, forward strand.
CCCGGAGGAGGAAGCAGAAGAAGCGGCTGAAATCGCCCGCACCACTGCGGATGTGGCTGAGGAAGCCCGTGCGCAGACCCCGGTGCCCGAAGGCGAACCTGCCCCTCAGCAGCAGCCACTGGATGACATTGCCCCGGCTGCTGGCCGCATCGGCCGTTTGCGCGGTCGCCTGTCCCGCTCCCAGAACGCCATCGGTCAGGGCCTGCTGGGCATTCTCACCGCCGGTGATTTGGACGAGGACGCGTGGGAAGAGATCGAAGACACCCTCATCATGGCAGACCTCGGTGCAGAGCTGACCATGAAGGTGACGGAGAATCTGCGCGCGAAGATCGCTGAGCGCGGTGTGGCCTCTGAGGAAGAAGCTCGCGCCATGCTGCGGGAGACCCTCATCGAGGCAGGCCGTCCCGAGCTGGACCGCTCCATCAAAGCGATGCCGAATGAGGGCAAGCCCGCCGTCATTCTGGTCGTGGGTGTGAACGGCACCGGCAAGACCACTACGACGGGCAAGCTTGCCCGCGTGCTCATCTCCATGGGCCACCGCGTTGTGCTGGGCGCGGCTGATACCTTCCGTGCTGCAGCCGCCGACCAGCTTGAGACTTGGGGTCGCCGTGTCGGTGCGTCCACGGTCCGTGGTGCTGAGGGTGCTGACCCCGCCGCAGTTGCTTTCGACGCGGTGAAGACCGGCGTCGAGGAGCAGGCTGACGTGGTCATCGTCGACACCGCTGGGCGCCTGCACACCTCGACCGGCCTGATGGATCAGTTGGGCAAGGTCAAGCGCGTCGTCGAGAAGAAGTCTCAGGTCGATGAAGTTCTGCTCGTCCTCGACGCGACAGTGGGGCAGAACGGCCTGACTCAAGCCCGCGTGTTCAAGGACGTTGTGGAGATCACCGGTGTGGTACTGACCAAACTCGACGGCACAGCCAAGGGCGGCATCGTCTTCCAGGTGCAGGAAGAGCTTGGCGTGCCGGTCAAGCTCGTCGGCCTCGGCGAGGGCGCGGACGATCTCGCACCGTTCGAGGTGGAGGGCTTTGTCGACGCGCTGCTGGGCACGTCGAAATAGCAATGTGATTTAGGTGGTGGGTAGCAGCTAGGCTGTACCCACCACTTTTTTCATTTGCTACGAGGGAGCTTTTTTCGTGTTCGAGTCATTGTCAGACCGCTTGCAAACAGCGCTGAAAGGTCTGCGGGGCAAGGGCAAACTCACGGAAGAGGACATTAACGCCACCGCCCGTGAGATCCGCATCGCGCTGCTTGAAGCCGATGTCTCCCTGACCGTCGTCCGCGCCTTCATCAAGCGGGTCAAGGAGCGCGCGCTCGGTGCCGACGTGTCTGAGGCGCTCAACCCGGCGCAGCAAGTGATCAAGATCGTCGACGAGGAACTGACCAACATCCTCGGCGGTGAGACGCGCCGCCTGAACCTGGCGAAGAACCCGCCGACTGTGATTATGCTGGCCGGTCTGCAAGGTGCCGGTAAGACCACCTTGGCCGGCAAGCTCGCACTGCACCTGAAGAAGCAAGGGCACGCCCCCATGCTTGTGGCCTGCGACCTGCAGCGCCCTGGTGCTGTCCAGCAGCTGCAGATCGTCGGCGAGCGCGCCGGGGTGCGTACTTTCGCGCCGGACCCGGGTACCTCGCTGGATTCCGCAGAACACGAAATGGGCACCTCTCACGGCGATCCGGTTTCCGTGGCCCAGGCGAGTATCGACGAAGCCCGCCGCACGAACGCCGACGTGGTCATCATCGATACCGCCGGCCGGCTGGGTATTGACGAAACCCTGATGACCCAGGCCCGCAATATCCGCAACGCGGTCAACCCGGACGAAGTCCTCTTCGTCATCGATGCCATGATCGGCCAGGACGCGGTGACCACCGCGCAAGCCTTCGCTGACGGTGTGGACTTCACCGGTGTCGTGCTGACCAAGCTCGACGGTGACGCCCGTGGTGGTGCAGCACTGTCGATCCGTGAGGTGACGGGCAAGCCGATCCTGTTTGCGTCGACAGGCGAAAAGCTCGAAGACTTCGATGTGTTCCACCCGGACCGCATGTCCAGCCGCATCCTCGGCATGGGTGACCTGCTCTCCCTGATCGAGCAGGCAGAGACCATGATGGACCAGCAGAAGGCGGAAGAAGCCGCCATGAAGCTGGGGTCGGGCGAACTGACGCTGGAGGACTTCCTGGATCAGCTGCTGATGATCCGCCGCATGGGGCCGATCGGCAACCTTCTGAAAATGATGCCCGGCGGCAAGCAAATGAACGACATGGCTGACATGGTCGACGAGAAGCAGCTCGACCGCATCCAGGCCATCATCCGCGGTATGACACCGCAGGAGCGTGAAGATCCGAAAATCCTCAACGCTTCCAGGCGCAAGCGCATCGCTAACGGTTCCGGAGTCACCGTCGCTGACGTCAACCAGCTGGTGGAGCGCTTCTTCGAGGCGAAGAAGATGATGAGCAAGATGGCTAACCAGTTCGGCATGTCCGGAATGCCCGGCATGCCGGGGATGCCTGGCATGGGCGGCGGCCGGTCCGCGACGAAGAAGCAGCCGAAGGGCCGCAAGAACAAGAAGGGCAAGCGCAAGCCGCCGAAGAAGCAGAACGGGCCGAAGATGCCGCCGATGGGCGGAGCGCCCGGTGCCCCGGCAGCCCCCGCCGGTCCTGGTGGAATGCCGGGGATGCCCGGGATGGACGGCCTCGATCCGGCTGAGCTGAAGAAGATTCAGGAGCAGCTGCCTCCCGGCATGGACGGGCTGGACCTAGGCAACCTGAACAACATGGACATGAACGAGATGATGAAGCGCATGGGCGGCATGCCCGGAATGGGAGGCATGCCCGGAATGGGCGGTGGCTTCCCGGGCTTCGGGGGGAAGAGAAAGAAGTAAGGTCCGAGAGTTACTCGGACCCGGAATACTGCTCGAGCTTATAAGCCGATCTGCATGTTTCTCACCAGGGCTTTCACGTGAGCAGTATTACGGAAAACCCCGAGTAGTATTCCGGTGTCGCGCGTTAGTTGAAGATCAATTTGCCCGGTTCTCCCAGCGCGGGGTTGTTCGGGTCCGCGGGTGCGTAGGGTCCGTTGGGGTGAGCCTCGCCGGTAGGGTCCCCGTCGTCGGTGGCAGGGTCAGCATTCTCCGGTGCAGGCGGCGTGGTCGGGCTGCTTTCGCCGGTGGCTTCAGTGGCATCGGTGGCATCGGTGGCATCGGTGGCATCGGTGGCATCGGTGCCGCCGTTGTGCGGAATCTCCAGGGCGTCGAAGATCTCTCTGAGCTTCTCCCACACAAGCGGGGTGGTGGTTCGCGCGTAGGCGTTGGAGATGTGGTTCTGATCGCGGTAGACGTAAAGGTTTCCGATGATCGGCGGGCACAGCGTGTCGTCGCAGAACCAGTCGGACGTATCCAGGGACCACTGCTGGTTCTCAGGGAAGAGGAACGCCTCGCCCGGGTCTTCGTATCCGTAGACGGTTTCGCGGACGGTCGAGCAGGCTTCCATGGAGTTGCCGGCAACGAGGCACTCGTTGGGGTCCATGTGCTCGCCCTCACGGCTGAATACCCACGGGTTGTCGCGAATGCCCAGGAAGGGGATGTCGTTCAGGCGGAGAGTGTCCCACACGTGTGCGTAGGCGGCTGGAACGAGGTCAGGGCCGACACTGCCTTCGCCGGCGCGGCCGGCCGGCCGGGTCGAGGTGGACACCGCCAGGTCCGGGTCGAGGTCGATGATCTTTTGGAAGGCTTGCTGGGACCACTCGGCACACACTTCAGACACAGTGTCCAGATCATCGAGGACTAGCGGGCACTCCTGACGCATGTACGGTACGACCTTGAACCCGTGTTCGCGGCCGAGGATGTCCAGGGGGATGACCCAGGGCTCCGAGTGGGAGCCGCCGAAAAGAACCACGGTGGTGTCGGCTTCGGTGTCGCCGTAAACGCAATGCTCGCCAGGCATTATGTCGGCTGGCTGGTCCATCCAGATCAAGCAGCCGTCATCAACGGTCGGCGGGAACATGTCAGCGATCAAGGTGGGGTCCGGTTCTGCTTGGGCCTCCGGTACATCGGCGCCGAAACGCGCCATCACGCCCGGGTAGGTGGCCGCGTCCAGGACGCCTTCGGCGTTGTCCACTTGGCGGGCAAAGACCGGCTGAATCGCCAGCAGACCTGCCAACAGTAGAGCGATGACGGCGCCGCCGGCGGCGCGGAGGCGGCCAGGAAGCGTCGTCAAGCTTGCTTTGGCGCGTTGAACGGGCTTGTCCGTCGTCTTAGGGCGCTTGGCGTGCTGGCGCAACGGGTCTTCGACCAAGCTGTAGGTCAGGTGCGCGAGCGCGAGCGACAGGCCGATGACGAGGATGCCCAAAGCGATCGACGGCGTGTCGCGTTCCGATCTCACCGTGAACAGAATGAGCAGCGGCCAGTGCCACAAGTAGAGGGAGTAGGCCACCTTGCCCAACCACTTCATCGGGGAGGACGCCAGTACGCGGGCGACAGCGTGATCCGGCCCAGCGACGACGACCAGAGCTGCACCCAGCAGCGGGAGCAGTGCGGCGGGGCCGGGGAATGCCAGCGAGGTGGAGATGACAAAGCCGGTGATCGTGATCATCACTAGGCCGAGACCCGCTGCGAACGAGCGGAGCCGTGCCGGGATGACGTCGGCGAAGGGAATCATGGCCAGCAGTGCACCGAAGCTCAGCTCCCACAGGCGGGAGGGGAAGGCGTAGTAGTTCTCCGGCGTGCCGACGAGCCCGTGCCGCGACGCGTAGGCAAAGGACGCGATAGTGACCAGTGAGAGCACGACAATGGCGCCGCGGCGCAGTCGCTTAACACCGATATGTGCGCGGGTAGCCAACAGCGCCACGATGATGCCGGCCGCGATGGCGAAGAGGTAGAACTGCCCCTGCACACTCATAGACCACAGGTGCTGCAGCGGGGATGTCTCCGAACCCGCGGCGGCATAGGCGGCGTCTTGCGCAGCGAGCTCGTAGTTCTGGTAGTACAACACGGACGCGGTGAACTGCTGAGTCAGCTCTAGGCTGAGCAACTCCGGCGTGAGATACTTGATCCCCAGGTAGGTCGCGGATAGCACCACCGCCAGCGCTGGCAGAAGACGCCGTGCGGTGCGCCATAACGGCCACCATGGGTTGAGCGACGGGTTCGGGCGGACTGCATAGCGCAGCTGCGCACCCATGAAGAAATAACCGGACAGCAGCAGGAAGACATCCACACCACCGGAAACGCGCCCGACGAAGACGTGGAAGACTACGACTAAGGCGATGGCAAACCCGCGCAGGCCGTCAAGGTCGTTGCGGTACGTCAGCCTAGGCAAGGGGGCTTGCCCCTGCTCGCGTGGCTTCTGTGTGCTTACCGTGGTAGTCATGCAATCTTGTCCGGCGTGTCTCGCTCGTATGTTTTGTTGATCCCCGCAGACCTTACCGCGCTTTCCCTGTAAACCTCATAACCCACGCCTCTTTTGGTGTATAGGCCAGCAGCGGGTAGGGTGATTCGAGCTGCGTAAGCGCCGACCCCGGTAGTGCCAGTACAGCACACAACCGGCCGGCCAGTCACACGCAGGGAAATCTAAGGGTTGAACCGGTCCGCCAATAAGTGGCGGATGTCTGCACTGCCCAGTGACCGTAAGGAAGTACTTAAACATGGCTGTCAAGATCAAGCTGCAGCGCGTGGGCAAGATCCGCAATGCCCAGTACCGTGTTGTCGTTGCCGATGCCCGCACCCGTCGCGACGGTCAGGTCATCGAGAACATCGGTATCTACCACCCGAAGGAAGAGCCGTCGCTCATCCGCATCGATTCCGAGCGTGCACAGTACTGGCTCGGCGTCGGCGCACAGCCGACGGAGCCGGTTGCGGCTCTGCTCAAGGTGACCGGCGACTGGCAGAAGCACAAGGGCCTCGACGGTGCAGAGGGCACCCTCAAGGTTGCTGATGAGAAGCCGTCCAAGCTCGACCTGTTCAACCAGGCTCTTGAGGAAGCTGCTGGCGGCCCGACCGCCGAGGCCATCACCGAGAAGCGCAAGAAGGCTAAGGAAGAGGCAGAGGCTAAGGCTGCTGCTGAGGCCGCCGCTGAAGCTGAGGCTGGAGAGGCAGCTGAGGCTGAGGCTGAGTCCGATGACGCTGCTGAGGACGCACCGGCTGAAGAGGCTGAGGCAGAAGAGAACTAGTCGCCATCCCGCGAACCTCTCTGGGCTAGGGCCTGGGGAGGTTTTCTCATGCCCGGAAGGAGATCGCGGTAGCCTGAGCTGCATGGAAATCAGGATTGGCAGGGTAGTGAAGTCCCATGGCGTGCGCGGCGAGGTCGTTGTGGAGCCGCTCGCGGACGACGAGGACATCTTCTTCGCCGAGGGCGAAGTTCTCCACGGCCGCCAGACGGGCAAGGAGCGTGACCTGACCATTAAGTCGGTGCGCCCGCACCAGAAGCGCCTGCTGGTCACGTTCGAGGAGGTTGCGGACCGCACTGCCGCCGATTCGCTGCGCGGCATGCAGTTCTTCGCCGAGCCGCTCGAGCGCGACGAGGACTCCGACGAGTACTACGACCACGAGCTCATCGGTCTGAAAGTGCTCCTTGACCATGCCGGAGGCACGCACATCGGCGAGGTCACGGGCGTGATGACCATGCCCAACCGCAAACTCCTCGAAGTGGATTACCACGGCAAAGAAGTGCTGGTGCCGTTCGTGATGGACATCGTGCCGGAGATCGACCTGGATGAGGGCTACCTGGTGATTACTCCGCCGGAGGGTCTGTTGGAGCTGTGAGCATGAGACTGGACATCATCACGATCTTCCCCGAGTACCTCGACCCGCTGCGCCACGCGCTGCTGGGCAAAGCGATCGAGCAGGGGATCCTCTCCGTCGGCGTGCACAATCTGCGCGACTGGGCCACCGGCAACCACAAAGCGGTGGACGATTCGCCATTCGGTGGCGGCCCCGGCATGGTGATGCTCCCGGAAGTCTGGGGCCAAGCGCTCGATCACGTGGCGCAACTTCCGCTTAGCGACGGCAGCGCCCCCCAACTCCACTCCGCCACCCCGCACCGCAACGACAAAGCGCGCCATGACGACGTCGCCGCTGTGGCGCCGCGGCCGTACCAAGAGGAGCGGGACTACCGGGACGGCGAAGACCCGGATGCACCGCTTCTGCTCGTGCCCACTCCCGCCGGGGCGCCGTTCACGCAGGCGGATGCGCGGGCGTGGTCGCGCGAAGAGCACATTGCTATCGCCTGCGGGCGCTATGAAGGCATTGACCAGCGTGTGTTCGTGGACGCCGCGCAGCGCTACCGGGTGCGGGAGGTCTCCATCGGCGACTACGTGCTCATCGGTGGGGAAGTGGCGGCATTGGTCATCGCCGAGGCCGTGACGCGACTCATTCCCGGCGTGCTGGGCAACACCGAGAGCCACGAGGAAGACAGTTTCTCTGACGGCCTACTCGAGGGACCGTCCTACACTAAGCCGCGTCAGTGGCGGGGACTCTCGGCACCGGAGGTGCTGGTATCGGGAGACCACGGCAAGATCGCCCGGTGGCGCCGTGATGAGGCTTTGCGCAGGACGCAGCAGGTGCGGCCGGAACTCGTCGATAAGCTGCGCGCAGAAGGTGGGCTGGATGGAGATGACCTATTCACGCTCGATGCGCGGGATGTCTCCACCGACATCGCGGTGATCATGAATGCGGTCGCGTGGGAAAAGTCCCAGGGCAAAGTGGCGAAGAAGCTGCGCCGGGCGGGATTCATGGATGCCGCCGTGACAGTGGAGCTGCAGGATCAGATGTGTGTGGTGGACAATGCCGTCGTCACGCAATATTTGCAGGCTGAAGACGGCCCGCTGCTCGATCCGGTGTACCGCGTTGTTGTGGAGGGCCGCACGGCGCTGCCGCTGAAGGACGCGACTCAGGCCGTGGTCAACGCACTTCCCGGTGTCCAGTACTGGTACGGAACGACGACGGAGAAAACCGCACGGCGATTTGGGTGAACCCCTGGTGGTGTGCTTGAATATTCGGGTCATGTAGCCGACACGAACCAGCCGAGCGCCTTGCATAGGGAAGAGCCGCTAGGGTCCTCTGTCCAAATCTGAAAAGGAACATTCGTTATGTCTAACGGCATTATCGACAAGGTCGACGCAGGCCAGCTGCGCGATGACATCCCCGACTTCCGTCCCGGTGACACCCTGGGTGTCCACGTGAAGGTTATTGAGGGCAACGTTACCCGTACCCAGCTCTTCGAGGGCTTCGTGGTCCGCCGCCAGGGTTCTGGTATCCGCGAGACCTTCACTGTCCGCAAGATCTCCTTCGGCATCGGTGTGGAGCGTACCTTCCCGGTTCACTCCCCGAACATCGACCACATCGAGGTTGTCCGCCGCGGCCGTGTCCGCCGCGCGAAGCTGTACTACATGCGCGATTTGCGCGGTAAGGCAGCGCGCATCAAGGAGCGCCGCTAAGCTCCTGCCGTGCGAAACGCCCTCACCTGGTGGTGGGGGCGTTTGGATTTCCTGGTGCTAAGGTGATTGCCCGTGACCCACAACCCTGATCCCCGGTCTTCCCGCCGAACCGCCCCGTGGCCCGAACTTCCGCAGCAGTCCGGTAGTCCTGTGACGGCGCGGTACCAGCCCCGCCCTTCTGGTGAGCCGAAGAAGGCACCGAAGGACGACAAGGCCACGATGCCGTGGTACGTGGAGATCCCCATGGTGGTCGTGCTGACGCTGGGATTGATCTTCCTGCTCCAGACGTTTGTGGGACGCGTTTACCTGATTCCGTCGGCGTCGATGGAACCGACGCTGCACGGCTGTGAGGGCTGCAACGGTGACCGCATCTTCGTAGAGAAGGTCTCCTATTACTTCTCCGACCCGGAGCCGGGCGACATTGTGGTCTTCGAGGGCACTGACTCCTGGAACACCAATTACGTGTCTAACCGCTCGGACAACCCGATTGTGGCTGGGCTGCAGCAGCTCGGTTCGTACGTGGGCTTGGTCGCCCCCGACGAGAACGATTTGGTCAAGCGCATTGTCGCAACCGGTGGCCAGACCGTGTCGTGCCAGGCGGGAGACCCTGCCGTGATGGTTGACGACGAGCCGATTGACCAGTCCTACATTCTTCAGCCCCACGCGAACCCGATCATCGGTGATGAGGCTTCAGAGGCCTGCGGTGGAAGCTTCTTCGGGCCGCTGACAGTGCCGGACGATCATGTCTTCGTCATGGGCGATAACCGCACGAACTCGCTCGACTCCCGCGCCCACATGGGCGACCAGTTCCAGGGAACGATTCCGGAGGAGAACATCCGCGGCAAAGTCTCCTTCATCATTCTGCCGCTGACGCGCATTGGGTCTGTGAACAACCAGGACATTCAGCCGCAGCAGCAGTAGCGTGAGGCGACTCAAGCAGTTGCGCACGTATGAAGTCGCGCTGAGCAAAGCGGGCTTGGGACCTGTCGCAGGTATCGACGAAGCCGGCCGCGGCGCATGCTTCGGCCCTGTCACTATCGCCGCGTGCGTGCTGCCCGACAAGCCCATTCCAGCGCTCGACGGTCTGACGGATTCCAAGAAGCTCACGCCTGCCAAAAGAGCTTCGCTTTACGACGCTATCCTCACCTCCTCGGACGCCCACTGTGTCGTGCATATCCCTGCCGCGGAGGTGGATCGGCGCGGTATCCACAACGCCAACCTTGACGGCGCGCGCCTGGCCGTAGCGGGTCTCGGACTTGCTCCGGGCTTCACGCTTGTCGACGCATTCCGCGTCCCGGGTCTTACCATGCCCCAGTTGCCGATCATCGGCGGGGACTACACCGCCCGCTGCATCGCCGCGGCGAGCGTGCTGGCGAAAGTCAGCCGCGACCGGCTCATCACGAAGATGGCGGAGACTTTCCCTGACTACGGCTTGGAGAGCCATAAGGGCTACGGCACGGCGGCGCACATGGATGCGGTGCGCCGTCACGGTGCGAGCGCGGAGCATCGCTACACTTATGCCAACGTTGCAGCTGCCCACGAGATGTACATGAGGAGCCGGACACAATGAGTGCTGAGGAACTGGACAACTACGAAGCAGAGGTGGAGCTGTCCCTCTACCGCGAGTACCGCGACGTGGTCAGCCAGTTCTCCTACGTGGTCGAGACAGACCGCCGCTTCTACCTGGCCAACGCCGTGGAGCTGATCCCGCACACCGAGGGCAAGGATGTCTACTACGAGGTCCGCATGTCAGACGCGTGGGTCTGGGACATGTACCGTGCGGTCCGTTTCGTCCGCTACGTCCGCGTGATTACCTACAAGGACGTCAACATCGAGGAGCTGGATAAGCCGGAGATGGTCATTCCTGAGTGACCCCTTTTCTAGCTCTGACCGCTAATAGGACCTGTGGATAACGGTGGTTATCCACAGGTTTTGTCGTTCTCGGATGTTTCTCTCCCCCTGACGGAACCGATCGAGGTTCTCCGGTAGTCCAACGAAGTAGATCGTTTCAGCACGACTCTTCACACAGGTTCTGGACAACAGGGGGGACACATGACTGCGGGCATCACGCCGCGCGACCAGTACATGCTGGGAGCACTGGGGGAGACAGAAGTAGCCACCCGCTACGAACAAGCGGGGTACATCATCGTGGCGCGCAACTACCGCTGTCGCGATGGGGAGATAGACATTATCGCCATGGCCACAGACGGCACGACTGTGTTCGTGGAGGTGAAAACGCGCCGGGGCACGTGCTTCGGCGGCGCTGAATCCGTGACCGCACGCAAGCTAGCGCGCATGCGCAAAGCCGCGGTGCACTGGCTCAGAGATAAACCGTTCAGGCAGGTGCGGTTCGACGTTGTCGAAGTGCTTTTCGACGGTCACGACTGCCACACCCGCCTCTACCAAGGAGTCGACGATGGCTCTTGCTAGTACCTACTCCGCCACGGTCGAAGGCGTGACGGCACATTCGGTCACCGTGGAGGCCAACGTCGGTCCCGGCTTGCCGGGGATGCACATTGTCGGCCTCGGGGACAAAGCTGTCGGGGAGTCCCGGGACCGGATCCGCACCGCGGTGGCCAACTCGGGCTTGCCGTGGCCGCGGACGAAGATCATGGTCTCGCTCTCACCGGCCAACTTGCCGAAAGCCGGCTCACAATTCGATCTCCCTATCGCGCTGGCCGTTTTGGCCAGCATGGATCCGGTTATCGAGCGTCGCCTCAAGGGCTGCCTGGTAGTCGGCGAACTGGGGTTGAGTGGCCAGCTCAGGCGTGTCGACGGCATTTTGCAGATCATCCTCGATGCCCTCCACAGCGTCCCGCTCCGAACCATCGAGCACATCGTCATTCCCGCCGGTAACGCTCAAGAAGCGGCATTGGTTGGCCACCCCAGTGTGCGGATTGCGCAGAGTCTCACCGAAGCGTGGCAATGGCTCGCGGGGGAGCGGGAACTGCCCGGCTTGGAGAAGGTCGACCACGTCGTGCGTTCGGTCCCGGTTGCCGATTTCCGGGATGTCGTCGGGCAAGAGCAAGAGCGCCGCGCTTTCGAGATCGCTGCCGCCGGGGCGCACCACATTCTCATGATCGGCGCACCGGGTTCGGGCAAATCCATGCTGGCCGAGCGGTTGCCGTCCATCCTGCCCGAGCTTTCGTCACAGCAAGTCGTCGAGGCCACCGCGATTCATTCCATTTCCGGGGAGTCGAGTGGTGAGGTGATAGGGCAAGCTCCCTTTGTGGCGCCGCATCCGTCGTTAAGCAAGGCGGCGCTGATTGGTGGTGGTTCCGGGATTCCGCGACCGGGTGCCGTGAGCCACGCGCATCATGGCGTGCTGTTTCTCGACGAAGTCAGCGAGATCCCTGCCGACACCCTCGACGGGCTGCGCGTGCCGCTGGAAAAGGGGGAAGTTCGGCTTACCCGGGCGCGCCGGGAGGTGGTGTACCCGGCGAACTTTCAGCTGGTCATGGCGGCGAATCCATGCCGTTGCGGGGTGGACGTGCCGGAGAAGTGCACCTGCCGGCCGATGGAACGCGTTAACTATCTGCGCAATGTGTCGGGCCCGCTGCGTGATCGCGTCGATATCTCGCTCAGGACGTCTTCGGTCGGGGCGGTGGTGGGCAGGGCCGACAACGAACCGTCGGAAGCGATCGCGCAGCGAGTGCTGGCGGCGCGTGACCGGGCCAAGCACCGGTGGGAGAAAGCAGGCGTGCGCGCGGCAACCAATTCGCGCGTTGCGGGGGCGACATTGCGGCGGCACTTTCCGGCGGATGACGCCGGCATGGCGGTGATTGAGGGTGCCTTGGCGAATGGCGACATCACGCAGCGGGGAGTCGACCGGATCCTGCGTCTGTCGTGGACCATCGCCGATCTCGCGGGCGCGGAGCGGCCGAGCCTGGAGCACGTTTTCGATGCGCTGGAACTGCGCGCATCCAAGGAGAGGGGAGTACTGGTATGAGTGCATCGAAACTTGAGTCGTGGGCTTATCTGAACCGAGTCGTGGAGGGGCCCAACCGGCACCTGCTGGCGCACTTGAACGCCGGGCGTGATGCCGACGAGATCGCTCATGGGATCCGCACCCGCGCGAGTTGGCTGGGGGAGCTGGGTCCTGCGACAGAATCGCGCTACACCTGGGACCGCCCCGCCGAGGACCTGGAGGAGGCCGCGCAGCACGGATACTCGTTGATCACCCCGGAGCATCCGGAGTGGCCCGCCGATGAGATCGCAGCGTCATTCGGCAGCGCGTTGAGCAAGCAGGAGCGAGGGTTGGGACCGGCTGCCGACGAAGAGCCCCTCCCGCCTGAGGGGTACCCACCGCACTCATTGTGGGCGCGGGGCAATACGAACCTGGCGCAGTTATTCGCGCAGTCGGTGGGGATCGTCGGCACGCGAGCGGCGAGCGCCTACGGCCACCATGCAACCGCCGACTTGTGTACCGGTCTTGCGCGGCATAGGTACACGATCGTGTCCGGCGGGGCGCTGGGCATTGACACCGTCGCCCACGAGACCGCGTTGAACAACCAGGCGTTGACCGTTGTTGTGGCCGCGTGCGGGCCGGGGCAGATCTACCCGAAGCGCAACGGCAAGCTCTTCGACCGGATCGCGGCCGAGGGCGGGGCCATTGTCACCGAGTACCCGCCTGGAATGACTCCGGACCGGCACCGATTCCTGACTCGAAACCGGCTCGTGGCGGCGCTGACCCAAGGGTCGATCGTCGTCGAGGCTGCGTTCCGGTCGGGCGCGTTAAACACGCTGAAATGGGTGAAGACGTACAACCGCGTTCCCCTCGCAGTGCCGGGGCCAATCCTGGGGCCGGGCTCGCTGGGAACGAATCTGGCCATCAGAAACGACAGGGCTGACATGGTGCTCAGTGCCGACGATGCGCACCAGCAGCTCGGTGCGATCGGCTCCACTGATGCCGATGGACAGTTGGAGATCGACTTCGAGGCAGACGCGATCCAGAAGCTCTCCCGCAACGAGCTGCGCGTCTACGACTCGCTGCCAGTGGCCGGAGCGGGCGGAATCGACGCCGAGGCCGTTGCCCAGGCGAGCGGGTTCACAATCGCCCTCGCAGTTCACTTGCTTATGGACCTGCACAAGAAAGGGCTCGTGGTCAGGAAAGGGAAGATGTGGGAAAGGAGTGAGAGCTAGACGGCAGCGCGGCACTTTCGCGTGTGAAGCGCCGCGCTGGCTGCTGCATTTTCGTGCCGTCCACGCGTCAAGTAACACCTGCAACAGCAGTAACAGCTGAACTGGGTGTTTGTAGAGGCGATTTCAACGGCACGAAAATGCGAAAAATATTATGGGTTTCCATTGTTAGCCGAGCTGGGGTGCAGCGCAGGACCGGATGTTGGGCTGGCGATGATTTACCGGGTCTGAAACTTTTGGCTGCCGGGCAGCGTCGTTCTGGCATAATTCCGGTGTGCTTTCACTTGCTGCACTATTCGGATTCGGTCTCGCGGTGGCGCCGCTCGTGGTCACGCCGGGTGCGAGCTTCACTTTGGTCAGTGCCCGCGGTCTGGCAGGGGATCGTCGCGGAGCTCGGGCGGTCATTGCGGGCACTGCCCTGGGAATTCTCACGCACGGTCTCTTTGCTGGTGTCGGGCTCGCAGCGGTGGTGATGCGTTCCGCTGAGGCTTATCAAATACTGCGCCTAGTCGGCGCGGTGTACCTCGTAGCGCTTGGCTCGCTCTTGGTAGTCCGAGCTGCTCGCGGGCAAGGATCCAGCACGGCCGTTGTTCGTCCTCCAGCAAAAAACGCAGCGAAAGAAATTGGGCGTGCGTACCTCGCTAATGTGCTGAACGTAAAAGCGGCTACCGTGTATCTCACGTTGGCTCCGCAGTTTGTGCCCGTCCAATCTGTCGGGGTGGGATCGATGGTCACTCTCGCCTTCGTGCATGTCTTAGTGATGGCCGCGTGGTTAGGGCTCTGGTCGACTGGTTTGGTGGCCATGTCAGCTCGATTCAACATCGCCACATGGAAAAGGCGGATTGATCTGGCCGGCGGGGCGGTCCTGGTCTTCTTGGGTGTTCGCTCAGCAAGGCCGTGAACCTGAATCGGGGCATGCGCGGATGTTCCGGAAAGCGGAATCGGCAGTCTTATACTTCCACTGAAGATGAGAAGTAGAGTTCCGGAGGTTGGGCGATGGCGCAGTTAGAAGAGGCTATCGATGACTTCGCTGATCACGCGCTGCTGGTCAAAGGCCGCTCCGAGGCGACAGTCAAGGGCTACCGCAGCGACCTGCGCACCTTGGCCGAGGTTGCTCCGACCTTCGACGATTTCACCCTCATCGCCCTGCGCGGGTGGCTCGCCGACGCGATGCGGCAGGGCCTTGCGCGCTCCACAATGGCGCGGCGTACCGCCGCAGCGCGAAGCTTTTCGACGTGGGCGTACGAGCGCGGCTACCTCGACTCCGATGTCGCAGCGCGGCTGGTGACTCCCCAGATCAACCGTCACCTGCCTGATGTGGTGACTTCATCGCGTGCGGGCGAGCTCGTCGAGGCGGAAATCAATCCTGACTCCGACGGACCAGAAGCCGCACGTGACCGGGCCATGCTCGAGCTGATGTACGCGACAGGCATGCGTGTCGCGGAGCTGACGGGGCTGGATGTTGATGATGTCGATACCAAGCAGGGGCTCGCCCGCGTCACCGGAAAAGGCAACAAACAGCGGGTTGTGCCGTTTGGGGAGCGTGCCACGGCAGCCATCGAGGAATGGAAGACCCGCCGCACGGAACTCGTGAGTGACAAGAGCGGACACGCGCTGTTTCTCGGCTCCCGTGGCGGGCGGATTGATCAGCGGCAAGTCCGGCGCGTGGTGGAGCGCGCTGCGCAGCGCACCGGTGACACCGATCTGAGCCCCCACGCCCTGCGCCACAGTGCGGCAACGCACATGCTCGAAGGCGGGGCGGACCTGCGTGTGGTGCAGGAGTTGCTGGGGCACTCGTCGCTGCAGACGACGCAGATCTACACGCACGTTTCCGCGCAGCGGCTCAAGAACGTGTACGACCAGGCGCACCCGCGGGCGTGACACGCTGACCGGTGACGGGTTTGAGCCGGATCGGCGGGGCGTCGAGCAAGCTCAGCGGGTTGATATAGGAGTCTTTGCCGGTGCGCGCACCCCAATGGAGGCCCGCATGGTCTGCCATGGGGTGGGCCATTCTTCCGATCGGTTGGCCTTCGTGGACATGGTCGCCTACCTTCACGGTGGCGTGGACAGGCTGATAGGTGGTGCGGATTCCGTCGGGGTGGTCGATGGAGACCGTCGGTACGCCGACGACAAGACCGGTGAAAGCGACCACTCCCTCTCCGGCAGCGAGGATGTCTTGGCCGGTGCGGGCAGCTAGGTCGACGCCGCGGTGGCCGGGCAGCCAGTTCTTCTCGGGTATGTCGGCGCTGCGGGTGACGCCAGTGGCGTGCGGGGTACCTGTTGTCGGGTCGACATAGGCGGCGGCCGGGGTGGCAGCGGCGATGCCCGTCACAAGCGTCATGAGCATCACAAGCGCGGCTAACGGGGGTGAAGCGGTGCGGGTGTTCATGGGGTTCAGTGTGGCGGGGATGGTGGGAGGATGCGTCGCTAAGCGAAATGCCCTGTGGAAAACCCGGAGTTGTCCACAACCCCGATTCGTCCGCGTGCCGTGAATTGGCGCATACGCTGGAACGATGTAGACTCCACTACTAGCAGTGTGCCCTACGGGGTGTGCTGACTACGCGCGATGAAAATGCCTGGTAAGACCCTTGCGTCAAGGGCCTTGCGCAACACAGGTGCTATTACCCGCAACGGTCCCACGAACATGAGCACACGGGCGGTTCCCTGCCCGGTGAAAATTTTTGAGGGCGTGGGTGTGGCTCGTCGCTAGGGTGCGGGCAAAACCCGCACAACAGACAAGTAACCGAACACGATTCACTCCCAAGGAGACATTCCCATGGCAGTCGTAACCATGCGTGAACTCCTCGACGCCGGTGTGCACTTCGGCCACCAGACGCGTCGTTGGAACCCGAAGATGCGTCGTTTCATCTTCACCGACCGCAACGGCATCTACATCATCGACCTGCAGCAGACGCTGACCTACATCGACGAGGCATACGAGTTTGTCAAGGAGACCGTCGCACACGGCGGCACCATCCTCTTCGTCGGCACCAAGAAGCAGGCTCAGGAGCCTGTCCAGGAAGAAGCTGACCGCGTGGGCATGCCGTACGTCAACCACCGCTGGCTCGGTGGCATGCTGACCAACTTCCAGACCGTGTCCAAGCGCCTCGCCCGCATGAAGGAGCTGCAGGCCATGGACGCTGCCGAGGACGGTTACGCTGGCCGCGGCAAGAAGGAAATCCTCATGCTCAACCGCGAGCGCACCAAGCTCGAGCGCGTGCTGGGCGGCATTTCCGACATGACCAAGACCCCGTCCGCACTGTGGATCGTGGACACCAACAAGGAGCACATCGCTGTCGCCGAGGCAGAGAAGCTGCGCATCCCTGTTGTCGCCATCCTGGACACCAACTGCGACCCGGACACCGTCGACTACCCGATCCCGGGCAACGACGACGCGATCCGCTCCGTCAAGCTGCTCACCCACATCGTGGGCGAGGCTGTTGTTGCTGGTAAGCAGCAGCGCGAGGAGCGCCAGCTGGCAAAGGCTCGCGAGGCTGCTGGTGACGCTCCGGCAGCTGGCACCACCCAGGACGCCGGCATCGCCGAGGTTCAGGCTGAGGCTCCGGCAAACGCTTCTGGCGAGAACGTTGCTGAGGCTGTCGCAGACGTGGAGGCCACCGAGACCGGTGCGCCGCAGGGCACTCCGGCAACCCCGGCCGCTCAGGAGGCAGACGCTGCTTCCGCTCCGGCGCAGGAGGCTGCAGCTGAGGCTGTGGAGAACGTCGACAACCCGAACAACGACGTCGACCCGGTCTAAAACACGTGACATCGCGAATGTGACCCCCGCGCCCGCAGTGCGCCCTGTGAGCATAAAACGCCACGAAGGGTGCGGGACGCGGGGGTTTGTCGTGGTGTAAGACAGCTCCGGCAAACTCCGCGCGAGTCCACTACGCTGTCTAACGAACTACATAAAGAACGAAGATCCAATAACGAGGAGGCTCGCCCCACTATGGCGAACTACACCGCTGCAGACGTGAAGAAGCTGCGCGAAACCACCGGTTCCGGCATGCTCGACTGCAAGAAGGCCCTGGAAGAGGCCGGCGGAGACTTTGACAAGGCCGTTGAGATCCTGCGCGTCAAGGGCGCAAAGGACGTGGGCAAGCGCGCTGAGCGCAACGCCCTGGAGGGCTTGGTCGCCGTCTCCGGCAATACCATCGTTGAGATCAACTCTGAGACCGACTTCGTTGCCAAGAACGAGGAGTTCAAGCAGACCGCCGACCAGATTGCCCAGGCCGCGGCCGCTGTGAAGGCGAACACCCCGGAGGAGCTGGCCAACGCTGACGTCAACGGTCAGCCGGCTACCGAGGTGCTGCAGAACCTGTCCGCGAAGATCGGCGAGAAGCTGGAGCTGCGCCGCGCCGCCACCATCGAGGGCGACAACGTGGAGGTCTACCTGCACCAGAAGGCTGCCGACCTGCCGCCGGCAGTGGGCGTGCTCGTCGCCTACACCGGTGACAGCGCTGAGGCTGCTCACCAGGTTGCTCTGCAGATCGCCGCTATGAAGGCCCGCTACCTGGACAAGGACTCCGTCCCGGCTGATGTCGTGGAGAAGGAGCGCGCGGTCCAGGAGGAGATCACCCGCAACGAGGGCAAGCCGGAAGCTGCCATCGAGAAGATCGTCGAAGGCCGCTTGGGTGGCTTCTTCAAGGATGTTGCTTTGCTCGAGCAGCCGTCCCTGGCTGACTCCAAGAAGACTGTCCGTCAGTTCGCTGAGGAGTCCGGCATCACTGTGACTGACTTCATCCGTTTCGAGGTTGGCCAGCAGTAAGCTCACGCTTTCCGCGGACCCCGGTATCGTCGCTTGTCGACGGCACCGGGGTCTTGCTTTTGCAGCCTCCAGTGCGAGTAGACTGGGTCGGCGGAATAGCCCGCCCCCTGTCGAACCCCGTCGAAGGAGCTTTCGGTGACCGACCCGATCAACGAAGATCACGTCCAGTCTCGCCGCGGATACAACCGCGTCATGCTCAAGCTGGGAGGTGAGATGTTCGGCGGCGGCAAGGTCGGCATCGACCCGGATGTGGTGGAGAACGTGGCCCGCCAGATCGCCGATATTGCTCAGAGCGGCACCGAGGTGGCGGTGGTCATCGGTGGCGGTAACTTCTTCCGCGGTGCGGAATTGCAGCAGCGCGGCATGGACCGCGCCCGCTCCGACTACATGGGCATGCTGGGCACGGTGATGAACTGCTTGGCGCTGCAGGACTTCTTGCAGCAGCTGGGCGTGGACTGCCGTGTGCAGACAGCCATTAACATGGCGCAGATCGCGGAGCCGTACCTGCCGCTGCGCGCATCCCGCCACCTGGAGAAGGGTCGCGTGGTCATCTTCGGCGCTGGCATGGGTATGCCGTACTTCTCCACCGACACGACTGCTGCTCAGCGCGCCCTCGAGATCGGGTGTGAGGTACTCCTCATGGCTAAGGCTGTCGACGGCGTGTACTCCGACGACCCGCGCACCAACCCGGACGCGGAACTCTACACCGAGATCACCCCGCGCGAGGCGATCGAGAAGGGTCTCAAGGTCGCCGACGCCACCGCGTTCAGCCTGTGCATGGACAACAACATGCCCATCTTGGTGTTCAACCTCCTCAAAGAGGGCAATATTGCGCGTGCTGTCGCCGGTGAGCGCATCGGCACCCTCGTCCAGTAGGCGGCCCGGTAATTGCTAGTTGGAGCCGCCCTCGGTGTCGGGTCAGTTGTTCCTGCCCAGACTGCGGTGAACGCCCGGCTGCGTAGCAGCATCGGCGCACCGATCCCGGCATCGCTCATTTCCTTCTTCGTCGCGCTGTGCTGCGCCGCGGCGGTAGCCCTGGCCATTTCCGGGCCGAACGTCGATTTTGCGGCGGCTGCCGCGCAGCCGTGGTGGGTGTGGATCGGCGGCGCTATGGGCGTGGTTTTCCTCACCGGCAGCGTGGTTTTGTTCCCCATGCTGGGCGCGGTGGAAACGATCATCATCCCGATCCTGGGGCAAGTGATCATGGCCCTGGTCATCGACCACTTCGGGCTGTATAACTCTCCCCAGAACGAGGCGACGTTCTGGCGCGTGCTCGGGGCGTTCGTCGTGGTGGCTGGCATTGTGACTGTTCATGTCCTGGGCACTCCCGGTTCGCAGCCGGGGCTCGGGGAGGGACGCGCTGACGCCGGTGCCGCCTGGGGATGGCGCGCCTTCGGAGTGCTCATGGGCATGTGCTCGGCTACGCAGACCGCCGTCAACGGCCACCTGGGCACTGTGCTGGGCAGTTCATTGCAGGCCGGCACGATCAGCTTGTTCGTCGGTGTTGTCCTGCTGCTTTTGCTCAGCATGCTCGAACCGACCTCCCGCAAAGCCCTGCTCACCGGGATTGAGCCCGGGCCGTGGTGGATGTGGCTCGGGGGTGTCTTCGGCGCGATCTTCGTCGTGGGCATGGCCACGCTCGCACCCATCTTGGGCACCGGAACGACGGTCATTGCTCAGCTGGCCGGCGCGATTATTTGCGGCCAGGTCATTGAGGCGCTCGGGTTGTTCGGCTCGGCCCGCACGCGCATCAACGGTGCGCGTATCGGGGGGCTTGTCCTCGTCTTCGCCGGCGTGGCGATGGTCAGACTCCTCTAGCCGCCTTCCATTCCTGCCACACGTCTTCGACTTCTGCGGCGAGCGCGAGCACCTCGCTGTCGCTGGCAGTAATACCGCCGATGTGGATGGGCCCGACAGCAATCGCCGGCCCGCCAGTGAGGTTGAAAAGAGAGCACCACGGCGACCACGCAGTCTGCGCGGCGAAGCTCTCCGCTGGGCTCATCGCGGAAAAGTGACCCACCGGCGGGGGATCTGTAGCGACGGTCGGGGTGAGCAGCACATCCACACCCCACTCACGCTGCAATGCCTGCGACAATCCGGCAATATGGCGCTGACCCTCCGCGAGCTGCGCGGCAGTCACGGCGATACCTTGCTCCTTCAACCAGGAAATGTAGGCACTGTCCAGCGGGTCCACCTTCACGAACGCCTGCTGGATACGGCGGGTGAAGTGCGTAAACGTCTCTGCGGCCGCCTGATACGGGTGGAGCTTAACGACGTCGCAGCTGCCCCCGAGCACCTCCGCCGCCTGCTCAACGACTGCTATTCGGTCGGGGCTGACCACCGATTCAGTGGAGAAGAGGGGAGTGGTGAGGAGGCCGACGCGCAGGCGTCGATAAGCATTGGGCGCGTTGTGCAAGAACTGCTGGTCCGCGACTGTCGCTGTGATGAAGCCGTCGGTGGACACGGTCTTGCTGGTACCCGCGGGCTTGAAACCGACAACCTCGCATGCGGCGGCCGGAACGCGCAAAGAGCCGCCCGCGTCGCTGCCGTGCGCCGCGCGGTGCAGGCCCTCGGCGACGACGACAGCAGCCCCGGTGGATGACCCGCCTGGAGTCGCGCCCGGATAGGCAGGTGAAGTGAGCACAGGAACGTCGGGACGCTCGGCATAGATCGTGGCGCCAAGCTCGGAGGTGGCTGTCTTGCCGTTGATCGTCGCGCCCTCGCGCTGGAGAGCAGCTAAAAAGGGGCTGGTGGTCCCCGCAACGTATGTGCGCTGCGGGTTTCCGCCGGTGGTGGGCATGCCTGCGACATCGGACAGATCTTTAGCAGGGATGACCCAGCCGCTCAAGCGGCCCGTAGTTACGGGCTGCGGATCCGGGGCAAGATACGCGAAGGCGGGGTGCATAGTGTTCTACAGTCTATGACGGTAGCTGGCACTGCTAAGTTGGTAGAGAACACAATCAGGATCAGTGAAGGATGAACCCATGATCGATGACGTATTGCTCGACGCTGAAGAGCGCATGACCAACTCCGTGGAGCACACCCGCGGCGAGCTGGTGACCATCCGCACGGGCCGCGCGAACCCGGCGATGTTCAACAGCGTCATGGCGGAGTTCTACGGCGCACCCACGCCGATCAACCAGATGGCCACCATCTCCGTGCCGGAGCCGCGCATGCTGCTGATCAAGCCGTACGACCCGTCCACCATGGGTGAGATTGAAAACGCCATCCGTAACTCTGACCTGGGTGTCAACCCGACGGACGACGGCCAGGTCATCCGTGTGACCATCCCGCAGCTGACGGAGGAGCGTCGCCGTGACCTGGTCAAGCAGGCTAAGGGCAAGGGCGAAGACGGCAAGATTGCAATCCGCAACGTCCGCCGCTCCGGCATGGATGCGCTGAAGAAGATCCAGAAGGACGGCGACGCCGGCGAGGACGAAGTCTCCGCTGCGGAGAAAGAGCTGGACAAGACCACTGCCAAGTACGTCGACATGATCGACGACCTGGTGAACAAGAAGGAAGCAGAACTGCTCGAGGTATAAGCCTGTGACAGACAGCGAGGCACCAGCAGCCGGCCATTCACGCCGGGTGCATTTGCCGAAGCCGAAGAACTCCGCAGGCCGTAACCTCCCCGCCGCCATCGCGACGGGTCTCGCGCTGATCGCCCTCGTGCTGGTGGCCACATGGGTGGGTCCCGTGATGTGGTACCCCGTGGTGTGTCTCGCCATGGCGTTGGCCATGTGGGAGGTGCTCACGCGCCTGCGCGAGCACGGTTTCGGGGTGTACAGGTTCACCATCATCGTGCTCGGTTTGAGCATGGTCGTGTCCACCTGGCCGTTCGGGTACCCGGGCCTGCTGGCCACGTTCACGGTCAGTGCGCTGGCCATCATGTTCTCCCGTCTGTTCTTCCACGGGAGGAACACTCCGCCGCAGAACTACGTCCGCGATACTGCGGTGAGCATTTTCGTGCTCGTGTGGATCGGGCTGTTTGGCTCCTTCGCCGCGATGATTTCCCGGCTGGAGTCAGGGGATGTCACCGGTAGCCATTTCATCCTCACATTCATCGCGTGTGTGGTGGCGAACGACGTGGGTGGCTACGTCGCTGGAGTTCTGTTCGGCTCCCATCCCATGGCACCGGCCGTCAGCCCCAAGAAGTCCTGGGAAGGCTTTGCGGGTTCAGTGCTGTTTGGCGCGGTGACAGGCGTGTTGACTGGCATGTTCATGCTGGCGAGCCCGTGGTGGACGGGACTCATCTTTGGCGTGGGGACCGTGCTCTGCGCCACCATGGGCGACCTGGTGGAAAGCCAGTTCAAGCGTGAGCTGGGCATCAAGGACATGTCGGGGCTTTTGCCCGGCCATGGCGGCATGATGGACCGCGTCGATGGCATTCTGCCGGCCGCCGCTGCGACGTGGCTGCTGATGAGTGTCGTGGTGATCTAACGGCCGTCTCACCCGTGCCTCTGGTTGCTATTCGCTAACTGCGCTATCCCGTGCCACAATGGGGCACGTCATGAGTGATTTTCCAAAGATCCAGTTGCTGTCGCCCAAGCGCGGCATGCCGCCGAAGCACTTCGCCGACCTGAGCGAGGAAGAGCGGATTGAAGCGCTCGGTGAACTCGGCCTGCCTAAGTTCCGCGCCGATCAGATCGCGCGCCACTACTACGGCCGCTTCGAGGCGGACCCGTCCACGATGACGGATTTGCCCGCCGCGCAGCGCGAGCTGGTCAAGGATTCCCTGTTCCCGCGTCTGCTCACCCCGGTGCGCAAGGTGGAGACCGACAACGGCGACACCACCAAGACGCTGTGGCGCTTGCACGACGGCATTCTTCTGGAGTCCGTCTTGATGCGCTATCCGGGCCGCGCCACCCTGTGCATCTCGTCGCAGGCAGGGTGCGGCATGGCGTGCCCGTTCTGCGCGACCGGCCAGGGCGGCCTCGACCGCAATCTGTCCACTGCGGAGATCGTCGACCAGGTCCGTGAAGCCGCCGCGATGATGGAGGCCGAAGGCTCCCGCCTGACCAACGTCGTGTTCATGGGCATGGGCGAGCCGCTGGCCAACTACAACCGCGTCGTGTCCGCGGTGCGCCAGATTGTCAGCCCGGCCCCGCACGGTTTCGGCATCTCCCAGCGCAACGTGACGGTGTCCACGGTCGGTCTCGCCCCGGCGATCCGCAAGCTTGCCGACGAAGGCCTTTCCGTCACTCTCGCTGTGTCCCTCCACACGCCCGACGATGAACTGCGCGACGAACTCGTCCCGATGAACAACCGCTTCACCGTTCAGGACGTGCTGGATGCCGCCCGCTACTACGCGGACCAGACCGGGCGCCGTGTGTCGATTGAGTACGCGCTCATCCGCGACATCAACGACCATGACTTCCGCGCGGACATGCTGGGCCAGAAGCTTCACGACGCGCTCGGCCCCCTCGTCCACGTCAACCTCATCCCGCTCAACCCGACCCCAGGGTCGAAGTGGGATGCCTCCCCGCGTGAGCGCCAGGACGAGTTTGTTCGCCGCGTCATTGCCCAAGGCGTCACCTGCACGGTCCGCGATACCAAGGGTCAAGAGATCGCAGCTGCTTGTGGCCAGCTAGCTGCCGATGAAAAGCAGGCGGGGGAGAAGGCCGGCGCTTAGTCCCACCGGGTCTCACCCCCACGTTTCCTAGCGCTATAACAACAAAACCCCGCTGAAGCGGGGTTTTTGCGTTGCGGCCGAAGGCTACGGGGACTACTTGTCCTCGACGTGCAGGGTTTCGCGGCGGTTCGGGATCTCCGGTGCGGCAATGACCTCGTCGAAGGCCGCGCCAGAGTGAGTGGAGTGGCCTGCGCCCACGGCGGTGCGCTGGCCGGCCGGAGCCTGCTGGCGAACCGTTGCCGGGTCGATATTCAGAGCGCGCAGCTGGCTGTCCGTCAGCTCCGCGTAGGGGCCAGTCAGCGTCTTCTGCATGTAAGTCCAGTTCGGCTCGACGTGGCCGACCGGCTTGTTGTGGGATGTGACCGTGCGGGCGGTGGACAGCTCCGGGCGGATGGCGAAGAGGATCAGGCCCAGCGCGATGAGCA
Organism: Corynebacterium genitalium ATCC 33030; assembly: GCF_000143825.1. Lineage (NCBI taxonomy): Bacteria > Bacillati > Actinomycetota > Actinomycetes > Mycobacteriales > Corynebacteriaceae > Corynebacterium > Corynebacterium genitalium. The sequence goes on from NZ_CM000961.1 coordinate 1,457,168, forward strand.
CAGCAAGGGAGATGAGCCAGATCGTTTCGACGTGGCCTTGGTGGTTACCGAAGTTGTAGGCGATGAGGAACGCCACAGAGATCCAGCCGGCAATCTGGATGGTGGCCGGCTTCAGCTCGCTCCAGCCGAACTTGGCAGAGGGGACATCAGCCTCGGAAACACCGTTGTAGACCTGGGGTGCGTCATCCTTAGCGCTCACAGCAAACTCCTTGCACGGAAATAGCACGGTAAATAGAAGTACGTTCCTATTATATTGGCACATCGCACCCGGTTGGGACGATTGGTCCCCCCGAATGATTGCGATCTTCAGCACGATCGGCCCGACCCGTTAACCGTTAGTTTGACCCCGCCTAGAAAGACCAGCGAAATGACCAGGGCAGCGGGGTAGAACGGTCGGCGTGTGTGAGAATGGTCGGGTGCGAAAGGTACTCATTCTCGGCTCGACAGGATCGATCGGCACCCAGGCGTTGGACGTCATCGGAGACAATCCGGAGGATTTCGAGGTAGCGGGCATCGCGGCAGCGGGATCGGATCCGCAGGCGATCATTGCTCAAGCCCGGCAGTTCGGCCTGTCGGCCGAACAAGTAGCCGTGTCCAAGCCTGAGGCTGCGCAGGTCATCTCGGTGGCGCTGGGCGGCGAGGTTCTCACCTCCGCCGAGGAGCTGGTGACCAATACGAGCGCGGACGTCGTCCTGAACGCTCTCGTGGGCTCCCTCGGGCTTGCTGCCACGCTGGCGACGCTGGATACTGGGGCGATTCTGGCGCTAGCCAATAAGGAGTCCCTCGTCGCTGGCGGTGACCTCGTCCTGGAACGCGCGAAGAAAGGCCAGCTCGTGCCCGTCGATTCGGAGCACTCCGCGATGGCCCAGTGCCTCCGGGCAGGCCGCACGGAGGAAGTGTCCCGCTACGTCCTCACGGCCTCCGGTGGCCCTTTCCGCGGTTGGACGCGCGAGCAGATGTGGGATGTCACCCCGGAGCAGGCGGCCGCGCACCCGACATGGTCGATGGGGCAGATGAACACGCTCAACTCCGCAACGATGGTGAACAAGGGCTTGGAGCTGATTGAGGCGACGTTGCTGTTCGGCATCAGCCCCGACATCATCGACGTCACCGTTCACCCGCAGTCCATCGTCCACTCCATGGTCACGTTCTGCGACGGTGCCACCATCGCCCAGGCCTCCCCGCCGTCGATGAAGATGCCGATCGCCCATGCGCTGGCCTGGCCGGGCCGCGTGCCTAAGGCGCAGCACAGCCTCGACTTCACCCAGGCGATGGACTGGCGTTTTGAGCCCCTGGACGAAGACACTTTTCCCGCCGTCAAGCTCGCCCGCGAGGTCTCCCGCCTGCGCGGGACGTACCCCGCCGTCTATAACGCTGCCAATGAGGAAGCTGCGGCCGCGTTCCTTGCCGGCCGGATCCGCTTCCCCCAGATCGTCGACGTGGTGAGCGAGGTGCTCGACTCCGCGTCCGATTTCGCGGTTCAGGCGGGGTCGTTCGGGGAGATAGTGGACGTCGAAAAGCAAGCGCGAGTGCACGCGAATGAGCTGGTGGACGCATGCTCCTAGGCGTCGTTGTATTCGCGCTGTGCATTGCGCTGTCGATTGCGCTGCACGAGGCCGGGCACATGCTCACCGCGAAGGCATTCGGCATGCGCGTGCGCCGCTACTTCATCGGTTTCGGCCCGACGCTGGTGTCGAAGAAGGTGGGGGAGACCGAGTACGGTCTCGCCGCGCTGCCGTTCGGAGGGTTCTGCGACATCGCCGGGATGACGGCGATGGATCCGCTCACGCCGGAGGAAGAACCGTACGCGATGTATCGCAAACCGTGGTGGCAGCGGGTGGCGGTGATGAGCGGCGGCATCATCATGAACCTGTTCCTCGGGTTCCTCGTGCTCTACATCGTCGCAGTGACAGCCGGTATCCCCAACCCGTACGCGGACCGCACGCCGACGGTGGGGGAGGTCAGCTGCACCTCCGACCAGGTAGATGCGGAAACGCTCGCTGACTGCACTGGCCCCGGCCCTGCTGGTGCCGCCGGCATCGAGCCGGGCGACAGGCTTCTTGCTGTCGATGGACAGGCGCTGGAAAGCTTCGTCGATCTGCGCGACTACGTGCTCGAGCGCCCGGGTGAGACCATTGAACTCACGGTAGGGCGCGGTGAGAGCGAGGTGCTTATTCGCGTCCTCCTCGCCACTGTCCAACGCCTGGACCCTGAAGGTCAGCCCTACACGGCGGGTGCAATCGGTCTCACCAGCGCGCCGGTGGAGGACGCAATGAAGCAGTTCGGGCCGGTCGAGGCTTTCCCCGCTGCGGTGAACCTGTCGGGGGAGATGCTCCAAGCTTCTGTTGAAGGCCTAATTGCGTTCCCGGCGAAGATCCCAGGCGTAGTCACCGCGATCTTCGGCGGCGAGCGTGACGTGGAGGGCCCGATCAGCGTCGTTGGTGCGTCGCGCACCGGTGGAGAGCTGGTGGAGCGGTCCATGTGGGACGTGTTCTTCATGTTGCTGGTGTCGCTGAACTTCTTCCTCGCCCTGTTCAACTTGGTGCCGCTGCCGCCGCTGGACGGAGGTCACATTGCCGTCGTCCTGTTCGAGCAGGTGCGGGACGTCTTCCGCCGCCTTCGCGGCCTGCCTCCGGGTGGGCCGGTGAACTACGAGAAACTCATGCCGTTGACCTATTTCATGGCGGCGTTGCTGCTCGGCGTGGGTGCGTTGGTCATGGTGGCGGACGTGGTTAATCCTGTCCGGCTCTTCGGCTAGGCTGTAGACCATGAATCAACCCATCGGTTTGGGCATGCCCGAAGGCCCGCCTCCGACCCTCGCTCCGCGCCGTAAGACCCGCCAGCTCTTCGTCGGCGGTGTCGGTGTCGGTTCGGAGCACCCCATCACCGTGCAGTCGATGACCACCACGAAGACGCACGACATCAACGCCACGCTGCAGCAGATCGCGCAGCTGACCGCGTCCGGTTGCGACATTGTCCGTGTGGCCTGCCCGAAGACGGTGGACGCTGAAGCGCTGCCGGCCATCGCCCAGAAATCCCCGATCCCGGTCATCGCCGACATTCACTTCCAGCCGAAGTACATCTTCGCTGCGATTGAGGCAGGGTGTGCCGCCGTGCGCGTCAACCCCGGCAACATCAAAGAGTTCGACGGCCGCGTTAAAGAGGTGGCGCAGGCAGCCGGTGACGCTGGCATCCCGATCCGCATTGGTGTCAACGGTGGTTCCCTGGACCAGCGCCTGCTGCAGAAGTACGGCAAGGCCACCCCGGAAGCGCTCGTGGAGTCCGCCTTGTGGGAGGCGAGCCTGTTTGAGGAGCACGGGTTCGGCGACATTGCCATCTCGGTGAAGCACTCCGACCCGGTGCTCATGGTGGAGGCTTACCGTCAACTGGCTGAGCAGTGTGATTACCCGCTGCACCTCGGCGTGACGGAGGCTGGCCCGGCTTTCATGGGCACGATCAAGTCCTCCGTGGCCTTCGGTGCGCTGCTTGCCGAGGGCATTGGTGACACCATCCGTGTCTCCCTGTCCGCTGACCCGGTCGAGGAGATCAAGGTCGGCGACCAGATCCTCCAGTCGCTCAACCTGCGCCCCCGCAAGCTGGAGATCGTGTCCTGCCCGTCTTGTGGCCGCGCCCAGGTGGATGTTTACTCACTTGCCGAGGAGGTCACCGCCGGCCTCGAGGGCATGGAGTACCCGCTGCGCGTCGCCGTCATGGGCTGCGTTGTCAACGGTCCCGGTGAGGCACGCGACGCCGACCTCGGTGTGGCATCCGGTAACGGCAAGGGCCAGATCTTTGTCAAGGGCGAGGTGGTAGAGACCGTGCCCGAGTCCAAGATTGTGGAAACCCTCATCGCTCACGCAGAGCGCATCGCCGAAGAGGAAGGCCTTGAGGAGATCGAGGGCGCCAAGGCTGAGGTCAAGGTCACCAGGTAGACCTTCACCCCGCTCAGAGTGGCAGCGCTGGAAAGCTTTCCGGCGCTGCTATTTTTGAACCCCATGGAATCCAGGCTGACAGTGCGTGTTGCGGGGATCCTCGCTGTGCTCGCACTCGCCTTCGGGGTGGTGGCCTGCACACCGAAACCGAACCCCGCTCAGCCGGTGGCCAACGACTTCCTCGAAGCATTGCAGGAGCTCGATTACGACGCGATGTCGGAGCTTGTCGACGACCCCGACACCGCCATCCCCTCTATCCAAGCCACCGTCGGTGGCCTGCAAATGGAGGGTGTCACCGCCACGTTGAACCACGTGAACCAGCAAGAGAACATCGCCACGGCGAACTACACCTTCGACTGGCATCTTCCGCGCGGCCGCAACGTGTCCTATGACGCGTCGATGACCTTGACCCAGTCCAACGATGATTGGACGATCCGCTGGCAGCCCTCGATCCTCCACCCGCGGCTCGGCGCCAGCCACCACTTGGAGCTGCGTACCGTACCCGCTGATCAAGCAAATGTGGTCTCCTCCGATGGTGTGGCGCTGCTCAGCCCCGGCATTGCCTACCGTCTGCTTGTGGACACCGAGGCAGTGCGCAACCACGCCGAGGTCGCCTCCGCCGTCTCCTCTGCGCTGGAGAAGGCCCATGCCGAGGACCCGTCTGTGCCCACCCGGGACGCAGGTGAGCTGCAGAGTTCATTCGTGTCCGTCACCGGTGTCTACTCCGTGGCGATGATTCCGGCTGGCACGCACAAGATCGTCCAAGACGCCGTCAAGGGCACCCCGGGTGTGCGGCTCAACGAAGAAGCCTCAATGGTCAACAACGACCCATCTTTTGCTCCCGACATCATGGCCCGCGTTGGCGAAGTCGTCCGCGATGACCTTGAAGGCGACTCCGGGTGGAAGGTCTCCGTTGTCAACGACAACGGTAATGAGATGGAGGATGTGGAGTTTCATGAGGCGCGGCCGTCGCCGTCGATAAGCATCAGCTTGTCGCATGAAGTGCAGACGGCGGCGGAGAAAGCGCTCGAGCCGATCAACGGGCAGAAGGCGATGATCGTGGCCATTCGCCCGTCGACCGGGGAAATTCTCGCTGTGGCGCAGACGAAAGCCGCCGATGAAGACGGCAACCTGGCCATGATGGGGCAGTACCCGCCGGGCTCGACGTTCAAGATCATCACCTCCTTCGCCGGAATGGAGAAGCAGGGGCTCACGCCGGAGTCGGTCGTGCCGTGTCCGGGATCGATGGATATCTACGGGCGCGTGGTGAACAACTACGCCGGATTCGGCCTGGGCAACGTGCCGATGGACACTGCGTTTGCGCGTTCGTGCAACACCACTTTCGCCGATATTTCCACGAAGCTCGAGTCGGGGGAGCTGCAGAGCGTGGGTAAGCAGTTCGGTCTGGGGATCGACTACGAGATTCCGGGGTTGGAATCCATGACTGGTTCCATCCCCGTCGGCGAGGAACCGCTCGACCGCACGGAAGCCGGGTACGGCCAGGGCCTCGACCTTGCCAGCCCCTTTGGAATGGCGCTTGTTTCCGCCACCGCAGCGCGCGGGGAGACGCCGATGCCGTACCTGATCAAGGGGGAGGAGACCAAGGCCAGCGAGACGGCCGCGAAGCCGAACCCTCAGGCTATCGACGGTCTGCGCTCCATGATGCAGTCCGTGACCGGGCCGGGTGGTACCGCAGGCGGCATGGGTGCTGGCGGTGACATCCGCGGAAAGACCGGTGAGGCCGAGATCAATGAAGGATCCCACTCCTGGTTCACCGGATACCGTGACGACGACATCGCCTTTGCCACCCTCATCGTTCTCGGGGGCGGGTCCGAGGCGGCGGTCGCAGTTACCGACGCGATGTTCCGCAACATTGATGAGCCGGGGCCGGAGGCGGGAGCGCCGAAGCCCGAGTAACTGCAGGGGCGGGCGCGGGTCTCGCCGGTTGTACATTTTCAGTGAAGTGTCCTGGGTTTAGTTCCGATCGTTTCTAGAGGAGGATTGGATCATGCCTAGGAAGTTCAGTGACGAGTTCAAGGACAAGGCGGTGCGGTTAGCCGAGGAGCTCGTTGAGCTTGAGGGGTGTTCGAAGTGGGCGGCGGCGGAGGAGATCGGCGAGAAGCTCGGCGTCTCGGCGCACACGCTCAACAACTGGTTGAAACCTGTCAAAGCGTCCCCCGACGTTCAGCGGAGCACTGGCGAGTCGGTCGACGACGAACTGAAGCGTCTGCGGCAGGAGAACAAAGAGCTGCGCAGGTCAAACGAGATCTTAAAGACCGCTTCAGCTTTTTTCGCAGCGGAACTCGACCGTCCCACCAGAAGATGATCGAATACATCGATGCGTATCGCGGTCGCTTCGGGGTCGAGGCCATCTGTCGCACATTGAAAGAGACAGAGTGTGGGTTTATCACCTCTCGTGGCTACCGAGCAGCGAAAACACGAGCCCCGTCGGCCAGGAGCTTGTCAGATGCGCTGCTTATCCCCGAATTGGTGAAAGTCTTCGAGGACAACTTCAGCGTGTACGGGGTACGCAAGATGTGGAAGGCCATGCAGCGCGCCGGCTGGGACATCGGTCGTGATCAGACGGCACGGTTGATGAAACTCGCCGGCATCCAAGGCCGCAGAAGGGGCCGCACTCCGATCACAACGCTTCGGGCTGATGTCCCGGATTGTCGTCCTGATCTGGTCAATCGTGACTTCACCGCGTCAGCGCCGCACCGGCTGTGGGTCGCTGACATCACCTACGTGCGTACCCTGTCGGGGTTTGCGTACACCGCGTTCATCACCGATGCGTACTCCCGCAAGATTGTCGGGGTTGCCACCAGGGCGAGCATGCGCACCGATGAGCTGCCTTTGGAGGCTTTTGAGCACGCTGTTTATCACGCAGGTGATCTCCGTGCTGAAGGACTTGTCCACCACAGCGATCGCGGCTCGCAGTACGTGTCCATTCGTTACAGTGAGGCACTTGCTCAAGCTGGGATCGATCCGTCCGTTGGCACCGTCGGCGATTCCTACGACAACGCGTTGGCGGAAACGGTCAACGGTCTCTACAAGACCGAGCTGATCTATCCCCACCGGCCGTGGGCGTCGGTTGGGGAAGTCGAGATCGCGACCCTTCGCTGGGTGTACTGGTGGAACAACCACCGCCTGCACGAGTCATTGGGATACATCACCCCACAAGAGATGGAAGACGCCTACTATCAACAATCACACGCCCACCCGTTGGGCGTTCAATAAGCGGAACGAAAACCAGGACGCTTCACAGTATCGCCTTTCGGATCTTTTCCGGCCGGTTCTGGGCCAGTTTTCGGGCTGAAGGGCGGTACTAGAATGCTGCCTCGGACCCGCCCCGTTCGGTTTTGGTGCGCGGGACTAACATGGCCCGCATGAACCCACGTGGAAAACTCACTCCTGGTAAGCCGACCCCGCAACTCGAGGTGCCTGCGGACATTGAACGCCCTGAATACGTCTGGAAGAACGAGGTCCAAGAGAATGTCGGCGAGCCGGTCATCCAAACCCCGGAGACCATCGAGGCGATGCGGGAGGCGTCCCGTATCGCGGCGAACGCTCTCGAAGCGGCTGGCGCTGCCGTTGCCCCCGGCGTGACGACGGATGAGATCGATCGCATCGCCCACCAATACATGATCGACCACGGTGCTTACCCGTCAACGTTGGGCTACCGAGGCTACCCGAAATCCACCTGCATCTCGCTCAACGAGATCGTGTGCCACGGCATCCCGGATACGACCGTGATCCAGGAAGGCGACATCGTCAACATCGACGTCACTGCCTTCAAGAACGGAGTCCACGGTGATACCAATGCGACCTTCCTCGCTGGCGAGGTTGCCGAGGAGCACCGCCACTTGGTCGAGCGCACTGAGGAAGCCATGATGCGCGGCATCAAGGCCGCCAAGCCTGGCCGTCAGATCAACGTCATCGGTCGAGTGATTGAGGCCTATGCAAAGCGCTTCGGCTACAACGTGGTCACCGATTTCACCGGCCACGGTGTCGGCCCGACATTTCACAATGGTCTCGTTGTCCTGCACTACGATTCCGATTCCTACACCGACATTCTCGAACCCGGCATGACCCTGACGATCGAGCCGATGATCAACCTGGGCGAGTTGCCGTACGACGTCTGGGACGACGGCTGGACCGTCCAGAACCGCGACGGTGAGTACACCGCTCAGTTCGAGCACACCATCGTCATTACCGATGACGGCAACGAGATCCTGACCATTCCGGACTCGCAGCGCTAGGTCGTAGATCTTCCGCCTGCTTGGCGTACGCACGAAAAAAGGGAACCGCCGAAGCGGCTCCCCTTTCTCTATGGGAATCTAGAGCGAATCTAGAAGTCTATTTACCACGGGATCTGCGGCAGCAGGCCCTGGTTCAGGGCGTAGTTGCCCAGACCGATCACAGCGCCGATGGCAGCCAGGACGGAAACGGCAGTGAAAGCCTCGTGCCAGATGCGCGCCCACTGCGGCATATCTTCCGGGTTCGTGAAGAAGTTGTTGATATCGGCAGGCTTGCCAGCATCGGTGGCCTTGCCGATCTCGTGACGCACGTTACCCCCGCCGAGCTTGCCGAGCAGGTCCTTCAGGGGGGTGTCACCCTCCTGGTTGTAACCGATGCTGGAGCCCGAGCTCTGTGTTTTGGTGTCTTGAGTCTCCTCTGCCATTGCGACGGAGGTACCACCGAAAGCGACAGCGGTAGCGGTTGCGGCTGCGAGGGCAGCGTTGCGGAACTTGCGCATGATATTTCCTTACTACTGAAAGGTCGGGTGATTTTCGAAGCTCGAACGCAGTTACTTAGCGAACGGACCGTACTTGATGAAGTTGTCGATCGGGCCAGCGATCGCGCCAATCACAGCAGCGATGCCGAGAATCCAGGTTCCGACGTACAGGGCCTTCCAACCAGCCGGGACGTCCTTCCACTTCTTCTTGTCGCCGAAGATGTCCTCGCCCTTAGCCTCAGTCTGCTTCTCCGAGAGTTTCTCGCCTTCGGTAGCCTCTTCCTTCTTGTTCTCGTCGCCCTCAGGCTGGGTATTGGCGTCTGCCGGAGCCTGCGCGGCCGGTTGTGTGTCGGTGTTCTCCTGGGCCATTGCAACGGAGGTGCTGCCGAATGCAACAGCAACGGCGGTAGCGCCGGCGAGTGCGGCGTTGCGGAACTTACGCATAATACGAATCCCTTTCTGTGGATCTAGGTGGGGGCCAGCGGAACCAGGCTTCAAGCAAGATTGGAGTTTGCTGGAAGTCTGATCCACTTTCCAGAGAAACATACTAGCGCATGGCAGGCTGCTTTGCCTATATGACCTGGTAATTTTCAGGTTCTGATGTGTCTCTCAGGAACCTGGACGGCTGCCAGGGAGCGTACAGACTGCGCGGATTGAGCGGCGGTGGAACCTTAGACCGGCGGAAACTCGAAATCGAGACCCAGAATCGCGTTCTCCGTGACCTCCGCGAGGGCAGGGTGAATCCAATACTCGCGACGCGCCACGTCACGCAAATCTAATCCAAAACTTATGACGGTGATCATCTGTTGGATCAGAGTCGCGGCTTGTGGGCCCATGTAGTGAGCACCAAGGAGTTTGGCGGTCTTCTTGTCGGCAATGAGCTTGACGGCGCTGGTGGAATCCTCCAGGGCCCAGCCATAAGCGACGTCGCCGTAGGACTGGATCTTGGTGGTCACCTCGTACCCCTCGTCGCGCGCTTGCTGCTCGGTGAGACCGACAGATGCGATCTGCGGGTAGGTGAACACTGCGGACGGAACGTGGTCGTGGGGGAGTTTGACCAGGTCGTCGTTGAGAAGGTTGTGGCGCACTGCGCGCAGTTCCGCGTTGGCAACGTGCTTGAGCATGTGTGGGGAGGAGACATCGCCAATAGCCCACACGCCCTCGCAGGTCGTGCGGCCATACTCGTCAACTTTGATGCGGTGGTCGTCATGCATCTCAATCCCGGTGGCATCCAGGTTGAGACGGTCGCCATTGGCCACGCGTCCGGTGGCAACGAGGAGAGCATCGGAGGTGAGGGTGGAGCCGTCGTCAAGCGTGAGCGTGACGCCGCTGTCATCGTGCGACGCGGAGGCGACCGTTCGACCCACGTGCGTTTCGTAGCGCGGAGCTGCCAGGGCGTTGAAGCGGTCGTGGATGTCTTTGTCCAGGTGACGCATGAACGGAGAGCGGTTCACAATGCGCACGTGCGTGCCCAGCGACTGGAACACGTGGGCGAACTCCATCGCGATGTAGCCACCGCCGAGGATGGTAAGCGTTTTCGGCTGCTCCGGAAGACGCATGATGTCCTCGTTGGTGTGGAACGGCACACCAGAGTCGAGGATGACCTGTGGAATGAACGGACGGGATCCGGCGGCGATGAGGATCGTGTCGCCGGTGATCGTGGCGGGCTCACCGTCGATGGAGGTGGTCAGCGTCTTCGGGCCGATGAACTCGGCGTGGCCGTTGTAGAGGGTGATGTTCGGGCACTCCTCACCGCGGCGGTACTCCTCGCCGGAACGGGAGATCACGTCGACGCGGTGGCCGAAGACACGGTCGACGATGGCCGGCCAATCCGCACCCTCGAAGGTGGTGTGGATGCCGAGCCGCTCTGAGTTCGCGGCAGAAGCGGCAGTGTCGGCGGCGACGACGTACATCTTCGTCGGAATGCATCCGGCGTTAAGGCAAGTGCCGCCGAACTGCGGGTTCTCCTCAATCAGCGCAATGGATTTGTCGTCGAACTCCGGGCCGGGCAATGAGTTGCCGGAGCCGGAACCGATGATGATCACGTCGTAGTGGGTCGGGTTTGTCACAGGTTCTCCAACCATTCGTCGAGAGTGTCGAACGCCTTTTGGCGTGCGTGCGGGAGGGATAGGAAGACATCGTGAAGGGCGCCGTCGATAGGCTTGGTCTCGTTGTGCTTGTCGGAGACAAACGGGGCCCAATGCTGGATCTGCTCGATGTCGAGAACCGTGTCAGCGGAGTCGGCGGCCGCCGAGTAAGACTTGCCCAAGTACGAGTGGGACGAGCACAGCGTCAGGGTGGGAACGCCGGCGTCGACAGAACCCTCGTGGATCCGGTCCTGGCCGACCATGACCGCACGTAGCCAACCGAGGTATTTGTCGTGGCCGCCGATAGCCTTCTTCTTTGTATCGAAGTCCCACTGGCCATGCAGGCCCTTGTAAATGGACTCGCCGTATGTGCCTTCGCCCACGGCGGGCAGACGGAGGTTGGGGAACGTCGCGCCGAGAACGTCGACGACAGGCTTGAGCACCTTCACAGCCCAGCCCGGAAACTGCATGTCCAACCAGGGGCTGTTGAGCACTTGGCCGGCGATCTGCTGGTGCGTGCGCCAGTCGTGGCGGCGGACGTGGTCGATCCACAACGGGACGATAAGGCCGCCAGTGGAGTGGGCGAGCGGAATGACGGCACCGTGCTTGGCGGCGATGAGCTTCGTCGCTGCGGTCAGCTCGTCGTAGTAGTAACGCAGGTCGGTGGTGTAGTGCCAGCGTTGGCCCTCCTTGTGGGCGCGGCCGCACTTGCGCAGGTCGATCGCGTAGAAGGGATAGCCCAGCTCTTTGTAGTGCTGTGCGACGTGCTCTTGGAAGAAGTAATCCGACATCCCGTGCACCCACAGCAAAGCGGGTTTACCGTTCGGCTCATCGGGCTGGGATTGGACGAGGACCGCTGCGACCTCGCCCTCCCCGTCGGGGTCGCGGCCCAGGGGGAGAGTGGCGCGGAGGAAACCGTCAAGTTCATCGTTGGTCCAGCTCAATGAGTTCAGGTCCGTTGTGTCGAAATCCATGCCGCCCATTCTAGAGCGTGTCCTAGGTCTCTTCTTCGCGTCACTGTGTCCGCGAGCTGATTTGCTAAGGCGTTGTTACTCGCGTGGAATGGGGGAGGAGTAGAATGCGGAAAAGTATTCAGAGATGACAAGATCAAAGAGGTCATAAAGGTGTCAGCAACCCAGTCCCAGCAGTCCAAGAAGAACACCCAAGGGGACGAGGTTGACGTCCTGCTTATCGGTGCCGGAATCATGAGCGCCACGCTCGGCGCGATGATCCGCCAGCTGGAGCCGAGCTGGTCCCAGCTGATCTACGAGCGTCTCGACGGCGCATCCCTGGAGTCCTCCTACCCGTGGAACAACGCGGGTACTGGCCACTCCGCGCTGTGCGAGCTCAACTACACGCCGGAGAAGAACGGCCGTATCGACGTCTCTAAGGCCATCAACATCAACGAGAAGTTCCAGGTGTCCCGCCAGTTCTGGTCTCACCAGGTTCTCGAAGGCGTGTTGACGGACCCCACCGCGTTCATTAACCCGGTCCCGCACGTCTCTTTCGCCCAGGGCGAAGATCAGATCGATTATCTTCAGCGCCGTTACGACGCGTTGAAGGACAATTACATGTTCCCGGACATGGAATTCACGACCGACCGCGACAAGTTCGCCGAGGTGCTGCCGCTCATGGCCAAGGACCGCGACTTCGACAAGGAGCCAGTCGCGATCTCCTGGACCACGGCGGGTACCGATGTCAACTACGGTGCGCTCACTAACCAGTTCATCGACCACGCTGGGCAGGTAGGCACGGAGGTCCGTTACGGCCACGAAGTGACCAACATCAAGAAGAAGGGCAACTTCTGGCACGTCACCGCCAAGAACCTGCACACCGGTGAGAAGGAGACCACCCGCGCACGCTTCGTCTTCGTCGGCGCCGGCGGTTACGCGCTGGACTTGCTGCGCAAGGCTGGCGTGCCCGAGGTCCGCGGTTACGCCGGTTTCCCGATCTCCGGTGCGTGGCTGCGTACCACCAACCAGGAACTGGTCAAGCAGCACCAGGCCAAGGTTTACGGCAAGGCGAAGGTCGGTGCTCCGCCGATGTCGGTACCGCACCTGGACCTGCGTGTTATCGATGGCAAGCAGTCCCTGCTGTTCGGGCCCTTCGGTGGCTGGACCCCGAAGTTCCTCAAGAAGGGGTCCTACCTGGATCTGTTCAAGTCCATCCGCGTCGACAACATTCCGTCCTACCTGGGCGTTGCCGGCTGGAACTTCGACTTGGTCAAGTACCTCGTCGAAGAGGTGTTCAAGCCGTTTGAAGGCCGCGTTGAGGATTTGCGCGAGTACATGCCGTCTGCTGACGGCAAGGACTGGGAAGAGGTCATCGCTGGCCAGCGCGTCCAGATCATCAAACCGGCCACCCCGCCGCACTTCGGCTCGCTCGAGTTCGGTACCGCTCTGGTCAACGATCAGGACGGCACGATCGCCGGTATTCTCGGCGCTTCCCCGGGTGCGTCTATCGCCCCGGCTGCAATGCTCGAGCTGCTCGAGCGCTGCTTCGGTGAGCGCATGATCGACTGGAGCGAGAAGCTCTACGACATGATCCCGACCTACGGCAAGTCCCTCATGCGTGAGAAGAGCGTTTACGACGAGCAGTGGGCCTACACCCTGAAGACCTTGCGCCTCGACGAGCCTCGGGAGTTTTCCGGCACGACCAGCGCACACGACTAAGCTATCGGTAGGCGTGATCTAGCGCCGGCTACGTCCCGCAGAAGCTGACAAACGGGATGTCGCCCTGGGGCTCGGCCATCCAGGCCGGGCCCGCTTTGTCGTTATAGGGGTCAGTCACGGCGCCGAGCAGCTCAAGGTAGGGCTCGACTGTGCCTTCCTGCTCGGCAGCAGTGATAGCTCGCTCCAGCATCTGATTGCGGGGAATGAAGACTGGCCCATCGCGGTGCTCATGGTTGTAGGCGGTGATGTCCTCAGCGGCAGCGAGAGCGTCTGGATCGGGAATGTGCTTCGCCCAAGCGCTCTCCCAGGTCGGCTCAACTTCCGCGAGCACTTCGCGCAGTGCGTCCTCATTGCTCACGGGAAGCAGCGCCTCGGTGAGGCGTGCGAGGTTCCATGCCATGATGTTGGGCTGGTTGCCAAAGGCGTAGCGCCCACCCCGGTCAATCGAAGAGAACACTGCGTCACCGCGGAACTTCTCAGTGAACGCGCACGGCCCGTAGTCGATGGTCTCGCCAGACAGGGCGGTGTTGTCGGTGTTCATCACACCGTGGACGAAGCCGATGCTCATCCACTGCGCCACAAGGTCGAGCTGGCGCTGCATGACGGTAGACAACAGGTCCTCCGGATCCTCGAATCCAGCAGCGGCAACCACGTCGCGCACTAGCTCGTGCGAGCGCATGGCCGCGTACTGCACGGAGCCGACACGAAGGTGGCTGCGCGCCACCCGCACCACGATGCCGCCCGGGACGTGCCCCTGCTGGCGCAGCACCGTCTCCCCAGTGTTCAGCACGGCCAGTGAGCGGGTGGTCGGGATGCCCACTGCATGCATGAACTCACTGACCAGGTACTCCCGCAGCATCGGGCCAATCGCACCGCGCCCGTCCGAACCGGGCCGTGAGAACGGAGTCGGGCCGGAGCCTTTGGCCTGGAACTCGTAACGTTCATTCGCGGGATCGGGGTTGGGGAGGAGGAGGGCGCGGCCGTCGCCAAGCACGGGCACGAACTGGCTGAACTGATGCCCGGCGTACGCCATGGCGTGGCCGCCGCTCGCTCCAGTGAGCCACGCGATGCCGTCTGTGCTGCGCAGCCAGGTGGAATCTAAGCCGAGCTCCGCAGCGAGTGGCTCGTTGAGCACCACGATCTGCGGGTCAGGAAAGTCCGCGCCGCGCGCGGGGATGGCCATGTCGGGGAGTGCGTCGACAATGTGAGGCATGGCCCTAGCCTAGACTTGATCGCCATGACGAACGGACACGTGACCCTAGTCGGCGGCGGCCCGGGCGAGTGGGACCTGATCACTGTGCGCGGACTGCGTGCTCTTGAGGCGGCGGATGTGATTCTCACCGACCACTTGGGCCCCACGAATCAGCTTGACCAGTTTCTTGACCTCACCGGCAAAGAGGTCATTGACGTGGCCAAGCTGCCGTACAAAAAGCAGGTCGCACAGGAGCGCATCAACGAGCTGCTGGTCACCCACGCCCAAGACGGCCAGTGCGTCGTGCGGCTCAAAGGCGGGGACCCGTATGTTTTCGGCCGCGGTTTTGAGGAGTTGCAGGCCTGTGCCGCCGCCGGCGTCCCGTGCTCAGTTGTTCCTGGCGTGACCAGCGCGACGTCTGTCCCCGCAGCCGCCGGCGTGCCTGTCACACAGCGCGGGGTCACCCATTCCTTCACGGTTGTCTCCGGCCATCTCGCACCCGGTGACCCGCGCTCCCTGGTCGACTGGGACGCTCTCGGGCGCGTCGGCGGGACCATCGTGGTCATCATGGGCGTGCGCCAGGTGCGCCCCATCACGCGTGCGCTTATCGACGCAGGCCTGCCCCCTTCCACCCCCTCCACCGTCATCCAAGACGGCGAAACCGCAGACCAGCGGCAATTCCGGGCGGCGCTCGGGGACTTAGCGGACGTCATGGAGCAAGAAGGCGTGACCAACCCGGCTGTGTACGTCATCGGGGAGGTGGCTGGCCTTGAGGTCCTTGGATAGCCTCATCCTCGAAGTCGCCGATCTCTCTACGCCTGGGGCTGTGGTCGTGTGCGACGACCCGACAGGTGACCTTGTTGCTGCTGCCCTGGAGTTGGGGGTGCCGGTGTACTGCGTTGATTCCGACTACACCCGCGCCCACGCCGCCCACGCAGCTGGGGCCGTTGTCGCCGGCATCGACGGCCCTTTGCGTGCCGATGAGTTCCTGGTCTCCTGCGCTCCTGCGGGAGCTGTGGCCGTCGGAGAGATGCCGAAGTCTTTGGGCCGGCTCGACTATCTCGCGCGCTCACTGGCTTCGGCTGGTGTCGGCCGAGTGGTGTTCGGAGGGAACAACAAGCACCTTGCTCGTTCCATGAACGACGTGCTTGCCTCCTCCTTTGCTGAGGTAGCTGCCTCGCGAGGCCGCGGCAAGTTTCGCTGCCTCGTCGCGTCAGGGCCGCGCGATGTTGCCTACTCGCCGGTGGAGGCAGGCGGGTTCACTGCCGTCGGGGGAGTGTTCTCCGGTGCGCGGGAAGACTACGGCGGGGCGCTGCTCACGTCCACGCTCCTGGATTCCAGGGCGGAACTGGGGAAGGTGTTGGATGTGGGGTGCGGGAACGGGAGCGTCGTCAAGCGACTGCTCGAAGCGGGAGTCGATGCGACCGCGACGGACGCTGATGCTGACGCCGTCCTCTCCACGCGCGCGCTGGGGATCGAGGCGACGTGGGACGATGCAGGTTCGCAGTGGGAGGCGGGGACTTTTGACACAGTCGCCCTGAACCCGCCGTTTCATGACCGCGCAGGCGTAGACGCGACGCTGGTCCAACACCTGCTTGATGCCTCCGTGCGTCTGCTAGCGCCTGGCGGTCAGCTATTCATGGTGCATAACTCGCACCTGCGCTACCGCGGCGAGGTCGAGGCGCGGTTGAAGTCCGTGGAGCAGGTGGCGAGGAATCAGAAGTTCACCGTCCTGCGTGGCACTCGGGGCTGAACATCCCCAACTGCGCTTGGCGGGCGGCGGCCTCCGCCGACTGCATGCGCGAATAGTAGGTGTCATTCGACTGATAGACCACAGCGCACGCTAGCCCCTCTTCGACCAGGAGCTCGTTGATGAAGACGTCCCCGTCGAACACCGCGGCGAGGTCGCGTCCGTACTGGTCCTGGCGCTCCTTATCGTAGACAAGGGTGACTGTTGAGCCGACGGGAGCCAGTTCCTCGAGACGGTGCGCGGCCGCGCTGCCCATGCACTCCTCTGGCTGGCCGTCACGGGCGAGCTCCGGGGCATCGATGTTGAGCAGGCGGAGCCGCAGCCGCTCACCGCTGGAGTGGACGATAAGGGTGTCGCCATCGACAACCCGCTCCACCTGTGCGGTTTCGCCATCGGCCAGAGCCGGGGGCGGAGCGTCTTCCTGCAGCGTCATCTCGAGGACGATGCCAAAGACAATCAACAAGGCGGCGAGAAAACCGAGAGCAGTTTTGCGCATGCTTACCCTTAGATGAACACTGCCACGAAGACGACTACGAATGCAGCCAGCATCAGGAAGGTGCGCTGCCGCACCGGCTTATGAGCCCAGTTCATCTCCACGTTCGCGTTATTGAACGGCGAAATCTGCATCACCATCGGGTCGTTCGGCTCCTTGTACACACCCATTGCGCTGCCATAGCCGAAGTGCTTCTTGCGCTCCACTTCGTCCTCATCGGTAGGCATTTCAGCCAGGACGTTTTGCCATTGCAGCATGCTACGGAAGAGGTTGACCATTGCTGCGCCGATGGCCACGATGAGCACCACAATGCCGACCCCTTCAGGAACCCGGAAAGCGGGCAGGCTCATCGTGATCTGCAGGAAAGCACTCGAGACGGCCACCGCGAGGGCCATCCACGCCATCGCCCGGTCCTGACTTGCCAGGAAACGCGCCGTCTTGTCCGCCGCCGTCTGAGAGAACGGGATGTCGGAACTGTCGGGGACAGGCATGCGTCGATAAGCAAAGGGCGCTTTGGGGCCCGACACCCACAGTGCGAACGTCAACAACGCGGCGAACCACACACCGAACGTCGCCGACTTCACCGATTTCAGTTCCGTGCGGTTGACCGTGCCATCAAATCCAGTCTGCATGGGAACCTGGTTGGGAACCTGGTCGAACTGCAGCATGATGAACACGAACGCAGCCAATGAAACCAGCAGAGACGCGATGTAAATGTGCCGGGTGCGCATTGTTTCAGGTTAACAGGGAACCGAAAGGGGGTCGGGAGCGGTCTAACGAGGTAAGGCTAAGTGTTAGGCGGAACCTTGAAGAAGAATCGTGCGGAAGAATTGTTGTGGATGCTCGTGGATGTGCGCGAGGCGTCCCGGGGGAACACAGAGTTGCTGCAGCGGCTGGTGGACGGGGAACTTATCGCGCTCTCCCGCCAGTACGCCATCGAAAGAACAGTCCTTACCAAGCTCAAATACCACGAAAAGCAATGGCTCCGAGCAGTAGCGGTGGGAAAAACTATGAAGAAGGCTGTCCTGAGCGGAAGGACATCTGCGCGGGTTCTTGGGATGTGGGTAGTCGCAACCAGCACGGAACAAGCCGAGTTGATGCTGCCGTCCGGAGCAGTGCCGGGGAAGCACAAATGGGGAAGAGGGATCGTATACAGAAAAGGGGCTCCATGCGACACCGAAGTGCTAGACATCGACGGGGTGCGGGTAACCGACCACGTGCGGACCGCCTTCGACATTGCAGTGACTCATGGGTTCAAAGAAGGACTCGTCGCGTTCGACTGGTTGCTAATGACCGGCACAGTAACCAAACGCGAACTCAAACGGCGCATACAGATGATGCGCGGCCGACGAGGAGTACCAGTCCTACGGCAGATCCTGGCCTACGCAGTAGACAACTCGCAATCAGCCTACGAGAGCTACGCTCGAGCACTTCTCATCGAGGACGGGATTACTTGCATCCAAACCCAGGTGCAGATCGGACCGTTCACGGTGGACATGATGATAGGCCGCTTGGGCGTCGAAGTGGACGGTGAGGAGAAGTACGACGGCGTCACCTACAAACCGCTAGATGAGACCCTGCGCAGAGAAAGAGATCGAGCCGTTTACATCCAGAATCAAGGCTATCCACTACGGCGGGTTCAGCCAGCTGAGCTCCTCCAGGATCCCGGCGGGTTTGTGAGGATGGTCAGGGAAGCACTGATGGGGATCGAGAACGGTGCTGCGTAGCGGTCTGCGGTCGGTGGTTCGCCGTTGGTGGTTCGCCTTCGATGGTTCGCCGTTCCGCAAAACCCCTGGTCGCGCTAGAAGGCGAACCATGATCGGCGAACCATGCGAGGCTCGCTGGCCGGGCCAGCGTGCGGGCGGCCGGGCCAGCGGCTAGCGGGCCGCCGCGATGAGCTCCTGGACGCGGGAAACAATCTCGTCAGCCGGCACCTCGAGGATCTCCCCGCCATTCTCGCCGCCGCGGATGCGCAGCTCGATGATGCCGTCGGCAAACGAGCGCCCAAGGATGACGATGAACGGCATGCCCAGCAGCTCGGCGTCTTTGAACTTGACGCCGGGGGAGACTTTGGGGCGGTCGTCGACAAGCACGTCGATACCGGCGGCCTCGAACTCGCCGACGAGGCGCTCGCTAGCTTCCATCGCAGCGGCGTCCTTGTTCGCCACCGCCAGGTGTACCTGGTAGGGGGCGATTTCGACAGGCCAGACCAGGCCTTTGTCGTCGTGAAGCTGCTCAGCGATCACGGCGAGCATGCGGGTCACGCCGATGCCGTAGGAGCCCATCGTGGGCACGGCGCGCTTGCCGTTCTCGTCGAGGATCTGCACATCCATGGCTTCGGTGTACTTGCGGCCGAGCTGGAAGATGTGGCCGAGCTCGATACCGCGCGCCAGGCGAAGGGTGCCGTTGCCGGTCGGGGAGGGGTCGCCCTCTTTGATCTCTGCGGCTTCGATGTAGCCGTCGATCTCGAAGTCACGTCCGGCGACGAGGCCGACGACGTGCTGCTGCGCAGCATCGGCACCCGTGATCCACGAAGAGCCAGCCACCACTCGCGGGTCGGCGAGCACGCGCACGCCGTTAGCGTTGAGGCCGCGCGGGCCGACATAGCCCTTGACCAGGAAGGACGACTTCGCGAAGTCCTCGTCGGAGGCAAGCTCAAACGCCGCGGGCTCGAGCGAGGCTTCAAGGCGCTTCTCGTCCAAAGCGCGGTCACCGGGCATGAGGATGCCGGTCAGCTGCGGTCCGACAGGCGTGCCATCCTCAGAAACAACGCGCGGGTCATCGATCTTGACCACCATGCACTTGAGCGTGTCAGCGGCGGTGACTTCACGGTCTTCGACGTTCACACCGGCCGAGTTGGCCCAATCCACGAGCGACTCGATCGTTTCGGACGCCGGGGTTTCGTGGACAACCGCCTCCGGCAGCCCCTCGACCGGACGGTCTGCAGGGGCGATCGTCTGCACAGCCTCCACATTGGCAGCGAAGTCGCCTGCAGTGGACACCACGAAGGTGTCTTCACCGTTGTCGGAGTAGGCGAGGAACTCCTCGGACGCGGAACCGCCCATGGCGCCCGACGTAGCCTGGCAGATCTCGTACTTCAGGCCGACACGGTCGAAAATCGCCTGGTAAGCACGACGGTGAGCAGCGTAGGACTCGGACAGTCCCTCGTCGGTCATGTCGAAAGAGTAGGAGTCCTTCATCACGAATTCACGGCCGCGCAGGATTCCGGCGCGCGGGCGCGCCTCGTCGCGGTACTTGGTTTGGATTTGGTACAGCGTGACCGGGAAATCCTTGTAGGAGGAGTAAAGATCCTTCACAGCGAGGGTGAACATCTCCTCGTGCGTCGGCCCGAGCAGCATGTCCGTTCCCTTGCGGTCCTGCAAGCGGAACAGGTCGTCGCCGTATTCGGTCCAGCGGTTGGTCGCCTCGTAGGGTTCGCGCGGTAGCAACGCGGGGAAGAGCAGCTCCTGGGCGCCGATGGCGTTCATCTCTTCGCGCACAATCTCCTCGATGTTGCGCACGGCCTTCAACCCCAGCGGCAGCCAGGAGTACACGCCCGGCGCGGCGCGGCGAATGTACCCAGCGCGCACCAGCAGCTTGTGGCTGGGCACTTCGGCGTCGGCGGGGTCTTCGCGCAGCGTGCGCAGGAACAGGGTGGAGAGGCGTGTGATCATAAGCTGCAAGTTTAGCGCTAGGGTGTGGGCCATGCTCATCGTGCTCCCACCGTCTGAAACGAAGGCCCCCGGCGGCGAGTCGGACGGCCTCGACGTGTCATTTTCCAGCCTCGATCCGATCCGCCAGGAGATCATGGAGGATCTGGCTGCGCTCGATGTCGACGAGATGATGGCCGCGCTCAAACTGCCCGCGACCAAGCGTGAAGAGGCCGAGGAGAACAGAGCGCTTTTGCGCGCCCCTGTCATGCCGGCCATCTACCGCTACACCGGGGTGCTTTACGACGCCCTCGACGCCGCCACCCTGACCGACCCCGCCGTCTCGCGGATCGCGATCGGTTCAGCACTCTTCGGCGTGGTGATGGGGTCGGACACGATTCCGCGCTACCGACTCTCGGGCGGGTCGAAGTTGCCTGTACGGAAAACTGATGCTGCCGCACAGAAGAACTCGATCCCCACCATGAAGAAGCGCTGGGGCAGCGCGATCACGGATGTCTTACAGGAGCAGGGCTTCGTCGTGGACATGCGCTCCGGTGCGTACCAGCAGCTCGGGCCGGTGCTCGGCGCGGTGACGGTGCGGGTGGAGTCGGTGCAGGAGGACGGCAGCCGAAAGGTCGTCAGCCACTTCAACAAGCACTACAAAGGCGAGCTGGCCCGCGTGCTGGCATCGGCACCGGATGCGGATTCGGTGACGGGTATTCAAGGAGTTGCCGCGATCGCTGAGGCTGCGGGGATGACTGTCGAGATCAGCGACAGAGAGCTCACACTGGTGGTCTGAGCCACTCCGCCACTGTTAAGCCGGTTAAGCGGTGTTGGCGGCGCGCTGGGCGTGCGCCGCCAAATGGATCACCAGTGTGCGCCACTCGGCCGGGGCATCCTCGGTGAACGCGTCGGAGGCAGCTGTGCGCCACCGGTCAACAAGGGTGGCTTCGATGTTGTCCACAAATGCGGCAGCTTCGCCGGGGTTGGTGGGGCCTCCGCCGTCGACCTCATAACCGGGCGCACGCGGGGGAAGCTCGGGGAAGGCGTCGCGCATGGCGTCGATGCGCATGTCGTGAAGCGGACGCAGATTGTCGATGCGTGCCTGGAGATTGTCGTCGGCATACGCAGAGGCGAGATCGAGGCCGAACTGAACGGCATACTCTTCTTTGATCAGCTCGGCGGCGGTCTCTGCCACGGACTCGTCGGCGATGGGTTCCTCCGGCACCGGGAAATCCCAGTCGTCGGATTCGGGAGCGTCCAGGCTGGCAGTGAGGTCGACCGCCTGCGCCACGACCAACGGAACGGACTCGTCGGGAAGCTTGCCGCTCTGGGTGACGAGTGCGTCGGTCAAGGCGACCGCCGCTGCCACATCGTCCTTGGCGCCGGTCGTCTCGCCGGGGCCGCGCTCCACGTCACAGGATGAGGGAGGAAGACCTGCGGAGTCGGTGCCGCAGAGGCGGGTGATTTCGTCGAAAAGCTGGCGGGCGTGGAACTCGCGCATTCCTGCAGCATCCCCATCGAGCGTTCCCGCGTCCGCCTCCGCTTGGCGCGCCAGGGTGAGCAGGTCTCCGTCGGGGTGGGGGCCGAAGACGTAGATAGGCGAGCAGGCGGTCAAGGGCGCCGCCGCGGTGAGAGCTACTGCGGCAAGAGTGCGGGAAAACTTCACGTGGAAGACTGTACCGGCCCGCCCGTACAGTGGTTCTCATGGCATTTCCGGAAGTCGAAGAACTGAAAGAGCTCATCCGCCCCGTCACAGACGCGCGCGGGCTGGACATAGAGGCTGTGCGCACCGTCAAGGCCGGCAAGAAATCGCAGGTGGTCGTCGCTCTCGCGGCTGACGAAGCACCGACGTTGGACCAGCTCGAGGAAGTCTCGGGCGAGCTCAGCGAGCTTTTCGACGCCGCAGAAGCCGCCGGCACCGTCAATTTCGGCGCGGGATACACCCTGGAGGTGACCACTCCGGGCGTGGATCTTCCGCTGACGCAGCCGCGTCACTGGCGGCGCAACCGGGGGCGCCGCGTGAAGCTAGGTGGTGACATCTACCGTGTTGGCCCGCTCGATGACGCGGAGGAAAATGTCGCGTTGATCAGCCCAGCAGCTAAGAAGTCCGACGAACCGGGCGTGCGGGTCGCTCCCATTTCGGATGTGTCGGGTGCGGTGGTAGAAATTGAGTTCAACGCAGCGCCGGAGGCAGAAGTTGAACTGTCCAACATGAGCTTTGCCGACGTGGAGGGCCGTGCGGAGCAATCCGGTGCAGAAGCTGAAGTCAGGAAGGACGACAAGTGAATATCGACATTGCCGCGCTGAAGCAGATCGAGTCGGAGGCAGGAATCCCCGTCGATGACCTGCTGGGAACGATCGCCAGCGCGCTGCTCTTCGCCTACCGCGAGGGCAAAGATGAATTCGGCACTGGCGCAGCGGGGGAGGGCACGAAGGCTCGTGTCGACATTGATACGCAGACCGGTGCCGTGGCCGTCATGGTCAGCGAGCTCGACGACGACGGCAACGTCATCTCCGAGTATGACGACACCCCGGTGAACTTTTCCCGCGTGGGTGCGCAAGCGGTGCGCGACGCGATCCTCAAGCGCATGCGCACGGCCGCCGACAACCGTGCTTACAGTGCGTACTCGGAGCTGGAAGGTCAGGTCGTCTCCGGTGTCGTCCAGCGCGACGCCAGCGCGAACGAGCGCGGCATCGTCGTGGTGCAACTGGGTACGGAATCTGACCCCCAAGACGGCATTCTTTTGCCTGCGGAGCAGATTCCGGGCGAGAAGCTGGAGCACGGCGACCGCGTGAAGTGCTATGTCGTCGGTGTCTCCGGCGGTGACCGCAGGACCACCGTCAACCTCTCGCGGACGCACCCGGAGCTCGTGCGCGGCCTGTTTGCCCTTGAGGTCCCTGAGGTCGCTGACGGCTCTGTCGAGATCGTCGCGATTGCCCGCGAGGCCGGTCACCGCTCAAAGGTGGCTGTCAAGGGTGTGGCCAAGGGCATCAACGCCAAGGGCGCATGTATTGGGCCGCGCGGCGCCCGGGTCACCAACATCATGGAGTCCCTCGGTGGGGAGAAGATCGATATCGTCGACTACTCCGACGACCCGGCTGTGTACGTCGGTAACTCGCTTGCACCATCGAAGGTCGTGCGGGTGGACGTGGTCGACCACGACGCGCAAACAGCCCGCGTGGTCGTGCCGGATTACCAGCTCTCGCTCGCCATCGGCCGCGAGGGCCAGAACGCACGCCTGGCGGCCCGACTGACGGGGTGGAAGATCGACATTCACTCCGATGCAGACCTCAGCGCTGGGCAATAGCGGCTGAGTAACAGTTTTCTGCCTGGGTGGCGTAAGGTAGGACACTGGCTTCTTTCCCGCACGCCCGTGCGGGGTCGGGGCCGCACAAGGGAGTATGAGCGAAAAACATGTACCTATCCGGACGTGCATTGGCACACGCCGTGCACTGCCGGATGCTCGCCTTCTCCGTGTGGTCGTCGCCCCGGATGATCCGTCGCGGATCGTCCCGGACCCGAAGCGGTCCATGCCGGGCCGCGGTGCGTGGCTGACCCCCACGCTGGAAGCGTTTGAGCTGGCGGAGAAACGCCGCGCCTTCGGGCGGGCTCTCCGCGTGTCCGCGCAAGTGGACACAAGCGATGTACGGAAGTACGTAAGTGAAAAGGACTAAAGAACTGATGAGTCTTCAACCATGAAGCAGAAAATGCATCAGCGATGAACGTCATGACCATCGTCTAGAGTCCGGTCGCGTAGCAGCGGCCCGTCTCTAGCCCAACCACGAGGAGACACGTGCCCGGAAAGCTACGCGTTCACGAGCTTGCGAAGCAGCTCGGCGTAACAAGTAAGGAATTGCTCGCCACCCTGAAGGAGGAAGGCGAGTTCGTCAAAACCGCTTCCTCCACCATCGAACCGCCGGTGGTGAAGAAGATGAAGGCGGTTTATGAGGCCCGCGGCGGCGCAGACAGCGGCGACGCGAAGAATGCTAAGGACACCAAGGCCGATTCGGCTGCGAAGAAACCGGCTGCTAAGCCGGCGGCGAAGCCTGCCGCCAAGACGCCTGCCGCGAAGAAACCGGCTGCCCCGAAGTCTGACAGCGCTCAGGCTGAATCTGCCGCGCCGAAGCCGGCAGCTGCAAAGCCCGCCGCGAAGCCGGGGCCGAAGCCCGCGGCACCCAAGCCCGCGTCCAAGCCGGCTGCTGAGAAACCTGCGGACAAGCCCGCTCCGAAGCCGGCAGCGGCGAAGCCTGGCGCACCGAAGCCGGCTGCGAAGCCCGGCCCGAAGCCGGGCGCAAAGCCTGGTGAGGGCGATGCTGGATCCGCCATGCCGCGTCCGATGCCGAAGCCGGGTGGCCGCCCCCGCGTGGCCAATAACCCGTTCTCCTCGAATGCAGGCGGTCCGCGCCCGCAGCCGCGTCCGGGCGGTGGCCCCGGCGGCCAGCAGAAGCGCGGCGGTGGCCAGGGCCAGCGCAGCGGCGGCCAAGGCGCACCGCGCCCGGGCGCACGTCCCGGTGGCGGCGGAGGAGCTCCGAGCCCCGCAGATATGGCGAACCACCCGAACCCGGCACAGATGCCGTCCCGCGCCGCAGGTAAGCGCGGCGGCGGTGCGGGCGGCCGCGGTGGACAAGGCGCCGGTGGTCGTGGCCGCGGTGGCGGCTTCGGCGGTCCCGGTGGCGGACCTGGTGGTCCCGGTGGTCCCGGCGGCGGTTTCCGCGGTCGCGGTGGGCGCCGTGGCGGTACCGCCGGTGCATTCGGTCGTCCCGGTGGTGCACCGGGCAAGCGCCGTAAGTCCAAGGGCCAGAAGCGGGCCGAGTACGAGGAGATGCACGCACCGAACGTCATTGGTGGCGTTCGCCTGCCCGACGGCGGCGGCAAGACCGTCCGCTTGCGTCAGGGTGCGACTCTGACCGACCTGGCTGAGAAGATCGGCACCGAGGCATCGAGCCTCGTGCAGGCTCTGTTCAACCTCGGTGAGATGGTCACCGCGACCCAGTCTGTGTCTGAGGAGACACTGCAGCTGCTGGGTGCGGAGATCAACTACGAGGTGCAGATCGTCTCCCCGGAGGACGAGGACCGCGAGCTTCTCGAGTCCTTCGACCTGCAGTTCGGGGAGGACGAAGGTGGCGAGGAAGCTCTCGAGCAGCGCCCGCCGGTGGTCTCCGTCATGGGTCACGTCGACCACGGTAAGACCCGCCTGTTGGACTCCATCCGCCAGGCCAATGTTGGTAAGGGTGAGGCCGGCGGCATCACCCAGGGCATCGGTGCTTATCAGACCGAGGTCACCCTGGAAGACGAGCCGCGCAAGATCACCTTCCTGGATACCCCGGGTCACGAGGCCTTCACGGCGATGCGTGCCCGCGGTGCGAAGTCGACCGACTTGGCCATCCTGGTGGTCGCAGCCGACGACGGTGTCATGCCGCAGACGGTGGAGGCCATCAACCACGCCAAGGCAGCGGAGCTGCCGATCGTGGTGGCTGTGAACAAGGTGGATAAGGAAGACGCCCAGCCGGACAAGATCCGTGGCCAGCTCACCGAGTACGAGCTGGTTCCGGAAGAGTACGGCGGCGACACGATGTTCATCGACATCTCGGCAAAGCAGGGCACGGGCATCGACGAGCTTCTCGAAGCCGTCCTGCTCACCGCCGATGCAGCGCTCGAGCTGACTGCGAACCCGGACATGGACGCTCAGGGTCTGGCCATCGAGTCCCACCTGGACCGCGGCCGCGGCCCTGTCTCCACGGTGATCATTCAGCGCGGTACCCTGCGCGTCGGCGACTCCATCGTCGTCGGCGGCAACTTCGGCCGCGTGCGCCGCATGGTCGACGAGTGGGGCAATGACGTTGAGGAGGCTGGCCCGTCCCGTCCGGTTCAGGTCCAGGGTCTCAACGGCGTTCCCGGCCCCGGCGACAACCTGCTCGTGGTGGAAGACGACCGTGTCGCGCGCCAGATCGCTGCACAGCGTGACGCACGTCAGCGCGCCGCGATGCAGGCCCGCCGCAAGAAGCGCGTCTCCCTGGAGAACCTGGACCAGGCGCTCAAGGAGACCAGCACCCTCAACCTCATCCTCAAGGGCGACAACGCCGGTTCGGTGGAAGCCCTCGAGGAGGCTCTGCTCAAGATCGAGGTGGACGACGAGGTGGAGGTCAACATCATCGACCGCGGTGTCGGTGCTGTGACCCAGACCAACGTCTCGCTGGCTGCGGCGTCCGACGCTGTCATCGTGGCCTTCAACGTCCGCTCCGAAGGCAAGGCCACCGAGGAAGCCAACGACGAGGGCGTGGAGATCCGCTACTACTCCGTTATCTACCAGGTCATCGACGATGTCGAGGCCGCTCTCAAGGGCATGCTCAAGCCCATCTACGAGGAGCGCGACCTGGGTGCGGCGGAGATCCGCCAGATCTTCAAGGCCTCCGCTGTCGGCCTCATCGCCGGTTGCATGGTCACCGAGGGTTCGGTCAAGCGCGGTGCCAAGGTCCGTCTGGTCCGCGACGGCAACGTCATCACACCGGACGCGACAATCGATTCGCTGCGCCGCGAGAAGGACGATGTCACCGAGGTGGCCAGGGGCTACGAGTGCGGTATGGTCCTGTCCTACCCGGACATTCAGGTCGACGACATCATCCAGACCTACGAGATGGTCGAGGTGCCGCGCACGTAACGTCGAAAAGCAATAATTGCTTATCGACGATTCCCCGGCAGCGCCCCGCGACGAGAGAGACCCCTCTCGCGCGGGGCGTTGTGCATGCGCGGGGTAGAGTGGTGGCTTGAATTGACGGCAGCTCAACGTGAGTCAAGGAGTGGTTACTGTGGCGGATAACACGCGCGCACAACGACTAGCTAAAAGGATCCAGACGATTGTCGCTAGCGCTATTGAGCGCCAGATCAAGGATCGCCGGCTGGAGCTTGTCACAGTGACCGATGTCCGTGTGACCGGTGACCTCCACGACGCGACGGTGTACTACACGGTGCGCGGCGAGGGCATTGATGATGAGCCTGATTACGACGCTGCTGCAGAGGCACTCACCCGCCACAAGGGACAGCTACGCAAGATTGTCGGTGAGGAGCTGGGCGTTCGGTTCACTCCGACGTTGACGTTTGAGCTGGACACGGTTCCGGAGGCGTCGGCACGCATGGAAGAGCTGCTGGCCCGTGCCCGCGCGCGCGACGAAGAGCTCGCGGAGCTGAAAAAGAACGCGCAGCCTGCTGGTGCCGCTGACCCCTACAAGACCCGAGCGGGGGACGAGTAATGGCCGCAATGCCCGGTTTGTTCGCGCCGGGTGAAGGCCAGTTCGCCGCGGTTGCGCAGCGCCTGAGCGAAGCTCCCGTCGTGCACGTGGTGACCCATATCCGCCCGGACGCAGACGCCATCGGGTCCGCATCGGCGCTCGCTCTCGGTCTGCAGTCGATCGGCGTGGAGGCGACGGTGCGCATTGGCCAGCACGAGGAGATCCCGGAGAACTTGGCGACGATCCCGGGTGTCACCGATGTCATCCTCGGCGAGCCACTGCCCGCAGACGGCTTGGTGGTGACCACTGATTGCGCTTCAATTGACCGCACTGGGTCTTACCGCTCGGTGATCCAGCAGGAGCGTGACCGGGTCGTGGTCATTGACCACCACGAGTCCAACCCAGGCTTTGGAAGTATGAACTTGGTCTTGCCCTCGGAGTCCACGACCGTGATCATCCGCGAGCTGTTCGGGCATTTGGGTGTGGAGATCACCCCGGAGATGGCTTACTGTCTGTACGCCGGTTTGGTGACCGACACGGGCAGTTTCCGCTGGGGCACCCCGCGGATGCACCTGCTCGCCGCTGAGCTGATGGGACTGGGCGTGGAACCGCGCTCTGCCGCGATGGCGCTCATGGATGCGGTCTCTGCTGAGGATCTGCGCTTGATGGGTGCTGTCATGGCCGGAATGGAGACCCGTGTGGCCGGCCACCACACCATGTCGGTGCTGGCTATTGATGACGAGCATCTGCACGGCATGAACCAGACCGCTGTGGAATCCATCATCGAGTACTCCCGCGCGCTGACCGGCAGCGACATCGGTGTGGTGTTCAAGGAGCTCCACCCCGGTTATTGGTCGGTGTCGCTGCGCTCCAGCGTGGTGAATGTCGCCGAGATCGCTGCAGTGCACGGCGGCGGCGGACATATCCCGGCGGCCGGTTATTCGGCCCGCGGTCCTGTCGCAGACGCTATCGATGCGCTGCACGCGACCGTGGCTGCCCTCGACGCGACGGCGCTGTGACCTGTGGTTGAATCGCCTGCTGAAACTGTCACTGCGCGCCGAGTTCTCGCTTTGGCGCTGCCTGCGCTTGGTGTGCTTGCGGCCAACCCGCTGTATCTCTTGCTGGACACAGCCGTCATCGGCCGGCTGGGAGCAGGTGAGCTCGCTGCGCTTGCCGCCGGCGCGACCGTGCAGTCGACGGTGACCACGCAGCTGACGTTCCTCTCTTACGGAACCACGGCGCGTTCCTCCCGGTTCTACGGTGCGGGGAAGAAGGAAGATGCCGTGGCCGAAGGCGTCCAGGCGACGTGGGTGGCCATGGGGGTCGGGTTGTTGCTGGCCACCATCGTGTGGCTGTTCGCCCGCCCGATCGCGCTGTTCCTCACCAACGACTCCGCCACCGCAGACCTTGCTGCGAACTGGATGCACGTCGCCGCCATCGCGATCCCGCTGACGTTGATCATCATGGCGGGCAACGGCTGGCTGCGCGGGATCCAGAACACCAAGCTGCCGTTCTATCTGACCCTGTGCGGACTCATCCCCGGCGCGGCGGCGCTGCCGCTGC
Source organism: Corynebacterium genitalium ATCC 33030 (assembly GCF_000143825.1). Classification (NCBI taxonomy): domain Bacteria; kingdom Bacillati; phylum Actinomycetota; class Actinomycetes; order Mycobacteriales; family Corynebacteriaceae; genus Corynebacterium; species Corynebacterium genitalium. Next base: position 1,486,472 of record NZ_CM000961.1, read on the forward strand.
TGGTCAACCGCTTCGGGCTCGTGGGGTCGGCGTGGGCGAATGTGATCGGCATGGGCATTACGGCCGCAGGATTCCTTATTGCGCTGACCCGGTCCCACAACGGCGGGTGGGCTCCCGACTTCGCGGTCATCCGCCGCCAGCTGGTGCTCGGACGTGACCTGATCCTGCGGTCTCTGTCGTTCCAGGTGGCTTTCGTCTCCGCAGCGGCGGTGGCAGGGCGCGTGGGTGTCGCTGCGTTGGCGGCGCACCAGATCATGCTGCAGTTGTGGAACTTCCTCACCCTGGTGCTCGACTCGCTGGCGATTGCCGCCCAGACAATGACGGGGTCCGCGCTGGGCACCGGCCGGGTGCAGGACGCGCGCCGGGTGGGGGAGCAGGTGACCAAACTCTCCGCCGGGTTCGCGTTCCTCCTCGCCGCTGTCTTCGCCATCGGTGGGCCGCTGATCCGCGGGCTATTCACCACGGACGCTTCTGTTCTCGACGTCATGGCCACACCGTGGTGGCTGCTCATCGCCATGATCGTGGCAGGCGGAGTGCTCTTCGCGCTCGACGGCGTGCTGCTCGGCGCCAGCGATGCGGCGTTCCTACGCAACCTCACCATCGGTTCGGTGCTCCTTGGATTCCTGCCCGGCGTACTCATCGCCTACTGGGCTGGCACTGGTCTGACAGGAATCTGGGCGGGGTTGGCCGCGATGATCGCGATCCGGCTCGCTGGTGTCATCTGGCGTTTCACGTCGATGCGGTGGGCGCAGTGAGCAGCGGTTAGAGTGAACTCACCATGACTACCGCGACCAGCACGACCAGCACGCTGTGGGCAGTTTCGGACCTTCACCTCACTGTGAAAGCGAACCGGCCATGGCTAGATGAAATCCAGCCGCAGGATCCCTCCGACTGGCTCATCGTTGCCGGCGACGTCGCCGAGCGCACTGACCTGGTGGTTCGTGTCATGGCGAAACTCGCTGAGAGGTTCGACACTGTCGTATGGGTTCCGGGAAACCATGAACTCTTCAGCCGCAGTATGGATAGGTACAAGGGGAGGGAGAAGTACGCGGATCTCGTCGCAAAGCTGCGTGCTTTAGGTGTGATCACCCCGGAGGACCCGTACCCCGTTTTCGGGGGCGTGACCATCGTGCCTTTGTTCACGCTGTATGACTACTCGTTCCGCATGCCCACCATGACTGTGGAGGAAGCGCTCGAGTCGGCGCACGCGCAGCAGATCGTACTGACTGACGAAGTGGCTATCGCGCCGTTTGTCGACATTCGTGCGTGGTGCTGGGACCGCTTGGCGTACTCCACCCGCCGGCTGTCGCGCATTGAAGGCGAGACCATCCTGGTCAACCACTGGCCCCTGGTGCAGGAACCGACGAACTACATGATGTTCCGTGAGATCGCGCTGTGGTGCGGCACCCGGCACACGCGCGGCTGGGCCAAGCGCTACAACGCGCGCGCTGTCATTTACGGTCACCTGCACATGCCCGGCGTGCAGCGGATCGACGACGTCGACCACATCGAGGTCTCTCTCGGCTACCCCGAAGAATGGAAGCGTCAGACCAACCGTCCCACGTGGCCGTACCCGGTGATGGAGGTGCAGCAGTGATCGACAAAGAGCTGTTCCCTGACCCGGCGCGGGTGGTGTACATGCGGATCGACGACACCGCAGAGACCACCGACCTGACCAACTACAACGACCTGCATCCAGAGGAGAGGGTGGTGGTCAGCCGGGCCGTCGACATTCGGAAGAGTGAGTTCGGCGATGCCCGCTGGTGCGCTCACCGCGCGCTGCAGGAGCTCGGGTTGGAATCGGCGGGCTCGATCCTGAAGGGTGAGAAGGGAATGCCGCTGTGGCCAGACGGTTACACAGGCTCCCTTACCCACACGGAAGGTTTGCGCGTTGCCGTCGCCGCCCCGTCGAGCGAGTTGCTCTCCGTCGGCATTGACGCTGAGCCCGCCGAGCCGTTGCCCGAAGGCGTGCTCGACCAGATCGCACGCTCAACCGAACGCCACTGGGTGGATAAGCAAAAGTCTGCGGGCATTGCGTGGGCAGACCGCCTGTTGTTCTGCGCGAAGGAAGCGACCTATAAGGCGTGGTTCCCCATGGCGCGGCAGTGGCTCGGTTTCGAAGATGCCGAGATCGAAATCCGCTCCGACGGCACCTTCATCGCGTACCTCCTGGTGCGGCCCACTCCGGTCCCGTATATCCGCGGCCGGTGGGTCGTGCGCGGAGGGTACGTCTACGCCTCGACGTTCGTGCCGGCGTTACAGCGTCGAGGGACGGGCGACAAAGAGCGTCGATAAGCGCTTGCCCTTTTCGCGGACAAGCGCCACGGCGCGGCCATCCGGTCCCACAGCGGCGTGAACGCCGTCGAGCCCGCGCGGCTCGAGCCACTTGCCCATGGCCAGCGCAGCGAATTCGTCAGCGGTGACGTTCAGGACAGGCCACGCAGCGGTGAGTGCTTCATCGAGCGAGAGCGACAACGCGGGGGAGTCCTCGAGCCGCTCGAGCGTGCGCGCGTGCTCCAACGTGAAAGGGCCGACTGCTTCACGGCGCAGCGCCGTCAGGTGCCCACCCACTCCGAGCGTCTCGCCCATGTCCCGGGCGAGCGAGCGGATATACGTTCCCGAAGAGCAGTGCACCCGTGCATCCACGTCGACGAAGGAACCCTCGCGGCGGATGCCGGCGACGTCGAAAGAGAACACTGTCACCGGCCGCGCCGGGATGTTCACCTCTTTGCCTTCGCGGACGAGCTCGTGGGCGCGCTTGCCGTCGATTTTGATGGCGGAGACTTTCGACGGCACCTGCATGATCTCCCCGGTGAGTGCAGTGACCTGTTCCATGATCTGTTCGTCGGTGAGCGTGGACGCGTCGGTCTCAGCGAGGACGTCGCCCTCGGCATCGTCGGTCGTGGTGGACGCACCGAGGCGGATCGTGGTCGCATAGACCTTGTCATCGGCCACCAGGTGCGCAAGCAGCTTCGTGCCGCGCTCAATGCCCGCGACCAGCACACCAGTGGCCATCGGGTCGAGCGTTCCCGCATGTCCCACCTTGCGCGTTCCGAAGAACCTGCGTAGCTGCGCGACCACATCGTGGCTGGTCATTCCTGCCGGTTTATCCACGACGACAATGCCGGAATTCGCCAGCGGATCGGTGTGGTTGGCGGTCTGCGCATCAGAGTTCATGGATCCAACCCTATGCACTACTCTGGCGCGGGTGGATATTTTGTCTGGGCTCGAGGACATTCCCGCTGATCTTAAGGACCCGGTAGTCACCATCGGCGTGTTCGACGGTGTGCACCGCGGCCACCAGATGCTGATCAACCGGGCGGTCGAGCACGCCCAAGCGGCCGGAGTGCCCAGCGTGGTCATGACGTTCGACCCGCACCCCGTCGCCGTGTTCGCGCCCGACCAGACACCGCCTGTATTGCTTCCGCTCGCCGAGCGCGCTCGTCTCATCGCGGACCTCGGAGTGGACTACATGCTCGTCATCGACTTCACCCGGGAGCTCGCAGGAGAGAGCCCGGAGGAGTACTTCGAGTCGGTGATCGTCAATAAGCTGCACGCCTCCCGCGTTGTCGTCGGCGAGAATTTCACATTCGGCGCAGGCGCCTCCGGTACCGCGCAGACCATGCTGGCGCTCGGTGAAAAGTACCGCGTCGACGTCGATGTCGTTTCCTTGCTTTTCGACGGATCCGCCCGCATCTGCTCCACCTCCATCCGCTCCGCCTTGCGCGACGGTGACGTCGCCGGGGCAGCCGAATTCCTGGGGAGGGAATTCTCCATCACCGCCCCGGTGGAGCGCGGTGCCGGCCGCGGCGGGCGCGAACTGGGCTACCCGACAGCGAACCAGTACGTCGCCGATACCGGTGCTGTGCCTGGTGACGGGGTCTACGCCGGCTGGTTCACTGTCCTCGACTCCTCACCTCTCGACGGGGACATGGAACCTGGAATCCGCTATGCGGCTGCGATTTCGGTGGGCACTAACCCGACCTTCGGCGACGATCGCCGCAGCGTCGAATCGTTCGTCCTCGACCGCGATGCCGACCTTTATGACCGTCTCGCCCGCGTGGAGTTCATTGCCAAGGTGCGCGACATGGTCAAGTTCGACTCTGTCGACGAACTACTGGAGAACATGGCCCGCGATGTCGCACGGGTCCGCGACATTCTTTCCTAGCTCGCCTGCGCCTAACGGCTAGTGTGGTGTCCCATGAGCAAAAAGATGATTCTGGATCTGGACACCGGCATCGACGACGCGCTCGCCTTGGCGTACGCCCTCGGTTCCGAGGAAGTCGACCTCATCGGTGTGACCGGCACTTATGGCAACGTGCTGGTGGACACCGGTGTGCGCAACTCCCTTGCCATCCTCGAATTGTTCGGCCGCACCGGCGTGCCGGTCTTTGCGGGACCGGACCACGCGCGTGTGAAGGACTCCTTTGAGGTGCTGGAGATCTCCGAGTTCATCCACGGAGTCAACGGCGTGGGCGAGGCTCAGCTGCCGGAGCCGACTCGCTCGGTGGAGGAAAAGTCCGCGGTGGACTTCCTCGTGGAGTCGGTGGAACAGTACGGAGACGACCTGGTCATTGTCCCGACAGGCCCGTCGACGACGATTGCCGCAGCGATTGAGGCGAGTGAGACCTTCGCTGAGAAAGCCCACATTGTCATGATGGGCGGTGCGCTGACCGTCCCCGGCAACGTGGCACCGTGGGCCGAGGCGAACGTCAACCAGGACCCCGAAGCTACTGATTTGCTCTTCCGCCGGGCGAAGGACGTCACCATGATCGGCCTGGACGTCACCCTGCAGACGTTGCTCACCTACGAAGAGACCGCGAAGTGGGAAGCACTGGGCACCCCGGGCGGAGACTTCTTAGCCGCTGCCACGAACTACTACATCAAGGCCTACGACACCACGGCCCCGCACCTGGGTGGCTGCGGCCTGCACGACCCGCTGGCTGTCGGTGTGGCGATTGACCCGTCGCTGGTGACCACCATCGACATCAACCTCAAGGTCGACACAGAAGGGGAGACCCGCGGCCGCACAATCGGCGACGAGACCCGGCTGAATGACGAGGAGAAGACGGCGCGGGTTGCTGTTGGCGTCGATAAGCAGCGCTTCTTGGATGAGTTCATGCGGCGCATTACCGCGCTTGCCGCGAACTCCTCGCGCAGTGGCGATTAGGATCTCGCGCGGCACGTGCGTTAACATGCTCATTCGGCCGTGAAACCAACGACTGTGGTCCGCAGCAGTCCTTCCCACGGCTAGATCCGATGATTGCGGACTGAAACAAACAAGGAGAAACACTCATGGCTCTTTCCACTGAGAAGAAGACTGAAATCCTCAAGGAGTACGGCGTCCACGAGACCGACACCGGCTCCCCGGAGGCTCAGGTCGCACTGCTGACCGAGCGCATCAACAACCTGACCGAGCACCTGAAGACCCACAAGCACGACCACCACTCCCGTCGTGGCCTGCTGCTGCTCGTCGGTCGCCGCCGCGGTCTGCTGAAGTACCTGCGCGAGAACAACGTTGAGCGTTACCGTGACCTCATCGCTCGCCTGGGGCTGCGCCGCTAAGCCCACGCGCTGAAGTGCACAGCGCCTCGTGCCCAGTTCGTCTGAACTGGGCATTTTTCATGCCCACCTGGTAGTATGCCGGGGTGTTGCAAGTCAAACATGCGGCGGCACCGATGATCGCCGAATCAACCCCCCAGAAAGGGATCTTTTGAGCAAGAACAAGCACACCCCGGACAACGCTGTTGAGGTCAATGTCGACGAGGAGTTCGGGATCACCGAATCCGTCGCTGTTCTGGACAACGGTGACTTCGGTGAGCGCACCATCCGTTTTGAGACGGGCCAGCTGGCACGCCAGGCTGGCGGGTCGGTGACGACCTACCTCGACGATGACACGATGCTGCTGTCCACTGTGACCGCATCTAATCAGCCGCGCGAGGGTTTTGACTTCTTCCCGCTGACCGTCGACGTGGAAGAGCGCATGTACGCCGCGGGCAAGATCCCGGGCTCCTTCTTCCGCCGCGAGGGCCGTCCCTCCACCGAGGCTATTCTGGCCTGCCGCCTGATCGACCGCCCACTGCGCCCGACGTTTGTGAAGGGTCTGCGCAACGAGGTGCAGGTTGTGGTCACGGTCATGAGCTGGAACCCGGAGGAGTACTACGACGTCGTTGCCATCAACGGTGCATCCGCCGCAACGCAGCTGTCCGGCCTGCCGGTCTCGGGCGCTGTCGGTGGTGTGCGCATGGCGCTCATCGCCGACGACCAGCACCCGGAGGGCCAGTGGGTCGCGTTCCCGAACCACGAGCAGCACGAAGCCGCTGTGTTTGAGATGGTCGTTGCCGGCCGCATTGTGGAAAAGAAGAAGGGCCGGAAGAAGGTCCAGGATGTCGCGATCATGATGGTCGAGGCAGGTGCGGGCGCTAACGCCGTGAAGCTTATCGACGGTGGCGCTCCCGCCCCGACCGAGCGCACCGTCGCCGAGGGCCTGGAGGCTGCTAAGCCCTTCATCCAGACTCTGTGCGAGGCGCAGAACGCTCTGGCAGACAAGTCCGCGAAGGAAACCCAGGACTTCCCGCTGTTCCCGCCGTACTCCGACGAGGTCTTCGACGCTGTGGAGAAGAAGGCGTCCAAGAAGCTGTCGAAGCTCTTGACCATCCCGGGCAAGCACGAGCGCGATGACGCGACCAACGAGTACATGGAAGAGATCGAGGCAGATCTGCTCGAGACTTTCGCTGGCGAGGACGCCAGCAAGGAGATTCGCGCCGCGTACAACGCGGTGATGAAGCAGATCGTCCGCGACAAGATCCTCTCCGAGGGCTTCCGTATTGACGGCCGCGGTGTCACCGACATCCGCGACCTCGAGGTCGAGGTCGAGCTCATTCCGCGTGCGCACGGCTCCTCCCTGTTCGAGCGCGGCGAGACCCAGATCCTCGGTGTGACCACCCTGGACATGCTGAAGATGGAGCAGCAGCTGGACTCCCTCCACCCGGAGACATCCAAGCACTACATCCACCACTACAACTTCCCGCCGTACTCCACCGGTGAGACTGGCCGGGTTGGCTCTCCGAAGCGCCGCGAGATCGGCCACGGTGCTCTCGCCGAGCGCGCCCTGATTCCGGTCATTCCGTCGAAGGAGGACTTCCCGTACACGATCCGCCAGGTCTCCGAGGCTCTCGGCTCAAACGGATCGACCTCCATGGGTTCTGTTTGTGCCTCCACGCTGTCGCTGTACAACGCTGGTGTGCCGCTGGCTGCTCCGGTGGCCGGCATCGCCATGGGCCTTGTTTCTGGCGAGGTCGACGGTGAGACCAAGTACGTGGCACTGACCGACATCCTCGGTGCTGAGGACGCGTTCGGCGACATGGACTTCAAGGTCGCTGGTACGTCCGAGTTCATCACTGCTTTGCAGCTGGACACCAAGCTCGACGGTATCCCGTCCGACGTTTTGGCCAGCGCTCTGGATCAGGCGAAGGAAGCCCGCGAGACCATCCTGGACACCATGGCTGAGGTCATCGAAGGCCCGGATGAGATGAGCGCGCTCGCCCCGAAGATCACCACGGTGCGCGTCCCCGTTTCCAAGATCGGTGAGGTCATCGGCCCGAAGGGCAAGACCATCAACCAGATCACCGAGGACACCGGCGCTGACGTCTCCATCGAGGATGACGGCACGATCTACGTGTCCGCCGCTACCGGTGAGGCTGCTGACGCTGCGATCGAACAGATCAACTCGATTGCCAACCCGCAGCAGCCGAAGGTGGGGGAGCGCTACCTGGGCACTGTGGTCAAGACGGTCGCGTTCGGCGCGTTCGTCTCGCTCACCCCGGGCCGCGACGGCCTGGTGCACATCTCCAAGCTCGGCGGCGATAAGCGCATTGAGAACGTCGAGGATGTGGTCAACGTCGGCGACAAGATCGAGGTGGAGATCGCGGACATCGACAACCGCGGCAAGATCTCGCTCGTCCCGGTCTCTGAGGACGAAGACGAGAACTAAGCCGAAAACAAAGTCCCTCCGATCCGGCTGATAACCGGGTCGGAGGGAATCGCGGAGAAGCGCCCCACGGGGCGTTTTTCTATTTCTCGAAGTCGACGACTAGGCGCGTTGGGTTCTCCAGGATGCTCACCTTGTACGGGCGGGTGTCCTTCAGGCCCACGAAGTACTGGGATGCGCCCTCGAACGTGCCTTGGTTCACGACATCTACGACCGCACCGCTAGCCAAACCCAGGTTGGTCTTGCCCGCGTACTTGTGGTCCGGGGTCATATCCAGCGAGGTGCCGTGGATGAGCAATTCGAAGTGCGCATCGCCGGGCACCTCGACCGGATTGCCCGACGTATGCTGGCGCGGATCATCCGTGTATCCAGCGTGGAACCTCGGTTGACCGGTTCCTTCGAACTCGAAGACAAGGCGGTCGTAATTCTCGTGGCTACCCACGCGGATATCGGTCGTGCGCAGTTCCGCGGGGTCGCCGTCGAACTGCTCTGTGGGTTCAGTGCTGAAGTCGCCGTCAGCGCCGGGTTGCATGTCTGCGGCCCCCAGTGTGTTCTGCTGGCCATCTTCCGTTCCTGTCGGCTTCGTCGCAGAGTTCTCCGCGTCCTTATCGGCAGCGTCGGCATCAGGGTTTGTGGAGGTGCTCATCTGGGGTTCTGGAACGGTCTCGCCGGTGTCGCAGGCAGAAAGAGCAAGACCAGCCGCCGCGAGGACAGCGACAGCCGCTGAGGCATGTGTCTTCTTCTGTGGTGTGTGTTTCATATGTGACAGCCTAGCTGGGTGCGGACTCCGGAGCGGTTGCGACGGGCCGGGGACAGCACGCAACGGTGGCGAACGGCGGCCAGCGATGCCGCGCTAAGGTGGTCCAGAGAAAGCAGACGAAGCAAAGTGCGACAGAAAGGGCAACGCATGACTATCAAGGTGGGAGTTCTCGGAGCGAAGGGCCGCGTGGGCTCGGCAGTCGTGGCGGGTGTGAACGCCGCTGAGGACTTGGAACTGGTCGCAGAGGTTGACGCAGGCGATTCTTTGGATCTCCTCACCGACAACGGTGCTGAGGTCGTGGTGGACTTCACCACCCCGGGCGTGGTCATGGACAACCTGGAGTTCTGTATCAATAACGGCATTCACGCCGTGGTGGGCACGACTGGTTTCGACGAGGAACGTTACGGCCAGGTGCGTTCCTGGCTCGAGGCCAACCAGGGCGTCGGTGTACTCATCGCGCCGAACTTCGCTATCTCCGCTGTGCTGGCCATGGCGTTCGCCCGCCAAGCAGCTCCGTTCTTCGACTCTGCAGAGGTCGTGGAGTACCACCACCCGAACAAGCTTGACGCTCCGTCGGGCACGGCGGTGAAGACCGCCCAGGGCATTGCGCAGGCCCGCAAGGACGCCGGCATGGGTGCGATGCCTGATGCGACAGAGCAGGCTCTCGACGGTTCGCGCGGTGCCGATGTCGACGGTGTCCACGTGCACGCCGTGCGCATGCAGGGCATGGTCGCCCACGAGGAAATCATCTTCGGCACCACCGACCAGTCCCTGACCATCCGCCAGGATTCCTATGGGCGTGACTCGTTCGTGCCGGGTGTGTTGACGGGTGTTCGGAACGTCGATAAGCATGCGGGACTGACGATCGGCCTGGACTCCTACCTGGGGCTGTAATGACGCAAAGCAGGAATCTCGATGTCCAACTGATCGCCGCAACTTCGTTTGCGGCGCCAGCGGATGTCGCGTGGGAGCAGGATGGGCAGGCCACGGATGCCGAAGCACTCGTGGAGTTCGCGGGCCGGGCGTGTTACGAGACCTTCGACAAGCCCAACCCGCACACCGCTGCCAACGACGCGTACCTGCGACACATCCTCGAAGTGGGGCACGACGCGTTGCTCGAGCACGCCACCGCGACGCTGTACATCCGCGGGCTGTCGCGTTCTGCAGGCAACGAGTTGCTGCGCCACCGCCACCTGTCGTTTTCGCAATTGAGCCAGCGCTTTGTGCCTGCCGCTGAAGCAGATGTGGTCATCCCGGACGCCATCGCGGACGACGCGGATCTCAAACGCATCTTCCTCGCCGCTGTCGATGAATCGCGCTTCGTCTACGAGGAGCTTTTGGGCGCGCTGGAGGAGAACACTGAGGACGAGCCGAACGCGCTGCTGCGCAAGAAGAAGGCCCGCCAGGCCGCGCGCGCGATCCTGCCGAATGCCACTGAGACGCGCTTCGTGGTCACCGGCAACTACCGCGCCTGGCGCGGCTTCATTGCGGCGCGCGCCAGTGAACACGCTGACGTGGAAATCCGCGCGCTCGCCATCGCGTGCTTAGAGATTCTTAAAAAGCAAGCACCAGCGCTTTTCGACGACTTCCTCATCAGTACGCTTGCCGACGGTTCCGTCATGGCCACCAGCCCGTACGCCGGATAGTAACCTGTTGAGCTATGGGCATTACTAAGAATGAATTAGGAACCGTCGGCGTCGCCATGGCCACCCCGTTCGACAGCAACGGTGACCTGGATCTCGAGACAGGCCGGAGGTTGGCGGCCCACCTCGTAGACAACGGGGTCGACCTGCTGATCTTGGGTGGCACGACCGGAGAATCGCCGACCACGTCCGCCGATGAGAAGCTCCAGTTGATCACAGCGGTGCGTGAGGAGCTCGGCGACCGCGTCAAGATCATGGCCGGCTCGGGCACGAACGACACCCGCTCCTCGATCGAGCTGTCGCGGGCCTCCCGCGATGCCGGGGCAGACTCCCTGCTGGTTGTCACCCCGTACTACTCCAAGCCGTCCCAAGCGGGACTTCTCGCTCACTTCAGCGCTGTGGCGGAGGCGACGGAACTACCGATCTGCCTCTACGACATTCCCGGCCGCTCCGCGATCCCCATCGCCGGCGACACCATCCGCGCGTTGGCGGAACTGCCTACCGTCAAAGCCGTGAAGGATGCGAAGGGCGACATGCTGGAGGCCACCGCGATTATCAATGACACGGGGCTGGACTGGTACTCTGGCGACGACGTTCTCAACCTGCCGTGGTTCTCCCTCGGCGCGATCGGTGTGATCTCCGTGATTGCGCACGCCGCACCAGGGTTGATGAGAGAAATGGTGACAAGCTTCGAGGAAGGCGACCTCGCCCGAGCTCGGGAAATCAACGCCAACACCATGTGCGTGCTTGCTGGACAGCAGGCCGTGCTTGGTGGAGTGACATTTGCAAAGGCAGCCCTGCGCTTGCAGGGCATCGAGGTCGGAGACCCCCGTCTGCCCATCGTCGCACCCGACGAGAAGCAGCTGGAGGCGCTGCGACGTGACATGGAAAAGGCTGGAGTCCTTTAAGTATGAATGAATCCCGTAACCGCTCCCGCAAGGTGTCCCGCAAGGCGGGCCCGCCAGAGGCTGGCGACCAGCAACCGGTGTTCCAGACCCCGGACACCCCGCCCGCCGACAACAATGCCGATGCCGGCAACGACCGTGGGGGCCGGGATAACCAGGGCTCCAACAATAACGGCGGCGGCAACGGCAAGAACGACAACGGCGGCAACGGTGGCGGTTCGAACAACGGCGGTAACCGCTCTGGCAACAACCGCGGCGGAAACGGTGGCAACGGCGGAAATGGCGGCGGTGGCAACAACCGTGGCCGTGGACGCGGACGTGGCGGCCGTGGGGGAGGCCGCGGTGACAACCGCCGTAACCCAATGAAGTCGATGCAGGGTGCGGACCTGACGAAGCGTCTGCCCGCCCCGCAGAAGCCGGCAAACGGTGCGCTGCGTATTTACGCGCTCGGCGGCATCTCTGAGATTGGCCGCAACATGACCGTGTTCGAGTACAACGGTCGCCTGCTCATTGTGGACTGCGGTGTGCTCTTCCCGTCTTCGGACGAGCCGGGTGTGGATCTCATCCTGCCGGACTTCGGTCCGATCGAGAACAAGCTGGATAAGGTTGACGCGCTCGTGGTCACGCACGGGCACGAGGACCACATCGGCGCGATTCCGTGGCTGCTCAAGCTGCGCCCGGACATCCCGATTTACTCCGCGCGCTTCACCAACGCGCTCATCGCGGCCAAGACCCGCGAACACCGCCAGAAGCCGAAGCTGCACGAGGTCAACGAGAAGTCGGAGATCACAGCAGGCCCGTTCAACCTGCGCTTCTGGCGCGTAGGCCACTCGATTCCGGACTGCCTCGGTGTGGTGATCAAGACCGGTGCCGGCACCGTATGCATGACCGGTGACATCAAGCTGGACATGACCCCGTACGACAACAAGCCGACGGACCTGCCCGCGCTGGCCCGCTACGGCGACGAGGGCATCGACCTGTTCCTCTGCGACTCCACGAACGCCACCATTCCGGGCATCTCCAGTTCGGAGGCTGGCATCGAGGAGACACTGATCCGCCTAGTCCAGGGTGCGAAGCAGCGCGTCGTCCTCGCATCCTTCGCCTCGAACGTGTCCCGCGTGCAAATGGCGATCAACGCTGCGGTGGCGTCGGGCCGCAAGGTCGCCTTCAACGGCCGCTCCATGATCCGCAACATGGAGATCGCGGAGAAGATGAGCATGCTCAAGGCTCCACGCGGCACGATCATCCCGATCGAAGAGGCCGCGAAGATGGCCCCGCACCGCGTCATGCTCATCACCACCGGTACGCAGGGTGAGCCGATGGCGGCGCTGTCGCGCATGTCGCGCCGCGAACACCGCCAGATCACGGTACGTGACGGCGACCTGATCATCCTGTCCTCCTCGCTCATTCCGGGCAACGAGGAAGCGGTCTTCGCTGTGATCAACAACCTCGCTCAGATCGGTGCGACGGTGGTGACCAACGAGGATGCTCACGTCCACGCGTCCGGTCACGGTTACGCCGGCGAGCTACTGTTCCTCTACAACATTGCTCGCCCGCGTAATGCCATGCCGGTCCACGGTGAGTGGCGCCACCTGCGTGCCAACAAGGAGCTGGCAATTGCGACTGGCGTGAAGCCAGAGAACACTGTTCTGGCGCAGAACGGTGTGGTCGTGGACATGGTCGACGGCAAGATCACGGTCGCTGGCCAGTACCAGGTTGGTCACCTCTACGTTGATGGCACCACCATGGGCGATGTCGACCCGGATGTTCTGGCAGACCGCACTTCACTGGCGTCCGGCGGTGTCATCTCCATTACCTGTCTGATCGACGACCGCACAGGCAGCCTCATCGAGAAGCCGAAGGTGTCTACCACAGGTCTCATCGACGATGATCGTGGTGTCGTCCCGGTCATCCAGGAGCTGGTGGAGACCACCATGTCTGACCTGGCTGCCGAGGGTGAGAATGACCCGTACCGCATGGTGCAGCAGCTGCGCCGGCGCATTTCCCGCACCATCGAGCAGAAGTACAAGCGCGAGCCAGTCATTCTGCCGACCGTGGTGCCGATGAACACCGACGACATCACCCCGGCGTCGCCCGAGGAGATCGCGGAGTCCCGCGAGTCGCTGTAGACGAGCATTGCTTATCGACGCGCCCTGCCGTAGTAACGGCAGGGCGTTTCCTTGTCATCTGGGCGGTAGATGCGCACAGACTCGCTCGCCCCAGCCGCGCTAGGCTGGGGCTCATGTCGTTTCAGCAAAAAGAACGCGAGAAGCTCGCCGAACTCATGCTCGAGGTCGGCCCCGACGCCCCGACTTTGTGCGAGGGCTGGACTACCTATGACCTAGCAGCCCACCTGTTCATCCGCGAGCACCGCACGCACCTCGCGGGTGGGTACGTCGTATCGGCCCTCAAGGACCTGACTCGATCTGCGCAGGAGAAAGCCAAGCAGCAAGAGTCGTATGAGCACTTGGTCAACGAGTGGGCGGCGGGACCACCGCTGCACATCAAGCCTCTGGACAGCTTCATGAACGTCTCCGAGAACTTCATCCACCATGAGGACGTGCGTCGCGGTTCCGGCACCGTAGAACCGCGCGAGTTCTCTCGCGCTGTCGAGACGAAGCTGATGGGCGCAGCCAAGATGATGGGGAAGATGGCCTTGACGTCCTCCGACGTGCCGGTGGTGCTCACTCCACCGAACCACCCTCCCGTCACGCTCGGCGGCAAGCGCGGTCTGGCTGAGCAAGGCGACCGTGTCGTGCGCGTGAAAGGCGAGCCGGGCGAGTTGCTGCTCTGGGTCACCGGCCGCGACGCTGTCCAGGTCGAAATCGAGGGCAACGAGGCGGACATCCAGGAAGTGAAGCGCCAGTTCTAGTCTTTAGGCTTGACGCGCATTCTCAATCATTGAACCACTGAAACCGGTGTGGCGTATGTGACTTGAGGTGTGCTGGCCATTAACATGGTGGCCATGTCTGTCACCAGTACCCAGCGCCGCGGCGGCGCGCGCGACACCGGCGGAACTCGCCCGTACCGTGGCCGCTCTACGTCCGATTCCACCGGCTCCACACGTGCAGCCGACACCGCCAACGAGCGTGTCGGCTCTGCTGTCGGCGCCGTCGGGCGCGGGCTGGGCAACGCCGCTCGCGGGGCCACCAGCTCATTCCGGGCCGTTGGTGGGGGAGCCAGCGGTGGGCGCGGCCGTAAGCGCCGCGACGAAAACTTGCTTGACGACGATCAGCCCACCACTGGCCGCGGATCCCGCGCCTTGACCCCTGAAGAGGCCTACGCCGACGAGACCACCCCGAAGTCGACACGGCGCAAGCGGACGACGCGCGACACTTCTCCCGCAACGGAACCGGCAGCTGATTCCCGTTCTGCTGACGCTGATTATGCCGACGCCGCCGTGGGGCTCAACGGCCGACGCGTTGACGCGGTCGGCCTTGTGCTCATCGGCCTAGCGGCGATCCTTGGCGCTTCGGTGTGGTTGGATATTGCCGGCCCGGTCGGGGCGGCCATTGCGAACGGGACCCACTGGGTCATTGGTGCCGGCGCTCTCGTGCTGCCCGTGATCCTCGTCTGCGTTGCCATCGCGATCATGCTCCGCCTGGGGTCGAACGCGTCCGAGCGCGCGCACAGCGGTTTGGGTCTGACCATCATCGGCATCTGCATGCTCGGTCTGATCCACATCTTCGCCGGAACGCCCGAAACATGGGAAGGCCGACGCGTCGCCGGGGGTGCGATCGGCGCTTTCGTCGGTGGCCCGCTCAGCGCAGGCTTTAGCCCGTACGTCGCTGTGCCGCTGCTGATTCTCGTCATCGTCTACGCTGCGCTGTTGGCTACGGGTATTACCGTGCGTGAATCCTTCGACTACATCCGCGCACTGTTCCGCAGCATCGCTGACAATGCGCGCACGCCCGACCCGGAGGACGACCTCGCCGACGATGACATGTACGGCCATGTCGAAGACGACCTCGATAACATCGCCGAGGGTCGCTCACGCCGCCCGCGCGGGTCCAGCGCTCGCGTAGAGCCCACGCTTTTCGACGTCCCCACCGACAGCAACTACGACGACTACGACGACTACGACCAGGTCGACCGTGGCGGTGGCGCTAACCGCACCCAAGTGCTGGACCCGCAGGCAGAACCACCGCGGAAGAAGCGTTCGACCCGCAAGAAGGTCGCTGTCGCACCGACCACCGTGGACGACGACATCGACGGCACTGACATTGACGGTGCCGACACCCACGCAACGGACACCGCTGACGCTGCTGACTCTGCAGACCCTGTCGCGCAGTCGCGTGAGCAGATGCGCCAGGCGATCATCGCTCGCTCCGGCATTGACGCATCGGCTGTGCCCGCATCTACTCCGAACTCGGAGAAGGAGAAGGCGAAGTCCGGCCAGGCCGACAAGGGTGACGCCGCTGACCAACCTCAGGCGCGTGAGCCGGAGACGTGGTCGCAGACGGATTACACGGTGCCGTCGACAAGCTTGCTCGTGGCTGGCCAAGCGCCGAAGACACGCACTGAGGCCAATGACCGGATGATCGAGGCGATCACCGATGTCTTCGAGGAGTTCAATGTCGACGCCCGCGTGACCGGGTTCTCGCGCGGACCGACAGTCACGCGTTATGAGGTCGAGCTCGGCCCTGGTGTGAAGGTCTCCAAGATCACGAACTTGCAGTCCAACCTGGCCTACGCTGTGGCAACCGACAACGTCCGTCTGCTCACCCCGATTCCCGGCAAGTCCGCTGTGGGTATTGAGGTCCCCAACGCCGACCGTGAGATGGTCCGCCTGCGCGACGTGCTCGAAGCGCCGAATGTGCGTGGCGACCATGACCCGATGCTCATCGGCCTGGGCAAGAACATCGAAGGCGATTTCGTGTCCGCGTCGGTGCAGAAGATGCCGCACCTGCTGGTGGCGGGTTCGACCGGTTCCGGTAAGTCGGCGTTTGTGAACTCGATGCTGGTGTCACTGCTGACGCGTGCGACGCCGGAAGAGGTGCGCCTGATCCTCGTTGACCCGAAGATGGTCGAGCTCACCCCGTACGAAGGCATCCCGCACCTGATCACCCCGATCATTACGCAGCCGAAGAAGGCCGCGGCCGCCCTGCAGTGGCTGGTTGAAGAGATGGAGCAGCGCTACATGGACATGAAGTCCGCGCGCGTGCGCCACATCAAGGACTTCAACAAGAAGGTCCGCTCCGGCGAGCTGCAGGCACCTCCGGGGTCCGAGCGTGAAATGCGTCCGTACCCGCTCATCATCTGCGTTGTCGACGAGCTCGCGGACCTGATGATGACCGCGCCGAAGGAGATCGAGGATTCGATTGTCCGCATCACCCAGAAGGCCCGCGCGGCGGGCATCCACCTGGTGCTGGCCACGCAGCGCCCGTCTGTCGACGTGGTCACCGGCCTGATCAAGACGAACGTGCCGTCACGTCTCGCCTTTGCGACGTCCTCTCTCACGGACTCCCGCGTCATCCTGGATCAGGGCGGCGCCGAGAAGCTCATCGGTATGGGTGACGGCCTGTTCATCCCGCAGGGCGCTGGCAAACCGCAGCGTCTGCAAGGCGCGTTCGTGTCCGATGAGGAAATCCAGGCCGTTGTGGACGCCGTCAAGGAGCAGGGCGAGCCGCACTACACCGAGGGTGTCACCGAGGAGAAAGCTGCCGAGAAGAAGGACATTGACGAGGAGATCGGCAAGGACATGGACGACCTCCTCGAGGCCGTCGAACTCGTGGTCACCTCCCAGCTCGGCTCCACGTCCATGCTGCAGCGCAAGCTGCGCATCGGCTTTGCCAAGGCCGGCCGCTTGATGGACCTGATGGAAACCCGCGGCGTCGTCGGCCCGTCCGAAGGCTCAAAGGCCCGCGAGGTGCTGGTCAAGCCGGAAGAGCTGGACACCATCTTGTGGATGATCAAGGGTGCAGATCCGGCAGACGCGCCCAAGGAAGTGCTTGACGACGCCTCCGATGCCACCGACGGTGCCGCCGACGACGGCGATGCGACTCCGTCGTCGGATGCCGAAGGCGACACGAAAACTGTCAAGGCCACGTACAACCCATCCGGCGGAGCGTTCTAGGTAGCACACCGCCGCGCGCCGATGGTGCGTGTTCAAGCTGGGCGGTGTAGTATTGCCATCCGTTGGAGGGGAGTACCCCGAAAGCGCCTTGGATCGTCAACACGGTTCGACGGGCGGCCGCATGGTCGCGCGTTGCCCGGTCCAGGCGGCCCGCCGTCGCAACGCGCAGGTGGGGGAGACCTCCGGTCCGTACCCGTTTTGACCGGAGGTCACATCATGCACGTCCCTTTGTGGATCTGGCTTGTCACGTCGGCAGTCATCCTCGGCTTCTTCATCTTTGACTTCGTCTCCCACGTCCGCACTCCGCACGAGCCCTCCATGAAGGAATCCGGTGGTTGGGCAGCGTTCTACATGACCATGGCGGCGATCTTCGGCGGCATTGTCTGGTGGCAGTGGGACGCGGAGCACGGTGTGCAATTCTTCACCGGTTACATCACCGAGCTGTCGCTGTCGGTGGATAACCTCTTCGTCTTCGCGCTGATCATGGGCGCCTTCAAGATTCCGCGCGCGTACCAGCAGAAGGTGCTGCTCATCGGTATCGTCATGGCGCTCGTGTTCCGTCTGATCTTCATTCTGCTGGGCGCTGTGATCATCTCGGCGTGGTCGTGGGTGTTCTACATCTTCGCCGCGTTCCTGCTCTACACGGCGATCAAGCTGGTGTACGACGAGGCCACCGATCAACCTGAGACCGACCCGAACGACATGCTGGTGGTCAAGACGCTGCGCAAGGCTATTCCGGTGACGCAGTCCTACCACGGCGACAAGCTCATGTCTGTCACCGAAGCAGGCAAGAAGGCCGTCACCCCGCTGTTCGTGGCCTTGCTGGCAATCGGCTTCATCGACGTGATGTTCGCCTTCGATTCCATCCCAGCCATCTTCGGTATCACCACCGAACCGTTCCTCGTCTTCACCGCAAACGCATTCGCGCTGCTCGGCCTGCGCCAGCTGTACTTCCTGCTCAACGGTTTGCTGGACAAGCTGGTGTACCTGCCATACGGCCTGGCCGTGGTACTGGTATTCATCGGAATCAAGCTTTTGCTCCACGCCCTGCATGAGAACAACCTGCCGTTCATCAACGGCGGCGAAGGCTTTGCAGTGCCTGAGATTGGCACGGTCACCTCGCTCGTTGTGATTGTCGGCGTGCTGGCCATTACCGCCATCGCCTCTCTGATCAAAGAACGCCAGATGGTCAAGAACGGCGAAAAGGACCCGAACGGCCCGCAGTTCCACATCGATTACGACGACCACGGCAACCGCCGCAAGGTCGACCCAGACGGCAACCACCTCGAGTGGATTGATGATCCTGCGACGTCCGGCAAGGGCGACCACACCGCCACTGGATCGCGCGACACCGGCCACCTCGACGTCTCACGCGGCGGCCAGCAAGCGTAACCGCCGGAGGCGGAGCTAGAACGCGTTGATCACCGGGTTCCACTCGCGGATTTCGCGGTCCGCGAGCGCGCCCGCCTCGGTGTAGGGGTCCGCGGCGAGAATCTCCTCGAGCGCCGCTCGGTCCGCCACGCGGAAGAGAATAAGCGACTGGGCGTCGCCCTCGAACGGCCCGGCCGCGACCACGATGCCATCGTCCTTCAGGGCGGTCATGTAGTCGCGGTGGCGGGGGCGGGTGGCGCTGATGAGCGAGCGCTCACCATAGGTGTAGGTCACTGCGTAGTACGTCATGGACCCCGAGTCTAGGGATGTAGGGTTAGAACTGTGACCGAACCAGCACCCAAACAGTCCAACTGGAACCTGCCCAACATTCTGACCTCGCTGCGTATCCTGTTCACGCCAGTTTTCGCGTGGCTGGTGCTTTCCCAGCAGTGGTGGTGGGCGTTCGGGGTGTTTGTCGCACTCATGATCACCGACAAGCTCGACGGGGACATCGCGCGTTCACGGGGGCTGATCACGGACTTCGGCAAGATCGCCGACCCCATCGCCGACAAGGCGCTGATGATCACGGCGCTGGTCACCTTGAACATCGCCAGCAACCTGCCGGTGTGGATCACCGTGGTCATCTTGGTCCGCGAACTGGGGATCACGTTCTGGCGGATGTGGATGCTCCGGCAAGGCAAGGTGGTCCCAGCGTCGAAAGGCGGAAAGCTCAAGACCGTCCTGCAGACCGTCGGTGTGGCTATGTACCTGTGCCCGCTGCCTGGCTGGATGGACATTCCGACGCTGGCGGTAATGCTCATCGCGGTCGCGGTCACCGTGGTCACGGGCGTGCAATATCTTGTCGACGGTGCGCGGGCCAACGCAGCAGGTAAGGCCTCCGCATGACCCGCTCCCTAGTCCCCCGGATCGAACAGGTCGATGTCGAGCGCAGCGTCCAGATTCGTGTCGCGGAGGCACTCGCAGCCGACATTATCGACGCGCTGCGTCGGCGGAAAGAAACTCTGGCGCTTTGCGAATCTCTCACGGCCGGGCTGGCCACCGCCACCGTTGCCTCCGTGCCGGGCGCGTCCGATGTGCTGCGCGGCGGCCTGGTCACCTACGCGACAGACCTGAAGGAAACACTCGCCGGTGTGCCCGAGGCGGTGCTGGATCTGCACGGCCCGATCCACTCGGCGACGGCACGCCACATGGCGCGCGGAGCGAGAACAGCGTGCGGTGCCAACTGGGGCGTAGCGCTGACCGGCGTCGCAGGACCCGACAGCCAGGACGATCACCCCGTGGGAGAGGTGTACATCGGGGTATCGGGGCCGCGGCGTACCGCCGCGACGAGAGCCGCCGGCATTCTCGCGCTCGACTACCCGAACGCGGTGCGGTACTCGCTCGTCCCGTGGTCTGCGACCCCGCAGCGGGTCGTGGCAGGGAACCGTCAACAAATTCGCGAGAACGCTGTGCTCGCCGCCATGTTCGCCCTGCGCTATGAAATCGAGGGTGTGAGCAGGCGCTAGACTGTCGGGAACACGACGGGAACAATATCTGCCGACCAACCGTTGAATAACACGATGGCAACTACAACAACGCTCAAATACCAGCCCGCACATGCTGCTCCGGTGGAGCAGCCGGCGACGTCGACACGCATTCGTGAACCGCTGCTGCGTGAGGCGCTCGGCATGTCCCTGCGCGCTTTCCGTGCAGATAAGGGAGTGACCCTGCGCGAACTGGCCACGCAGGCGCGCGTGTCGCCGGGCTACCTCTCCGAGCTCGAACGCGGCCGGAAGGAAGTCTCCTCCGAGCTGCTCGCCTCCGTGTGCCTGGCGCTTGATACCACCGTGTCCGATCTGCTGCTCGAGGCAGCAGCGAACCTGTCGCTGCAGGCGATGGCCGACGAACTGGCTCACACCCCGCCGGCAGCCGCCGAGGTCTAAGCGCTGCCTGTTCGCCGCGTTCTCCCGCGCACGGCTGGCACCACTCGGCTACCATGTAGGCGTTAAAGATTCTTTAGACATCGCCGCAGAAAGGCTCGAACACTCATGGCTAACCCGTTCACCAAGTTCTGGAACTACCTCATGGCCCTCTTCGATAACAAGATCGAGGAGAACGCAGACCCGAAGATCCAGATCGAGCAGGCGATTGGCCAAGCCCAGCGCCAGCACCAGGCCCTGAGCCAGCAGGCAGCTGCCGTGATCGGCAACCAGCGCCAGCTGGAGATGCAGCTCAACCGCCGTCTGGCGGATGTCGAGAAGCTGCAGGCGAACACCAAGCAGGCGCTGCAGCTGTCCGACAAGGCACGGTCCGAGGGCGACATGCAGAAGGCCACCGAGTACGAAAACGCGGCCGAGGCTTTCGCCGCCCAGCTGGTCACCGCGGAGCAGGGCGTGGAGGACACCAAGGTTCTGCACGATCAGGCGCTGCAGCAGGCACAGCAGGCTAAGCAGGCCGTCGAGCGCAACTCCATGCAGCTCCAGCAGCAGGTCGCTGAGCGCTCCAAGCTTCTGTCCCAGCTGGAGCAGGCCAAGATGCAGGAGAAGGTCGCCGAGTCCCTGCAGTCCATGAACTCCATCACCGGCGGCAACCAGCCGAACCTGGACCAGGTCCGCGAGAAGATCGAGCGCCGCTACTCCAACGCACTCGGCCAGGCTGAACTGGCACAGAACTCCGTCCAGGGCCGCATGGCTGAGGTGGAGCAGGCAGGCATCCAGATGGCCGGCCACTCCCGTCTCGAGCAGATCCGCGCAGAAATGGGCGGTGGCGCTCTCGAGTCCGGTCAGCAGCAGGCTCTGCCGCAGGCCAACCAGGCGCCGAGCCAGCAGCCGCAGATTCAGGGTGGCTACCAGTCCAACACCGATGCGCCGGACGTGTCTAGCGATGCTGTCGCAGAGCGCATGCGTGAGCTGCGCGGCGATCACTAAAAACCCCTGCGGCGAAGCCGCTAATCGACGGCTCCTCGCGCCATGAGCGCCTCACCCGTGAGCTGAGCGCGGCGAACGCTGCGGATCACCAGCGGAGTCCCGAAAGCCAGGAGCGACGTATTCGCGCCCCTGGCTTTTCGCGCGTCTAGGGACTCATTGGCGGTGTTGAACAGCAGCGGGATCTGACGGATGGTCAGGGCGATAGCCAGGCTGATCGTGTCCACCGGCACCCCGATGCGTGCGAGCGGCGCCATGTTCGACTCGAGGGCCTCCATGAGTTCCTCGATGGTGGTCGTCAGGGTCAGCAACGTGGCCGCCATGAAGGTGGCAATCAGCCCGACCAAGGTGGTGAGCATGTTCATCCACCCGTTCTGCCACCACATGAATGCGCCGAGGAACGCCATGATCGGCAGGACCGGGGCGACTTGCCGCCATGCTGTGTCCACCGGAATGCCGGCAATGGCGTAGAAGCCGAAGATGCCAGCAAGGACACCCAGCGCATGCCACGGCTGGGTGGGCAGCCACACCACGAGGATGATGAACACGACGAGCGCGACGAACTTCGCAGTTGGGGACGCGCGGTGCAGCAGTGTGTCGCCGGGCACGTAAACACCGAGCGGGAGTTCTCGCAGGCTCATGGCGTGCGCTTCATCAAATCGCGGTAGAACGCGACCGCGTCAGCGGGAGGGCCGTCGTAGACGAGCTCACTGTCGTTGATGCACAGCACGCGGTCGAAGTTGTCGAGCATCTCCAGGTCATGCGTGACGACGATCAACTGCTGGTCCAACCCCTCCAACTCCTGAATAATCCGGCGCCGGTTACGCAGGTCCAGAAGGGTGGTTGGTTCGTCCGCAATGATCGTCTCCGGTTCGATGACGAGCACGGCGGCTAGCGCGAGCATCTGCTTTTCGCCGCCGGAGAGGGTGTGGGGCGAGTTTTCGGCGCGGTCGCCGAGCTGGAAACGTTCCAGCATCTCGTCGACTCGGGCGTTGACCTCCTGTTTGGGCAGTTTGAACCGGCGCAGAGAGAAGGCGATGTCGTCGCGGACCCGCGGCATGACGATCTGGGCTTCGGCATCGGAGAAGATGAACCCTACCCGGCGGCGGATGTCTTTGCCGTGGGAGTGGGTGGCTAGTCCGTCGTAACGCACGGCGCCCGACGTCGGCTCAATGAGACCGTTGACCATGCGCACCAACGTCGACTTGCCTGAACCGTTGGAGCCGATGATGCCGATGCGCTGCTCAGACAGCTCGAAGGACAGCGGCTGGAGAATGACCGAGCCGTCGTAGGCGACGCACGCGCGGTCGAACGTGATTGTGGGCACGGTGCACGCCTAGCTGCGGCGCAGTTGCGGGAATGCCGCGTGGACAGCAAGCGCGATGGCGATCATGACGGCGAGCTTGCCCAAATCGGGGAGAACGAACGCGCCCTGGGCGGCGATCGCCGCGCCGAAGCTCATGTCCGCGCGCCACATCATGCCCAGCGAACCGAAGAGGTACTGCAAAGCGAGGGCGACCACGCCGGCGAGAATGAATATGGCCACGGTCGCGCCCTTCTTCACCCAGGGGGAGCGGTAGGCGATCAGACCAGCGATGAAGGCACCGATGAGGTAACCGACCAGATATCCGATTGTCACGCCCGCGAAAGCTTGAATGACGGTGCGGCCGCCGGCGAGAACCGGAAGAAAAAGTCCCACGAGAAGGAACAGGCCGGTGGCAAGGAACCCCCGACGGGCACCGAGGACGAGGCCGGCGAGGATGGTGGCGGCGTTCTGTAAGACAATCGGCACACCGGCAGCGCCGACCGGGATGGCCAAGAAACCGAGCACGGCGATCAGGGCGGCGAAGACTGCGACGTAGGCGATATCGAGCGCGGTACTAGAGCTGCCGTTGCCGCGGGCAGTGGTGTCAGTCGTTGTCGTCATGGACAACACAATAGCGGACCCAATTGAACACCGTTCAAGAGGTGCTGCGCGGGGAACCCTGCGTTAGCTCGCTGCGGCGTACTGCACGGTGCCGAAGAGCGCGTCCATTGCTCCGTACGGATGCTTCGTGTTCGTCCGCGGGTAGCCCCTCGGTGAGACGTACACCGGGCGGCCCGCGCGGATCTCGATGCGGCCGCGCTTGCTGATGTGGGGATCATCGTCGTTGACGCGGTTGTGGTACTCGCAGACGATGGCCAAGTTGTCAATGTTGGTGACACCGCCGTTTTTCCACGGGTCGACGTGGTGGACTTGGCAGAGGTCGGCGGGCATCCGGCAATCCGGGTTCGCGCAGATAGGCTGAGTGATTTTGGCCAGGGTGCGCTGCTTCTCCGACGCGAAACGCAGGTCCCGGTAATGGTTGAGCGGGCCCTCGGTTGGGTGGAACAGGGCGGCCTCAAGGCCGTAGGCGGGATTCTGGAAGTACTGTGCCAGGAAGTCCTTGCCAGTGATGGTGGTGCCGTCGGTCAAGCCTAGGAGGACGTCATCACCCTTGCCGGCGTGAATCTGCGCCAGGTCAGGGGCGGGGACGATGATGGTCGGCCGCGGTGCCGCCTCGGGGACTCCTGCGCCTGAGCGCATCAGCTCTTCGAAGGCGTCGGCCATCTGCGGCGCGGCCGGCAAATCGCGAGAAATGTTCGAGCGCAGCGTCGCTTCGAGCGCCGCCATGACGTGCTCGCAGGCGGTGATGACTGCCGTGCGCATCCCCTTGACCGATGCGCCGAATGACACGCCCTTGCGCGGGTTGACTTCTTTCGCCGGAAGAATCGCCTTGGCGTAGCGCGCCAGCCCCGCACACGTTGTTACGGTGCTGGCAGCCGCAGCGATGAGCTTTGCCCGGAACCCGGCGCGCTCGACGTCGGAGGTGACGTGCTTGATGGAGCGTTCGATCTGGGCGAGCATGTCGACGCACACCCCGCCCGACCGGGCGGCGTCGGCGGCGTCGCGCTGCGCCACGGCTAACGACGACGACCGTGCTGGCCCGTAGTAGGCCGCATGCACCAAGGTCAGCTCGGCTACCCGGGCTGGTGCAAGGCCGGCCGCGAGGAAGGCATCGCGGTCGAAACCCGCGAGGTCGTCCACCCCGATGCTGGTGAGGAAGTCAAGTAAGTTCACGCCCTCACGCTAAGTGGGCCTCACCATGGCTGGCAAGGGATGTTTGCGCACTACAGTGAGCAAACTCAAAGAACGTGTCCCGTTGCCGGGCAGTCTTATATGGGGTTGGGCAATGGCCGTCGATAAGCGAACGGCGGTGCGCGTATCCTTGGCCGCATGCGCTTGACGGAATTCCAACAGCTAATCCACGACGAGTTCGGTGACGCGAAAGGCCAGTGGGTCGTGTCATCCCACGTCTTTCCCGGGGAGGGTAAGACGGCGGAGGAGCTGATCGAAAGTGGAGTCGATCCGCGCTACGTGTGGGAGGGGCTGTGCGAGGCGTTTGACGTGCCGGAAGAGCGCAGGTTGGGCGTGGATAAGCCAGGGGAGTGACGCGACGGAAACTTTCTTTTCGAACATTCGTGCGTGTATATTCGAAACAATGTCCGTTGCCAAAGTAGATTGAGTTTCTGACAACGGGGAACCGGAAACGGGTCTTCGGCGGTCTAACGAAATATGCAGACCGTAACCGACCCAGATAACAGCACAGACAGCACAGTTATTAGCGAAAGGACTGACCACGCGATGGCGACGAAGAAGAAGGCAAGCAACACAGGCAACGACCGCCAAAACGCGCTCGACGCGGCGATGGCCATGATCGAGAAGGACTTCGGCAAGGGCGCCATTATGCGCCTGGGCGACGATAACCGCCCGCCGATCCAGGCGATTTCCTCCGGCAACACTGCCGTCGACGTGGCGCTGGGCATTGGCGGGTGGCCACGCGGCCGCATTGTCGAGATCTACGGCCCGGAGTCGTCCGGTAAGACCACGGTGGCGCTGCACGCCATCGCAGAAGCTCAGCGCGCTGGCGGCATCGCAGCGTTCATCGACGCGGAGCACGCGCTGGACCCGGAGTACGCCAAGAAGCTCGGCGTGGACACCGACAACTTGCTGGTTTCCCAGCCGGACACCGGTGAGCAGGCGCTGGAGATTGCGGACATGCTGGTGCGTTCCGGCGCGATCGACATGATCGTCATCGACTCCGTCGCCGCCCTGACCCCGAAGGCTGAGATCGAAGGCGAAATGGGCGACAGCCACGTCGGCCTCCAGGCCCGCTTGATGTCCCAGGCGCTGCGCAAGATGACGGGTGCGCTGTACAACTCCGGCACCACCGCCATCTTCATTAACCAGCTGCGTGAGAAGATTGGCGTCATGTTCGGCTCGCCGGAGACCACCACCGGTGGTAAGGCCCTGAAGTTCTACGCGTCCGTGCGGTGCGATGTCCGCCGCATCCAGACGCTCAAGGACGGACAGGACTCGATCGGTAACCGCACGCGCCTGAAGATCGTGAAGAACAAGGTTTCCCCGCCGTTCAAGGTCGCCGAGTTCGACATCATGTACGGCGAAGGCATCTCGCGCGAGTCGTCGATCATCGACATGGGTGTGGACAACGGGATCATCAAGAAGTCCGGTTCGTGGTTCACCTACGAGGGCGATCAGCTGGGCCAGGGCAAGGAAAAGGCGCGCATTTTCTTGAAGGAGAACCCGGAGCTGGCGAATGAGTTGGAGCGCAAGATCTTCGAGAAGCTCGGGGTGGGCGAGTTCGCCGGTCAGGACCAGCTGTCCGACGACCCGGTGGACATGGTGCCCAACATCGACTTCGACGACGATGAAGCCGACGAGCTCGCCGGCGCCGCTCAAGAGTAGTGCCGGACTATCCCGCGCCTGACCCGGAGAAGCTGCGCAAGCTGCAGGAAGCGCTCGACGAGTATGCGGCGGGCCAACACGCCCCGCTTATCGACGAAGCCCACGAGAAGGAAACCTCGCGCATCCGCGAGAAAGCACTGCGGTTGTTGGACCAGCGCTCCCGCTCGCGCCACGAGCTGCGCGAGCGGCTGGTGGGCACGGGGCCAGAGCCGCAGTTCGAGCCGGACCTCATCGACGAGGTGCTGGGCGCCTTAGAGTCGAGCGGGCTTATCGACGACGCATCCTTCGCCCACGAATGGGTCCGCCAGCGCGCTACTGCCCGGGGCAAGTCCGCTCGCGCCCTTGACCTCGAGCTGCGGAACAAGGGCGTTGCCGAGCCGCTGCGTGCCGAAGCGCTCGCGCAGATCACAGCCGAGGATGAGGAAGCTCAAGCGCGGGTAGTCGCGGAAAAGAAAGTCCGCGAAGTGAAGGCGCCGCCGGAAGACCGCGCCGAGTACGACAAGGTGCTCCGCCGCGTCGTCGGCGTGTTGGCTCGTCGTGGGTATAACTCGGAGCTGACCATGCGCGTTGCGCGGGAAACGCTCGACGCGCGCATCGCTGAGGTGGGCTGAGCCCGGGCGACGATGGCAGCGCTAGTTCAGGAAGGACATGTCGCCCGGGGTGTCCGCCTGCACGGCGGCATCGGAGGCGAGGTGCTCGTCGACGAAGCGGTCGAAGGAACCGTCGTCGTGCATTTTCTCCAGCGCCTCATTGACGGCTGAGACGCTGGCATCATTGTCGCGGGGGAGGCCGAGGCCGTAGTGCTCGTCGTTAAGCGGTGCGCCATCGCGCTCCAATGGGACGAGCTGGAACACCCCTGGCTCGTGCGCGGAGAACCCGGAGAGAATCGCCGCGTCGGTGGACAGGGCGTCGACCGCCCCGGCGCGCAGAGCGTCGAGGCACGCGGTGTAGCTGTCGTATTCGGCAAGGACCACGCCCGGAATGTCCTCGCGCAGTGTTTTCGCGGCCGTCGTGCCGGTGACAAAGCACAGGTTCTTGCCGTCGAGCGACTCCAGCCCCGTGATGTCAGACCCGTCCACCGTGAGTAGCGCCTGGTGGGTCAGCAGGTACGGCCCAGCGAAAGAAACTTCTTTAGTGCGCTTGGCGTCGATGGAATAGTTCGAGGCGACCATGTCCACGTACCCGTTGTCCAGCAGTGACGCACGTTGGCCGGGCGGGGTCTCGCGCCATTCGATCTCGGGGTGGTCCCACCCGTTGTCGTCGGCGATCGAGTTGATCACGTAGGTGGCGATGTCGATGTCGAGGCCGGCGGGGGAGCCGTCGTCACGCATCATGCTCAGACCGGGATTTGTGAACGCGGAGCCCACATCGACGCGGCCGGATTCGATCTGGGCCAGAAGATCCTGATCATCCGGCGAACCGCACGCACTGAGTCCACTGACTCCGAGAACCGAGACGAGCGCGGCAGCAAGGTGGATCGAGCGCATGGGACCAACGTTACGCGGTTAGGACTCTCTCGGTGCGCGGAATACACTGTGTCACCGTGACACTAGCGACGAGCACTGCAAACGGAACCAGCCAGCACCCCCGCACCTACGAGGTGCGCACGTTCGGCTGCCAGATGAACGTGCACGATTCCGAGCGGCTGTCCGGCCTGCTGGAAGACGCTGGATACGTCGCGGCGACTGACGACGACGCCGACCTGATCGTCTTCAACACCTGCGCCGTCCGCGAAAACGCTGACAAGCGCCTTTACGGCACGCTGGGTGCGCTGCGCGACAAGAAGCGGCACCACCCGGGCATGCAGATCGCGGTCGGCGGCTGCCTCGCGCAGAAGGACCGCGACACGGTGGTGGAGAAGGCGCCGTGGGTTGACGCGGTGTTTGGCACGCACAACATGTCGGCGTTGCCGGCACTGCTTGACCGCGCCCGTGTTGAGGAGGAGGCGCAGGTCGAGGTCGTCGAATCCCTCGAAGTTTTCCCGTCGGTGCTGCCGGCGAAGCGAGAGTCCTCCTACGCCGGCTGGGTGAGCGTGTCGGTGGGGTGCAACAACACGTGCACGTTCTGCATCGTGCCGTCGTTGCGCGGCAAGGAACAGGACCGCCGCCCGGGCGACATCCTCGCTGAAGTGCAGGCGCTCGTGGACCAGGGTGTGTCCGAGGTGACTCTCCTGGGCCAGAACGTCAACGCGTACGGCGTGAACTTCGTCGACCCGGACATGCCGCGCGACCGCTCGGCGTTTTCGAAGCTCCCGCGCGCGTGCGGCGAGATCGAGGGCCTGGAGCGGCTGCGCTTCACCTCCCCGCACCCGGCGGAATTCACCTCCGATGTCATCGACGCAATGGCCGAGACACCGAACATCTGCCCGCAGCTGCACATGCCTTTGCAATCCGGGTCCGACAAGGTGCTCAAGGATATGCGCCGATCGTACCGTTCGAAGAAGTTCCTCGGCATTCTCGACGAGGTCCGCGCGAAGCTGCCGCACGCGTCCATCACCACGGACATCATCGTGGGTTTCCCGGGTGAGACGGAGGAGGATTTCCAAGCGACGCTCAACGTCGTCGAAAAGGCGCGGTTTACGTCTGCGTACACGTTCCAGTACTCGCCGCGCCCCGGCACGCCCGCCGCGGAAATGGACGGCCAGGTTCCCAAAGAGGTCGTCCAGGAGCGTTTCGAGCGCCTGCTCGCCCTGCAGGAGCGGATCAGTTACGAAGAGAACCTGAAGCTCATCGGCACCTCCCAGGAGCTGCTCGTCCAGGAGACGAACGAGAAGAAGGCGGACCGCGCGCAGAGCACGCGGCTGTCCGGGCGCGCACGTGACGGACGGTTGGTGCACTTCGACGCCGGTTCGCTTATCGACGCCGTCCGCCCCGGCGACATCGTCCACGTCACCATCACCGATGCCCGTCCCTTCTACCTCATCGCGGATTCGGGCGTTACGGCGCACCGCCGCACGCTGGCCGGCGACAACTCCGAAGCCGGCCAGGTGCCTACGACCGCGCCTGTCGGGGTGGGGTTAGGCATGCCGAAGATCGGTGCGCCGGTAGCTGCGCCCGCTGCAGCTGGCGCGGCCGGCGCGGGCGGGGCATGCGGGAGCTGCGGATAGGAGGATCATGAGCAACCCGACGCAGACCGAACTCGCCCAGCAGGAGAAGCACTCCGCTGACACCCTCGATCTAGGCTGGCACCAATGGCTACTGGTCGGTGCGATCGTTGTTTACGTGGTGTCTCTGTTCCTACCCTTCGCTGGCGACACCACGGGCCTTCAGATGCTCACGTTCACCGAGGCGGACGGCATGTCGATCGCGGTCACGGAGCGGCTATTCACTCTCTTGTCGTTTCTGTGCCTGGTGGTATTCACGCTGTTGACGGTGATCCTGCGGCGCACGTCGTTAGCCTTGCTGGCGTGGATGGCCGGTTGCGTCGCGTTAGTCATGGCGCTGCTGGGCTTGTGGCTGCGCCAGACCAGCTCGGCAGCCGCCGCGGGGGTGACATCTGGGGCCGGTATTTACGTGGCAATCCTCGCGGTCATCGTGGCTATTCCGGTGCTGTCGGTCGCCTGGATGCGCCGCACCCCCGAGCAAAAACGCCTGGAGGAGCAGCGGCGCGAGCAGACGGAGTTCAACCCCGTCGCTGATCTGCAGACGGATGCGGCGACGCAGGCCGTGCGGCGCACAGACGGCGCGGGCTCCATTGTCGACGACCGCCGCCAGCGGGCAGCCCAGCGCCACCGTCAAACCGGGTACGCGCACGACTAAATAGGGGCGGGACGCAGTACGCAGAGCATAGGCTCACCGCCCGGGATCGGTACAACCACCGCAGCATCAGGAACTTTTCATACTGACGCAGCATTCCACTTCCAGAGTGTGAATGGACGGAGTGCAGCGTGAACGAGCAGCGAAGAAGGTTAGAGAAGCCGACATACGGTGGCGGTACCGACACCCATCCGGAGTACCGCATTACCCCGAACGGGTTGGAGCCTCCGGGCAAGCTGAAGCCGTGGACCATGTTGTACATGGGCAACATGGTGTTGCACCCACCCATGGGCCTAGCGTTCATGTACTGCTTTGCTGCGGGATTGCCCTACGTCGGTAATTCTGGGTGGTTGGGTTTGACCTACGGTGGTGCGCCGTCGGAGCCTGCGGCCGCGAATCTAGCGGAGACGGTCTCCTTCTGGGCGGGTCTCCTCGGCATTTTGCTCGTGATGCTTGTCGCAGCGAATTTTCGGTTCTACTTCCTCATCGTCACAACGACACTGACGTGTGCTGTTTCCACTGCATGCTGGTGCATCGGCGCATTGCAGCGATTCGCCGAGTCGATGAGTAACCCATCTTCTGCGGCAGCCAACCAGGTGCACATTGGTTACTTCCTGCTGCCCGTGCTGACGGCGAGCCTCACACTGATGCTCGGCAGCGTGTGGAAGGGATGCGAATGGGCCACCCGTCCGAACGGCAACCAGTTATACGAGCGAAACCGCTATGCGTGGGACCGCCGGTACTACAAGGTGGCCGAAATTAAACGGCCTTTCGAACGGGTCCCGCGTCGTGAGGTCGGCGGCAAGCGATGGCTGCTTCTCGGATGTGTGGGCGCGTTCGTTTTCTTGCTGTCCGCACCGGTGGTAGATGGCTTGAACACGTTTGATGTCTTTTCCGTCGTGGGCGATAACCAGCCCATTAGCAGTACCGGAATCGAGCTGATATTCCTCGTACTTGCCATCGTTGGAGTCGTTGGTTTTGGCATGTGGGTGGTTCTGAGCAACCGTGCCGGCAATGCCGTTTACTGGGCGTGGTTGTTGTCCTGCTCAGCTCAGTGGTGGTGGATGTTCGGCCTTGTCATACAGGAGAAGGAAGGCTGTACCGGCGGAACAGGGAGCTGTTACGACTACGGGTACTACTGGCTATTCTTCACATCTATCGCTGCGTCGATTGTTCTGTATCTGATCAACAACGACCGCGATGCCCACGAGTCTGCGAACGCCCAGTGGCGCCAGGCACAACGACACGAAACGATGGCGAGGTTCAACATCTACTTGCGGTAAGGGGCGGCTCGCTTAGCATTCGAGCCCCGAGCGAACCTGTCGCTCTGTAGCGATGGATTGTCGTGCCGCTGCGGTGGGAACTTTGCCCCGCTTTCGTCACATTGAACTAACAGTGTTCGTGCGGGAAACCGGGAAAAGGGGCGGTAGCTCATGCAGAAGAGACCAACGTACGGCGGCGGTACCGATCACCACCCGGAGTACCGTGTTACCCCGAACGGGTTGGAACCCCCCGGAAAGCTGCGGCCGTGGACGCGGATGTACATGGGCAACATGGTTCGCACGCCGCTGTTTGGACTGGCCATGACGTTCATGATCGCCTTCATGCTGCCATACATCGACAACTACGGTTGGCTGGGAAGCTCCTATGCAAGCTCGAAAGACATGGGATCCCCTCCTGCGAATGTCTTCGAGGCTGTGTCTGTAGTACTCGGATTCGTCGCCATGATGGTGGTGGCAATCGTGTCTATGTACCTGGCGCTCTACGCGCTCATCGTCCTGGCAGCAGTCCTGTGCTTCGCATCCGTTGCCTTGTGGTGTTGTGGGGCAGTGTTTCGTGCAGTTGAAACGGTTGCCGGCTCCGCCTCTGTCGGTACCCATGAGTTCCACGTTGCTTACTACCTTCTCCCACTTATCACGCTGGCGATGGCTGTGATGCTGAGAGGCGTGTGGAAGGGACACGAATGGGCGACTCGTGCGAACGGCAACGAGTTCTACGAGCTCGTACGGCGGCTATGGATCCGAAACTACAATGGAATGCTTACCGTCCCGCCGCCGTACGAACGTGTCTCGCGCCGGGACGTCGGGTGGAAGAGGTGGCTGATGCTGGGGTGTACTGGTGCATTCGTGGTCTTCATGTTTACACCTTCGTTGGACCAGATGAGCGGCTGGAAGTTTCTGAGCATCTTGATCACCACCGGGCAGTTCCTTGGTTTTGACACAGAGTGGGTGTTCCTCGTGCTCGCCACGCTCGGAGTCGTCGTGCTTGGCGCGTGGATTGTCATGAGCAACCGCGCCGGAAACGCGGTGTACTGGGCCTGGTTACTTGCCTGCCTGGGCCAATGGTTCTGGGTTCTGGGGACTTTCGTGCGGGCAGCTGACGGCTGCGCTTCCGGGGCCGAGAACTGTTACAGCTCCGGCTATTACGCTTTGTTCCTTACCTCCGTAGCTGCATCGATCGTGCTGTACCTGATTAACAACGATCGTGATGCCCACGAGTCTGCTCACGCCGAATGGCGCCAGGCGCTGCGCGAACAAGGTGGTGGAGATGGCAACGCCTAACGGAAAGAGTGCTCCTCCCGGCGGCTACCTGTGCTGCGTCTTCACAGGCAGTCGGAACTCGTCGGGTGAGGCGTGGCGCCAGGCTTCGGACCATTGAGAGGGGGCGTCGTCAAGCAATTGCCCGGGCTCGAGCCAGTCGAACAGTGCCTCGTAGGAAAGCGTGACACCTGGCTCGATGACTTTGCGCAGCATCGCTGGGGTGAGGTCGTCCGGGTGGGATGCGCCGCACGCCGCCATCATGGTGGTGGCTTGGCGCACGGTAGCCTGCTGGAAACGCTGCACGCGTTGGGCTTTGAGGTCGACGTCGATGGCGCGCTGGCGCCAGTTGCTCTGGGTGGCCACGCCGGAGGGGCACTTGCCGGTCTGGCACTTCTGGGCTTGGATGCAGCCGACGGCCATCATCATTGCGCGGGCGGAGTTGGTGTAGTCAGCGCCCTGGATGAGGCGCTTCACAATGTCATTCGACGCCGCCACCTTGCCGGATGCCCCGAGCTTGACCTTGTCGCGCAGGTTCGTGCCGACGAGCGCATTGTGCATCATCTGCAAGCCCTCGGTCAGCGGGAGCCCCATGTGGTCCTCGAACTCGAGCGGGGCGGCGGCGGTACCGCCTTCCGCGCCATCGATAGTGATGAAGTCTGGCGCGGTCCCCACCTGCTCAATTGCTTTGCAGATTGACAGCACGTCGATCATGGAGCCGACGCACATCTTGAAGCCGATCGGCTTGCCGCCGGAGACCTCCCGGATGTGGGCGATGAACTCGATCAGCTCGACCGGGGTAGAAAAGACACGGTGGCGGCTGGGGGAGAGGCAGTCCTCGCCGACGGGGATGTCGCGCACGCGGGCGATCTCCTCGGTCACTTTCGGGCCGGGCAGCATGCCGCCGAGGCCGGGTTTGGCACCCTGCGACAGCTTCAGCTCGATCATCTTCACCTGGTCGATCTGCGCGATGTCCTTGAACTTCGCCTCGTCGAAGCCGCCGTCTTCGGTGCGGCAGCCGAAGTAGCCGGTGCCCAGCTGCCACACGATGTCACCGTTGTTCTCCAGGTGGTATTTGCTCAGGCCACCTTCGCCGGTGTTATGGGCGAATCCGCCGAGCTCAGCACCCTTGTTCAGCGCGCGGATGGCATTGGCGGACAGTGC
This sequence comes from Corynebacterium genitalium ATCC 33030, assembly GCF_000143825.1. Taxonomy (NCBI): domain Bacteria; kingdom Bacillati; phylum Actinomycetota; class Actinomycetes; order Mycobacteriales; family Corynebacteriaceae; genus Corynebacterium; species Corynebacterium genitalium. The sequence goes on from NZ_CM000961.1 coordinate 1,520,383, forward strand.
GCCGAAGGACATGCCAGAGATGTTCATCAGCGCCATGTCGTATGGTTGCGAGCACTCCGCACCACCGATGTTCACCCGCGGCGGGTCCTCCGGCACCTCCGCCGGGACCACCGAGTGCACAAGGTACTCATAACCCGCCTGCGACACTTCCCTCTCGGTGCCGAAGGACCGTTCCCCATCGGTGCCGTCGGCGCGCTGGTTGATCACTTCACGGGTTTGCGCGTCGAACGGTTTGCCGTCGGCTTCGCCCTCGATGAAGTACTGATGGATCTCCGGGCGGATCTCCTTTGCCAGGTAGCGCGCGTGCCCCAGCACAGGGTAATTGCGCAGAATGTTGTTTTTCGGCTGGATCAAATCGTTCGCAGCAAGGCCCGCGGCCGCGGCCGCCACAGCGCCAGCCACTGTTTTGCCCGGGTTGCTGCCTACAAGTTTGCTTATCGACGAAAATCGCTTACCCACTAGCCATCACCTTCAATGATCACGGGATTGTTCCGCTCACCAACGTACCTATTCGCCGCTGCGCTGTCTGAGGAGCAATTCCCTCGCCTAGGAAAGAGGTCTGCGGAAAAGTTGACAGACCCGATCCGCGCTTTGAAAGTTCGTGCAGGTCAGAGGGCTGAGGGTGGGTAAACAAGAATCCAGTTTGTCAACTTTTCCGCACGTGCTTCTGCCACGCGGTCGCATACGAGATGATTTCGGGCGACAACGGCCGGAGAAGCCGTGCAGCAGGTTCGCTCTCGGCGGGGTAGGAGGCATACGCTGTCTCGACCTTCGGCCATTCAGTCTTCGCGGCGGCGAGGAGATTTTCAAGCATCCGCTTTGCGGCGCCCTGGCCCCGATACTCGGGAAGCACGTAGATGAGCCCGAGCTCCATGAGTCGGTCGTCGTCGACATCGTAGTGGACGGCTTCTGCCATCCCGATCACTTTGCCATCAGGGGCGTGGGCGACCGCGGTGAGTTGGGTCCCGCCCCGGTCCATCAAGCGGGCGCTCGCGTCACGGAGACGCTGCTCAGTCCAATTGATCGAGTCGAGGATGAGGTCACCGCGCGGATAATCCCGCGAAGAACCGGACAACAATGCCCGCAGCGATGGTAGGTCATCAGGGTTGAAGCCCATGTTGCGGACAACGGAGATGCCCGGGCCTGCTGCCTCCGCCGCAACCGCGCCCAGCGAGAACGTCGCCTGCGCCTCGTGGTACGCAGCTGAATATCCGTGACTGGTGAGACTCAGTTCGGGTTCAACTAGAGGCTCGCCCGAGTGCGTGACCCACACTTGCCGGATGGGGCGGTCGAAGGAGGCGGAAAGGGCGTCGATAAGCGAAAGGGCGGCGACCCACGGCTCACGCGGAACGGGCTCTCCGGACCCGGGGACGGGCGCGACGGCGGCGTCGAGAGTGACGGTCGCTTCGATCACGCGTGTGTCCTCGAGTAGGGGCAGGGAGATGAAGACCCACGCGGCGATGTCGGCGAGATCGTCGACATGCACCTCCGGATATCCGAGCGGGCCGAGCGGACGCGGTGCCTGCAGGTCAGTTAGCGCGAACAAAAAAGCCTCGGACTCCGCGGAGCCCTCGAGGCGCTTCGCCATGTGGGCGGCGCTCACGCCGGAGTAGGGGCTGCCGGTGATGTCCTGGATGGCGAGGGTCGCTGAGAACACATACGCGCCCACGACGTCGCCGGAGTCGCGGCCGCCGTGGGCGTAGATGAGGGGAGTGAGCAAGCTAGTCGTTCAACGCCTTCGCGGCGACATCAGCGAACTCCTGCCACTGCTCCGCCTGCCCGCGCAGCTCCGCGGCCTGCTTTGCATTGCCCTTGGCTTCGGCGGCGTCGGCCTTGGCGCGGAAATCGTCCGCCTTGACCTGGAACTGGTTGGCCTTGTCCTGCTGGACCGGGTTGGACTTGCGCCACTGGGCTTCCTCGGCGTCGGACACGCGCTGCTCGATGTCGCCGATCTTGTCCTCGTATTCGCGCATCTTATTGCGCGGGACGTAACCGATCGCGTCCCATTTCTCCTGCAGCTCACGCAGTTTGGACTTGGCGGCGCCGAGGCCCTTCTCCGGGTCAATCAGTGAGTCGTACTCAGCGATGAGTGCATCCTTGGCCTGCGCGTTGGCTTCGTACTCGCGGTCGCGCTCGTCATTGACGGCGTTGCGGGCCGCGAAGAAGTGGTCCTGAGCGGCGCGGAAGCGGTTCCACAGCTTGTCGTCGACGTCGCGCGGGGCGCGGCCGGCGGCTTTCCATTCCGTCATTAAGTCGCGGTAGGCGCGGGCGGTGTCGTTCCAGTCGGTGGAGTCCTTGAGCTTCTCGGCGCGCGCGATGAGCTCCTCCTTCTTCGCCTTCGCGGCGGCGCGGCCGCGGTCAAGTTCGGCGAAGTGGGCCCCGCGGCGGCGGTTGAAGGAATCGCGGGCCTTGGAGTAGCGCTTCCACAGCCCGTCATCGGTTTTGCGGTCGATGCCGCGGACGGTCTTCCATTCCTCGAGGATGTCGCGGATACGGTCGCCGGCTGCCTTCCACTCAGTGGAGTTCTCGGCCAAGTCTTCGGCCTCCGCGGCGAGGGCTTCCTTGCGCTGAATAGCCTCGGCGCGGCGAGCCTCTTTGGCTTCTTTAGCCTTCTCGCCGGCGGTGTCGGCCTCCTCCAGGAGGGTTTTCAAACGTGTTTCAATCGCGTCCAAGTCACCGACGACAGCCTGCTCATCGAGGGAGCCGATGAGCTGCTGCGCCTGGGTGCGCACCGAGTTCGCGTCTTCCGGGCGGGTGCGCAGGCGGTTTTCCAGCACGCCGACCTCCGTGGACAGATCAGCGAAGCGCTGGGCAAAGTGCTTTAGGCCCTCCTCGGGGCTGCCAGCCTGCCAAGAACCGACGGCGCGTTCAGCACCGCCGCGGATGACGTAGACAGTGCCGTCTTCATCCACGCGACCGAACTCAGCGGCCTTCGCGGTGTCAGCGGCAGAAGCGGGCACAGGGCTCGGCGTGGACGGGGCACCAGCGGGAGCAGCGGGACGTGCACCAGGGCGCGGGCCGGGCTTCGGTGCCCGAGAAGGCATTGCGCCGGGGGAGGGAACCGGCGAGGGCCGGTTGTTCTCAGGGGTGGGGGGCTGCGTCATAGTGGGCCGTCCTTTCATCCTGTGCCGCGCGTCGCGGCTGCCGTTATGCCCCAAAACAATACCGCGACGGGGAGCGCAATGTAACGGTTCGGCTCACACGGACTCTTCTATAGGGTGAGGTTCATGCGCGGTTTCAATCTGCTTGTCGTTCCGGGGTCCCCAGCGGTAGTCGCTGAGCTGTCTCCGCAGGATGCGGCGGGGCGCGCGATCGTAGCCAAAGCTCGCGAGCTGACCGAGGGAGATACCCGCCCGGTTGAGATCGTCGGTTCGCGCGATCCGCGGTGGCGCACCGAGCACACTGGCAGCTTCCGCGCATGGGGTGCTGATGTGCACGTCGGAGGCGGCAACTACCTGCCGGAACTCATCGCACGCTACATCCTGCCGGGCCGCACCATTGGGGATTCCCGCGAGCACATCCAGCCGCTCAACCCCGACGCGCTCACCGTGGTGGTCGTCGATGGCTCCGCCGGACTCACTCCCCGCGCACCCCTTGCGCTTATCGACGGCGCCACCGACACCCACGACGCCATGACCGCCTTCCTTGACGGCACCGGTGAACTCCCCACCGATCTGCCCGGAGTGATAGAGCCGGGGTTGTGGGAAGAGTTGGGGGAACTGGAAGCGTCGAAAAGCGTGCTTCTAAGCGATGACACACTCGGCGTCGGGCGCTTCCTTGCGGCGTGGGAGGTTCACGCATGATCAGGCCTATCTCTGTCGTCGGCCCCACCGCGTCCGGGAAATCTGATCTCGGGCTGGCGCTCGCGCATGAGCTCGGTGGGGAAGTGGTCAACGTCGATTCCATGCAGCTCTACCGTGGCATGGACATCGGCACGGCGAAGCTGCCACTGGCTAAACGTGAAGGTATCCCGCACCACTTACTGGACATCTGGGATGTCACGCAGACTGCCTCAGTTGCCGAGTATCAGGCACGCGCGATCGAGGTTGTCGAGGCCATCGCTGCACGGGGCAGGGTCCCCATCCTCGTCGGCGGTTCGATGATGTACGTCCAATCGCTGATCGACGACTGGCAGTTCCCGCCGACCGATCCCGCCGTCCGCAATAAATACGAGCAACGGCTGGAAGACGTTGGTGTGCACGCGCTCCACGCAGAATTGGCTGAAGTTGATCCAGAGGCCGCGGCCATCATTGAGGACAACGATCCGCGCCGAACGGTGCGTGCGCTGGAGGTCATTGAACTGACGGGTAGGCCGTTTCAAGCCTCGCAGCCGCCGAAAGACGCGCCGCCGCGGTGGGGCACCCGGATTCTGGGGTTGCGGACGGACGCGGAGTGGCTCAACCCGCGCATCGATAGGCGCACCGAGTTGATGTTCGCTGCCGGGTTCGTCGACGAGGTCCGAGGTTTGATAGCCGAGGGACTGGTCGCGGAGTCCACCGCCGGCCGCGCGATTGGCTACTCGCAGGTTCTCGGCTACCTTGCCGGCGCGATCACCCTCGAGGAAGCTCAGGAGCGGACCGTCACGGGGACCCGCCGCTACGTGCGCCGGCAACGTTCCTGGTTCAATCGCGACAAGCGCATCACCTGGCTCGACGCCTCCACAGCCGACAAGGGCCGCGAGGCGATCCTCACCGCCGCGCTAGACTCGCTGGCGTGAACGAGAACACCCCGCAGCCGCAGACGACCCAGGCACCGGAGAACCTGTCCACCCTGCTGTTCATCAAGGCGCACGGAACAGAGAACGACTTCGTGGTGCTTATCGACGTCGACGACCAACTAGAACAACTCGGCATCCTCGATGATGACCTTGTCGCCTCGCTGTGCGACCGGCGTGCCGGCGTAGGAGGCGACGGATTCCTGCGCATAGTGAGCTCGGACGCTCACGATGCGCAGGGTGCGAACGGCAACCGCTGGTTCATGGATTACCGTAACGCCGACGGCTCCATCGCGGAAATGTGCGGAAACGGCATCCGCGTGTTCGCCCACGTCCTCGTCGCCCAAGGCTTGGAGCAGGCTCGCCAGTTCGACGTGGACACCCGCGCCGGGGTCAAGCACATCACCATCCACTCCCTGACGGGGGAGGACCCGAACGGCTCGACGCACGCAGTCGTGGAAGTGGGGATGGGCCCCGTCGGCGTGACCGGGGTATCCACAGGCCGCATGGGGGACTTCGAATTCGCTGGACTAGGCGTGGATGTGGGCAACCCGCACCTCGCTGCCGTCATCCCGGGTTTGACACCTGTGCAGCTGGCGGAGCTGGCCTTTGAGCAGCCGGCCTTCGACCACGAGTTCTTCCCCGAGGGCGTGAACGTGGAGATCGTCACCGACCCTGAAACCGCCGACGGCGACATGCGGGTGGGAATGCGCGTGTGGGAACGCGGCGTGGGCGAAACCCGGTCGTGCGGCACAGGCACTGTCGCCGCAGCGCGGGCAGCGCTTGCCGATGCCGGCGTGGAGAACGGCACCATTACCGTTGACGTTCCGGGCGGCACACTCACCATCGCGATCAATGACGGCGAGGCGACGATGACGGGGCCGTCTGTCATTGTCGCGCGCGGCGAGGTCTCGCTGAAATCGCTGCGCAAGGACTTCACGTAACTAGCGCATTGCGCGCTGGAAGAACGCGACAGCGTCCGTCTTCTCCTGCGTGATGTTGGTTAAGTCGGCTTCGAGCAGAGCGATGTCCTCCAGCGTGGGCGCGCCTGGCGGACTGTCGACGTCGGTGCGCACCGGCAGGTAGTTCAGCTCCGCGGCGGTGGTCTGCCCTTGGCGGGAGACAAGATAAGACACGAGCCGCTGGGCAGCCTCGCGTGACGGCGATGCCGCAAAGACCGCCGCGGGCTGGGTGATGTACGGGGCGCCGTCGGCGGGATAAACGGCCTTGATGGGGGAGCCCTCGTCGGCCAAGTCGCGCACACGGTAATCAGTGACGATGCCGATAGGGTGGCCGCCAGCAGCGACCTCTTCTGCGACAGGGCCAGCGGACTGCGCAATCATCGGGCGGTTTTCGCCCAGCTTGTTCACCCAGTCTTCGCCGAGTTCGGGAGTCTGCAGCCACACCGCCGCATTGAACGCGGTGGCGCCGGACACTGCTGGGTCGCCGAGCACGATCTCGCCCTTGTACTTCGGGTCGGTCAGGTCGCCCCAGGATGTGGGAGCCTCGTTCTCCGGGATCCGGTTGGAGTTGTAGGCGATGATGGTGGGCATCATGCGGGTTCCTACGTAATAACCGTCGTCGTCGATCGCCTCCGGCAGGATCGCGGTGAGGTCGATATTGGTCAACTCCGCCAGGTCGCCCTCCTGCTTGTACACCTCGAAGGTGGGGGCGTCGGCGCACCACAGCACGTCGCCCTCGATCCCGCCGGTGGCTTTCTCGGAGGCGACGCGGGCGACAAGCTCGCCGGTTCCTGCGCGGTACATCTTCACCTTGATGTCGGGGTTGAGTTCCTCGAACTCGCGGATGGCGATGTCCGCCTTCGCTTCCGGCTCGGAGGTGTACAGGGTGATGGTGGTGACGCCGTTGCGCATGTTTGGCGAGCGTTCGCCCTCCGCGGGCGGTTCGGCGCAGGAGGACAGGAACGCCAGTGACGTTGCGAGAACGGCTGACACGAGCGAGGTGCGGCTGCGGGCGAGGTTTGCAGAAAAGGTCACGGTGCGGTCCTCTCGTCGGCGGCGGTCCTGTCATCCACCGGGTAGGCGAGTACACGTTCTGTGCGCACACCGACGGTCTCGCCAATGCGCGGGCGTCGGCCGCGGACCTTGGCACGGAAGGTTGTGCCGTCGACATCGAGGGTGACGGAGTGCCCGTCGAGCTCGAACAGAGCGGATTCGATCGTGCCGCGCGCGGCATACGGGTCGGAGGAGTCGACGACGCGCACGGCAGCTGGCAGGACCGCGATGTCGATGACCTCGCCGAGATCCTCCATTCGGCCGCCGACGGTTACCAGATTGGATGTATGGAAGCTCATAGCCGGGTCCTGGCTGACGTATTCGAATCCGTTGCGGCGGGCGCGCAGCACGGTCGCGTCGGAGAAGAACTGTGCGACCCAGGCCGTGGCGGGTGCGGAGTAGAGCTCATCGGGGGTGGCGACCTGTTGAAGTTGCGCGTCGGCAAGCACTGCGATGCGATCGGCCATGGCCAGGGCTTCGCCGCGGTCGTGCGTGACATGCAGCGTGGTCAGTCCGTGGGTGCGAGTCAGAGCCACAAGTTCACGCCGCAGCACGTCGCGTAAGGGTTCGTCGAGGGCGGAGAGGGCTTCGTCTAGAAGCAAAACGCGCGGATCGCCCACAATGGCGCGAGCGAGCGAGACGCGCTGACGCTGGCCGCCGGACAGGGCGTCCGGTTTGCGTTCCTGGAGGCCGTCGAGTCCCACCAGTTCAAGTGCGTCGGTGACGCGGCTTGCGCGCTCACGCTTATCGACGCCCGCCCGCACCAGCGGGTACTCCACATTCTGGGCGACAGTCATATGGGGCCACACCGCGTGCTGCTGGAAGACCATGCCCATGTGGCGGTCCTCCGGCGGAATGCCGGTCATGTCCTTGCCGCCCACGTAGATGGAACCGGAGTTCGGCTCGACGAACCCTGCGAGGGCACGCAACAGCGTCGTCTTGCCCGAGCCGGACGGGCCGACGAGCGCGAGGAATTCGCCGGCTTCGATGTCGAGGGTCACATCGCGCAGGCCCTGCGTGCCACCCGGGAACGTGACGCTGACGGTGTCGAAACGGATGTCTTCCACGGTCTACCTCCTAGCGGATGCCGAGCCACGGGAAATGCCCGCGCTGGCGAGGACGAGAACGATAAGCCCACCGAGCGTGAACATGAACGCCAGCGCGGAGGCTTGGTTATAATTTCCGGCTTGCTGCAGGTTGAACAGTTGCACACCGAGCGTGGTGGTGCCGGGAGCGATGAGCAGGACCGAGACCGTCAACTCGCGGATCGCGGTAACGGCGACAAGGACGGCACCCGAGACCGCGGCGGGGATCGCCATGGCACCCGAGGTGTTGAAGATGGCGCGCAGCGGCCCCGCCCCGGAGATACGCGCGGCCTCTTCCATGGCGAGTGGAGTGCTTTTCAACGGCGCGCGGACTGCCTGCAGCACCGTGGCGGTGTAGGCGCACAGGTAGGCGGCGAGAATGATCCACGGGGTGTTGTAGGTGCCGGTGTAGCGGCTGATGATAAGCCAGCCGACACCGATGATGAGCCCCGGAAGGGCGGTGGGTAACAGCGTCACCAGGGTCAACAGGGTGTTGTCGCGGCTAATGGTACGGGTGACGAGGATGCCGATGAGCCAGCCGAGTACGCCGCACAGCACCGCCGCGGTGAGCGACATCCACAGGGAGTTAGTGAACCCGTCGATGACGCGCGGGTTCTGTAGGGTGCGTTCGAAGTTGCGCCATGTCAGCGTCTCCCACGTTAGCGGCACACCCGGAGCGGGCAGGAGAGCGCGGTAGATCAACCCGCCGATTGGCAACAAGGTCACGGCGAGGCCAGTAATCCAGGTGGCCACTGTCACCGGCCACGTGGCGGCGCCGAGCTCGAAACGCAGCGGTGCGCCAGCGTTCGTACCGGAGCTGGCGGCGCGCTCGGCGACGATGTAGTCCGCGATGACTGCCAAAATGCCCATCACCAGCAGCACAACACCGATTGTGGACACCACCTGCAACGGGTTAGGCACCGTTCCGGATTCGACGAAGCGGTACACCATCGTGGCCAACGTTTCGAAGCGGGCAGGTGATCCGACCAGGGCCGGAATGCCGAAGTCCCCCAGGTTGGACACGAACGTCAAGGTGAATGCGCTGAGCAAGGCTGGGCGGACCAGCGGCAAGGTGATGGTGCGCAGGGTGGTCCAGGTATCAGAACCTGACAGGCGCGCAGCGAGCTCTAGATCGCGCGGGATTTTGCGCAGCGCAGCGGCCATGATGACGTAGACGATCGGGTAGGCGTGCAGCGTGAGCAGAAAAATGACGCCGTCAGCACCGTAGATGTTCCAGATCGGTCGATCGAAGATGGCGTTGAAGCCCTGGTTGCGGCCGAAGAGCTGCAGCCACGCGATCGCGCCGACAAACGGCGGCACAAGCAGCGGGGACAGCAGCAGCAACCGCGCCACGTGGGCACCGGCGATGGTGGTGCGCTCCACGATGACGGCGGCAAGCGTTCCCACGACCACCGCGAACAAAGACGACAACAGCGTCGAGTAGAAGGAGTTCCAGGCCGCCCGGCCAAGACCTGATTCAATCAGGACGGGGATCTGGTTTCCGCCCAGAGCAAGGCCCACCACGAGGTACAGCGGCGCGATGAAGAATCCGGCGGCAATGAGCCACATTCCGGCCCGGAATAGCTTGGGCATTGCTCAAAGATACAACATGCCCGCCTGCCACAGCAGCGCTGTGCAGGAGTTCTATGCAGGCCCGTAGTCGCGCGCGGCTCGGCGGGCATCCGTCCACGACTCAGCAAGGTCCGCTGCCCGCTGGTCAGCGATGGAGAGCATGCGTTCGAGGGAGGTGCGGTCGAGATCGTCGCTCAGCAAATGCGTGTCAACGCGCGCGAGGAAACGCTTCGCAGAGCTGCGCCGCAAGTGGAAATCTTGCACCTCCGCGAGCCGCGAATGCGGGTTGGCCAGCTCGGGGTAGTGCAGGGTGCGGTCGGCGAGAGCGTCTGTGGAGGGGCCTTGGAGCAGGTCGTCGTACTCGCCCAGGACCTGCTCGATGTCGTCGCGCGCGACACGCAGCGATGCCCGGAGGGATTCAATCTCCGGGTCGGTGGTGCTGTTGCAGAAACCGATGAACGCGACGGCCGCGACGACACCACCGAGGATCAGCCCTAGCCAGCCGAAGCGTGCTCCGAGCAGGATCGCCACAACCAGCGCGAGGGTGAGCCATATGGCTGCCTCGACGCTGCGTCGCGGTTTGTGGTTCTGCGCCATCACAATGTCACTGGCCGGGTTCTTTTTAGGGGGACTAGTGGCCGCCGCAGCCTCCAGAGCCGCATCCGCAAGCGCCGCCACCGCAGCCGCCACCGGTGGCCATCATGACGGAGCCGGATAGGACACCGGTGCCAGCGATGACGGTGTTGCGCTCGGGCAGCGTGTCCGCGTTGGGGAGGACCACATCGAAGGGGAACGCGCCGTCGACAGAGACGTGGATGAACTGCTCACCGGTGAGCATGTTGGTGCGGTACTCGGATTCCAGCACGCGGGCAGAGAACTGGGCACCTGCATCCGGGCTGGCCGGGGCTCCCGTGGAGACGATCTCCGCACCCTTCGAGGTGATGGTTCCCATCACCCCGCCGGTCTCGGACAGGTAGTGATCAACACTGTCGTACCGTGCCACGTCCATCCCGAGGATGGTGAAGCCCATTTCCTGCCAGGTGAGGGTGGATTCGTCGACAAGCAGCGGGCCCTGGGCGATGTTGGCCGTGACGGAGGTGAGCACCGTGCCGGTGGGATCGATGATCTCGCAGAACCCGACGACATCCGTGACCATGGTGACGTTCGCGTACGTGCGGGTGGTGGAGTCGAAGCCGGCGAATGTTGCGAACGGCTCGACTGCCAGGATGTTCAGCTGCGCTCCGGAGATGTCGGCGAACTGGATGAGCTGGCCCCCGCGGACCTCGCCGGTAACGGCAAGCTGATTCGAGGCGATCGCCGCCTCCACCGCGTCCTGCCATCGCGCATAGTTCATGCCGATGCTGGAAAGATCCGTGCTGATCGCTTGAGTCATGTCTCCAGATCCTACAACTGCCGTCAAAGAATCCCGCATACGGAGGGAACAAGCTGGATGGCTGGGTTGTTGAGGTAGAAAACTACTGTGCAACAATAAGGACTCAATGACCACTTCTTCGCACGCAAGTTCTCAACCCAGCCATGACGAGCTGCTCGCCCAGGCTTTCCGCCACAATGCGCCGCAACCGACCGATCGGGGCCGCGACGAGGCCCATGAGCCGTCTGTCGGCACGCTGGACTTGGCCGAACGCAATGCTTTTCGGCGTGTCACCCGCGAGACCGAAATCCGCTCCGAAGAGCACAAGGATGTCTACGAGGTTGAGTACCGAAAGCTCCAGCTGGAGCAGGTCATCCTCGTCGGCGTGTGGACGGAAGGGACGACGGCCGAAGTCGAGGCAAGCATGAACGAGCTCGCGGCTCTGGCTGAAACCGCCGGCGCTGAAGTGGTAGAGATGATCTACCAAAAGCGCGACAAGCCGGACCCGGGCACCTACGTCGGTTCCGGAAAGGTGAGCGAACTACGTGACATTGTGCACGCCACCGGCGCCGACACCGTCGTGTGCGATGGTGGTCTCTCGCCGGGCCAGTTGGTGGCGCTTGAGGAAGCCCTGAAGATCAAAGTCATCGACCGCACCATGCTCATTCTGGATATCTTCGCCCAGCACGCGAAGTCCAAAGAGGGTAAAGCGCAAGTGTCCTTGGCGCAGATGGAATACCTCTACACCCGTACCCGTGGTTGGGGTGGCAACCTGTCGCGTCAGGCTGGCGGCCGGGCAGGCTCCAACGGTGGTGTGGGTCTGCGTGGTCCTGGTGAGACGCGTATTGAGGCCGACCGTCGCCGTCTGCGCACTGACATGGCTAAGCTACGCCGCGACCTTTCCGGGATGAAGACCGCCCGCGACATCAAGCGCGCTCAGCGCCAGCGCTCGACGCTGCCGAAGATCGCCATCGCCGGGTATACGAACGCCGGCAAGTCCTCGCTAATCAACGCGATGACCGACGCTGGGGTGCTCGTCGAAGACGCACTGTTTGCCACCCTGGATCCCTCCACGCGACGCGCCGAGCTTGCTGACGGCCGCACCGTCGTCCTGACCGACACTGTCGGCTTCGTCCGCCACCTGCCCACGCAGCTTGTCGAGGCGTTCAAGTCCACCCTGGAAGAGGTGGTCGGCGCTGACCTCATGCTCCACGTTGTCGATGGCTCCGACCCGTTCCCGTTGAAGCAGATCAAGGCCGTCAACGATGTCCTGGCGGAGATCACCCGGGACACGGGCGAGGAGATTCCGCCGGAGATCATCGTGGTGAACAAGATCGACGAAGCGGACCCCGTCGTGCTAGCCGAGCTACGCCACGCGTTCGCGGATTCGAAGCACAATGTCGTCTTCGTCTCCGCCGTGACCGGCGAGGGGATTGACGAGCTTGAGGGCCGGATCGAGATGTTCTTGAACACTCTCGATGCCCACGTGAAGCTGCTCGTCCCGTTCACCCGCGGCGATGTTGTCTCACGCGTCCATGAGGAGGGCACTGTGCGCAGCGAGGAGTACAACGAAGAGGGCACGCTTATCGACGTCCGCCTGCCCCGCGTCCTCGCCGAGCAGTACGCAGAATTCGTCGTAGCGTAGAACCGAGTTAGTGGTCTGGGTCGGTTCGGACTACGTCGATGCCGTGTTCAGACAGCTTCTGCACCACCTCATCCGAAGCGTCCGCGTCAGTGATGAGCACGTCGATGCTGTCGAGCGGGGCGTAACTGACTACCGCTTCCTGGCCGAACCGTGCGGAGTTGCAAAGAACCACGACCTTCTCAGCGTTGATCACCATTGCCGACTTCACTGCGGCTTGTTGGGCATCATCCGTAGACAGGCCGTGGTTGACGGTGAGAGCGTCGGCATCGATCACGGCGACCTTTGCCCGCATCAACGCGAGCGTACGCAAGGTCGTGTCACCAGCGGTGGACTGTGCCGCGTAGTTCACGGAGCCGCCCAGGAGCTGAACATGTGTACCGGCTGTGCTGGATAACTCCAGGGCGACAGGAATGGAGTGCGTGACAAAGGACAACGCCGCTGCGTTGCCGGTGCCGCTTGATGTCACCGCCTCTGCGAACGATTGGGCCACATGCACGGCCATTGCACCGGAATCAACGAACACGACGCCATCGTCTGGCAGGTGCGCCAAAGCTGCTCGAGCGATAGAGGAGCTCGCCCGAGAGGCCGATTGCGAGCGCGGGTCAGCAGACTCCACATGCCCGTGGGAGGCGGTGAGCTGGCATCGCTCTTCGGCGTTCATGGGTCTTCCTTACCTGCTCAAAGGGGACATGGTCTAGAGCTTACGAAACACGGAGACAACGAGCCCCATGATTTCAGCATCATCCCCCTTGATCGGGGCGAAGGCTTCGTTGTGGGGGAGAAGCCACACACCGGAGGAATCCCTGTGGAACTCCTTCACCGTTGCTTCCCCCTCAATAAGCGCCGCGACGAACTGACCTTCCTCCGCTACCGGCTGGGTACGCACGGCAACCCAATCGCCGTCGAGGATGCCCGCGTCGCGCATGGACTCACCCACGACTTGGAGCAGGTAGAGATCACCGTCGCCGACGAGTTCTTCCGGCAGAGGGAAGTAGCCGTCGACGTTCTCTTCAGCGAGAATCGGGTTGCCCGCAGCAATCTGCCCGACGACGGGGATGTAGCGCGGCGGTGCCGCATCGTCCGGTTTCGGATCAGCCTTGCGCTTCTTCCGGCCATTCTCCGGCAGGTGACGCAGATCAACGGCGCGGGGCTTGTTCGGGTCGCGACGGAGAAAGCCCTTCTTCTCCAATTCCTTGAGCTGGTAGGCCACAGACGACGTCGACTGAAGGCCGGCGGCATCGCCGATCTCCCGAATGCTCGGCGGGTAGCCGCGGAGCACCACCGCATCCTGAATGACTTCGAGAATGCGGCGCTGCCTCTCTGTCAGGGTCTTAATGTCCGGTTTCTTGTCTGCGCTCTGGGGCATGTTCCTGTTCTCCTCTGATCGGTTGTCCTCGGTGCCTTGTTCCTATCGGTGTGGCGAGAAACTCAGCGCTGGAATTCCTCACCAATGTTCGACGACACGCGGCACCGTTCGGTTCCCTTGTGTCCACTTTTACCATGCGTAGGCAAATTTGTTCGATATTTCTTGACCACGTCTAGACAAACTCTACGGCCCTTGCTATAAATCGAACATAGGAACTATCGAACATTCTAGCGATCATTGCAATCGAACATGTCCGGTGCGGTTCGTAGAATCAAATCCGAACCAAGAAAGGAAGAATGATGACTATCTCTCTCGCCCGCCCTAACAGTGCTAATACTACCGATAACCTCCGTTCTGCTGAGGTTGAGCCAGCGGATGTTTGGGACCTTGACCGTGCACCGGTGATTCGTGCCTCGCACCGTCATGTTCGAACACTCGATGAGCATAATCGAATGAATGAATCACCCCTGCGAGCGCGCCCAGAGGATCCGGACAGCCCGAACACGGCTCTCGAAACTCGCCGCGAGAAGCGCGCGGCCACGCTTATGGGCGCACTGCTCGGCCTCGGTCTCGTTGCGGGTTCTATCTTCGGCGGCGCGTTCTCTTTCGAGGACGACGGTTTCAGCCCGGAGCCGGTGAACGAGTCTGCGAATCTCCAGAACGCCGTTGCAACAGTGAACAACCGCTAAAGATTTTTCTGGGGGAGTAGAGTTTGAGGGGTGCACTGCCCCTTTTGCCAGAACGATAGCTCTCGGGTTTCTGACTCGCGCCTAGTCGACGCAGGATCGGCCATTCGGCGCCGACGTGAATGCACCGTGTGCGGTGGTCGTTTCACCACGGTCGAGAAAGCTGTCCTGACCGTGGTCAAGCGCAACGGAGTCAGCGAACCCTTCGACCGTGACAAGCTCATTGTCGGCGTACGCCGCGCGTGCCAGGGACGCGATGTCTCCGATGACGCTTTGAAGCGCCTCGCCCAAGAGGTGGAAGAGATCGTCCGCGCGCAGGGAAGCTCGCAGATTCCGTCGAACCAAATCGGCCTTGCCATCCTCGAGCCGCTCCGCGCACTCGACGAGGTCGCCTACCTGCGCTTCGCGTCCGTGTACAAGTCTTTCGAAAGCGCCGACGACTTCGAATCCGAGATCAGGCTGATGCGCCGCAAAGACCGCGGCATGGAAGGCATCTAGAGCTTATCCACCATCTTCTCGATCCGCCTCGGGCTTACCGGTTTCGCTGTACCGAGTCGCTGAGCGAATAAGCTCACACGCAGCTCTTGGATCCGCCACAGAATGTCCTTGACTGCCCGGGATTTACGGGCCGCCTGCGGTAGCCGGGCCAGTTTGGCATCGAGGTACTTCTTCACGTCGTCGACTACCGATTGGCGGTCTGCATCGCGGTCGGGGTCGCGGTTCATCTCCTCGAGCCGAATCTGGATCGCCGACATGTACCGCGGAAGGTGTTGAAGATTCTCCATCCCGTGCACTGTGATGGCGTTCTTGGGTAGAAGGAAGTTCATCTGCTGGCGGATGTCGTCGATAGCTGGGCCATCCCAGTTCTGAAGTTCCGCCGCAGTGTTGATGTATTCGACCACACCACCGGCGATGCCGACGACCGTGCGCCGAACCATGCCGGCCACCTCGGGCTTGACCTTGTTCAGTAGCGCGTCGAATTCTGCAGGTGTACGCACTGGTCCACCGTGGGCGAACATGAGATCGCGGATCGCGGCGACGCGCGCATCTTCGACCAGCCCAGCGGCACCACCGTGCGGATACTTATCGACGGCCACACGCTGCCGCAACGGCAGGCCTTTCACCATCTGGGAGACCGAGACGTCGATTTGGCGCATGAGCATTGCCAACGTCGCCGTCACCATGGATTGATCAGCAGCGGCCTTTGTCGGGAACACCTTCACACGTACGCCGTCATTGGTCGCCTCCAAGGCGGGGAAAGCATCGACGTTGTTGCCTTCGATCTTTGTTGTCACAGTTTCCGGCACATCACCAAGGGTGTCTTCCGTCCACTTCGTAACTGAGTCGGATTCAGCCTTCTTGGTCGCCTTTGCTACAGACGAGGTGATTTGGCCGGCGCGGCGCTTCTTCAGCGCGGCCAGCGACGTGTCGTGGTCGGTGATCTTCCCTTTACGGTCGATGGAGGCAAAGGTGATCTTCAGGTGAGGCGGCAACGCTTCGGGCCGGAAATCGGATGCGTTAATGCCGTGCCCTCCGAGGGAGCGCAACACCTCGGCGAGCTGCTCGTTCAACGGAGATTCGTAAGGAACGAGCTTGTCTAGGGCGCGCGCGGCAAACTCTGGTGCAGGAACGACTGTCTTGCGCAACGCCTTTGGTAGGGAGCGGATGAGCTCTGTGACTAGTTCTTCGCGCAAACCGGGCACGAGCCAGTCGAATTCGCGCTCCTCCAGACCCGCTAACAGGGGAACAGGGACAAGGACGGTGACGCCGTCAAAGGGGTCGCCCGGTTCGAACTTGTATTGCAGGTCGTAGTCAATGCTTCCCTGGCGGATCTTGTCGGGGAAGGAGTCTTCGCTGGTGTCAGCGTCGGAATCGTCGATAAGTGCGCTCGGGTCGAAGTCGAGGAATGCGGCGTCCTCATGCTTTTTCTTCTTCCACCATGCGTCGAAGTGGCGGCCGGTCCCAATGTTGTCCGGCAGGCGTTCGTCGTAAAAGTCGAACAACGCCTCCTCGTCGACAACGAGACCGCGGCGGCGCACCTTCTCCTCGACTTTGGCGGCCTCTTCGAGGAGCTTGGCGTTGTGTTTGAGAAAGGCGTGGTGGGCGTTCCATTCGCCGTCGATAAGCGCGTGCCTGATGAACATGGTGCGCGCAGCATCCATGTCCACGCGGTGGTACGGCACCAGGCGATCAGCGACAACCGTGACTCCGTAGAGCATGGACTTTTGATGCACCATGGGCGCGGCGCGCTTGATGGACCAGATCGGCTCGGAATAGTTGTGCTTGAGCAGGCCGCCGGCGACTTTCTCCACCCAGGCGGGATCGATAGCGGCGACGTCACGCGCCCACAGACGAGACGTTTCGACGAGTTCGGCAGCCATCACGAACTCCGGCGGCTTCTTCGCCAGCACCGAACCGGGGAAGATCATGAAGCGTGTGCCGCGTGCTCCCTTGAACTCCTTCGAAGTGCCGTCGCGGGCACCGATATTGGACAACAGGCCGGTGAGCAAGGCCTGGTGGATGGACTTGGGGTCGCGGTCCCGCGAGTCATCGTGATCGTCCGTTGCGGTGGCGGTGCGGGCCCAGCCGAGCTGCCTCTCCGCCTCACGGAGCTGGCGCACAAGGTCGAACCACTCGCGGATGCGCATGTAGTGGAGGTACTCCTTCTTCATGCGCTTGCGGAAGGCGTTGCCGGACAGTTCATTCCGGGAGTCTTTGAGGTAATCCCACAAATTCAGCGCAGCGAGAAAGTCGGAGGTCTTGTCCTTGAAACGCGCGTGGGCCTGGTCGGCTTGCGCCTGGAACTCCAACGGACGTTCGCGGACATCCTGGATGGTCATGCTGGCGACAATGACAGTGACATCGTCCAGTACACCGAGGCGGTGTGCCTCCACCAGCATGCGGGCCATCCGCGGGTCGACAGGAATGCGCGCGATGTCGCGGCCGATGCCTGTGAGCACCGGCATGTCTTGGTCTTCCTTATCGGTGATGGCGCCGAGCTCGTGCAAGAGCATGAGGCCGTCGCGCACAGCCTTCTTGTCCGGTGGCTGGACGAACGGGAACTCCGCGATGTCGCCCAAGCGCAGGTTCGTCATCTGGAGGATGACGCTGGCCAGGTTGGTGCGCAGAATCTCGGGGTCGGTGAATTCGGGGCGGGCGTGGAAATTGTCCTCTGAATAAAGGCGGATCGCGATACCGTCCGCGATGCGGCCGGAGCGGCCCGAGCGCTGGTTGGCGCTGGCTTGCGAGATCTCTTCGATGGGGAGGCGCTGCACCTTGGTGCGCGTGGAATAGCGGGAGATGCGCGCCAGGCCGGTGTCCACCACGTAGTGGATGCCGGGGACAGTCAGTGACGTCTCCGCGATGTTGGTGGCTAGCACGATGCGGCGCCCGGAGTGCGGGGAGAATACCCGGTGCTGTTCGGCGTTGGAGAGTCGGCCGAACAGGGGAGTGACCTCGACACCGCGCCAGCGCTGCTTTTCAATGAGCTCCATTGCGTCACGGATGTCACGCTCGGAGGCGAAGAAGCACAGGATGTCGCCGTCACCTTCCGCCATGAGCTCCTTCAAGGCTTCAATCAGCCCGTCGAGCATGTCTGTGTCGACGACCTTCGTGCCGCCGTCTTTCGTGGGCACCTCCGTCTCAAGCGGACGGTAGCGGATCTCCACTGGGTAGGTGCGCCCCGAGACTTCAATGATGGGCGCCGGGTTACCGTCACTGTCGGCGAAGTGCTCCGCGAACGACTCTGGGTCGATCGTGGCGGAGGTAATGATGATTTTCAGGTCCGGCCGGTACGGCAAAAGCCGCTTGAGGTAGCCCAACAAGAAATCGATGTTGAGGGAGCGCTCGTGGGCCTCATCGATGATGATCGTGTCGTAGGCGTTCAGGTAGCGGTCCCGCTGCATCTCGGCGAGCAGGATGCCGTCCGTCATGAGCTTGACCGCGGTCGTGGCAGACACACGGTCATCGAAGCGGATGGCGTAGCCGACGGAGCGCCCAATGTCCTGGCCGAGCTCGTCGGCGATGCGCTCAGCGACAGTGCGCGCAGCGATTCGCCGCGGTTGGGTGTGGCCGATCAGCCCACGCCGGCCACGGCCCAGTTCAAGCAGCATCTTCGGGATCTGGGTAGTTTTACCAGATCCCGTTTCACCTGCAATGACGACGACTTGGTTGTCCCTGATGAGGTTCTTGATGTCCTCGCGTCGGGCGGAGACAGGAAGCTGCTCCGGGTAGGTGATCTGCGGGACCAGAGCGTCAATCGCGGCGACCTTCGCAACTTCTTCTTCTAAGTCGGTGTGGATCGCGGCTAAAGCGTTCGGAGCCTTCGCCTTCTTCAGGCGCCTGTCAAAGCGGCGGACTTGGGCAATCGGCAGCTCGTCGAGACGCGCTTTGAGGGCGTCGCGGGTGATGGGCGGGGAAGACTCGGGGGTGCTCATAATCAACGGCTGATCTTACCCGCGCAGCAGGTAAAGGTAGAAGCTACTGAGAGTGAACAACCTGAGCGAACGGGACTAGACAGTGAGACCCAGCGGTTCGCCTTCGGCGACAGTGTTCTCGTAGGCCTTTGTAATCGCAGCGCCCAGCGCGGTGAACTCTGCGGCGCGGGTGGAGGAGGAACGGTAGACCAACCCCACGTTACGTTCTGCCGCCACGGCGGTATCGAACTCAGCCACTGTCACGCCGGGGCGGGAGCATTCGGCGGAGACTGCTGACACCGGCAGCAGTGTGGAACCGAAGCCGGCTGCGACGAGCTGAATGATCGTGGTTAGTGACGATGCCCGGGTGACGGACTCGGTGACCTCGGTCAGGCTGATCTTGGCCAGTCGGCAGAGGTCCATGATTTGGTCACGGAGACAGTGGCCGTCGTCAAGCAGCAGCAGATCAAGGTCGTCGAGCACGCTGAGCTCGAGGTCGTGCTTGCCCGCCAACGGGTGGTCGTCTTTGACCGCTACCGCGAAGTTCTCGGTGTACAAAGGGATTTCGCTCAATCCGGCCACGTTGGAGGGGAACGCGATAAGAGCGACGTCGAGGCGCCCGTCGCGCAGCTGGTCCAGCAGCGTAGGGGTCGTTTCCTCCACGATCTTCGGGTTCAGTGCCGGGAAGCGTTCGTGAATAATGCGCAGCAGCTCCGGCAGAATGTACGGCGCGATGGTGGGAATGATGCCGATTGCTAGCGACCCCGTCAGCATGCCCTGTGCACCGCGTGCCCGATGCACAAACGCATCGGCAGCCTCCAAGGTGGCTTTGGCGTAGGGGAGCAGCTCTTCGCCGCTGGGGGTGACAATGACTTTACGTGTGGAGCGCTCAATCAACTGGATCTCCAATCCCGACTCCAGCGCGACGAGCGCCTGGGACAGTGAGGGCTGGGAGATATTCAGCTTGGCCGCGGCAGAGCCAAAGTGGCGGTTCTCCGCGATCGTGACAAACGTGCGCAGCTGCGCAAGCGTCGGACGATACTCCTTATTGTTCATACCTATTAGGCTACAACCGGCAATAGGTAGAAATGGCCTATTTGGGATTCTTGTTTTCCAGCCCTAAGGATGAAGGTCTCCGTAGACGGTTTATACCTGCTTCATCTCCAGCGAACTCAAACGCACTTCACCGGCGGCGTCTGATGCGTCGAGGTCCACCGTGCCATGCAGCTGGAAGGCATTGTCGCCTTCTGGGTCTTTGAGAATCTGCACGACTTCCCACATTCGGGTGTCGTCGCCGGAGACGCTGAAGTAGGACGGGCCGCGGGCGTCGTTGTCCAACTCCACGTCCTCGTAGTCGTCGAAGTAATCGTCCATGAGTGCCGGCCAGTCAGGCTGGTCCGCAAAGTCCATATAATCGAGCATCTCCTCGAGCTGTTTCTCCTTCTCGTAGGCGAAGAGCTCAACCAAGCGGAAGAAATAATTGCGCACCATGATGGTGAACGCGCGGCGGTTCGCCGTCAGCGCTGTCGGGTCCTCCACGCCGAAGGCCAGCTCTCGTTCCAGGTCGGATTGAGAGATCGGGGTGGTCTCGTCGGTCATGTGGGCCCATTCGTCGATCAGCGAGGAGTCGACCTGGCGGATAAGCTCACCGAGCCACACGATGATGTCGTCCAGCCGCTGTGTCATGTACGCCTCTGGAATGGAGTGTGACAGCGTGCGCCACGCGTCGGTGAGGTAGCGCAGCACCACGCCTTCGCTGCGGGCGAGACCGTAAGTCGCGATGACATCGGAGAAGGTCATCGCATGCTCAATCATGTCGCGCACGACCGACTTGGGGCGCAGCTCGAACTCTTTGGCCCACGGGTTTCCCTGAACGAAGGTCTCGTAGGCGTCTTCCAGCTCCTCGCGCAGTGGCTGCGGGTAGGTGACGTCTTCGATGAGCACCATGCGTTCTGTGTAGTCCACACCGTCAGCCTTGAGCGCCGCGATCTCTTCACCGCGAGCCGCCGACTGCTGGGCTTGGAGCAACTGGCGCGGATCATCCAGGATCGCCTCGAACGCGGAGATGACATCCAGGTCGTACGTCTCGCTCTCCGGGTCAAGCAGGGTGAGAAAAGCCAGAGCGAAGGGGGACAGCGGCTGGTTGAGCGCGAAATCGCGGTCAAGCTCCGCCGTCAACGTGTACGGCCGGAACGCGGGCGAGTCCGGGGTTCGTTCCACCACACCGGCGTTGATCAGGCCGCGGAACAGGTCGAGGGCGGTGAGAATATCGCGGTTCTGCTTCGCCCGGGTGTCGTGGTTGGTGCGCAGCAGATGCTTCATGTGCTCATACCCGTCACCTGGGCGGGCGACCACGTTGAGCAACATCGAGTTGGACACCGTGAACTGGCTCTGCAGCTCTTCCGGCTCTGCCTCGGTCAGCCGCAGATACGTTTTTTCTGACCACGACACTTCACCGTCGCGCGCGGACTTTTTGCGGATCTTCTTCAGCTTCTTCGGATCGTCGCCGGCCTTGCGCCGCAGCTTGACGTTCTCGATCTCGTGCTCGGGCGCTTCGACGATCATCGTTCCTTCTGTGTCGTAGCCAGCGCGTCCCGCACGTCCTGCAATCTGGTGGAATTCGCGGGATTTCACGATGCGCTGCCGGGTTCCGTCATACTTCGCCAGCCCCGTCATGAGCACCGTGCGGATCGGGACGTTGATGCCCACCCCGAGCGTGTCCGTGCCGCAGATGACCTTCAGCAGACCAGTCTGCGACAGTCGCTCGACCAGACGCCGGTACTTCGGCAGCATCCCAGCGTGGTGGATGCCGATGCCGCGGCGCAGCAGCTTTGACAGCGTCTTGCCGAAGGTCGTCGTGAAGCGGAAGTCTCCGATCGCTTCAGCGATCGCGTCCTTCTCGTCGCGCGTGAGCATGTCGCTTATCGACGTCAGAGCCTGCGCCCGTTCTGTCGCCTCCCGCTGCGAGAAATGCACCACGTAGATCGGCGCTTTCCCGTCTTCGAGCAACTCCTCAATCGTCTCGTGAACGGGGGTGAACACGTAGTGGAAATCCAGCGGGACCGGGCGCTGCGAACCACCAACGAAGGTCGTCTCACGGCCGGTGCGGCGAGTGAGGTCCTCCTCCAGCCAGGCCGTGTCGCCGAGGGTGGCGGACATGAGCAGAAATTGTGCTTTCGGAAGCTCCAACAGCGGCACCTGCCACGCCCAGCCGCGCTCTGGGTCCGAGTAGTAGTGGAACTCGTCCATAACCACCTGGCGGATGTCGGAGTTCTTTCCCTCGCGCAAGGCGATGTTGGCGACGATTTCCGCAGTGGCCGCAATGATGGGTGCATTGCCGTTCACGGTGGCATCGCCTGTCATCATGCCGACGTTCTCCGGGCCGAAGATCTCGCACAGCGCGAAGAACTTCTCACTCACCAGCGCTTTGATCGGAGCGGTGTAGAAGCTACGCTGGCCGCGGGCCATGGCGATGAAATGGGCGGCGTTGGCCACCATGGATTTTCCTGACCCGGTGGGGGTAGCCAGAATGACATTGTCTCCGGCCAGAATGGCCACAGAGGCCTCCTCCTGCGCCGGATAAAGGGAGATGCCACGGTCGGTGGTCCAGCGGATGAAGGTGTCCCAGACGGCGTCGTCGAAAAGCGACTGCGGGACGTCACTCAGATCCGCAAGGCTGTCACCGAGCGTGGCGTCACTCATCGTCGTCGGTGAGATCGATCTGGTCGTTGTCCTGCCACATGCTGGACTCACCCGACTGGCCGGTCTGGTCTGACTGGCCAGAGCCAATGCCCTTGTTCAGGCCGCGATCCCTGTCGTCGATAGCGGCGAGGAAGTTCTCAAACGCCTCACCGATCTCGTCGCCGGACGGCATCTGAGCTTCACCCGGCATCATCTTCTGCGGGTTCTTGTCGCGGTAGGAAGCCATCTCAGAGTCGTAGTGCTGCTCGAGCTGGGAGACCACTTGCGCGATTTCCTCCGACTCGTTCGTCTGCTCCGCCAGCTGCTGCTGGACGCGCGCGATGTCCTGCTCGATGGAGCGCAGCGGGAACTGCAGCTTGGACGTGTCAGACACCGACTGCAGGAGCTGGTAGACAGCCTGTGGATACGGGGAGGCTGCGACGTAGTGCGGCACATGCGCGGTGTAGCCGGCGACCCGGCGACCGCGGTTGTGCAGCTCACGCTCGATCATCACAGCGGCAGCACCCGGCATGGAGACCATCCCGTCGTAGGTGAACATCGGGCCGACCAAATCGCGGTCATTGCCGTGCGCCGAGACCACCAGGGGACGCGTGTGCGGCGCACCCATCGGAGCGGCGTACAGGCAGATTGTCTTGTCCACGTTGAACCGGTCTGCGAGATCTGCAACCGCCTTGGAGAATGCCTCCCACCGCAGGTCCGGCTCCGGACCCGACAACAGCAGGAAGGATTCTCCCTTAGCATCGCGCATGACGCGGATGTCCAAGTCGATCTCTTCGATGTCGGTGATTTCGTGCTCGCTCATCGTGATCATGGGGCGACGGGAGCGGTAATCGATGAGCTCGTCGTTATTGAATGTCGCCACCGTGCGGGAATCCAGTGCCGCCTTGAGGTGCCCGGCGGCACCTTCGACTGCGTGCCCCGCGTCAGCGTAACCCTGCATGGCCACAATGAGAGTCGGGCCAGAGGAGGTGCCGTCGACAGCTGGAGCGGGGTACTCCAATTCGTACATTTTCCTCTCGTTCGAGGTCATGTCGCATCCTCCTTTACCTATGCGCACTTTCGTGTGAGCTTGTTAGCGTTCGACAATAATCACAACAATGTCGGTTCAGTTAAATTCCCACTCTAGATCCGATTGCCTCTCGGGTGTGGACTGCGTCGGCGATTGTCAGTGAATTGCAGAAACTGTCAGGCCGCAGCCAGCCTCACACGGTTGCGCACTGCAGTGCGCGACGGGCAGGGAACCGTATAGGGGGTTTGGGAAGACTAACAAGGGCATGACGCATTCTTCAGATCACCACCATCAAGCGACAGTAGACAACCCTTCAACCATCATTGCGACGGTGCCCGGCACCCTGGGCTACTACCCGCACGAATCAGTCGTCGTCATCGGGCTCATCGCCAGCGAGGACACCGACAGCGTGTATCTCGGCCCTGTTCTGCGCGCAGACCTTGGCCGCGTGCGCGAACTGACTGCCTATCTGGGCAGCGCGCCCGTGGACACGTGCATTGCGTTCCTGGGCATTTTGGTCACGCGCGTGCCGGGGTCCGGTGCGGCGCTTAACGCCGTCGAAGAATTGGAGAAGTTGGAGCGCACCAACAGCGAGCCGCTTATCGACGTGTTGTGGCACGTCTCCGAAATCGCCCACGGCACCCCGTACTCTATGGTTTTCGGGCCCGAGCCTGCCGAGTTGGGCATGTTCTGGTCCGAGCTGGCCTGGGAGCATGGGGTCGTGGGCTCTGTCATGGCATCGCCTGCGATGGAAGCAATGCGTGCCAACGGCACACTGCCCGCCTTAGATCGCAACGACACTTTTTCCTACTTCGAGCCTGTCGTCCTGTCCGGCGCGGAAGAGCACCGCATCACCTCGCTGACCCAGCAGGCGCTTGCGCGTTCTGCTCAACTCCAGGTGGAACTTGCCCGGGGCAGCAGCTCCCGCCCAGCGAGTGTTGTGCATCAGGCGTGCACGGCTTTGATCAATGCCCCAGCGCAGCCCATCATCGGGGCCGACGAGCCGCTCAGCGTCGCCGAAGCTGTTCCGGATCAGAACAGTCTTCTTGCACTCGCTACCGTTCTCGCGCGCCCCACGCTGCGCGATTGCGTCATCGGGGAGGCGGTCCGCCACCCACAGGAATCCGCCAGTGCGCTCCTCGCCGTCGCGCGGTCCTTCCGGGGCGTCATCCGAGCAAATGCATTGAGCATCTGGGCGCTCGTGGCCATCTCCCGCGGTGTGTCGTCGTGGGCATCAGCGGCACTGCATTGCGCTCAAGAGGAAATGCCCGAGCACTCCATGTCCGCGATTTGCCTGGAAGTGTTGGCGCTGGGGGAGCAGAAGAAGCTGGTCACTACCATCCTCGAAGGGTGCGAGCTCGCCTGCGAGAAGCTGCTCGGCCCAGCGGATCCGCCAATGAGGAAAAGCGCTTAACCCCTTGCCTGGGTGAATTCCCACGCGTCGGTGACAATGCGGTCCAGTTGTGTGCGGGTGGGGTTCCAACCGAGTTCGTCTTTCGCGCGCTGCGAGGAGGCGATCAGGGTGGCTGGGTCGCCTGCGCGACGCGGAGCTACTT
This sequence comes from Corynebacterium genitalium ATCC 33030, assembly GCF_000143825.1. Classification (NCBI taxonomy): domain Bacteria; kingdom Bacillati; phylum Actinomycetota; class Actinomycetes; order Mycobacteriales; family Corynebacteriaceae; genus Corynebacterium; species Corynebacterium genitalium. Next base: position 1,545,520 of record NZ_CM000961.1, read on the forward strand.
CGGCGGGGATGTCGTGCCCGGTCACGCTGCGGCAAGTCTCAATGACCTCTTTCACGGAGTAGCCGTCGCCAGAACCGAGGTTGAAGATCTTGTGGGTGCCCGGTGTGTTCGCCTCCAAGGCGAGCATGTGCGCGTCCGCCAAATCGCGGATGTGGATGTAGTCGCGCACGCACGTGCCGTCCGCAGTAGGCCAATCGTCACCGAAAATGAGAATCTTCTCGCGCTTTCCTTGAGCCACCTGCAGCACCAACGGAATCAAGTGAGTCTCCGTGGCGTGGCGTTCACCGTAGCCCGCGTAGGCTCCAGCGACATTGAAGTAGCGCAGGCTGGTCGCACCGAGCCCGAACGCCGCAGCGTAGGAACTCATTGCGTAGTCGATGGCTAGCTTCGACGCGCCGTACGGGTTTGTCGGTGCCGTGGGCATGTCCTCGGTGATCGGCACGTGCTCCGGTTCGCCGTAGGTCGCGGCGGTGGAGGAGAATACCAGCGAGTTCACATTGTGGTCGCGCATCGCGTTGAGCAGCGCCAGAGAGGTGACAAAATTGTCGCGCCAGTACTCATCCGGCTTTTCCACAGATTCACCCACCAGGGACCGTGCCGCGAAGTGGAGCACACCATCGACGGGGCCGCCGCTGCGGTCGCCCAGCACATCGTCGATCACATCGGTGATGGTGCCTTCCACCAAGGTGGCCTCCGGGACGACTGCGTCGCGGTTACCCGTGGAGAAATCGTCGATAATGGTCACATCATGGCCAGCTTCTACAAGCACCTTCGAACAGACGCTGCCGACGTATCCAGCGCCGCCGGTGACTACGAGACGAGCCATTGATTAACCTTCCAGCGGCTTCACGCGCAGCGCGTGAGCCAAGTCGGGGGCGAGATCCACGTGGCCATCGTTACTGGTGATCACCGTGATGATGCCGTTGCTCTTTTTCTCCAGAGTGACCACTGACCCGCGATCGACACCATAGCGGCAGATCGAAGAGTACTGCTCCGAGTCGAGCTGCAGAATCTCATTGATCTGCACGACTTCAGCCGTGACCGGTTCACTGAGATCCAGTTCGGTGGCACGGGTGCCCAGAGTCTCTCCGACAGCGTCGGAGTATCCCAATTCGTCCAACGCCGGAATCGGGTTTCCGAAGGGGGAGCGGGTTGGATCGTCGAGCACGTGGATGAGGCGGCGTTCCACCTCTTCACTCATCACGTGCTCCCAACGGCAGGCTTCAGCATGGACTTGGCTGATATCCAAGTCGAGCACGTCCGTCAGCAGACGCTCCGCCAAGCGGTGCTTGCGCATGACCGAGGTGGCCAACTCGCGGCCGCGCTTGGTCAGGCTGAGAGAACGATCGTGCTCGACGACAATGAGGCCGTCGCGCTCCATACGGGCGACGGTTTGGGACACGGTCGGGCCGGACTGGTCGAGGCGTTCCGCAATGCGCGCACGCAGCGGAGTAATGCCTTCTTCCTCCAGCTCATACACCGTGCGCAGGTACATCTCGGTGGTGTCGACGAGGTCTCTCAAAACTGCATTCCTTACCTACTTGACCAACTCAGTCGGCCCAGCCTGCGTGGCCCGATACATGCCCAAAACTCGGGACCATGGTAGCGCACTCACGCGCCCATGGCCGGGACTCGAACTACTGGGCGTAATCGCGGAGGCGATCTGCGCGCTCGCCGACGCGCAGCTTGCTCATTACTTCGCGCTCAATCTGGCGCACACGCTCACGCGAAAGGCCGAACTTGCGGCCGATTTGGTCGAGGGTGCGCGGCACACCGTCATCCAGGCCGTAGCGCAAACGAATAACGTCCTGCTCACGTTGCTCAAGACCGTTAATGATGTCGTGAATGTCGTCGTGGCGCAGCACGGAAACAACAGCATCTTCAGCGTCCGCGGCCTCAGCATCTTCAATGAAGTCGCCCAACGGTGCTTCCTCGTCAGCGCCGACCGGCATGTCCAAGCTCACCGGGTCGCGGGACTGGCGCAACAGCATCTCGATCTTGGACTCATCAATGCCAGACTCTTCCGCCAACTCCTCGTTGGAAGGCTCGCGGCCAAGAGACTGGTACATCTCGCGACGGATGCGGGAGAGCTTGTTCACCTGCTCCACAAGGTGGACTGGGAGACGGATGGTGCGCGACTGGTCAGCCATGCCGCGGGTGATCGCTTGGCGGATCCACCAGGTGGCGTAGGTGGAGAACTTGAAGCCCTTGGAGTAGTCGAACTTCTCCATCGCGCGAATCAGGCCCAGGTTGCCCTCCTGGATGAGATCCAGCAGCGGCATGCCGCGTCCGGTGTAGCGCTTGGCTAGAGAGACAACCAAACGCAGGTTCGCCTCCAGCAGGTGAGCGCGGGCTTTGCGGCCCTGCTTAGCCAAGATCTTCAGGTCGCGCGACTTCGCGCGGGTCAACTCGGTGTCAGGATCGTCGAGCAGGTGCTGCGCGTACAGACCGACCTCGATCTGCTGGGCCAGTTCAACCTCTTCCTCAGCGTTGAGGAGTGCGGTCTTGCCGATGCCGTTCAGATACACACGGACAAGGTCAGCAGACGGATTATCGTTCGTCTGGTTCCGGCGGCTTCCGCGGTCGACCTCTTCTTTTTCATCGACATGATCCACATCGGGTTGAGTCATGAGATGGTGCTCCTTCAAATCTCGCGAATCTAACCTACTAACGCCGGACAAAGCGACATTGTTCCCGCTGTGAAACGTCAGCGCGGACTGAAGAGTTTGTGCAGTTCAGAGGCGTTGCTTTACGGGAGCGGATGCACGGTTGCCGTGCATGGAACTCTAGCAGTTTCTGCCTAACATTCAACCAATAGCGTAAAGGGGCCGGAGTTGACCGAGCTGACCTCCATCATCGCTCCGAAGCGGCCTTCTTCGACGTGAATTCCGCGTTCGCGCAGCGCCTGAGCGATCGCCGCAATGATTGGTTCTGCTTGATCCCCGGGGGCTGCATCGGACCACGATGGGCGGCGGCCTTTCTTGGTCCTGCCCATGAGGGTGAACTGGCTGACCAGAAGCACCGGCGCTCCGGCTTCTTCGACCGACACTTCGCCGTCGAGCATGCGCAGTTCGGCGATCTTGCGTGCCATGGTTTCCCACGCGTCGTCGGCGTCCTCCCGACCGATGCCCACGAGCGCCAGGACTCCGCCTGTGTCGGGACAGTCGATCGCGCCGACCACCTCTCCGTCAACCGTTACAGATGCTTGGGTCACTCGAGTCAATACTGCTTTCACGGCAGAACCACCTCCTGGGGGAGCACTAGGCCGTGGCGGATCAGGTCCACCACCACACTGGCGGCTTGCTTGGTCAGGGTCTCTTCGTCGGTGTCATCAAGCCCTTGCGACGCGGCGAAGATAGAGACGATGTCGCGCAGCGGAAGCCCGTTTGGGTTGAGGCCGGAGACGATGGCCGCGACAGCGTCGTCGATCTCGTGGGTGAAACGCGGGCCGTCGGTACGCGTGAGGCGCTTCACCTGCGTTTCAAAGCCCATGCCTGTTTCGGAGTCAGCCACAGCGACATCTTCGAGCGCGACACCGGGCCGCACGGTGAAGCGGGAGTCCAGGATGTCATCGGTGGTTGCGGTGCGCAGCCAGTCCATACGTATGAAGTACTCTTCGACCTCCGGGCCAAGAGGATCGGTGAACGGTTGGTCGAGCGTTTCAAATGTGGCTTCGGTCGGGGCATCTCCGATGTCGCGAAGGAAAATCCAGCCAAAGCCCACGGCACGCACTCCGGCTTGACGGAAGTGGTCCAGCCAACGGCGCGTGCGCTCCACGCCCTCCTTCGAGCGTGGATCGATCGACTCGTCCTTGAGCCACGTGGACACATACAGTGCCGGGTCAACGACATCCCGCTGGCATACCCAGGCAGAAACTCCATTGGGAGGCAGCCACGCTGCAACGCGGTGCTCCCACGGCTGGTCATCCGTGTGGACCCAGGCCCCGAGAATGTACGCGGTCCCGTCCGCGGCGAGATGCTCAGGAGCTTGCTTGACGACGAGCTCCGTCGCCCCGTCCAGATCCAACCCCGAATCACGGTAAACGTGGCCGACCTCCGGCGGACCAACCACGAACGGGGGATTGGCGACGATACGGTCGAAGCGTTGCCCTGCCACCAGGTCGAACCACGGTCCTTCCCGCAGCTCAACGTTGGTGATGTCGGCGCCAGCCATGGTGGCAGCGGCGAGGTCGAGCGCCCTTGGATGAACGTCGGTCGCGGTGACGTGTTGTGCCGTACCCGCCTGCGCCAGCGCCTGCACGCCTGAACCGGTACCCAGATCCAGGACAGTCCCCACCGGTGTCAGCGGTGTCGCGGAGAGCAGCGATAGGCTCGCCGCGCCCACACCGAGCACGTGGTCTGGCCCAGGGACGTGCTCTGTGACCGATGCGTCCATGTCGGAGAAAATGAACCGGTCTGCACCAGCAATGATGTGCGGACGGACATCCAGGGCGACTTCGATGTCGCCGGAGGGGGTGCGGGTGGCCACAGAAGCGTCGATAAGCGAAAGCACGAGCCGCGCCGGGAGGAACCTAGCCAGCTCTTCGGCGCTCATGGGCTGGCGCAGGAGGAAGAAGCGAATGAGCCCGGAGAGGACACAATCGTCGCATGCTTCAAGCACCGCGCCGGGCTCACCGCGGTGGAGGGCTTCCGTCGCATCCGGGCCCAGGTGGGCAGCGATGGTGTCGGCGGTGAAGCCAGCCCGCTCCAACTCGCGGGTCAACTCTCGTGCGATGTCAGCCGGATTCATCCTCTTCCTCCTGCTCGTTTACTCTTCGTGGTCGATTGTGCCCGGCCCCGCCGCGTCTGGGCGAGGCGCAGACTGCAGCTGGGCTTGCTGCTGGTAGGCCAGCGCGGCCTGCCGGGCGGCGGCCGGCTTGTACACGTTGGCGGTGCGTTTGTCCCGGACCTCATTGCTGTCGTTGGCAATGACAACGGAGATCCACGGCAACGGGATGGAGATGCAGAAGAAGATCAACGCCAGCCACCAGTTCTCCCACCACAGCACAGCGGCAATAGATAACAGCACGAACGGGATGCGCATGCCCTGCAAAATCAAGTACTTGATCTCGCGCTCTTTGCGGTTCTGGGCGGGGGAGCGCTGGGCGGAGGTGATCAGTTCAGCCCGCTTGCGGGAGAACTTCCTGCTCGGCCGTGAATCGCGCGCATCTTCGGCCTGGTCCACGGTCTCGTGGTCACCGAAACTGCTCGCTGTGCTCATGATCTTCTAGGGTAGAGCACATTGCATTCCGGTAGGCACCTTGAGGCATGATGGGGAGCGTGACGCACATGAGCCAGACCACCACGAAGACGATCGAACGCCCCGACGTCCGGGAAGACACGTCGCAGGACAACGACACCCCGAAGTTCTTCCACTACGTCAAAAAAGACCAGATCGTGCACTCCGCTGTCAGCGGTGACATGGTGGTTGCCCTGTGCGGCGAGACGTTCCCTGTGCGCAAGCAAGCGAAGCCCGGCTCACCCGTGTGCCCGGATTGCGAGAGGATCTACAAGGGGCTGCGTCGGCGGTGACGTCAGTTCCAGGCACAACGAAAGGGCCTTCGCTCCGCCAATGGCAGCAGGAGGCCCTCGATCTTTTCCTCCAGCGCAAGCCGAAGGACTTCATGGCCGTGGCTACCCCCGGTGCAGGAAAGACCACCTTCGCGCTGACCCTAGCGTCAACGCTGCACGCAGATAAGACCGTCGAGCGCATCATTGTCGTCGTGCCCACGGAGCACCTGAAGATCCAGTGGGCGCAGGCGGCAGCGCGCTTCGGGCTGTCGCTGGATCACGCCTTCACCAACTCGTCTGCGGTCAATCCTGCCTATGACGGTGTGGTAGTCACCTACGCGCAAGTGGGCATGCACCCGTTCAAGCACCACGCTGTGGCATCAGCACGCAGAACCATGGTCATCCTTGACGAGATCCACCACGCCGGCGACGCGAAGAGCTGGGGTGACGGCGTCCGCGAGGCGTACAACGACGTCGAACACCGTCTCGCGCTGACCGGTACGCCGTTCCGCTCCGACGATTCCGCGATCCCCTTTGTCACCTACGACGATGACGGTGAGGGGCATCTGGTCTCCCGCGCGGATTACACCTACGGGTATGCCGAAGCGCTTCGCGACGGCGTTGTCCGCCCCGTGGTCTTCCTCGCGTATTCCGGTGAGGCCCAGTGGCGCGATTCAGCAGGGGAGGAGTACTCGGCACGCTTGGGCGAGCCCCTCGACGCCGCGCAGACAACCCGCGCCTGGAAGACCGCATTGGATCCGAAGGGCGACTGGATCGCGGCTGTTCTGCAAGCAGCCCACACCCGCCTGACCAAGATCCGCGCCAACATGCCGGATGCCGGCGGACTGGTCATCGCTACCGACACCACGACCGCACGTGCCTACGCCAAGATCCTGCGCACGATCTCAAACACGCCTGTCACCGTGGTGCTTTCTGACGAGCCCGGTTCCTCCAAGCGCATCGAAGAATTCTCCGCCTCCCAGGACGAATGGATGGTGGCGGTGCGCATGGTCTCTGAGGGCGTGGACGTGCCGCGTCTCGCGGTCGGCGTGTACGCCACCTCTGCCTCCACGCCACTGTTCTTTGCCCAGGCAATCGGCCGTTTCGTCCGCTCACGCATGCCAGGAGAGTCAGCATCGATCTTCTTGCCGTCTGTTCCTGTGCTGCTGCGTCTGGCCGAGGAGATGGAGGTCTCCCGTGACCATGTGCTCGGCAAAGCCCACCGTGAATCCGGCTGGTCCGATGAACTGCTCGAGCAGGCGAACCGGAAGGAAACCGAGCCTGATGAAGCAGCGGCGTATCAGTCCATCGGTGCGTCTGCAGAGCTCGATTCGCTCATTTTCGACGGATCGACCTACGGAACGCCGACCCTCACCGGCTCCGATGAGGAACAGGACTTTCTGGGCCTGCCGGGGCTCCTCGACGCCGATCAGGTGAAGCTGCTGCTGAGCAAGCGCCAGTCTGACCAGCTCGACGCGCGGGAAGCCGAGGCGAAGGCCGAAAAGGCTAAAGCCGAACAGGAAAAGGTGCGGAAGGAGAAGATGGGTGCGTCGATAAGCGATGCTCCCTCCGCAGGTGCCGGCACTGGCGTGGCTTCCGAAGACATCCCGGCACTGCGCCAGGAGCTCAACGCCCGCGTGGCAATTGTTGCGTCGCGCACGGGCCGGCCCCACGGGGCAATCCATACGGAGGTCCGCAATGCCTGCGGCGGCCCGCCGACGGCGCTGTGCTCTGCGGAGCAACTTCGGGCGCGTATCGACTATCTGCGTGACTGGTAAACGCTGCTAGGCTAGCGGGCATTATGGTGCATCCCAATCCTTACGGCCCGCAGTACCCCCGCAGCCCCAGGGACCCGATGAACGAACCATACGGCGGTTACAGCCACGAGCAACGGGGACAGCTAGACGGCTACGGTCAACCATTTGAAGCTGGTCCTGTCGACCAGTGGGGGCGCTACAACCCGCACGGGCCGAACGCGTACGCGACCGGGTTCGTGCCCCACGCCTACGCGCCGGTACCTGCAGAGAAGAACCAAACAGCCGTCGCCGCTTTGGTGGTCGGCCTTTGTTCGTTCGCGATGGTGTTCATCGCTGGGCCGTTCGCCCTGCTGCTCGGCATTTGCGGCATCATTTGCGGCATTATGGGGATCACCAACAGCCGTCGCTTCCCCGGCTCCAACGGTATGGGAATGGCTATCACCGGCCTGATAGCGAGCATCATCAGCACCCTCATGGCCATTGCTTTTCTCGCATTCATGGCACTTGCCATTTATGAGCTGGAGCAGGAGGTGGACTCTGGCACTGGCAGTAATAAAGGGCCGGAAAGCAGCAGCGAGAGTGTGCTCGAGCGCACAGCGGACCGCGACCGGGCGTATAAAGAAAACACCTAGCCAGACACTCCCGGTTGAGCCGGGCTGTCTGGCTAGGTGGTGGCGAGGGGGCTCGCTGCTTTAGTCCAAGTAGTCGCGCAGCACCTGCGAACGCGACGGGTGGCGCAGCTTCGACATCGTCTTCGATTCGATTTGCCGAATGCGCTCGCGCGTGACGCCGTAGACTTGTCCGATCTCGTCGAGGGTGCGCGGCATGCCGTCGGTCAATCCGAAGCGCAGGCGCACAACGCCCGCCTCACGCTCGGACAGCGTGTGCAGCACGTCCTGGAGCTGGTCCTGTAGAAGCGTGAAGGACACAGCGTCGACGGCCACCACAGCCTCAGAGTCTTCGATGAAGTCGCCGAGTTGGCTGTCGCCCTCATCACCGATGGTCTGGTCCAGGGAGATCGGCTCGCGCGCGTACTGCTGGATCTCAAGGACCTTCTCCTCAGTGATGTCCATTTCCTTCGCCAGCTCCTGCGGAGTCGGCTCGCGACCGAGGTCCTGCAGCAGCTCACGCTGGATGCGGCCGAGCTTGTTGATCACCTCGACCATGTGCACCGGGATACGGATGGTGCGGGCCTGGTCTGCCATCGCGCGGGTGATCGCCTGACGGATCCACCATGTGGCGTAAGTGGAGAACTTGTACCCCTTGGAGTAGTCGAACTTCTCCACGGCACGAATCAGGCCCAAGTTGCCTTCCTGAATCAAGTCCAAGAAAGCCATGCCACGGCCGGTGTAGCGCTTTGCCAGGGACACCACGAGACGCAGGTTCGCCTCAAGCAAGTGGTTCTTCGCCTTGCGGCCGTCGCGGGCGACGGCGCGCAGATCACGCTTCACAGCCGGGGTGAGTTTCGCGTCCTTGTCGCCTTCGTCGGCGGCACGCTGCATCTCATCCAGGCGGTGCTGGGCGTAGAGACCGGCCTCGATGCGCTTGGCCAGAGAGACTTCCTGCTCAGCGTCAAGCAGCGCGACTTTACCGATCTGCTTGAGGTAAGCACGCACCGAGTCCGCAGAGGCGGTGAGCTGAGCGTCTTTGCGTGCTTGGCGCAGAGCAGCAGACTCTTCGATGTCCCACACTGACGGGGGAGCAGCATCATCTTCGTCGTCATCGTCGCTTGCCGGAGCCGAGGCTGCGGCCTCACCCTCTTCACCGAGTTCCGGCACGAACTCGTCAGAGTCCTCCTCGCCATCCTCCTCGTCGGTGGCAGTGGCAGCATCGACGACAGCTTCGCTGTCGAGCTCCTCGTCTTCTTCGAGCTCCGGATCGAAGTCGTCGCCGTCCATGTCCTCGTCGGCCAGATCCTCATCCAGGTCGCCGTCGAGCATGTCGTCGTCGCCGAGACCGTCCACGTCGTCGACATCGTCTACGTCATCGGTGTCGTCGGCGTCAGCGGACTCGTCCTCGTTCTCAGCTGCGTCGGCCGCAGTGGCTGCCTGTGCGGACTTGCGCACGGTCTTCTTCGCGGCCGTCTTCTTCACCGTCTTCTTGGCGGCTTTCTTCGTGGTCTTCTTCGCAGCCTTCTTGGTGGTCTTCTTAGCCGCAGTCTTCTTGGCGGCCTTCTTAGCCGTCTTCTTCACGGCCTTTTTCCGCGCAGGCTGAGACGCCTGACCCGCGTCTTCCTCGACAGCGGCATCAGGGCTGTTATTGGTGGATGGGGTGCTAGCTGCCACGTACGACCTTTCGTGCACTCATCGCTTGACTACGTTGGTGTCCCACCACGATACGCAAACCTGCATAATCAAGTCGGTAGCGGGGTGAGCCGGTTGATTTCCGATGACGTTAACCGCGGAAAGCGGAAGGCTATTCCTCCCACCATGACGTAGACCGCTCCTACGCGGCCTTTGCGGTAACCCTACAGCATAGGCACGGCTCCCCGGTTCCCGCCACCCCCTCCAGCGAATTATTTTCGCGAATGCGGGGGTTTTAGGGCGCGACGTGCTTCCACACAGCCATCGCGGCACCGACGATTCCCGCGCGATTGCGCAGTTTGGCCGGGATAACGGGCGTGTCCACGGTAAGCAGCGGCACCCACTTATCTGCCTTGCGCGAGATGCCGCCACCGACGACGAAGGCAATGGGATTGAACAGCCGCGCGTACTCAGTCAGGACTTTGTCGACGCGCTTCGCCCACTGTGAGTAACTCAGTTCTTCGCGGTCGCGGACAGCCGAAGACGCCTGGTGCTCTGCCTCCTTCTTGCCCACAAACATGTGGCCAAGTTCCGTATTGGGGAACAGATCGCCGTCCATGAGCAGCGCCGAGCCGATTCCGGTGCCGAAGGTCAAGAACATCACAGCCCCGGTGCGACAGATCTCGTCACCGAACGCGACTTCGGCCAGGCCGGCTGCGTCAGCGTCATTCAGCACCGCGATGTCGCGGCCAGGCACATGCTCGCTGAACAGCTCATGAACGTCGGTGCCGATCCACGCGTCATCGATGTTCGCGGCGGTCATTGCTACCTGCTCCTTGACCACGGAGGGTAGGCAGATGCCCACGGGTCCGTCCCATTCGAGCTGGCGGACAATCTCAGCAACGGTTTCTGCCACAGCCTCTGGGGTCGCGGGTTGGGGAGTGGCGATCTTGATGCGGTCGGTGGCGAACTCGCCGGTGTCCATGTCGACGATCGCGCCTTTAACGCCAGAGCCTCCGATGTCGATGCCGCAGCAGTAGTTGCCCGAGGTGTGATCCATACCCGCCGATTCTACGCACTTCCGCACCCCGCGCGGACGCTGGCTACTTTGAGGCACGATGGCAAGCATGAGTACCGCAGATTTGCTTGTCGACGAGCTTCTCGACGTCGCCCTTTCCACCTGCTTGCTGGCCGCAGGTCACGTCCGCGATAGGCGGGCCGAACTGATCGGTGAAGGCGCATTGACCGCGGCGGAGACAAAATCCTCGGCAGTGGACCCGGTCACTGTCGTAGATAAAGAGTCGGAGCAGTTGATCATGTCCACTCTTCTCGAGCGTCGACCAGACGACGGCATTCTGGGGGAAGAAGGCGCCGACGTTCCGTCTCGTTCCGGAGTGCGGTGGATCGTCGACCCGATTGATGGCACGGTGAACTTTCTCTATGGGGTCCCGCAGTATGCGGTGTCGATCGCAGCCGCGCGCGGGGAGGAACTGCTTGCTGGAGCGGTAGTCAATGTTGCTACTGGCCGCGCCTATCAGGCAGGTAGAGGTCGCGGGGCCTTCACGCGTGGGGGAGGGGAAGAGGAATGGCGGCGGTTGGGTGTGTCGTCGATAAGCGATGTGCCTCTCGCGCTTGTGGCCACCGGTTTCTCCTACACGCCACAGTGGCGCGCCCAGCAAGCGGACATTCTGCGCGCGGTATTGCCGCGTGTGCGCGACATCCGCCGCGCCGGCAGTGCTGCTTTAGACTTGTGCATGCTTGCAGACGGCGTAGTGGATGCCTACTACGAGCACGCCACCCACCCGTGGGACTACGCCGCCGGAGCCGTGATTGCCACCGAGGCTGGCGCACAGGTTGAGCATCCTGGCCTGGGTGCCAGCGGCCATGACGGGGCGGTGACAATGGCATCCGCTCCGGGGATTTGGAATAACTTCCGCGCCCTCCTTGCGGAAGCGGGGGCAGATCAGCCCCTGAAACCATTCTCTGACCAGGTCTGATTTAGAAAGGGGAAGTCGAGGTGCGACACGCCGAAACGTCTGTGCGCGGGGCAAACATGACATAAAGAAATTCTTGTTTTAATATCACGCTGACAGTAAGCATTTTGAAAGCATTCTCAGGCTCAGAAGGAGACCTCGTGGCCACCGATTACGACGCCCCTCGCCGCCGCCTCGATGATGAGATCGAGACGGATTCCCTTGAAGGTCTCAAGGCCGAAGAGGTCGCCGGCAGCAGCATGGACGACGATGGGGAAGTTGTTGACGCATTCGATCCGCCGACCGTCGACCTGTCCGGCGAAGAACTCAATGTCTCTGTCGTGCCGAAACAGGAGAACGAGTTCACCTGCGCATCCTGCTTCTTAGTGCAGAAGCACAACCGCCTGGGCCACGTTGAGCCAGACGGTTCGAAGATTTGCCTCGACTGCGAGTAACCGACGTCCCGCGTTGGCCTACTGGCCAGTGCGGTGGAGGGGCTCGGCGGCCGTGTCAGCCTGCTCCGGAACGTAGGCCCGAAGCAGTTCCTCCGGATTCTTAGAGGACACGAGCCAGTAAGGGGTGGGGTCCTCCGGGTCGTCGAGAACGAACAAGGCCATTTCTTTCACCCATGCGCGGTGGACGAGATACGCCGCGGGATCGAGCTGCCGGCCAAGCGCGTTCTGCTTCGCCGAACGGGGGACAGCCAGAGAGCGCGACACCACTGACGACGGCAAGTTCGCGTCACCCACGACGAGCCAGCGCGTTCCGTCACCGTCGCGCTCCACGCGCACCACAGTCGACGACAAGTGAATAAGGAACCATGCGGTCAGGGCGCCGATGACAATGAACGTCGCGACGAACCACCACATCCCGCGGTTGACACCCATTTGAGCACCCAACAGCGCCGCGAATGCAGTCCCCGCGATCCACCACCACAACGGCACCCACTGGCGTTCGGAGTACAGCACTTCTGGCGCCGCGGAAGGGGTAGTAGGCGGTGTTGACGGGGTGTTCGCGCTTTCAGTCACACCGTCCATGGTAGGCAAGTGCCCCATGATTCCTTAAATGGTTTGGCGAATGGCGGAGATACGTGCCCCGTCAACCTCACGTAGTGTGGGGACGTGACCAAAGAGACGAAATCGATCGGACCGATCCCCCTCAAGCGGCTCGATCCGGACCTACCCATTCCGCAACGCGCCCACCGCGGCGATGCCGGTGTGGACCTGTATTCCGCCCACGATGTCGCGATCGGCCCCGGTGAGCGCGCGTTGGTGAGTACCGGTGTCGCTATCGCGTTGCCGCTTGGCACTGTGGGTCTGATCCACCCGCGTTCGGGCCTGGCGGCCAAGCACGGCCTGACCATCGTGAACACTCCCGGCACGATCGATGCGGATTACCGGGGGGAACTCAAGGTGTGCCTGCTCAACACGGACAAAGACACTCCCTTTGAGGTCACCCGCGGGATGCGCATCGCCCAACTGGTGGTGCAACGAGTGGAACTGCCGGACTTCATCGAAGTCGACGACCTCGATGAGACTGTCCGCGGTTCGGGCGGATACGGCTCCACCGGCGTGAATTAGCAGCAACTTAGCACTTAAGGAACGAGCGAAAGAGACAATCATGGCACTGTGGCCCTTCGGCAAGAAAAAGAACAGCGACTCCGCTGAATATGGCAATTACCGCAGGCGGGAATGGGAAGACCCGTTTGTTTCTCGTCCCGCGGAGGCCCCCGCCACCCCCACGCGGCCCCGTGCATCTAGCGGGGACTTTCACGACGTGCAATACATGAACCCGGTGAAAGACAAGGGCAGCACAATCGTCCAGACCACGCCTGATCCCGAGCAGGTCAAAGAGGCCGAAGAGGCTGCCGTTGTCCAGCGTGAGCACGACGCCGTGAACGGGAAGACCGGCCCCTTTGATGGTGACAACGTTGACATCAACGACTTCGACTTCAGCGACTTCTCCGCAGGGTTGCTCAACCTCGGCTCGATCCAGTTAGCGCTTCCGAAGAACTCCCAGGTCCAGGTGGAGATGGGTGAGCAGGGCCCGCGCATGCTCCACGTCATCACCGAATTCGGCCGTGTCACCCCGGTGGCGTTCGCCGCACCGAACTCCGGCGGCATGTGGGAAGAGTCCTCCGATGAGATCGCAGAGGGCATGCGCGCTGAAGGCATGCCGGTCGAATATGAAGAGGGCCCATGGGGCCGCGAAGTGGTCGGCACTGGCGACAACGGCATCATCCGCATCATCGGTGTGCAAGGCCCGCGCTGGCTGTACCGCGTCACCCTCGCAGCGCCGCACGGTAAGGAAGACCGGTTGGCGGATCTCGGCCGCGAAATCATCGCTCGCTCCTTCATCTATCGCGGCAACACGCCCGTGCTGGCAGGCAACTCCCTGCCGGTCGAGTTGCCCGCACAGCTCGCTCTGCAAATCCAGCAAGCTATGCAGCAGCAACAGCTGCGGCAGCAGAACCAGCAGAACCAACAGAACCAACAGGGGCAGGGAGAGCAGACCGGCCAGCCTGACCAGCCCGAACAGCAGTAATATGGAGCTTACTTCTGGCGATCGCGTCAGGCTTGAACCCACCGCGATGGCGCACGGGGGCGAGGCAATTGCGCACGCCTCGGACGGTCGCGTGGTGTTCGTGGCAGGAGCACTTCCCGGTGATGTGGTGGAAGCCGAGCTGACCACTGTGAAGAAGCGGTGGGCTCGTGCCGCGCTCACCCAGGTAGTGGAACCGTCGCCTGACCGGACTGAGGTCGCCTGCCCAGCAGCGGCAGCTGGCGCAGGGTGCTGCGACTACTCCCACATCGATCCCGCCGCGCAAACGCGGTTCAAGCGCGAGATCTTGGTCGGGCAGTTGGAAAAGCACGCCCGGCCCAGTGGTGTACTCGAGGGCTTTGACGCAGCGATCGACCTCGAAGAAGAATCGCTCGAACCGACCCTTGGGTGGCGCACCCGTGTCCGTCTTGGTGTCGATGAACAGGGGCGTGCTGGAATGCGCCGCGCACGCAGCCGCGAGATCGTTGCGGGGCAGCCGTGCTCCCAGGTGGTCCCGGAGGCCCTCGATGGAATCGTCGGCGGTGATGCCAGATTCACCCCCGGTGCTGAGCTCGTGGTGGTCGTTGACGGGGCAGGGCAGCGTCACGTCGTCGAAACGCGGCGGGCGCAACGCGGTAAACGTGTGGAGCACATTGATACGCGCATCGAGGGTGGCGATGCCGCGACCGAGATCGTTCCGGTCGCCGGGGAGGAATTCCATTTCAGCTTTCCCCCGACAGCGTTTTGGCAGGCACATCTCGCTGCTCCTGCGGCCTATTCGGCCTATATCCTTGATTGGGCTGCGGACGACTACGGTGAGCGCACAGGGTGGGATTTGTATGGCGGGGTGGGGTTGTTTGTGCCGTCGATAAGCGCTGCCATGGAGGGGGACCAGGCACCGCGCATCGTCAGCGTCGACTACTCTCCCGCCGCGACGCGCACGCCGCAGCCCGCACTGAGCGCGTTCAACGTGGACATGCGCAACCAGAAAGTGGAAGCGGCGCTGGATGAGCTGCCGGACCCAGGGCTCGTGGTGCTCGATCCTCCGCGCACAGGGGCCGGGGAAAACGTCGTCGCCGGCATCGCTGCGCGCCGCCCGCAGCGCGTCATCCACGTCGGGTGCGATCCGGCGACATTCACGCGCGATCTGGCCACATGGGGCGCGGCAGGATACGTCGTCGAACGCATGGCGCTTATCGACGCTTTTCCCGCCACCCACCACTTCGAAGTCCTCACCAGCCTCGTTCCGGCCTGAAAAGCCGATGCCGGGTTAGAGCGGGGAAAGTGTAGAATTGTCCTTCAACCATTCGAGACGCTTTCTCCAACCGTCCGACAACCTCGACCAAGGAGCTACGACGAGCAGTGAGCAGGCTTGAGCACCTCACATCCCCGGCCGAACTGAAGGGCATGTCGGCGGACGAGCTCGAACGTCTCGCGCGGGAAATCCGCGAGTTTCTCATCCAGAAGGTCTCCGCCACCGGCGGCCACCTCGGACCGAACTTGGGGGTCGTCGAGCTGACGGTCGCCCTGCACGCCGTCTTTGACTCGCCGAGCGACCCTATCATCTTCGACACGTCCCACCAGTCCTACGTGCACAAGATCCTCACGGGGCGTTCCGGGCAGTTCGACACACTGCGCAAAAAGGATGGATTGTCCGGGTACACCAGCCGCAGCGAGTCCGATCATGACTGGACCGAGTCCTCCCACGCTTCCGCGGCGTTGTCCTACGCGGACGGGTTGTCAAAGGCGAAGGTGCTTCAGGGCCACGCCGACAGCAATGTTGTCGCAGTGGTGGGTGATGGTGCTCTGACCGGCGGAATGTGCTGGGAAGCGCTGAATAACATCGCTGAAGGGGAGCGCAACGTCACCATCGTGGTGAACGACAACGGCCGGTCCTACTCACCGACCATCGGCGGGTTCGCCCGCAACCTGGACAATCTCCGTTCCCAGATCGCCTCCATCCGGATTCAGCCTGGTTACGACGAAGTGATGGAGCAGGGAAAGCGCACCTTGAAGTCCATGGGCTGGGTCGGCGAGCGCGCATTCGGCGCTATGAAGATGGTGAAGGATGGCATCAAGCACCAGGTGGTGCCGACGCAGATGTTCCAAGATTTGGGTCTGAAATACGTCGGCCCGATCGAAGGACACGACATTCCGTCGCTGCTGAGCGCATTTACCTATGCGCACCAGTACGACGGACCGCTGATCATTCACGTTGCAACTGAGAAGGGCCACGGTTTCGCCCCGGCGGTCAACGATATTGCCGACCAGATGCACTCCACCGGTGTCATTGACCCCGTCACTGGCGAGGCGCTGGGGGAAGCGCGTCCGGGGTGGACATCGGTGTTCTCCGAGGAGCTGCTCCGCGCCGGGCACGAGCGCGAAGACATCGTGGCACTCACCGCAGCGATGGCGGGCCCAACGGGGTTGACACCGTTCGCGGAGAAGTTCCCCTCGCGGTTCTTCGATGTGGGCATCGCTGAGCAACACGCTGTGACGTCGGCGGCGGGCATGGCTCTCGGCGGGTTGCACCCGGTGGTGGCGGTCTACTCGACGTTCCTCAACCGCGCTTTTGACCAGTTGCTCATGGACGTAGCCCTGATCAATCAGCCGGTGACGTTCGTGCTCGACCGAGCAGGCGTGACCGGCAGCGACGGCGCGAGCCACAACGGTGTCTGGGACATGGCCTTGACCTCCATTGTTCCGGGTATTCGTGTCGCCGCCCCGCGCGATGCTGACCGTTTGCGCGAAGAGTTCCAAGAAGCCATCGCTGTGGAGACCGGCCCGACCGTCGTCCGCTTCCCGAAGGGCGACGTGGGGGACCCGGTCACGGAACTTCGCCGCACGGACGGTGGGAGCGACATTCTCGTCGAGCCCGCTGGAGACGCCGACGAGGACATCCCCGAGGTGCTTCTCGTCGCAATCGGTGAGTTCAGCAAGAACGCAGTTCAGGTTGCACGCGAGCTGAATGACGACGGTGCCCGCATCACCGTCGTTGACCCCCGGTGGATCATTCCGATCAACCCTGAGCTGATCGACATGGCAGCCGAAGCGGACCTGGTGGTCGTGTACGAAGACGGTGTTGTTCGCGGAGGCATCGGCTCGGCACTGTCTGAGGCGCTGTCCGCTGCCGAAGTGGACACCCCGCTGCGACGCCTGGCCTTCCCGGATATCTTCCCGCCGCACGCGTCGCGCTCCGAGTTGCTTGCCGAGGTTGGACTCGACGCCGATTCCGCCCGCGAATCCATCCGCGAGTGGATTGAAGGGCTGGCCTAAACTTCTTCGCCTGGCCTGTTCGCGGCGAACAGATCCGCTGTGTTTGCGACCTGCCATGGACGTGCCCCCTGCTCGGCCAGAAGGCCGGCGACAGCGTGTGTGTCCCATGAGACCGTGCCCTGGGAAAGTGCCCAGGCGGTTTCCCGGAGAACTGCCGGGGTTAGCAGCACTTCGGCAGGCAGGTCCATGTCATCAGCGGCCTCTGCGATGGCGGAACGCATCGTTTGCAGGTAGTCCCACGACTCCGGGTGGTGGCGCTGCCAGGCAGACTTCCCGGGTGTGCCCTCATTGTTGCGCGGTTTGTCCGGCCACGTGGCGGGATCAGATTGATATACCCCGCGCAGGACCCGGAACCACTTGTGGCTCGCGCCTGTGCGGCGGGCAGGGAAGCCCTTCATGGCCGCGAGATCGGCGGGGGAGCGCGGTTGTTCTTTCGCTATCGCGATGATCAGTTTGGACGGCAGGATGTGGGAGGGGGAGATGTCGCGTCGTAAAGCATCGGCGTTGCGCTGCTCCCACACTGCACGAGCGATGGCACGGGAGAGGGCAGAGGGAAGGTTGTTCACGCCTTTGAGCCCTTCCCATGTCAGCGTGGGGGCAGTCCACTCCGCGAACGTGTCCACGATGTGCGCGAATTCTTGCTCCGCATAGTCCAGCTTGCCCAGCCCACCCAGCAACTCCGCCTGAGCCTCTGCCAGATCGGGCAGGTAAATCACGTCGAGGGCGGCGTAGTCCAGCCACTCCCGCGGAAGGGTTGGAAGCGACCAGTCTTCGCGGCCATGGCCCTTCTCCAGCTCGACTCCGCAGAACTCGGCGACCATGGCGGCGAGGTTCGGTTTCTCGAAGCCGGCAATGCGGCCAGCGAGAGCAGTGTCGAAGAGTGTTCCGGGATGCAGACCGAGCTCAGCGAGACTCGGCAGGTCCTCAGGGGCGGCGTGAATGATCCAGTCTTCGCCGTTCACAGCAGGCGCGAGGGCGGACGTCAGTTCTTCGCGTAGGCCCTCTGGTTGGAAGAGGAACGTTCCTGCGCCGCGGCGGTGAATCTGGATGAGAAAGGCGCGGTCGTCGTAGCGGTACGCAGACGCTCGCTCCGTATCCACGGCGAAAGGTCCGTGCCCTGCGGCGAGTTGTTTCGCAGCGCGCGCGAACCCGTCGGGGGTGTGAACGAGTTCGTAGTGCATCCCCCACAGCTTAGACGGTCACCTTCGGTCGAGCCCCGCCACGCCCTCCGGCGGGAGACCGGCGACATGGGCGAGCACCTTAGAGAAAGCCTCAACATGGTGGGAGAGATCGGTGGTGTCAGCCGTCCACGAGGCGCGCATCTCGATCTGGTAGGCGCGCGGAGGGCCCCCGATGTCGCCGAAGCGCACCGATGACGTGGACGTCACCGTGCCGCCCAGATCCGTATACCCGGCGTGTGTCTCAGCCAGGGATTCACCGAGCCACTGCCATGCGATGTCGGGAAGCAGCGGATCGGACGCAACGGCATCGTCCATATCCGCCTGGATGTAGGCGACAAGGCGCATGGAGCCTTCCCATTGCTCCTCCCCGGACGGCGAGTACAGCAGGATGAGACGGCCGAAGGCATCACCTTGGGCGTCGGTCGGGATCGGACCGTCATCGTCGTTGCCCCGAACTTCCAGGCCCACTGCGTGGCTGAACGGGGCCGGGCGCTGCGGGGGACGGATGGTGCCCAGGCTGATCTCGGGGCGCAGCTGGGCGCGGTGCATCGATTCGACAGCTTCCGTGAATTCCGCTGGGATCTGGGTGGTTTCGGCGCTCTCGGATGATGTTGCGGCGGAGAGCTTAGGGTGGTCCGAATGTGTCACGGGTTCCAAGCTATCCAGCCTGTCGCTGATTACGTGGAGGCGCGCCGCTGCGAGGGGGTAGGGTGAAAGATAATACTTTGGTTTGATTGTTTCAGGAGGTCTTCGCTATGGCGGAACTAGATATTGAAAAGCTCAACAACACCCAGCGATACGCTCAGTGGGCGACCTTCCGGGTGATTCCGGGCGCACTCGGTGCCGACCGCAGCGAGATCATCGCAGAAGCGCAGCGTTTCTTCTCTGGCCTTGAGGACGAAGGCAAAGTTGTCGTCCGCGGGATCTACGACATTTCCGGCATCCGGGCTGAGGCTGATGTGATGATCTGGTGGCACGCCGAGAACTTCGATGAGATCCAGGAGGCCTACAACGCGTTCCGCCGCACCACGGTGCTGGGCCAGGCGCTCGAGGTGTTCTGGATCGGTGTCGGTCTGCACCGCCCGGCGGAGTTCAACCGCGGCCACCTGCCGGCATTTATCATGGGCGAGGAGCCGCAGGACTGGATCACTGTTTACCCGTTCACCCGCTCCTACGACTGGTACATCATGGATCCGGCTAAACGCCGCGATCTGCTCATCGAGCACGGCCAGGCCGCCGCGGACTACAAAGATGTGCGCGCCAACACGATGTCGGCGTTCTCACTCGGCGACTATGAGTGGATGCTGGCGTTTGAGGCGCCCTCGCTGGAACGCATCTCCGACTTGATGCACAAGATGCGCTACACCGAAGCGCGCCTGCACGTGCGTGAAGAGCTGCCGTTCTTCTCCGGCCGCCGCGTCAACGACGTCGCGGAGATCATTGAAGCGCTGCCTTAACGCTTGTCCGCGGCGCCTTCCTCCAGCGTCAGCGAAATCGAGTTGATGCAGTACCGCAGATCGGTGGGGGTGGGGTAGCCCTCACCGGCGAAGACATGGCCCAGGTGCGAGTTGCAGGTGGCGCAGAGCACCTCTGTGCGCACCATGCCATGCGAGCGGTCTTCGCGCTCAATCACTGCGTCGCCGGCCAGTGGGGTGAAGAAAGACGGCCAGCCGCAGTGGGAGGAGAACTTCTCGGTGGAGCGGAACAGCTCCGCTCCACAGGCGCGGCAACGGTACACACCCTCAGTGGTGGTGTCGGTGTACTCACCGACCCCGGGAGGTTCAGTTCCGGCCTCGCGCAGAACGTAGTACTCCTCAGGGCTGAGCTTCTCGCGCCACTGCTCCTCGGTCCAGTCGCGGTAGTTCGTCGGCTTGTCCATGGTCATGTTTCGGCTCCCTCCGAATCAGTGCTTCTGACACTACCCAGGCCGCGACGGCGACGATGAAGATCATCCATCCTGCGGTGGGCAAGAACGTGTTCGCCCAACGGCCTGCCAAGTAGGTGCCATCGGTCACCCACGTCAGCGGTGAGAGGCACAGGAATATTCCCACCCATGCCGCGGGAGTGTGGAAGACGCTGTGGCGGCCCAGAACAGTGAATACAGCGGGGAAGACCATCATGGAGTAGTACGCCTGGCCCAGCGATGACAGCAAGCACACCCCCGTAATCAGTACGGTGGCGGAAGTGGCCGCCCACATGAACTCGTCGGAGTAGCGGTAGCGGGCAAGTCCCAGCACGGCCACCGCGACGGCGGCGGCGATGATCCCGAACAGCAGCCCGTGCAGCCACCCCGGCATATCGAAGTACACGGCGGCACCGGCCAGCGAAGAGTTCGCGTAATCGCGCGTGATGCCCAGGTAGGGAACGACGATGTCGACGTAATCGCGTGCTCCTGGCGTCAGCGGCCACGCCACAAGGTTGAACAGCACCGGCATTGCCACGGCGGACACGACCGCACGCCATTCCAGCCGCATCAACGGCAACACAATCAAGGGGGCGAACATCGGCTTGACCAGAATGCACAGGCCCAACACAGCCCCCGCAGCCCATGAGCTTCCCCTGCTCCCGTGCAGCAACAGCGCCAAGAAGGCGGTCAAACCGAGCAAGAGAACGCCGTTGATGTTGGTGAACATCAGAGTGTTGGTGACGGCTTCCGTCCCAAAGCATGCGGCGATGGCGCCAGGGAACACAGGGTGGGCCAGACCGCGGCCAACCAGACGGGTCAGCCATGCCAGTGCCCCAATGATGCACGCGGCGTTGAACAGGATGAACAGTGGCCGCACAACAGACATGTCCGGGAACACACCCAGCGGCGACAACAACAGCGTCGCGCCAGGGTTGTAGAGGTAGTGCGGGTCCACGTGGTGGTAGGTCTCGCTGTAGACCGGCACGCGCTCAACGAAGCGGCGTGCAGCGGACCAGACCGTGGTGAAATCATCCGTCGCGGTGCCCGGCAGCGCCAGCACGATAATGCGATGAATGACCAGAAGGATTGCCAGCGGCCACAGAGCCCCGTTTGCCACCTGCTGCCAGCGCGGAGCCCGATCAGGGGGCTGGGCGGTCCACAGCTGGGTCAACTGGCTCAGGCGGGTAGTCACCCCCTCAACCTACACGCGGCGATAGCGCGCGAAGAGGAACGACCCGTCCGTTTGCACCTGCTCCAACTCGAGATTCACGGTGAAATCGCCCTGCAAACCGGCGGGTTCGCCGTTGGTGCGGGGGTCGATGGTGAGATGGAGGACGTCGATAAGCGAATGCGCGAACATGTCCGCATACAGCGAGGGGCCGCCTTCACAAATGATTCGCCCGTACCCCAGCTCCCGCAGCTTTTCGACGATCTCACCCGCACCCCCTTCCCCCGTGGACACCAAAGAGCAACCCGCGCGGGTCAGAGCCTGGCGGCGGTCGGCGAGCGCGGTGTCTGTCAGCGACGCCTCTGGCGTGAGAATGAGCGGGGGAGCCCCGCCGAACAGTATCGCGGAGGTGTCGAAGTTGAGTGAGCGCGACACCACCGCTATCGGAGTGTCCGCCGGGCCGTAATCCTCCGCTTTGACCGTGCCGGAGCCGACCAGGATGACATCCGCCCACTCACGTAGGGCGGCCAGGACCTGTGAGTCCGTGTCATTGCCCAGCTCCTCGGAGGTTCCACCAGCCGTGAACGAGCCGAAAACCGTGGTGACCGCGACAGCGCGGATTTCTTCGCGGGCGCTTGTCGGGCCGATGATCATGTCGAGCATGAGGCCGATCGTAGTGGGGTGGGCGCTGGGGGGCAGCTGATCGTCTATGCCGATGTCTTGGCGCGCTTTTGTTGTTACATCCATAAATAATGGCTTATTTTCGTGCCGTTTGAAACCGGTCGGTGAACGCCCAGGTCAGATGTTTCGAAAGTGACTCCAGTTAGTTGACGTGTGGACGGCACGAAAACGCGCCCGGTTTCCCGCGTGCAAGCTCTTGCCGCGGCGCCTCCAGACGCGACGAACCCCGGCGACTATTGCCGCCGGGGTAGTGGAGCGGATGACGAGACTCGAACTCGCGGCCCTCACCTTGGCAAGGTGATGCGCTACCAACTGCGCTACATCCGCGTTGTGCAAACTACAGTTTGCACAACGGAGCCCTTAACGGACTCCTGGTGCGCGATACTGGGATTGAACCAGTGACCTCTTCCGTGTCAGGGAAGCGCTCTCCCGCTGAGCTAAACGCGCGCAATATTCAAATGAATATGGAGGTGGAAACGGGAATCGAACCCGTGTACAAGGTTTTGCAGACCTTTGCCTCACCACTCGGCCATTCCACCGTGGGCGATTTCCGCCTCTTTCACAGTACCAATTGCTGCCAATTGGGACTTGGAGCGGATGACGAGACTCGAACTCGCGACCCTCACCTTGGCAAGGTGATGCGCTACCAACTGCGCTACATCCGCAAAAGGGTCAGAGACCCTTCGTGCGCGATACTGGGATTGAACCAGTGACCTCTTCCGTGTCAGGGAAGCGCTCTCCCGCTGAGCTAATCGCGCTAACGATAAGCCCCCGTGAGGGGACTTGGAGCGGATGACGAGACTCGAACTCGCGACCCTCACCTTGGCAAGGTGATGCGCTACCAACTGCGCTACATCCGCACTCACTGCGCCCAGATGAACTGTGTTGAACTCTGTTCATCTGAACTAGTGCGACTCAAAACTTTAATGTGTCGTCGTGGCCTAAGCCAAATCGCCACCATGTTACTTACATTTGCGGTGGTCACTGTCGCGCGCATGCTTATCGACGGCTCCACCCCACCCTTGAAGGTCCCGCGATTATGGTCTTTTGGCAACCTGGTGTTAATGTATCTCTCGCGCTAAGTACAGCATCGCTTGATCGCTTGCGAGGTCCTATGGCTCAGTGGAAGAGCGTTCCGTTCACACCGGAAAGGTCGCTGGTTCGATCCCAGCTAGGACCACAGTGTCATCAGTCGCGACATTGTTGACAGATGAGTCGCGACATGGTGGACAAACCGGCGTCTTGGTGTTTATTTTTTCCAAGGCGCCGGTTGTGGTTTTCAGGTCAGTGGGGGTTGGCCTTTTCGCCAGTATGGTTTTTGGTAGTTGCGGGATGTGTCGATGTAGTGCTCGGTGATGGGTTCGCCGGTTTCTTTTAGTGATGTCGTGATGTGGTTGTCGGTGATGATCATCAGGACTTCTTCGCCGCTGTGGGCTCGGCCGATTCCTAGGCTGTAGAGCCTGCCGGCGTAGCGGATGGTGACTTTGCCGCTGGCGGCGACGACGTCGTTGCGGGTGCGCCATTCTTCTTTCGGGGTGAAGGTTGGTTCAGCTTTAGGTCCTGTTGTGTAGGCCTGGTGTGGGGTACGGCGTCCGAGTGATCGGTGGGGGCGTTCGGTGTTGTAGTAGGCGGTGAATTCGTTGAGCTGCCGTTGTAGTTGGGGGATGGTTTCTGCTGGTGGTTGTGCGTTGATCCAGCGTTTGAGTGTTTGGTGGAAGCGTTCGATTTTGCCTTGGGTTTGTGGGTGGCCTGGCCGGCCGTTTTTCTGCTGGATACGGTTGTCGTTAAGTGTTTTCTCGAATGCGTTTCTGCCGCCTTTGCGTCCGGCTAGTCGGGCGGTGAACACCAGCCCGTTGTCAGTGAGTGTGGATGCCGGTGGGCCGTAGGTGTCGATGAGGCGCTGTAGTTCTGCTGCGACAGCTGGCCCTGTAAATGCTGGCCGGGCGGTGATCGATAGCAGGTAGCGGGAGTGGTCGTCGATGAAGTCGAGGACTTCTACGCGCCTGCCGTCGATGAGGAAGAGGTAGGTGATGTCGGCCTGCCAGCATTCGTTGGGCATGGCCGCTTCAAACCTGATGTAGGAGCTGCGTGGTTTCTTTTGCGGTTGCGGGGCAACAAGTCCGGCTTCAGTGATGATCCGGCGGATCGTCGATGTTGACGGCACACGCAGGCCTTGTTGTCCTAAGTGGAAAGCGATGGTGTCGGGCCCTGCGTCGAAACCTGCTTTGGTGAGTTCTTTGCGCATGTCGATGATGTGGTTGCGCAGGGTCTCCGGCACGGCATTGGGGTGGGTGTGCGGCGCGCGCGATTTGGGGGCGATGGCTTGTTCGCCTCCGGCGTCGAACTCGGAGAGGATCTTGTAGATGCGTTGGCGGGAGATGCCGAATCGTTTGGCGACTTTGGTGACTGGTTCGCCTTGATCGCGGACGGCTTTGACGATGGCGAGATTTCGGTTCGGGCTGTTCATCTGTCAACGATGTCCCGACTGATACCAGCACCGTCACTAAACACGCGGGGGTGGCGGGAGGTGTCAATGATGTCGCGACTGAGGTGTCAACCATCACCCCAGATTGTTTCTACCCCCTAAGTGTCAACAATGTCGCGACTGACCTGTCAACCATCAGGAATGCTGTCCCAGGCACGCCGTGTCAACTATGTCATGACTTCAGACACAGCTAGGACCACAGTATAGCCCCAGTTCTGGTCTGAACTGGGGTTTCTTTGTGCCGCGACTGCCGCTTTCGCGCGCCAGAGTGACGCAGAACGTTGAGGCCATAGATAAGGCCGAAGGGGGGCGCGGTGCGATTAGCTAGATCCAAACAGCTAGATCGTTCGGATTTGGGCCGAGAAAGCAACGATCTAGTCGTTGAGAACTAGTCAATCGGGAAGCGGCGGGCCGGTCGGTCTAGCGCGGTACTGCAGACTTCGGATTCCCGCGGAAGCACCATGCCGTAGCGACTCCGAAGAGGGCGGCGGCTGTGGCGACAAAGAGAATGACCACCTCGTGCGCGTGGGTGTACGCAGGAGAGGCGAGCGGGTTGGTGGTGGGGTTGAACATGGCGTCCATGCCGGCGCTAGCAAGCTCGGGCGGCAGGTTGGACGCGTAGACGGCAGGCAGAATGGAGCCAGTGATGGCGACGGTAATGAGTGTGCCGAACTCGTAAGAGACTTCCTCAACGCCGGCGGCCATGCCGGAGCGCTCCAGCGGGGCAGCACCGATGATGGCGATGGAGGACACCGACATGATGAAGCTCGAGCCCGCACCCAGGATAAGAAAGCCGGCGAGGAAGAGCGGGAAACTGTCCGATTGGGATCCCCACCAGGACATGACGGCACCGAGGGCGTTGGCGAGAAAGCCGGAGCCAATGATGCTGAGGAACCCGATCCGATCGAGCAACGCCCCGCCTGCAATGGAGAACGGGAATGCCACCAGTGCGACTGCGGCGATGGAGAGGCCGGCGTGGAAGGGGGAGAAGCCGTCGACAAGCTGAAGGCGTTGGGTGGAAGTCATCTCCATGCCGATGAGAACGAACATGCCGCCCGTCGCTGCGAGGACGCCGCCGGCGAAGATGCGGCTGCGGAAGATGTCGAAGGTGAGAAGGGGGTCGTCGAGACGCTTCTGCCGCTGATGGAAAGCGACAGCTCCAACGACTGTTGCGATCACAGCACCGATGAGAAGCGCGTTTCCGGACCCGGTGCGGGTGGCTTCCTTGATGGTCATGGTCAGGCCCGACAACGCCAACAGGGCGTAGGCCGAGCTGATGAAGTCCCAATGTTTGGCGGGGTTGGCCTTATTCGGCGGGCCGAGGAGGACTGTACCGGCGAGTGCAACGGTGACGATGGGGACATTGATGAGGAAGACGGAGCCCCACCAGAAGAACTCGAGCAGGAGACCGCCGACAAGCGGGCCGGCAGCTGCGCCGATGATTGCTGTCGACGCCCAGATGCCGATGGCGACGTTGCGCTCGTGCTCCTCGACGAAGATCTGGTTGATCAACGCCAGTGTTGCCGGCATCATCGCAGCAGCCCCGGTGCCGAGCACCGCACGCGCCGCGACAAGCGCCCACGCGGAGGGGGCGAATGCGGCAGCGAGCGAGGCGAGACCGAAGATGACTAGGCCGATGAGGAACATCTTTTTGTGGCCGATCTTGTCGCCAAGCGTGCCCGTCCCCAGCAACAGGCCGGTGATGAGAAGGGGATAGGCGTTGATGATCCACAACGACTGCAAAGGGGTGGCACCGAGCTGCGCGTTCAGCGCTGGAAGCGCGGTGTACAGGATCGCGTTATCTAGCGCGACCATGACCAAGCCGAGGGAGATGACCGTGAAAAACGGCCAACTACTTGCGGTGGGGACACGATCGCGGGACACCCGGCTAACCTACCCCGCGAAACCGCGTCGGGTAAGTCGAGCCCCGAACCACCCGGGGCTTGTGGGCGCTTTGTCCAGTTCTACTGCAACAGCAGTTAGCCTGGATATGACCCTGACTGTTCGCAGTTTCGCAGATTCGCAGTTTCGCAGTTTCGCAGCAGAGACGTTAAGACGCTAAGGAGACTCCCATGGCTGGATTGCGCCGCCGCAGTATGGCGCTCATCGTTGCCGCACCCGCACTCGCATTGGCGGCCACGCCGTTGGCGCACGCTCACGACTCAGTGGTCAGCGCGACACCGGGCATTGAGGAAACGGTGACGGAGTTCCCCGAGGAATTGACGCTCGAGTTTTCCGGGAATCCGAAGCCGGACTTCAACACTTTCGCGCTGTCGCGCATCTCCGACGACGAGGTACTGTTCAGCGGCGAGCCTGAGGTAGACGGCCGCAACGTGAGCATCGATGTGCCGGACGGTCTGAACCCAGAGCCGGGTGACTACCGGATCGGTTTCCAGATCACGTCCTCCGACGGGCACGCGACAAAGGGCATGACCCAGTTCACTTATGCCCCCGACGGAATGCAGGCTGCCCAGGAAACCGAAGACGCGACCGTGCACCAGGAGGACTCTTCTGAAGTGGGGTCTGACGAGACATCGCAGAACTCCGATGAGGTGACCGACGGAGGCTACACCTGGCTGTGGCTGCTCATGGGTGTCCTGCTGCTCGGCGGTGTCGGCATTGCTGCGATGGGCAAGCGCCAACAACATAAGAAAGCGGATAAGCGGATCCGCGACTTGGACTACAACGAGACCAAAGAGGGTAACCAGTACAACCGCTCCGGCCACACCGGAGCCGGCTACACGGCAGGGGAAGGCACCCAGGGAGCCGGCACCGCCGAGCGTGAAACCGACGGAGAAGACGGTGTAGATCCGCGCAACTAGCAGGTCTGTGACCGGCCCGGGGTAAGATCGCACACGCGAAGCACCAAGACCAGTGCCAGCGGCCAGGTATGCCGCCGGTGCGCGAGCGCAAAGGAGCGCTGAAAACAGATATGTCGAGCGGGATGTCCCCAGCCCCAGCTTTCGAGCCTTTCGAGGTTCCTGCCGGTACCCCGGTCGGGGCGGCAATGCGGGAGTTGAACCTACCGAATAAGGGCGAAGACGCCATTGTGGTCGTCCAGGATGAGGAAGGCACTCTCAAGGACCTTTCCCATGTGCCCGAGGAAACTGCAACCTTCATGCCGGTAGCGGCCAACACGGAACTGGGTCGCAGCGTCATCCGCCACTCCTGCGCGCACGTGCTGGCGCAGGCTGTCCAGGAGGAATTCCCCGACGCGAAGTTGGGTATCGGCCCCGCTATCAATGATGGCTTCTACTACGACTTCGACGTCAAGGAGCCGTTCACGCCTGAGGATCTGAAGACGCTGGAAAAGCGGATGAAGAAGATCATCAAACAGGGCCAGAAGTTCGTCCGTGGTGTCTACGCCTCGACCGAGGAAGCAGCGGAAGACCTGAAGAACGAGCCGTACAAGCTTGAACTGATCCAGGACAAGGGCTCGGTCGATCCGAATTCTGACGAGGCCACCGAAGTCGGGGCCGGTGACCTGACCCACTACGACAACGTCAACCCGCGTACCGACGAGGTCGTCTGGCACGACCTGTGCCGCGGCCCCCACGTGCCCACCACGAAGTACATTCCAGCCTTTGCGCTGACCCGTTCGTCGGCAGCCTACTGGCGCGGCGACCAGTCCAACGCCGGTCTGCAGCGCATCTACGGCACTGCCTGGGAAACCAAGGAGAAGCTCGAAGAGTACCAGCACATGCTGGAGGAGGCGGAGAAGCGCGACCACCGCCGCCTCGGTGCCGAGATGGATCTGTTCTCCTTCCCGGACGAGGTCGGCTCCGGTCTGCCGGTCTTCCACCCGGACGGCGGCATTGTGCGCATGGAGATGGAAAACCACTCCCGCAAGCGCCACCTGGAGGCGGGCTACTCGTTTGTCAACACCCCGCACGTGACCAAGGGTGACCTGTTCCAGCAGTCTGGTCACCTGGACTGGTACGCCGACGGCATGTTCCCGCCAATGCAGCTCGACGGCGAGTGGGATGAGGACGGCAACTGCGTCAAGCAACCGGTGGACTACTACGCCAAGCCGATGAACTGCCCGTTCCACAACCTCATCTTCGACTCCCGCGGGCGGTCCTACCGCGAGCTGCCGCTGCGCCTATTCGAGTTCGGCACCGTCTACCGCTATGAGAAGTCCGGCGTGGTGCACGGCCTGACCCGTGCCCGCGGCTTCACGCAGGACGACGCGCACATCTACTGCACTGAGGACCAGCTGGAGCAAGAGCTGACTGACGTCCTCGAGTTCATCATTTCCCTGCTGCAGGACTACGGCCTGGATGACTTCTACCTGGAGCTTTCGACGAAGGATCCGGAGAAGTACATCGGCGACGACGACATCTGGGAGCGTTCGACGAACATCCTGGAGTCCGTGGCCACCAGGTCGGGCCTAGAGCTGGTGCCAGACCCGGCGGGTGCTGCCTTCTATGGTCCGAAGATTTCGGTGCAGGCGCGCGATGCGATCGGCCGCACCTGGCAGATGTCCACCGTTCAGCTGGACTTCAACCTGCCGGACCGCTTCAACTTGGAGTACACGAGCTCCGATGGCACCAAGCAGCGCCCGGTGATGATTCACCGTGCTCTGTTCGGTTCTATTGAGCGCTTCTTCGGCGTGCTGCTGGAGCACTACGCCGGCGCGTTCCCCGCCTGGTTGGCACCGCGCCAGGTGGTGGGCATTCCGGTGGCGGACGAGTTCGCGCCGCACTTGGATGCCGTCACTGACAAGCTGCGCAAACGCGGAATCCGCGCGAGTGTGGACCACTCGGATGACCGCATGCAGAAGAAGATCCGCAACCACACCACCGGCAAGGTGCCGTTCATGCTGCTCGCCGGCGCGCGCGATGTGGAGGCGGACGCGGTGAGCTTCCGTTTCCTCGACGGCAGCCAGGTCAACGGTGTGCCCGTGGATGAGGCGATCGAGCTGATCAGCCAGTGGGTAGACGGCCAGAACAATGAGCAGCCGAACGAGGTGTCCATTGAGGCACAGCGACAATAACGGCCACGCGTACGTCGACCAGGGCGTGGGCGAGCCGGACCGGCTCACGCGCCTGTGGGCACCGTACCGCTCGAACTACATCTCGAAGATCCCCGGCCAGCAGAAGCGGCACGAAGACCCCTTCCTAGCTGCCCCGGAGGAATCAGACGAGGATGGGCTGATCATCGCCCGCGGGGAGACGGTGTATGCGCTGCTCAACCTGTACCCGTACAACGCCGGGCACCTCATGGTCGTGCCGTACCGCAAGATTGCGGATCTTGAGGAGCTGTCGGAAGAGGAGACGGCGGAGATGGCTGTCTTCGCCAAGTTGGCGGTGCGCACCCTTAAGCGCGTGTCCCAGCCGGAGGCGATCAATGTCGGGCTCAACCTAGGCAAGGCCTCCGGTGGTTCGGTCGGTGACCACCTGCATCTCCATGTCGTACCTCGGTGGGCAGGGGACTCGAATTTCATGACCGTCATCGGTGGCACCAAAGTGTTGCCGCAGCTGCTCAAGGACACGCGCGCACTGCTTGCGGAGGCGTGGGCCGAAATCTGCGATGAGGACGCCCGTGCTTAGTGTGCATGGGAGGAAGACGGCGGCGCCGGTGGCTGAGCCCGTCGCAAAGCTTCTTCTGCGCATGGGCCTGAGTCCCAACGCCGTGACGCTGCTGGGAACGCTTGCCGCGATCGCCGTCACCGTCGTGCTTATTCCCACTGGCAATCTGGTGTGGGCGGCGGTACTCATCGCTTTCTTCTCCGCCTTCGACATGGTCGACGGCACGATGGCGCGTCTGCGCGGAGGCGGTACCGCGTTCGGCGCGACGTTGGACGCGAGTTGCGACAGGCTTACCGACGGCGCACTGTTCGGCGCCATCTGCCTCTGGCTCATCTACGTCGACCAGGCGCATCCAGCGCATATCGTCGTTGCCCTTACTGTCCTCGTGCTCTCGCAAACCATTAGCTACATCAAGGCGCGCGCGGAAGCGGGCGGTTTGAAAGTCGACGGTGGCTTGGTGGAACGCCCCG
Source organism: Corynebacterium genitalium ATCC 33030 (assembly GCF_000143825.1). NCBI lineage: Bacteria > Bacillati > Actinomycetota > Actinomycetes > Mycobacteriales > Corynebacteriaceae > Corynebacterium > Corynebacterium genitalium. The sequence continues at coordinate 1,576,242 of NZ_CM000961.1, forward strand.
AGCGGCTCATCGTGTCGCTGGTCGGGCTGTTCTTAGAAGGGCTTGGTGTACCGCACGCGATTGAATGCGCGCTATGGCTGCTCATGGTTGGCTCCGTGTTCACGGTGGTGCAGCGGCTGATCATAGCCTCCCGCGATCCCCGCGCGCAGCAGCGCATTGCCGCGCCCGCCGGCGCTCCGGAGGCAGCCAATGTCTAAGGAGAGCATTGGCGAAAAGCTCAGCGCCGCGGGTTACATCGCCGGGTGGAAACTCGTGCGCCGCATGCCGGATCCTGTGGCGGTGGCGTTGTTCAACGCGGGTGCGGATTACGCTTCCGGCAAGGGCACGGGACCGGAGATGCTGCGCCGCAATCTCACCAGGGTTGTGGGGGCGGAGAATGTGACGCGGGAGTTGGTGCGGGCGTCGATACGCTCCTACGCGCGCTATTGGCGCGAAGCCTTCCGCTTGCCGGCGATCGCGGGGAATGAGGCGCTCATGGCGCGGCTCGACGAAGACGTCACTGGCCGCGAGTACGTCGATGCCACCCTCGCGCGCGGCAAAGGCCTCATTCTCACGCTGCCGCATTCCGGGAACTGGGACATGGCAGGGATGTGGTTCGTGCAGCGCTACGGCGGCTTCACCACCGTCGCAGAAAGGCTCAAGCCCGAAGTGCTTTTCGACGCGTTCGTGGACTACCGGCAGCAACTCGGATTCAACGTTCTCGCCGCCACAGGGGAAAAGGTGCCGCCGTACCAGCAGATGAAAGAGGTGCTGGCTGCCGGCGGGGTGGTGTGCCTCATGGGGGAGCGCGACATGACGCCGCGGGGAGTGCCCGTGTCCTTCTTCGGTGAGCAGGCGACGTTCCCGGCAGGCCCGGCGAAGCTCGCTTTGGAGACCGGCGCCGGGTTGCATGTGGCGCACTCATGGTTCATGGGTACGGACCGTGATCCGCGCTGGGGGCTATCGGGCTCCCCGGAGGTGGAGGTGACCACCGTCGAGGAGACAACGCAGCGCGTGGCGGATCTTTTCGCCGCGAACATCGCCGCCCACCCCCAGGACTGGCATGCGCTGCAGCCGGTCTTCCTTGCTGACAAGAAAACCCGCAAGCCTCGCACGTACGGGGAGTGAGGCCGGAATGCGAATTGGCATGGTGTGCCCGTATTCCTTCGACCACCCCGGCGGGGTGCAGGCGCACATTCTCGACCTCGCAGAGGTGTTCATCAGCCAGGGGCACGAGGTCGCAGTGCTCGGGCCGGGGACGGACCCGTCAGAAGTGCCGGACTACGTGACGCTCGGTGGGGGCACTGTGCCGCTGAGCTACAACGGCTCGGTGGCGCGCATCGCGTTCGGGCCGAAGACCTTCCGGGTCGTGCGGGACTTCCTTCTCGCCGGGGACTTCGACGTCCTTCACCTGCATGAGCCGAACGCCCCCAGCTACTCCCTAGCCGCGCTCATCGTGGCACGCGGCCCGGTGGTGGCGACGTACCACGCGTCGGCGGTGTCATCGACCTTATTGAAACTCGCCAGGCCGTTCCTGCGGCCCGCACTGGAGAAAATCGACGCGGGGATTTCCGTCAGCGAGATGTCCCGCCGTTGGCAAGTGGAGCAGCTTGGTGGGGACCCGTTGCTCATCCCCAACGGGGTGGAGAGCGCACGGTTCCGTGACGCGCAGCGACACAGTGACAGCGGCCCGGTTAGCCTTGTCTTTCTTGGGCGTCTCGACGAACCTCGCAAAGGGCTGGGCATCTTCCTCGACGCCGTAGTGTCTCTGCGGGCGATGGTGGACTGCGAGTTCCGTGTCACCGTCATCGGGGGAGGTACCCACCGCGCGTTTCCTGGCGTCGACTTCGTCGGACGGGTCACCGAGGAGGAGAAAGCGCAGATCCTCGGGGAGGCGGACATCTATGTCGCACCGAACACCGGTGGGGAGTCCTTCGGCATCGTCCTCGTGGAAGCAATGGCTGCAGGGTGTGCTGTTGTTGCCAGCGACATTGAAGCTTTCGCCGCCGTTTGCGACACAGAATCTGACACCCCAGCCGGCCTTCTCTTCCCGGTGGGGGACTCTGACGCTCTTGCCGCCACCCTTGCCGGACTCATCCAAGACCCATCGGCGCGCGCACAGCTGGCCCGCGCCGGGCAGGCCCGCGCTCTTCGCTACGACTGGGGTGTCGTCTCCCGCGAGGTGATGGAAGTGTATGAGACCGTGATGGGAGGGCAATCGTGGAACTAGTGATCGCGGTTGTGTGCGTGATTGTTGCTGTCCTAGCGATTGTGTCCCTGTGGGCAGTGCTCACGGCCCGCCGTCTCGACCGGCTCCACATCCGTCTCGACCGCGCGCATGACGGCTTAGGGGCAGCTCTGGACCGCCGCATGGCGGTTGTCGCCGCCCTGTGCCCGCCGCTTGCGCCTGCAGCCCGGGAGGCGGAGAGCATCGGGTTTGCCCCAGCACAGTTTCATGACCGGCTTCTGGCGGAAAGGCGCGTGCTCGACCAGCTACCCACCCTGTCGTCCCGGGTGCAGGCAGCGGAACTCGCGCGCGCCGACGAACGCGTGGGTTTAGCGCTGCGCTTGTACAACGATGCTGTGTCAGCGGCGCGCGCCGTGCGCCTCAAACCGGGGGTGAGAGCGCTGCGGTTGGCCGGTACAGCACCAATGCCGGAATTTTGCCCGCAGCCTCCGGGAGAGGTTCACTCGGGCTAAGGTGTTTGTTCATGGACTTCGTAGTACCCACCATTGATGAGATCCTGAATCTGGAGCAGCTGGACTCCGACATCTTCCGCGGCACGGGCGTGTTCACCGGTCTGCAGCGCACCTACGGTGGACAGGTCGCCGCGCAGTGCTTGTCCGCGGCCACGAAAACAGTGGAGGACGACAAGATCGTTCATTCCCTGCATGGGTACTTTGTCCGCCCCGGCCAGTCCGACAAGGACACCATCTTCGTTGTTGAGCGGGTGCGTGACGGCCGCAGCTTTGCCACCCGTGTTGTGCGCGCGATCCAGGACGGCAAGGCCATCTTCCATATGGAGGCCAGCTTCCACGTCACCGACAATGACGGCATTGAGCACTCCGACACGATGCGCACCGTCCCGGACCCGGAAAACGTGGTTCCGTTGGAGCAGGTGGACGGCCCGCTGAAATTCTTCAAGCTGTGGGCGAAGGACTGGGACGTGCGCATCGTGCCCGAGGACGAGTTCGACCACAACAAGTACACACCCAGCCAGCAAGTCGTGTGGTTCCGCTCCAAGAAGGAGCTTCCCGACGACCAAACATTCCACATCTGCACCCTGGCCTATATGTCGGACCTGACGTTGTTGCACTCCGCGCTGGTGCCGCACCGTGATGCGCATGTGCAGATGGCGTCGCTGGACCACGCGATGTGGTTCTTGCGTCCTTTCCGCGCCGACGAGTGGATGCTCTACGACCAAGTCTCACCGTCAGCGCACGCTGGCCGCGCGTTGACCCAGGGCCGCATCTTCGACCGGGAGGGCAACCTGGTGGCAATGGTTGTGCAGGAAGGGCTCACGCGCACACTGGAGGAAGGCAAACCGGCCTTCAAGTAAGTGGCTGTGGCACCCCTCCGTATACTGAACAGCCGACACTTCATCACCGCGTAGAGGGGAGAGGCACATGGCAGGCCACTCAAAGTGGGCAACCACGAAGCACAAGAAAGCGGCTAACGACGCGAAGCGCTCCAAGCTGTGGGCGAAGCTGATCAAGGACATTGAGGTCGCGGCACGCACTGGCGGTGGTGACCCGGCGGGCAACCCGACCTTGGACGACATGATCAAGAAGGCCAAGAAGGCCTCCGTTCCCGGTGACAACATTGAGCGTGCACGCAAGCGCGGTTCCGGCGAAGAAGCTGGCGGTTCCGACTGGGAAGACATCACGTACGAGGGCTACGGGCCCAACGGCGTGGCCATGTTGATTCAGTGCCTGACGGACAACCGCAACCGTGCAGCTACTGAGGTCCGCACCGCCATGACCAAGAACGGCGGCAACCTGGGAGAGTCCGGTTCTGTGGCCTACATGTTCGCCCGCAAAGGCGTGAACACCGTGGCCAAGGGCGAGCTGACTGAGGACGATGTCCTTCTGGCAGTGCTTGAGGCTGGTGCCGAGGAAGTCAACGACCTGGGTGAGTCTTTCGAGGTCGTCTCCGAGGCATCTGACCTGCACGCCGTGCGCGACGCACTGCAGGAAGCTGGAATTGAGGTCGAGGAGACCGAGCAGGACTTCCGCTCTTCAGTCGAGGTCGATCTGGATCTCGATGGCGCGAAGAAGCTGGAGAAGCTTATCGACGCGTTGGACGACTCCGACGATGTCCAGAACGTCTACACCAACATGACGCTTTCCGACGAGGTGGCGCAAGCTCTGGCCGCAGAGTAAGCAGAGTACGTCGGTCCCCGGTTGTGTCCACACCGTGTGGTAGAACAAATGTGTGACTCCGAAGGTCGGGGTGGACAAGGGGAGCGATGAACCTCGAAGGCCTGCGTGTGATGGGCATTGACCCGGGCTTGACCCGGTGCGGCCTGTCTGTCATTCAGGCTGGGAAGGGACGCCAGGTCATTCCTGTGGCGGTGGGTGTTGTGCGCACCCCCTCCGATGCTGAACTGGCGCACCGTCTGCTGCGTCTGTCGCAGGCGGTGGAAGAGTGGATCGACGACTACCAGCCGGACGTGATCGCCATGGAGCGCATTTTCGAACGCGGCAACGTCTCCACAGTCATGCATACCGCCCATGCGGTGGGCGTGATGGTGCTGGCGGCGGCGAAGCGCGACATCCCCGTGCACATGTACACCCCGTCCGAGGTCAAGAAAGCGGTCTCGGGCAACGGGCGCGCGGACAAAAAGCAGATGACGTCCATGATCACCCGCATCCTCGGGCTGGGCGCGCCACCGAAACCAGCTGACGCCGCTGACGCGCTGGCAATCGCTGTATGCCATTGCTGGCGCGCCCCGTTGCTCGCGCGCGGCAACGCCGCAGCGTTGGCTTTGAACTCCACCACAGGAAAGGCGTAGTGAACCCATGATCGATTCGCTCAACGGCGAGGTCATCTCCATCGGCTTGGACCACGCGGTCATCGAATGCGCTGGGGTGGGGTACCGTTTCCTGGCCCCGCCGCCGACGCTGGCCCGTCTGGTCCGCGGGGAGACAACCCGTGTGCTGACCACTTTGGTGGTCCGCGAAGACGACATGACGCTCTACGGGTTCACTGACGATGACGCGCGCAGCATGTTTCATCGACTCACCGCAGTCTCGGGGCTCGGACCCAAACTGGCCATCGCCGCTTTGTCTGTCTTCACCCCAGGTGAGTTGGCCGCCCACATCACTTCCGGGGACGCGAAGACGATCCAGTCGATTCCGGGTGTGGGCAAGAAGATGGCTGACCGCATGGTGCTCGAGCTCAAGGACAAGCTCCAGGGGCTCTACCCGGGGGCAGCCCAATCGGAGGCGCCGGAGGCCGCTGGGGAGGTGCCGCCGATAAGCGGAAGCTCGTTCGCGACGGAGCAGGTCGTGGAAGCTCTCGTCGGACTGGGCTTCCCGGAGAAGAGCGCGCGGGCTGCTGTCGATGCTGTCGCGGCAGAGAACGACGGTGCTGAATCTTCTGTCTTGCTGCGCGCTGCGCTGAACAGATTGGGGAAGAAGTAAATGTCGGATGTGGAAAAGACTGAGTTCGAACTTCCGCCGGAGCTCGCGCGCCAGGTCAATTCGCCTATCGACGCCACTGAGCACACCGAGGAACGCGACTTCGAGAAAGCACTGCGCCCGAAGTCGATTGATGAGTTCATCGGTCAGCCGAAAGTCCGCCAGCAGCTCGGGTTGGTGCTCGAAGGCGCGAAGAAGCGCAATGTCGTTCCCGACCACATTCTGCTGTCCGGCCCGCCCGGCCTGGGTAAAACGACGATGGCGATGATTGTTGCGCAGGAGCTGGGGACGTCGCTACGCATGACGTCTGGTCCCGCGCTGGAGCGTGCGGGCGATCTGGCGGCGATGTTGTCGAACCTCATGGAAGGCGACGTGCTCTTCATCGACGAGATTCACCGCATCGCTCGGCCCGCCGAAGAAATGCTCTACATGGCGATGGAGGATTTCCGCATTGACGTCATCGTCGGCAAAGGGCCGGGAGCAACATCGATCCCGCTGGATATTCCGCCGTTCACCCTCGTGGGCGCCACCACGCGAGCGGGCATGCTCACCGGGCCGCTGCGCGACCGCTTCGGGTTCACTGCGCAGATGGAGTTCTACGACGTAGACGACTTGACCCGGGTGATCACACGTGCGGCATCGATCCTCGGGGTGGACATCGACCGCGACGCCGCGGTGGAGATCGGCTCCCGCTCGCGCGGCACACCCCGTATTGCCAACCGTCTTCTGCGCCGCGTGCGCGACTGGGCTGAGGTCAACGGCGACGGCCGCGTCACGGTCGAGGCGGCCCAACAAGCTCTCGAGGTTTTCGACGTCGACGAGCTCGGACTCGATCGCCTTGACCGGGCCGTGCTGGAGACTTTGATCAAGTCTCATGGGGGTGGCCCGGTGGGCGTGTCCACGTTGGCGATTGCGGTCGGGGAGGAACCGTCGACAGTTGAAGAGGTCTGCGAACCGTACCTTGTTCGCGCTGGGTTAATGGCGCGCACAGGACGTGGGCGTGTGGCTACTGCCTCGGCCTGGCACCACCTTGGAATGACACCGCCGCCGGAAGCGCCGGGACAGCTCCATTTGTACTGACTGAGCTATGCCACAATGAGGAGCCATGGATTTAATTCTTCTGCTTCTTGTTTTCGCCCTGTTCGCGCTGCCCATGATTGTGATGTCGCGGGTGAACCGCAAACGCATCGCTGAGGCCAAACAACTGCAGGCGTCTGCGAAGCCGGGCGATCGCATCCTCACTGTCTCCGGTTTCTACGGAGAGATTGTCGGCGGCACCGAGCAAACTGTGGAAGTGGAACTCGCCCCGGGCGCTGTCGTGACCATGGACCGCGCCGGTGTGATGAAGATTATCGACGATGAAACAGTGCAGCCGGGCGCTGAGAATGCCGGTAGTGCTGACGGTTTTAGTGCTGACGATGGTGAGCACCCCGAGGGCTACGTGGACCCGGAGCAGGATCCGCGCCCGTAGCACCCGGCCGGAACCGGCTTATTCAAATCCGGGTCCATGCCGTACGATCACCTTTTGAAGATTTTTCCCCGCCATGCCCCGGGGCCGACCATGGCTTGCGGAGCGCGGCGGGGTTGACGCAGTAGGTTATGAGGAGAGCACGTACGTGACTTCGAAGACTTCCAAGAAACGATCCTCTCGCGAGGGGGGATCGAAACGGGCGTGGCCGGCACGTGCGCTGGCGCTGTTCGCGCTCATTGTCGTGGCTACCTACGCCCTAGTGTTCTTCACTGGGGATAGGACGGCTTCTCCGAAGCTGGGTATCGACCTGCAGGGAGGTACCCGTGTCACACTGGTGCCTCAGGGCGAGCAACCCACGCAGGAGCAGCTCGATCAGGCCCGCACCATTTTGGAGAACCGCGTCAACGGTATGGGCGTGTCCGACGCATCTGTTGTCGTCGACGGCAACACCTTGGTGATCACGGTCGCTGGTGAGGACACCTCCGAAGTACGCAACATCGGCCAAACCTCCCAGCTGCTGTTCCGTCCGGTCGGCCAGCAAAGCCCGATGATCGATCAGGAAGCGTTCCCGGACGTTTTCGGTGAGATGGCCAACCGCTGGGTCGAATACCGCGTACTCACCCCGGAGGAGGCGGAGACTACCGTCAAGCAGTTCGCTGACGGCATGAACCAGCAGATCGAGGCCATGAAGAGGGCTCAAGAAGAGCAGGGCGAAGAGGTCCCGGAAGGGATGGAACTGCCAGAGCCGATCGAGGCCCCGGAGATCACCGCTCAGCCGAAGCCGGAACCGGACAACACCCTCGAGGCGTCTGACTTCCGCCAGGAGACTACGGAGATGCTTCGCGAGGACCGTCAGTCTGATGACCCGACGAAGCTGCAGGCCGCCACCATCCTCATGCAGGCTCTGTGCACGCCGAAGGGCGAAGATGGCACTGTCCCGGCCGATCCGCTGGCGGGTACCGACGATCCGACCAAGCCCCTGGTGGCCTGCGATTCCAGCGGCGGCCAACCGATGCTGCTCGAGGCCGTGCCGCTGCTGCAGGGCGTGGAGGATCCCGAGGGGCCGCGCCTGACCGGTAGCGAGATTGACACCAACCGTCCGATCACGGGCGGGTTCAACCCGCAGACGGGCCAGATGGAGATTAACTTCGCTTTCAAGCAGGACGGCGAGTTCAACGGTTCCTCCACCTGGGCTGAGCTGACTGGTGCCATGGTGGGCCAACAGGTCGCCATCACGCTGGACTCGCAGGTCATCTCCGCACCGCAGATTCAGTCGCCCACTCCGGTCGGTTCCGCGACCTCCATCACCGGGCAGTTCACCGAGGAGGAAGCTGAAACTCTGGCGAACAACCTGCGCTACGGTGCATTGCCGCTGTCGTTTGCCGGTGAGAACGGCGAACCGGGTGGAACTGCAATGACGGTTCCGCCGTCACTGGGTGTCGCCTCCCTCAACGCAGGCATCATCGCAGGTCTCGTCGGCCTGTTGCTCGTGGCCGCCTACGTTTTCTACTACTACCGACTGTTCGGTGTGATCTCACTGTTCACCCTATTCGCCGCTGGCGCCTTGGTGTACGGCGCCCTCGTGCTGCTGGGACGCTGGATCGGCTACACGCTCGACCTGTCGGGTGTGGCCGGTTTGGTCATCGGTATCGGTACCACCGCCGACTCCTTCGTGGTCCTCTACGAACGCATTAAGGATGAGGTCCGCCGCGGGAGAACCTTGCGCTCTGCAACCCTCAATGGTTGGGATCGTGCAAAGGACACCATTGTCACCGGTAACATCGTCACGCTCATTGGTGCCGTGGTGATTTACATCCTCGCTGTCGGTGAGGTCAAGGGATTCGCCTTCACCATGGGTCTGACCACGATCTTCGACCTGTTGGTGACCTTCCTGGTCACTGCACCGCTAATGATTCTCGCGTCCCGCAACCCGTTCTGGGCCAAGCCGTCCGTCAACGGTATGGGCAAGGCGTTCGAGGCAGCGAAATCCAAGAATGCTAACCCGAGGAAGTCCGTGCGCCGGGCAAAGCAGCCGGCGCTCGTCGGCGCTGGTGCTCCGGTTACCGCAGGGGTCAACGAGGACCTGGAAGACAGCGATCTCAAGATCGTCGAAACATCCCAGGACACGACCGGAGTCCCGGTCAGCGACTCTGATCCCAGTACCGCACCGGACTCCATCCGCACCGATGCTACGCGCGGCAGCACGCGCTTCACCGCCGGCAACGAAGAGGAGAAGTAACCATGACTACCTCCGTCAACGCTCACGACAACGGAGCTACTACCTCCGACTCTGCTGCCACGGCGGCAAAGACCACGCAGACGAAGCAGACCACGGCCACCAAGGGTGTGGAGCGCCTGTATGAGGGCTCTGGTGCGATCGACTTCGTCGGCCGTTCGAAGCTGTGGTACCTGATCACCGTCGCGCTGCTGGTCATTTCGATCGCGGCCATGCTCATTCGCGGCTTCAACCTGGGCATCGACTTCGAGGGCGGCACCAAGATGACGATGCCGGCCGGCGATCTTGTGGCTGAGGAAGTGGAGGAGACCTTCGTCGATGCCACGGGTGTCACCCCGGAGCTGACCCAGATCGTCGGTGCCGGTGACGCGCGCTCGCTGGAAATCAACTCGGAGCACCTTACTCAGGAGCAGATCGACGCTGCCCGCCTGGCCATCTACGAGCAGCACCAGCCGAAGGATGCTGCCGGCGAAGCGACCCCCGACGCCATCGGCGACTCGACTGTCTCCGAATCCTGGGGTTCCACGATCACCCAGCGCATGATCCTGTCGATGGTGATCTTCCTCATCGCCGCCGCCGCGTACGTGGCCATCCGTCTGCAGCGCAATATGGCGATCGCGGCCATGCTCGCCCTGCTTATCGACGGCATCATCATCATGGGCATCTACTCGCTCTTCGGCCTGGAAGTCACCCCGGCGATGATCATCGGTCTGCTGACCGTGCTGACCTTCTCGATCTACGACACCGTCATTGTCTTTGACAAGGTCAAGGAGAACACGGCAGGCGTCTTGGACTCGCGCAGGTCGACGTATGCGGAGGAAGCGAACCTGGCAGTCAATCAGACTGTCATGCGTTCTATCTCCACCTCTGTCATCTCGGCGCTGCCGATCATCGCCCTGATGGTTGTCGCCGTGTGGATGCTCGGTGTGGGCACCCTGCAAGACTTGGCGCTCATTCAGCTCATCGGCGTTGTGGAGGGCATTTTCTCCTCCCTGTTCCTGGCTACTCCGCTGCTGGTCAGCCTGACCAACATGCAGAGCAAGTACAAGCAGCACAACCAGGCTGTGGCTGACTACCGTGCCGGCAAGAACGGTGCGGAAGACGGCGACGCTGACGACGCTGATGTTGCTGGTGGAAAGTCCAAGCGCACGGTGACCTCTCCGGTGACGTCGGCTTCCTACAATGAGGTCGAGACGGATGCGGCACGCACAACCACCACGACGTGGAGGCCGAGCCAGCGCTAGTGTGCTGGTTTGTAGCCTAAGCTCAAACGCTATCGAGACAATGTCCGGAAGGAAGGGGAACTACCCGTGAGGTGGAACCGTGGAAAGCAGGTCGCGGCTATACTTGCCGTGTCAGCGATGGTGTTGAGCGGGTGCAGTGAATCTGAGAAGGACTCCTCCAGCGCTGATGCTCTTGATTCCTTCGGCTACCAGCTGTCGGACCCGCTGGTGACCACCAACGCCGGGTCAAACGTCGGTGATTCCTTGAAGATGCAGCGCTTGTCTGGCCGCGTGTTTCCCGGAGTCTTCGTTCCCGGGCCGTCCGGTCAACGCATCCCGAACACCGACCTGATGGAAACGCAGGTTCTCCCCGGCCCGCAGCGCCAAGTCGTGTACACCTTGTCCGACCAGGCTGTGTTCTCCGACGGTGAGCCGGTGACGTGCGACGACTACACCCTTGCCTACACGGCTGGTGCCAACCCGCAGATTTTCTCCTCCCACATGCCGCAGATGCAGCAGGTGGAAAGTGTTGACTGCAAGCCGGGCGCGAAAGAATTCACGGTCGTGTTCGAGGAAGGCAAGGGTGGACGCTGGCGCGAACTCTTTGGCGCCGGAACGGTGCTGCCGGCGCACGCGATCGCGCGCAAGCTGGGGATGAGCAAAGCCGAACTGACTACCGCGCTGCAGGACATGAATGAGGACGTCCTCGCAAGGACGGCGGATGTGTGGCGCTACGGCTTCACCATGGCTGGGTTCGATCCAGAGCTGCAGGTGTCCTTCGGCCCGTACTCGATTGAGAGCGTGGGCGAGGGCGGCGAGGTCACCTTAGTCCCCAACGAGAACTACTACGGGGACGCACCGGACATGGACCGCATCGTTGTCTGGCCGCCGTCGAAGGATTCGACAGAGTTGCAGAACGTCGGCGCTCTCATGGTCGCTGACCTCAATGACCACAACCCGGAGTGGTTCCACGCTGAGCCGCTGCCCGATGAAGGGGCGCACGCCGACGACGCGGTGGCTGGTGACAACCCCGACCACACTGAGCCGACTAACGAGGATCAGTCCGTGGAGGACAGTGACGCTCCGGAAAGCCACCAGGAGCTGCAGACCGTGATCGGGGAGATGACGGACACGCTCGTGTTCGCCGACGCAGGCCCGTGGGCGACCAAGGAGAACCGTCAGGCGTTGTCGAAGTGCATCGATAATAGGGCGGTGGCGGAGGCGTCGTCACGCGTTGCCGGGATTGAAGTTCCCGTCTCGCCTGTCCACGTGCTCAACCACAACGATCCTTTGGCGCGCCGCCTGGGCGATATTGCGAACCCGCACATAGAGCAGAACATCGAGGAAGCGCAATCTGCGTCGGGCGTCGAGCTGCGCGTGGGGTACGCGACGCCGAGCCCGCGCATGCAAGCCATGGTGGAAGAGATGCGGAAAGCGTGTGAACCCGCCGGCATCACTGTCACCGACGTGACGGGCCCCGGGAAAACCCGCGCCGACCTGATGAAGCGTGAGCCGGCCTGGAACGACCGCGCTGAATCTGAGCCGATTGACGCGTTCCTTGGTGCCGTCGACCCGATGAGCGAATATGACACCTCCAACGCTCGCTCCGAAGAGCTGAGCAGCCTGCGCTCGGAAGAAGAGCGCCTCTGGGACGAGGTCCCGTCGATTCCGTTGTCGGCGCAGCCGCGGACGTTCATTGTGAACAAGAACATCCAGAACGTCGTGGTCTACACTGGCCCTGTCGGGATTGGCTGGAACATGGACCGCTGGCTGGTCCCCGGTTCGGAATCCTGAACCCCCGCCTAGCCGTATTGAGCCCGCGCAATCCACGTAAGGACGCTGTCGCACCGTGAATACCCCTGCCAACAACCCTGAAGAAGCCCTCGCTAACGAGCACGGCAGTAAGCCGAAGTACCGCAGCGCGCGCGAGGCATTGGCTGACAAGATGCGCTACGTGCAGGACTTTCCCGAAGAGGGAGTGTTGTTCGAGGATTTGACGCCGGTGCTCGCAGACGGCGACGCGCTCCACATCGTCATCGAAGAGATGGCCCAGGCGTCCCAGAACCTCGGTGCCGACATGATTGGCGGTCTGGACGCCCGCGGCTTCCTGCTCGGCTCCGCGGTCGCCTATGAGATGGGGTTGGGTATCTTGGCGATCCGCAAGAAGGGGAAGCTGCCCCCGCCGGTGATCAGTGAGGAGTACTCGCTCGAGTACGGCGAAGCAGCGCTGGAGATTCCGGCGGAGGGCATGAATGTCGAAGGCAAGCGCATTGTGCTTGTCGACGATGTTTTGGCCACCGGTGGCACCCTCGTCGCAGCCCGCCACTTGATTGAGCGTGCTGGCGGCACCGTCGCCGGATGCGTGGTCGTGCTCGAGGTGTCCGGTTTGGGCGGACGTGAGCGCTTGGGCGATGTTCCGCTCGTGGTCATTAACAGCGGTGAGCCGGACGCAGCCTAGAATGTCCGTATGACGTCGACCGACAAGCCCCAACGCCGATCGGGCGCGTCCATGCGCAGTGTTTCCGCCCGCCTCGCGCGGTCGCTGACCGGTGGACGCCCGAAGACGAACCCGGTGTTGGAGCCGCTGTTCGCGATTCACAAGAAGTACCACCCCAAGGCCGACGCTGAGGTGCTTACCCGCGCCTACGACACTGCAGAACGTTTGCATGAGGGTGTGTCCCGCAAGTCCGGTGACCCGTATATCACCCACCCGCTTGCAGTGGCCACGATCTGCGCGGAGATCGGTATGGACACCACCACCGTGGTCGCCGCACTGCTGCACGACACGGTGGAGGACACCGACTACTCGCTCGCGGATCTCACGGAAGACTTCGGGCCTGAGGTCGCGCGGCTTGTCGACGGTGTGACCAAGCTCGACAAAGTCGCCTTCGGCTCCGCCGCTGAGGCAGAGACAGTCCGCAAGATGGTCGTGGCCATGGCCCAAGATCCGCGCGTGCTGGTGATCAAGGTGGCCGACCGGCTGCACAATATGCGTACGATGCGCTTCCTGCCGCCGGAAAAGCAGCAGAAGAAGGCCCGCGAAACCTTGGAGGTCATTGCTCCGCTGGCGCATCGCCTGGGAATGGCGACGGTGAAGTGGGAGCTCGAAGACCTGGCTTTCGCCATCTTGTACCCGAAGAAGTACGAGGAGATCGTGCGCCTTGTCGCCGAGCGCGCCCCCTCGCGCGACCGGGCCCTGAAGGAGATCACCGCGGAGATTCAGACCGAGCTGAAGACCAACGGTGTGAAGGCCGATGTCATGGGGCGTCCGAAGCACTACTGGTCGATTTACCAGAAGATGGTGGTGCGCGGCCGCGACTTCAACGAGATCTTCGACTTGGTGGGCATCCGCATCTTGGTGGACAACGTCAGCGACTGCTATGCGGCGATCGGCGTGGTCCACTCGATGTACTCGGCGATGCCGGGCCGGTTCAAGGACTACATCTCCAACCCGCGCTTTGGCGTGTACCAGTCGCTGCACACCACGGTGATGAATGATTCAGGCCGCCCCTTGGAGATCCAGGTGCGCACGCACGAGATGCACTATAACGCCGAGTTCGGCGTGGCTGCGCACTGGCGTTACAAAGAGACGAAGGGCTCGCACAAGGGCGACCAGGCCGAGCTGGACCAGATGACCTGGATGCGCCAGTTGCTCGACTGGCAGAAAGAAGCGGCCGACCCGAACGAGTTCCTCGACTCGTTACGCTACGACCTGACATCCGCCCAGATCTTCTGCTTCACCCCGAAGGGTGATGTGATCAACCTGCCATCTGGGTCCACTCCGGTGGACTTCGCCTACGCCGTCCACACGGAGGTCGGTCACCGCTGTATCGGCGCGAAGGTCAACGGCAAACTGGTCGCGCTCGAGTCGACACTGAAGTCAGGCGACCGCGTGGAGGTGTTCACCTCTAAGGACCCCAACGCCGGCCCGTCACGCGACTGGCAGGACTTCGTCGTCTCGCCGCGTGCGCGCAACAAGATCCGCCAGTGGTTTGCCAAGGAGCGCCGCGAGGTGCACCTGGAAGCCGGGCGTGACGCGCTCGCCGCTGAGGTGCAGCGCGGCGGTTTGCCGATGCACCGCTTGTTCACGACCGACTCCATGAACAAGGTGGCCGCTCAGCTGCACCATGACGGCATTGATTCGCTTTACGCGGCGATCGGTGCTGGCCAAGTTTCCGCCAAGCATGTGGTGGGCATGCTCGTTGAAATGCTCGGCGACGAGGATGACGCCGTCGATGCGCTCACCGCGCGCACCCCGATGTCAGAAATGACCAAGGCGCCCAGCAGCTCCGACGGGCCCGGCATTCTGGTGCAGGGATCCCCGGATGTCATGGCGAAGCTTGCACGTTGCTGCCAACCGGTGCCGGGTGATGAGATATTCGGGTTCGTCACCCGCGGCGGGGGAGTCTCGGTGCACCGTTCCGATTGCACGAATGCGGACAAGCTCCGTGCGGAAGAAGCACGGCTTATCGACGTCGCCTGGGACCGCGGATCCCGCCACGGCGGCGTCTCCCTGGCCACCATGCAATTGGAGGCGCTGGACAAGCAGGGCTTGCTCGCCGAACTCACCCGGGTGCTCAACGACCAGAAGCTGCCTGTTATTGCTTTCAACCACCGCTGCGACGACGACCACATCGCTACCGTGCGTTTCACATTCCAGGTCTCAGACACCAAACAATTGGGCACCCTGATGAACCAGGTGCGCAACATCGAGGGCGTTTTCGACGTCTACCGCGTGACGGCCTAAGGCGACTCGCTACCGCGCGAGAACGCTCCTACCGATCACCGGGGTGGGGAAGCAACAGCGTTACACTGACTGACCATTGGGGCACGCCTGTATAAGCATGAAAAAGACCGCCGGAAAAACCCGGCGGTCTCATGGGCTAGACCTCGAAGTTCTTCGAAACGAAGGTTACTTCTTGAAGTTCTTGTCGATGAAGGTGAACAGTGCACCCAGAGCGGTGATGATGGCGCTGAAAACGCCGATCCATGCGGTGATCAGTTTCGGATCCAGCTTGCCTTCGTCGTTGGAGGAAAGCTCAGTAACCTCGTCAAGGAAGCTGTTAGCCTCGGCCTCACCGTTCTCGCCCTTGGGGGTGGAGGAACCGCCCACGCCGGCGGAGGAACCGAGCTTAGAGCTGCTGGTGTTGTTGTCGGCAGGCTCCTCAGCGAAAGCCGGAACGGTCATGCCGGAGATGGAAACGGTGGCGGCGGTTGCAGCGGCGAGGAGGCCCTTGCGGATCTTCATGTGAATGCCTTTCAGAAGAAGCTCGTTATGTCGGTGGTTACCTTACATATCGGGTATCAGGCGGGCAAGGTGGTTCACAGGCAATTCACCACATTTGGACGGATTCTCCTTTGGAACCGGGCAAATCTGTGTTTGAGCTCAAAAGTTACTAGTAGGGCGGTCCATTGTTTGCCCGGCCAGAGAAAACCGGCTGACGTGGTGATTGCCTATGTGCTTGAGGGAATGGTGGATGTTTGCTGTGGGGTAGCTGGGAGCGTCGTAAAGCGAAAAGCAAAAGGAAGTCCCCCGCCACTGTGATGAAGATCACGAAGCGGGGGAGGGGGCTTGGGGTGTTATCCGACCGTTGCGGAGGTGATCCGGACTTCCTCAGCCGGGGTGCCGTCGCCCGGGCTCATCATGCCCATCGCCTCTTCTTCATTCTCCGGCTCCTTCACGCCCTTCTCGGCGATCTTGTCCAGAGTCGCCAGGCCTTCGTCGCTGATGGTGCCGAAGTAGGTGTACGCCGGCGGGAGCGGAGAATCCTGGTAGTTGAGGAAGAACTGGGAACCATTCGAGCCCGGTCCGGAGTTGGCCATGGCGATGGTGCCGCGCTCGTAAAGGGAGGTCATGTTCTCGTTCTCGGCTGGGTCATCGACCGGGTACTCATCGGCGAACTTGAAGCCCGGGCCACCGGAACCGGTGCCGGACGGGTCACCGCACTGCAGAACATGAATGCCCTCAGTGGTGATGCGGTGGCAGATGGTGTCGTCGTAGTAGCCCTCTTTCGCCAGGTACTCGATCGCGTTGACCGTGCACGGGGAGACGGAACGGTCCAGCGTCATGCCGATCGGGCCGGCAGACGTGTCCAGGGTGATGTCCACCGTGCCCTGGGTGGAGACGTTCTCCTGCTCCGGCAGGCCCTTGAAGAACTCGTCCGTGCCGTCCTCTTCGTAGGTGCAAGAGACTGTCTCTTCCAACGGCTCGGAGCGTTGGCGGGACAGGGCCACCGGGTCCATCTCCTGCTGCTCCTCGGTCTGTTCCTGTTCCTCGGCCGAGATCTCTTCGTCATCACTGCCCCAGGTTGCGGCCAAGTAGATGCCGCCACCGACAAGCGCAATCACCAGCAGCGACAGGGCCGCAATAGTCCAGGGGCGCTGCTGCTCCTTGCGGTCGCGCGCCTTGATCTCGCGGTCGAGCTCTTTCAGAGCATCCTTACCGCGCTGTGCATTGTTGGTCACGTGAACTCCCTTTAAGTAATGGGCCTAGGTGGTCGAATGCATAAAAAGACTAGTCGGTGGGTGCTTCGCGGGGGTGCGATGGGTCGCGAGTCGAGTGTTCAGCGATCGTGGCGGGATTGCGCGCCCTTATTTACTGTGGGGCGCATGGATAAGGTGACATTCCGCAACGAACCGACCACGACCTCTGGTGAACTGCCTGCAGTGGGCTCCGCAATCCCGTCTTTCGAACTCGTCGGCGGCGACATGGGCACTGTCCGCGACTCCGACTTCGCTGGCAAGAAACTAGTGCTCAACATCTTCCCATCCCTGGATACTGGCGTGTGCGCTCAGTCCGTGCGCACGTTCAACAAGCTCGCCGCTGATGTCGACGACACCGTGGTGCTGTGCATCTCCAAGGACCTGCCGTTTGCACAGCAGCGTTTCTGCGCGGCTGAGGGGATCGACAACGTTGTTGCCGCCTCCGCATTCCGTTCCACCTTCGGCGAGGACTACGGCGTGGTCATGCAGGGTTCGCCCATCGAGGGGCTGCTCGCGCGCTCCGTCGTGGTGACCGATGCGGACCACAACGTCGTGCACACCGAACTCGTCGGTGAGATCGCGAACGAGCCCGACTACGACGCGGCCAAGGAAGCGCTGGGCAAGTAATGCAACTTTCTGGTTTCACTGCCGGGCCATTTCAGACCAATACCTACGTCGTGGTCGGCACGGCGGACGGGTCTGACCGGCCGGCGGCGTTTGTTGTGGACCCGGGGCTCGGCACCGTCAATAAGGTGCGCGAACTTTTGGGGCAGTTCGGTGCGCAGCTTGAGTGCGTTGTACTCACCCACGGTCACATTGATCACACCCGTGAGTGTGCTGAGTTCGACGTGCCCGTCTACATTCACCCCGACGATGAGGTCATGCTCGACCCGAAGTGGGGCGCACCCGGCCAGTTCGCGCAGCTTTTCCGCACCGACGACATGAAGATGCCGGAAGATCTGCGCCACCTTGAGGCTGGCTCCACGATGACGTTCGCCGGGATCGATTTTCGGATCGTTCACGCGCCCGGTCACTCACCGGGGTCAACGATCCTTGTCAACGACGAGGAGAACGTGGCATTGACTGGCGACGTTCTTTTTGCCGGAACGATCGGCCGCACAGATCTACCACTCGGCGACCCGGCTGCAATGAATGAGTCTTTGGCGGGGCCCGTGTGGGATCTCGACGACTCGCTCACCCTTCTGCCCGGCCACGGCGCAGCCACCACAATGGACAAGGAACGTCGGACGAACCCGTTTCTCATCGAGGCACGCTCCGCGCGCTAAGATCGACCGACGTGAGCAACACTGGCCAGCCCGAAAAGACCGAGAAGTTTCAGCCGCTGAGCGCCCCGAAGGGCGTGCCGGATTACGTCCCGCCGACGTCCGCCACGTTCCATGCGGTCCGCTCCGAGTTCGTCCGCCAGGCGCAGCTGGCTGGTTACCAGCACATCGAGTTGCCGATTTTTGAGGACACCACGCTCTTCGCACGCGGCGTCGGCGAGTCCACCGATGTGGTTTCGAAGGAGATGTACACCTTCGCCGACCGCGGTGACCGCTCTGTCACACTGCGCCCGGAGGGCACAGCTGGCGTCATGCGCGCCGTCATCGAGCACAATCTCGACCGCGGCCAGCTACCGGTCAAGCTCAACTACTATGGCCCGTTCTTCCGCTACGAGCGCCCGCAAGCCGGCCGCTACCGCCAGCTCCAGCAGGTCGGTGTGGAAGCGATCGGTGTTGATGATCCGCTTCTCGACGTTGAAGTGATCGCCCTGGCAGATCGCTGCTACCGCGCCGTGGGCCTGACCGGCTACCGCCTCGAGCTAACCAGCCTGGGGGATAGCACCTGCCGCCCGGCCTATCGCCAGAAACTGCAGGACTTCCTCCTGGACCTTCCGCTGGATGAAGAAACCCGTCACCGCGCCCAGATCAACCCCTTGCGTGTCCTGGACGACAAGCGCCCCGAGGTCCAGGAGATGACCGCTGACGCGCCGCTCATGCTCGACCACTTGAGTGATGAGTGCCGTGCGCATTTCGAGACGGTCACCGGCTCGCTCGATGACCTCGGTATCGCCTACACGATCAATCCGCGCATGGTCCGCGGCCTGGACTACTACACCAAGACGTGCTTCGAGTTCGTTCACGACGGCCTTGGCGCACAGTCCGGCATCGGTGGGGGTGGGCGCTATGACGGCCTCATGGCCCAGATCGGCGGCCAAGACCTCTCCGGCATCGGCTTCGGCCTAGGCGTGGACCGCACTGTGCTCGCTCTGGAAGCTGAAGGAGTGCAGATCGAGGGTGTTGACCAGCGCGTCGTCGCATACGGCGTGGGCATTGGGGAACAGGCCCAGAAGCGTATGGCATTGCTTATCGACGAGCTCCGCGCCAACGGCATCTCCGCCGACATGTCCTACGGTGGACGCGGTCTCAAGGGAGCCATGAAGGGTGCAGACCGTTCCGGAGCAGGAGCTGCCCTGGTCCTGGGCGAGCGCGAACTCGAAGCCGGTGAGATCACTGTCAAGAACCTCGAGGACCAAACTCAGAAGACCGTTGCCCTCGACGTTCACGAGATCATCGACGCGATCTTCATCCCCGACGATGCCAATGAACCTGGTGAGGTTTAGCCTTTCATCAACTGCGTTCACCTTGGCGTCTGTTCGGTATCATTCGAACTCTTCGAATGCCTTACGCGCACTGAGAATCGTGCTGTGGGCAACAGCGTAGTTGCCAGCTCCGCCGATCACGGCACCGAATCCAAAAGGAAGTACTTTGCCCAGTTGAATGACTCCGCGCTGGCTGAACTTGGTGACAAAATAGGGACCCAGTTTCTTATTGATGCTTCGCACCGTCTGCATGGGAATCTGCTGAACCGCCTTCTTGCCCAAATGCTGCCCAGTGGTTTCTGCTGCGCGGGTAGCCACTCCTGTAGCGCTGCCCCCTAACAAAACGGTCATGACTAGACCCCTCTGACGCTCTATGTCTTCTAGATCGAGGTCATAAAGCCTCGCGAGAGCAAGAATGTACCTCGCTGCACTCGTGATGAACCATGCCATATCCCCAGTTGCGGCCGCTAACCCTACGAACGTGCCTACTCCAGGTGCTGCGCTACTAGCTCCGGTGGCGACACCAGTGACAGTCACACTTTGCCGAAAATCGCGTTCCAGCTGGTTTGCAAGTTCTTTTGTACTCGCTGTTGGACGCTTCGTTCGCAAAGCTTCGACGCGCCGCGCGCTCAGGCTGGCTCCCTTAACGAGAGCCTCGTCCAGAGCTTTCATTAGGGGGTGAGTCCGGGCGTGTTCAACCTCTTTCGACGATTTGTCATGATCATCTTTCTGCGGATCGAATCCGGTAGCGTCTTGTAAGCCCATTGCCAGCCTCCATTGGTGTCATATGCTTGTCGGTTGGCAGGGGCCAGACCTGACTACTTTCGCTGTAAAGCTTAACCGTAGATTTCGAACCGTCGACGCAAAATTAATGACAACGTGGATTCCGCCCATTTGAACCAAGAGTCAGTGGAGTAGTTCAGCAAGCATCCACGGACCCGGCGACTTCGCATATGGCGTTGGGGTGTCCAGGACAGCAGATGGATGATCGCGTGCGTGAATGCGGGGGTAGTGGGGGTGAGTAAGCCCATAGCTGCAGAATGCCTTGGAAGTGAATCGCCGATGTTAAGGTCAACCTAAGGTTTGATGAAAACTAAACCGATGGGTTCGCCGGCTAACAGAGGAGAAGCATATGGCAACGGTGATCTACGACAAGGCCACGAGGATTTATCCGAAGGCGGTCAAACCAAGCGTCGATAAGCTCGATCTTGAAATTGCGGACGGTGAGTTTCTTGTTCTCGTTGGGCCGTCTGGCTCCGGAAAATCCACCGCGCTGCGCATGCTAGCGGGCTTGGAGGAGACGAACGAGGGGCGCATTCTGATCGGCGACCGCGATGTCACGAACGAGTCGCCAAAAGACCGCGACATCGCCATGGTCTTCCAGAACTACGCCCTGTACCCGCACATGACCGTGCGCGAGAACATGGGTTTTGCCCTGAAGATCGCGGGCATGGATAAGGGCGATATCGATCGACGCGTCGAGGAAGCCGCGAAAACGCTCGACCTGACTGAGTACCTCGACCGCAAACCGAAGGCGCTGTCCGGTGGTCAGCGTCAGCGTGTGGCCATGGGGCGCGCCATCGTACGCGAGCCGCAGGTCTTCCTCATGGATGAGCCACTGTCCAACTTGGATGCGAAGCTGCGTGTGCAGACCCGTACCCAGATTGCCAGCCTCCAGCGCCGCATGGGTGTGACCACCATTTACGTCACTCACGACCAGACCGAGGCCTTGACCATGGGCGACCGGATCGCTGTGCTCAACTTCGGTGTGCTGCAGCAGGTGGGCACCCCGCGCGAGCTGTATGAGGAGCCCGTCAACGTCTTCGTCGCCGGATTCATCGGTTCTCCGGCGATGAACCTGTCCACGTTCAATGTTGAAGGCAATGTGGCGCGACTCGGCGATGCATCCATCCCGCTCGCATCTGAGCACGTTCAGGCTCTCACGCCGGAGGACAACAACCAGATCATCATCGGGTTCCGCCCGGAGGCTCTGACCGTTGTTCCGGAGACCACCGAGCACACTGTGCCCGTTGAGGTCGATTTCATCGAGGAACTCGGCTCCGATTCCTTCATCTACGGTCACCTGGTCGGCGGCGAGTGGCGCGAAGAGGGCGTGGACGATTCCGCGGCAGGCCAGATTGTGGTGCGCGTGGCACCGATGTCCGGGATCAAAGACGGTGACATCATTCACGTCACCGTCAATGAGGGCGGCCTGCACGTGTTCTCCAAGGCCACCGGGAAAAGGATCTAGAACAAGCCGCGCTTTCGGCGCGGGGTGAAGTGACCATGTCAGAGAAAATGAGCATCCAGTCGCCGGCGTATGCCAAGGTGCTGCTTCGCCTGCCATGGTCCACCCCGCTGGAGAAATGGCCGGCTGAGCTGCTCGCTGCGCACCCGCGGGGTATCTCGCGGCATACGGTTCGACTGATTTCTGCCGGGGGAGCGGCTCTGGCCATCAAAGAGATCGGCGAGTCAGTGGCGTACCACGAGTACCGCACGCTGAAAAAGCTCCGTACCCTCGACATTCCGTGTGTGACCCCGGTCGCTGTCGTGGCTAACCGCACCAGCGCGTCGGGGGAAGAGCAACTCACACCGTGCCTGGTCACGGAGCACCTGGAATTCTCGTTGCCGTACCGCGACGTGTTCAGCCGGGCACTGGGTCCAGAGACGGTGAGCAAGCTGATTCGCGCACTCGCGGTGCTGCTCGTTCGCCTTCACCTGCTGAACTTCTATTGGGGCGACGTGTCGTTGTCGAACACCTTGTTCCGCCGCGACGCAGACGAGTTCTCCGCGTACCTGGTTGACGCTGAGACTGGTGAGTTTCACGAGCCGCTCTCGCGCGGCCGCAGGCTTTACGACGTCGAGCTCGCCCGGGTCAACATCATCGGCGAACTCATGGACCTTCAAGCAGGTGGATACATCGACGCCGCTGTGGATGTCATCGCCCTCGGCAATGCCGTCGACGCGATCTACCACGAACTGTGGGGCCTCATGACGGAGGAGCTGGTTGTCGAAGGTGACGCGTTCGCTCAGATTGCTGAGCACGTGGAGAAGATTCACGCCCTCGGCTTCGACATCGGTGAGACCGAGATCAGCCATGAGAGTAGGACCGGTGCTGACAACGAGACCGTCGATGTCTACCGTGTGAGCATCGAGCCGGCAGTGTTCTCCACTGGTTTCCATCGCCGCAAGCTCAAACAACTCACTGGGTTGGACGTCCAGGACAGGCAAGCGCAGCGGTTGCTGGGTGAGATGGAGGTCTACCGGGCGCTCCACCACGACGGTGCACTGTCCCAAGAGGAAGTCGCGCTCGACTGGTTGGTGAACCGGTACGATCCGATCGTCGCGCTCACGCCGCCCGCATTGCGCGCGAAGCTTGAGCCCGTCCAAGTCTTCCACGAAATTCTGGACCACCGCTGGTTCGTCTCCGAAAACGAGTCGCGCTACGTTCCCCTCGACGAAGCAGCCCAATCCTACTTCCGCACCATCCTGCCCGCCCGGCCCGATGAGGCGCGCATTTACACTGCTGAAACCCAAGATCTTGAAACGACGATCGATGATGAGTGAGGTACATTCCATGCAATCGACCACCCGCGTACTGGCGGCTGTTGCTGCCGTCGGGTTGAGCGCGTCGCTGCTCACTGCCTGCGGGCAAAACAACGGCCCGAACGTGTATTACCTGAACTTCAAACCGGAGCAGGCCGAGGCATTCGAGAAGATCGCCGAGGAATACACCGCAGAGACCGGAGTGCCGGTCAAAGTAGTCACCGCTGCCTCCGGTTCCTACATGCAGACGCTCAAGGCCGAGATGGCCAAGTCCAACGCGCCGACGCTGTTCCAGATCAACGGCCAAGAAGGCTACGGCATCTGGAAGGATTATCTGGCTGACATGTCCGACTTCGAGATTGCCACGTCGCTGCAGGATGACGCGCAGCCCATCACTGATCCGGACGGCAAGATCGTGGGCGTTCCCTTCGCGATGGAGGGCTTCGGCATTCTCTACAACGAAGAGATCATGGAAGCCTACTTCGCGCTTCCTGATGCGAAGGTCACCTCGATGGAGGAGCTCAATTCCTTCGACGACTTGAAGGTCGTGGCGGAAGACATGCAGGCGCGCAAAGACGAGCTGGGCATCGAGGGCGTGTTCGCGGCGACCTCGCTCGGAGCCGGCGAAGAGTGGCGGTGGACGAACCACCTCATGAACGGCCCGCTGCACTACGAGATTGAAGACCGCGGTGTCCAAGACTTCTCTGATCTGCGGGAGCTTGAGTTCACCTACGGCGAGAATTACCACAACCTGCTCGACTTGTACTTGGAAAACTCCACCGTCAACCCCAGCTTGGCGCCTGCCCGCGCGGTGTCCGATGCGATGGCGGAATTCGCCACTGGCAAGGCCGCGATGGTCCAGAACGGCAACTGGGCCTGGGGCCAGATTTCCGGGGAGGGCGGCAACACCGTCAAAGAGGACAAGATCAAGTTCATGCCCATGTACATGGGGCTGCCGAACGAGGAAGAAGTCGGACTCAACGTGGGCACTGAGAACTTCCTGTCAGTCAACAACAAGGCCAGCGAAGAAGACCAGCAGGCCACGCAAGACTTCCTTGACTGGCTCTTCCTGTCCGAACGCGGCAAGGAGCTCGTCATCAACGAGTTGGGCTTCATCGCCCCGTTTGAGAACTACGGCATCGACGACGTTCCAGAAGATCCGCTTGCACGCCAAGTGCAGGAAGCGCTTAACGACGACTCCGTCGAGGCCCTCCCGTGGGACTTCCAGTACTCACCGAACCAGCAGTTCCGCGACCTGTACGGCCAGAACCTTGCGCAGTACGCCA
Source organism: Corynebacterium genitalium ATCC 33030 (assembly GCF_000143825.1). Taxonomy (NCBI): domain Bacteria; kingdom Bacillati; phylum Actinomycetota; class Actinomycetes; order Mycobacteriales; family Corynebacteriaceae; genus Corynebacterium; species Corynebacterium genitalium. The sequence goes on from NZ_CM000961.1 coordinate 1,600,711, forward strand.
ACGGAAACATGTCGTGGGAGGACCTCGTGCGCAAGCTCAAAGAGGACTGGACGTACGAGATGGACAACCAGATCGCCTTGATGGATTAGGCGGACCGGGAGCAACCAAGGGACCACACCATGCAAGAGACACTGAAGAAATATTTCCCCATCTTCGTGCTGCCGACACTGATCGCATTCGGCATCGCGTTCTTCGTGCCGTTCCTCGTCGGTACGGCGCTATCATTCACTGACTTCACCACTATTACCGATGCCACCTGGGTCGGCCTGGACAACTATGCGCGCGTTTTCTCCGAGCGTGAAGGGTTCGTTTCAGCGCTGCTCTTCACCATCCTGGTGGCGGTGGTGTCCATCATCACCGTCAACGTCATCGCCTTCGCAATCGCGTGGACGCTGACGCGGAAACTGCGCGGCACCAACTTCTTCCGCACGGTGTTCTTCATGCCGAACCTGATCGGCGGCATCGTGCTCGGTTACACCTGGCAGTCGATGATCAACGCTGTGCTGGCGAACTACGAGACCACGATCGCCGCAGACTGGCGCTTCGGATACGCCGGCCTGATCATGCTGATGAACTGGCAGCTCATCGGGTACATGATGATCATCTACATCGCCGGGCTCCAGAACGTCCCGCCGGAACTCATCGAGGCCGCTGAGATCGACGGTGTGTCCAAATGGGAAGAGCTGCGTCACGTGACCATTCCGCTGATGATGCCGTCAATCACCATCTGCTTGTTCCTGACGCTGTCGAACACGTTCAAGGTCTACGACCAGAACTTGGCGCTTACCGACGGCGCACCCGGAGGCGAGACCGAAATGGTCGCCCTCAACATTGTCAAGACCATGTTCAACCGCGTGGGCGCCGAAGGCGTGGGGCAGGCGAAGGCAGTCATCTTCGTCGTCGTAGTCGTCGCCATCGCAATGTTCCAGCTGCGCGCCACCCGCAGCCGGGAAGTGGAGGCTTAAATCATGACTACCAGCATCAACGCAACCGATAAAGCTGTCGAAGGAGAGACTGAAGCAGCCGGGATGAAGACGCCGTCGAAAAGCAACAAACGCGCCGCTGCCGACGAATCCACAGTGTCCGGCGGTGCGAAGGTCCTCATTTATGCAGTGCTGATCTTCCTGACCGTTGTGTTCCTCGGGCCGATCTTCTTCATCCTGTTGAACTCGTTCAAAGACCGTTTCGCCATTTCCACCAACCCGTTCGCGCTGCCGGTGGGTGAGCTGTGGGCTGGGCTGACCAACTACGTCACTGGTGTGCAGGGCGAAGGGTTTGGATGGGCGATCGTGTGGTCGTTCGTGATCACGATTAGCTCTGTCGTGGTGATCGTGTTCTTCTCCGCGATGACCGCCTACTACATCACCCGTGTGAAGACGTGGTGGACCAACGGCCTGTACTACGCCTTCGTGTTCTCGATGGTCATCCCGTTCCAGATGGTCATGTTCCCGACTGTCGTCATCGCCGACCGGCTCGGCTTGGCCAACCCGCTGGGCATGGTCGTGCTCTACCTCGGCTTCGGTGCCGGATTGTCCGTGTTCATGTTCTCCGGATTCGTGAAATCCATTCCGCTCGAGATTGAGGAGGCCGCCTACATCGATGGGTGCTCGCCGCTGGCGACGTTCTTCCGCGTTGTCCTTCCGATGCTCAAGCCCACGGCCATCACCGTGGCCATCCTCAACGCCATGTGGATCTGGAACGACTACCTCCTGCCGTACCTGGTCATCGGCCTGTCCACCCCGTACCGCACCATCCCGGTTGTCATCCAGCAGTTCATCGGATCCCAGGGCGACCGCGACCTCGGTGCGATGATGGCCATGCTGGTGCTGGCCATCACCCCGATCATCATCTTCTACGTCGCCGCACAGAAGCACATCATCGAAGGCGTCGCCGCAGGTGCTGTGAAGGGCTAGCTGCGAGAGCACATGCAGATCTTCCACCCCGACTCGAAGTTCATGGCGGCGTTCACGCTGCTCGCGGACATCGTGATCCTCAACATGCTGTTGGTGGTCACATCCTTACCGGTGGTGACCGGGGGTGCCGCGTGGCGCGCCGCGAACGCCGTGGTCGGGGACATGGTGCAGGGGCGGGGATCCCGTTATGGGCTCATGTTCATCCGGCACCTCACCGTGCGGTGGAAGAGCGTATCCCTCTACTGGATCCTGCTGCTTCTGGCGGGTGCGCTGCTGGTTTACCAGCAATTCGTGGTGTTCCAAGCTGGTATCGACGGTGCTGCACTCACCGTCATTCAAGGGCTTGCTCTCTCCGGGGCGATCATGATCGCCGGCATCACGGTGTGGTTCTTTGCCCTCGCCTCATTGCCTGCGGAGGAGGACCGGGATGGTTTCGTGGAACTGGCTACAGCTGCGATTCAGAACACGTTCCGGTTCCTCGGCCGCACAGTCATCGCTGTCCTTGTCGTGGCAGGAGCAGCGCTTGTCGCGATCAAACTGCCGGTTGCCCTATCAGTGCCACTGGCGTTCTTCTTCATTCCCGCCGTTGCGCTGTACCTCGTGCGACTCGTGCTGGCGCGCCCGCTCGGGCAGGAGCTCGCTGATTAAACCCGGGGGCCGGGGTGGCGGGCGCGAGCGCGTTCAGGGAGCCGCATTTTCGTGCCGTCCACGCGTCAAGTAACTCCTGTCCCATAAGTAACAACTGAACTGGGCGTTTGTGCAGCCGATTTCAACGGCACGAAAATCACAAAGCCTTTATATGTTCACGGCGGGGCGGGATGAACCGGGAGCGTTCGTTCCGGGGGCTGCGGTGAGGGGCCGGGGGCTAAGCGGCGTCGAAAAGCGCGGGCAAATTGGAGGCAGTAACCACGCACAGCGGCTGCTGGTTCGGGTTCCCGTGCTCGGTGATGATGACCAAGCGGGGGAGTGTGCGCTCGTTGCCGGGCGAGGTGAGCGCGTGAATGACCTCGACTGCAGTGGCAGTGCGCGGCATGAAGATCGCGTGGTCTTTGGGCTCATTGTGGGAGAGGATCTCTCCGACGGGCTTGGCGCTAATGGTGTCGTCTTCAGCCAGGTCCTCAGCGAGCCAGCGAGCGATGGTGTTTGTGGTGAGGACACCAATGCACTGGCGGTCGTCGTAAACGGGGAACTGGGAGATACCGGTGTCACGGATGACGCGCAGGGGCTCGTGAATGTCGTCATCGGGTGAGAACGTGATCACGTCCTGGTGGCCGAGGATGTCGATGGCCAGCGGGGGATCGAGAAGCTGGTCGCGGATCCGCTCGATCTCCGCGACCGTCTCCGCCAGCGGCTCGGCGATGGGGCGGAAGTCCTGCCACTCACCATGGCTAATGGCGTTGCGGAGGCTGGCGAACTCTTTCAGGTCGTTGGCCTGGGCGGGGGTGACAATGTTCTTCTTCTCCGCCTTGGAGACCATCCAGTTGAAGCTGTCCGACTTCTTCGCGTCCAAAGCGGTGCGGAGAAAGCTCTCAATGTCGTTGAAGGCGGCCATGAAGGGGACGGCACGGTTGGTGGGTTCGCTCATAACTACTCAGTGAAAGGGGTCTACTTGTAGGCGCCGCGGTTTAGGGTGTCGCACTGGGACATGGAGCCGGAGTTGTAGCCGGCGAGGAAGAGCTGCTGGCGCTGCTCGGATGAACCGTGGGTCCACGCGTCAGGGTTGACCTCGCGGCCCGACTGCTCCTGGATGTGGTCGTCGCCGATCGCGCGGGCGGTCTGGACTGCTTGCTTGACCTGCTCTTCAGTGATCGGTTCCAGCATGGCGTCCTCGCCCTTGTCGGCGCGGGATGCCCACACACCGGCGTAGCAGTCGGCTTGCAGCTCAATGGCGACCGCAGCAGAGTCTTCGCCTGGGTTGTTGTAGTCACTCAGGCCCAGGGTGCCTTCGAGGTTCTGAAGGTGGTGGCCCCACTCGTGGGCGACGACGTACATCTGTGACAGAGAGCCGTCAGAACCGCCCATGCGCTCGAGCTGGTTGTAAAAGCTCACGTCAATATAGATCGTCTTGTCCCGCGGGCAGTAGAACGGGCCGGTGTCAGCGCTGGCGAAACCGCAGCCGGTCTGTACGTCGCCTTCAAACATGCGCATGTTCGGCATGGAGTAGTCGATGCCCGCCTGCTCCGGCAGGACCCCGCCCCAAATGTTGTTCAAAGAATCTGCGGTGGCAGCAGCGCGGCACTCCGGAATCTCGTTGACAGCACCTTCGCGCTGGCACTGGGCCAGATCGAAGCCGTCGCCACCCTGCTCGCTGTGCTGGCCCTGGCCTTGCGGGGCGGGCGATGTACCGCCGCCACCGCCCCCGCCGCCCAGCAAGAGGAACAAAGCGACGAGGACCAGGGTGCCCAGTCCGCCGCCGCCAACCATGATGGGCATACCGCCACCGCCACGGCGGCCGCTGCCGCCGGAGGTGCTTACACCTTGACCCGTCGGGGTCACACCGCTCTTGAACGTCATACGTGAATTGTGCCACAGCATCGCGCCACTGCTGCCGTGAACTGCCACAGCACCGGGTCATAGTCGACGCGAACCGTGGAGAACAGCCGTTCGTGGGAGTGGTCGGGCCATTGGGTAGACTCGCGGGAGTTAAACGCAATCGTTCAAGCTCGAAACGTGGAAGGACGTGGAGTACACCGTGCTGCGCACTCACCTTGCGGGAGATCTCCGTAAAGACATGGACGGCCAGACCGTCACCCTCACCGGCTGGGTTGGTCGTCGCCGTGACCACGGCGGCGTGATCTTCATTGATTTGCGTGACCGTTCCGGTTACGCGCAGGTGGTCTTCCGTGAGTCTGATGTCGCTGAGGCCGCTCACGACCTGCGCAGCGAGTTCTGTGTCAAGGTCACCGGTGTGGTGGAACCGCGTCCGGAGGGCTCTGCAAACCCGAACCTGGCCTCTGGGGAGATCGAGGTCAACGCCACCGAGCTTGAGGTGCTGTCCAAGTCTGCGGCCTTGCCGTTCCAGGTCGAAGACTTCTCTTCCGGCGAGGTCGGCGAGGAAACCCGCCTGCGCTACCGCTACCTGGATCTGCGCCGTGAGCGCCAGGCCGAAGCCCTGCGTTTGCGCTCGAAGGCCAACAAGGCTGCCCGCGACGTGCTGAGCAAGCACGAGTTCGTGGAAATCGAAACCCCGACGCTGACGCGTTCCACCCCGGAAGGTGCCCGTGACTTCCTCGTCCCGGCCCGTCTGCGCCCGGGTTCCTGGTACGCGCTGCCGCAGTCGCCGCAGCTGTTCAAGCAGCTGCTCATGGTGGCCGGCATGGAGCGCTACTTCCAAATCGCGCGCTGCTACCGCGACGAGGACTTCCGCGCCGACCGCCAGCCGGAATTCACCCAGCTGGATATTGAGGCCAGCTTTGTCGACCAGGACGACATTATTGAGCTCGCCGAGGAAATCGTGGTGGAGCTGTGGAAGCTCATCGGCTACGAGATCCCCACACCGATTCCGCGCATGACCTACAAGGAAGCGATGGAGAAGTACGGCTCCGACAAGCCGGACCTGCGCTTCGACATCGAGCTGGTGGAGTGCACCGACTTCTTCAAGGACACCACCTTCCGCGTCTTCCAGAACGAGTACGTCGGCGCCGTCGTCATGGAGGGCGGTGCCTCCCAGCCGCGCCGCCAGCTCGACGCTTGGCAGGAATGGGCAAAGCAACGCGGCGCCAAGGGCCTGGCGTACATCCTCATCGGGGAGGACGGCGAGCTGTCTGGTCCCGTGGCAAAGAACATCACCGACGCTGAGCGCGAAGGCATTGCCGCGCACGTGGGCGCGAAGCCGGGCGACTGCATCTTCTTCGCCGCCGGCGACACGAAATCTTCGCGTGCGCTTCTCGGTGCCGCACGCGGTGAGATCGCCAACAAGCTCGGGCTTATCGACGATGACGCGTGGGCCTTCACCTGGGTCGTCGACGCCCCGATGTTCGAGCCCGCAGCGGACGCCACGGCATCCGGCGACGTCGCATTGGGCAACTCCCAGTGGACGGCCGTGCACCACGCCTTCACCTCGCCGAAGCCGGAGTACCTGGACAGCTTTGACAAGGAGCCGGGTGAGGCTCTGGCCTACGCCTACGACATTGTCTGCAACGGTAACGAGATCGGCGGCGGCTCGATCCGTATCCACAACCAGGATGTGCAAAAGCGCGTCTTCGACGTCATGGGCATTGGTGATGAGGAAGCGCAGGAGAAGTTCGGCTTCCTGCTCGACGCTTTCTCCTTCGGAGCCCCGCCCCACGGCGGCATCGCCTTCGGCTGGGACCGCATTGTCTCCCTGCTGGGCGGCTTCGACTCCATCCGCGACGTCATCGCTTTCCCGAAGTCCGGCGGCGGCGTCGACCCGCTGACGGACGCTCCGGGACCGATTCCGGCTGCACAGCGCAAGGAGACCGGAGTTGACTTCAAGCCGGAGAAGAAGCCGAATGAGGCTGCTGCGGGCGCGGACAACGAGGTGAAACTCGGCGACGAAGCGTCCCTCAATGAAGCAGGCACGCCCGGCCAGTAGCGAGGGCACACGCCATGTTGGACCAGCAGCAGATCATTGCCGTCGCCGAAGCGGTGCTCACGCAGCGTTACGGCGGGCAACAGCACCTGACTGAACCGGAGGAACTCTCTGGCGCCAGTGGCACGGTGGTGCTGCGACTGCGTGTGGCCAACAACCCCTTCCTGTCGTACCGCTCCGTCGTGGTCAAGTACTCGCCACAGACCGATGATCCGATCGATGACGCTGCTTTTCTGCGGGAAGTGGTGGCGTACCAGTTCACAACGTCGTTAAGCGAAGAAGCGCGTCCGGGGCCCGTGATGCTGGGCTACGACCTTGAGCAGCACGCGATCATTCTCACCGACTCTGGCGACGGCGACACGCTGGCTACCTTGCTGGAAAACTCGGACGAAGAGCAGCGCATTCGGCTGTTGCGCAACCTTGGCACGTCGCTGGGCAAGATGCACGCTGGCACGGCAGGCGCGGAGCTGAGCTTCAACACTCTGCTGGCCCGGATGGTACGCGCGAGGGACGGTGCCCGAGAGATTCAGGCGATGCGCGAATCGATGCTGGAAAACCGCATCCTCGACGGCTTGGAGATCGTCCGCCGCGCTGGGATTGATGTGCCCGCGGACGTCGCCGACATTGCCGGCACGGTGCAGGTGCACATGCTGCACGGCGAATCGCGCGCGTTCACGCCGTTCGATCTCTCGCCGGACAACATCATTTTCGCCGACCGCACCCAGTTCCTCGACTATGAGTGGGCCGGGTTCCGTGACGTCATCTTCGACGTAGCTGGTGTCATCGCGGGCTTCCCGCAGTACATTTCCGCCCGCCCGATCAGCGAGGCGGAGACGAAGGTGTTCCTGGAGGCGTGGATTGCCGAGGTCGCCGGCGTGTGGCCGGCCTTGCAGAACACTGAAACACTGCACTCCCGCATTACAGCTGCGCTGGTTGGCTGGGCGTTCTTCAGTGTCTCGCTGCTGTACCTGGACGGCGAAGAGCCGCGCGGAACGACGCGTTACGGCGGCGGCTGGATCATGGCGGACAACGGCAACTACGAGCTCGTCCAGGATCCCGAGGCGCTGGAAGAAGACGTGGAGCGTGGCGCGAGTGTGTTGCGTTCCCCAGCCCACACCGACTTCACCGCGGTGGAGAAAGCGATCCGCCGCGACATCGGCGATGCTTTCTCTGCGTTGGCGTGGTACGCCGCAGCCGGCGACACACCGCGCAACGCCGTCATCGCTGATTTCGCCTCTCACGTCGCGGAGCGGTTGAAGTGACGCAGGGAGGGCTGTTCTCCGACCTCTCTGACGCCGCGGCGTCCGCAGGGGAGCGCGGCACTGCGTTCTTCGAGGCTGGGGCGTCTGCGCCGCTGGCAGCACGCATGCGCCCGCGCACGCTCGATGAGCTCGTCGGACAGGACCACTTGCTCGGTGAAGGCCGCCCGCTGCGCCGTCTCGTCGAGGGATCGGGTGAAGCGTCCGTGATTCTCTACGGACCGCCCGGCACGGGCAAGACTACGATCGCCTCCCTCATCGCGGCGGCGATGGGGCAGAACTTTGTCGGTTTGTCGGCGCTGTCGTCGGGTGTCAAGCAGGTGCGCGAGGTGCTGGACGGCGCTCGGCGCAATCTCGCCCGCGGCCAGCGCACAGTACTGTTCATTGACGAGGTCCACCGTTTCTCCAAAACACAGCAGGACGCGCTGTTGGCCGCGGTGGAAAACCGCACGGTGCTGCTTGTCGCGGCGACCACGGAGAACCCCTCATTCAGTGTGGTGGCGCCATTGCTATCGCGGTCGCTGTTGCTGCGGCTTGAGTCGCTTTCCGACGCTGATATTGCCTCCGTCGTCGACCGCGCCGTGTCCTCGGAACGAGGCCTGAATGGCTCGGTGACCTTAGAACCGGAGGCGCGGGAGCAGCTGGTGACGCTCGCCGGCGGTGACGCCCGCCGCGCGCTGACGTACCTTGAGGCGGCCGCAGAAGGGGCCGATGGGACGATCACCGCTGATGTGGTTTCCCGCAGCGTCGACCGCGCTGTGGTGCGCTACGACCGTGATGGCGATCAGCATTACGACGTCATCTCAGCCTTCATCAAGTCCATCCGTGGTTCCGATGTCGATGCGGCCTTGCACTACCTCGCCCGGATGATTGAGGCAGGGGAGGACCCGCGGTTCATTGCCCGCCGGCTGGTCATTCACGCCTCCGAGGACATTGGCATGGCCGACCCGTCCGCGCTGCAAGCAGCCACCGCTGCGGCCGAGGCGGTGCAGTTCATCGGCATGCCGGAGGGCCGGCTCCCGCTGGCGCAGGCCACGATTCATCTCGCGACAGCGCCGAAGTCGCCGTCGGTCATCAAAGCGATTGACGCCGCGCTTGCTGACGTCCGCGCTGGCAAATCCGGGACCGTCCCACCCCACCTGCGCGACGGCCATTATGAGGGGGCTAAAAAGATCGGGAACGCGGTGGGGTATGTGTATCCGCACGACGATCCACGCGGTGTGGTCAAGCAGCGCTACATTCCAGAGGGGCTGGATGAAGCGCGCTACTACGAGCCCACCGGGCACGGCGCCGAAAAGCGCATCCAGGACTACGCCGAGCGACTGCGAGGAATGGTCCGCGGGTAAAGTAGCTGGACGAGAAAAGTCCAACGACCCGCAAAGGACACGTCTGTGCAGACCCACGAAATCAGGGACCGCTTCACCCAGCACTTCGTCGACGCCGGCCACATCCCGGTGCCCAGTGCCTCGCTGATCCTCGACGACCCCACCCTGCTGTTCGTCAACGCAGGCATGGTGCCGTTCAAGCCGTACTTCCTCGGCCAGCAGACCCCGCCGTTCGACAGCGGCACGGCCACGTCCATCCAGAAATGCGTGCGCACTCTGGACATTGAGGAAGTGGGCATCACCACCCGCCACAACACGTTTTTCCAGATGGCGGGCAACTTCTCCTTCGGTCAGTACTTCAAAGAGGGAGCGATTGAGCTGGCGTGGTCGCTGCTGACCAATAGCCAGGCCGACGGTGGCTTCGGCCTGGACCCCGAGCGCCTGTGGGTGACGGTGTACACCGAGGACGATGAGGCTGCTGAGATCTGGGAGAACAAGATCGGCGTGCCGGCAGAGCGCATTCAGCGGATGGGCATGGAGGACAACTTCTGGTCCATGGGCGTGCCTGGCCCGTGCGGCCCGAGCTCCGAGATCTACTACGACCGCGGGCCCGAGCACGGCAAGGAAGGCGGTCCGATCGCTGACGACAACCGCTACATGGAGATCTGGAACCTGGTCTTCATGGAGTCCATCCGCGGCGAGGGCGACAAGAAGGGCGGCTTCGAGATTCTCGGTGAGCTGCCGAACAAGAACATCGATACCGGCCTGGGCATTGAGCGTCTCGCCTGCATCCTGCAGGGTGTGGACAACGTCTACGAGACTGACTTGCTGCACCCGGTCATTGAGGCGACGGAGAAGCTCACGGGCACCACGTACGGTGCGGGGGGTAAAGAAGGGGAGCTTTCCGACGTCCGCTTCCGCGTCATCGCCGATCATTCCCGCACCGCAATGATGATCATCCTTGACGGTGTCACGCCGTCGAACGAGGGGCGCGGCTACATCTTGCGCCGCTTGTTGCGCCGCATTGTCCGCTCGGCGCGCCTGCTCGGTGCGCAGGGCACCACCATCGAGACGTTCATGAACACGATCATGGACACGATGGCCCCGTCTTTCCCGGAGATTGAGCAGAACCGCGAGCGCATCCTGCGCGTGGCCGTCAACGAGGAAAAGGCCTTCCTGAAGACGCTGGAGTCCGGCACCCACCGTTTCGACGAAGCCGCTGCGACCGTCAAGGGTTCCGGCCAAACCGTTTTGCCGGGTGGGCAAGCGTTTGAGCTGCACGATACCTACGGCTTCCCGATTGACCTCACCCTTGAGATGGCCGCCGAAGCTGGCCTCGAGGTGGACATGGCTGCGTTCGATGCTGCGATGAAGGAGCAGCGCGACCGCGCCAAGGCTGATAGCAAGGCTAAGAAGACGGGAAATATCGACGAGTCGCTGTACCGCGAATGGGTCGACGCGCACCCCACCGAGTTCGTTGGCTTCGACACTCTTGACCATGACTCGAAGGTCATCGGGCTGGTCCGCGGCGGTGAGAAGGTCGGTGAGGTCGGCCAGGGTGATGAGGTCGAGGTCATCCTGGACATCACCCCGATGTATGCCGAGGGCGGCGGCCAGCTGGCTGACCGCGGCCGCATTGTCGTGGGCGACACCGTCCTGTCCGTGCACGACGTGCAGAAGGTGGGCAACAAGAAGCTCTGGGTCCACAAGGCGACCGTGGAAAACGGCGGGCTCGACCTGGGTCAAACAGTGCGCACGGAGGTGAACCCGACGTGGCGCCACGGCGCCCGTCAGGCGCACACCGCCACCCACCTCATCCACGCCGCGCTGCGCCAGGTGCTCGGCCCGACCGCTGTCCAGGCTGGGTCGATGAATAAGCCGGGCTACCTGCGCTTCGACTTCAACTACACCGATCAGCTCACCTCGGCGCAGCTCGACGAGATCGCAGTCATTGCCAACCAGGCGGTGGACGCCGATTTCGCTGTGAACACGTTTGAGACATCTCTTGAGCGCGCGAAAGAGATGGGAGCGATGGCGCTGTTCGGTGAGAACTACGGCGATGAGGTCCGCGTCGTGGAGATCGGCGGCCCGTTCTCCATCGAGCTGTGTGGCGGTACCCACGTGGAGCACTCGTCCCAGATCGGCCCGGTGGCTGTGCTGGGTGAATCTTCCGTCGGTTCCGGTGCGCGCCGTATTGAGGCCTACTCGGGCATGGACTCTTTCGCGTTCTTCTCCAAGGAAGCAGCACTCGCTAGCGGCCTGGCAGAGGAGCTGAAGACCCCGACCGACCAGCTTCCAGAGCGCATCGCCCAACTCACTGAGCGCCTGCGCGCGGCGGAGAAGGAGATCGAGAACCTACGCAAGAAGGAGCTGGCCAACCAGACCGGCGAACTGGTCAAGCAGGCGGAGACGATAGGAGACATCAAGTTCCTTGCCGTGAAGCTTCCGGACGGCCTTACTGGCGGCGACATGCGCACCATGGCCACCGACCTGCGCGGCCGCTTGGGCAGCGATCCGGCTGTCATCGTGCTGGCATCTAGCACCGACGGCAAGGTGCCGTTCGCGGTGGCGGCAACACCGGGTGCCGTCGATAAGGGCATCAAGGCTGGTCAGTATGTTGGCATGTTCGGTGGCTACGTCGGCGGCAAGGGCGGAGGAAAGCCGGACCTGGCGCAGGGATCCGGTTCCGACGCCTCCGGAATCGAGGCTGGATTCACGGCCCTGCGTGAAGAAATCGGAAAAGTATAAGCTAGGGTGCTGTTAGGTCACAGATCGATCACGACACTGACAACATAGGAAAGACGCTGCGTTCTCCGTAGTTTCCATAGCAATATTGAGGTCCACGACATGAAGATCCAGCCGGATACCCCCGGGGTCGACGATCCCGGTCCGGGGCGCCGCATCGGTATCGATGTGGGCACTGTTCGGATCGGTGTGGCTTCTTCTGACCGGGATGGTCTGTTGGCCACCCCGGTGGAGACTGTGGAGCGCGTGACCGGTTTCAAAGACCGCGATGGTGCGGACATTGACCGCTTACTCGACATCATTAGCGAATATGACGCTGTAGAGGTCGTCGTCGGATTGCCGCGCGATCTGAAGGGAAACGGTTCCTCAAGCGTCAAGCACGCCAAGGAGATTGCTTTCCGGATTGGTCGCCGCAACCCGGACGTTCCTGTCCGCTTCGCAGATGAGCGGCTCACCACCGTCGAGGCAACCAATGCGTTGCGCTTGTCTGGGGTGAACGCCCGCGACGGTCGTGCTGTGATTGATCAAGCAGCCGCTGTGGCTATTCTCCAATCGTGGCTGGACGGCCGCGCTAATCAGCTCAACCTCAAGGAGACGACAACGTGAGCTCGGCTAGGACTTCCCAAGGGCGCACCCGCGGCATCGCGGTGCTGGTGGCGTCTATTCTGCTCATCATCGGAGCGATCGTCTACATCGCCGTTGCACGCTCGATGTCTAACGGCGGCGACTTCCAAGGTGCCGGCAACGGTGTGGAGAAGGTCGTCGAGATCCCCGAGGGCACGACGCTAAGCCAAATGGGCCCAGCGTTGCAAGAGGAGGGCGTGGTCCGCTCTGACCAGTCTTTCCAAGCTGCGGCAATGTCGACCCCGGACGCCGACAGCATCCAGCCCGGTTTCTACCGTCTGCAGGAGAAGATGAGTGCTGAGGCTGCTGTTGCAGCACTGCTCGACCCCGCCAACAAGATCGACTTGCTGAAGATCCCGGGTGGTTCGACGTTGATGGATGTCCGCGTTGTCGGTGGAGAAACGCGCTTTGGTATTTACTCCAACATCTCCACAGTCACCTGCGGCCCAGACGGCGATGCCGAGGGCTGCGTGAGCGCTGAGCAGCTTCATGACGTCGCTGCCAACGCCGACCCTGCCTCCCTCGGCGTGCCTGAGTGGGCGATCCAGCCAGTCGAGGCGCGCAAGGGCGACCCGAAGCGTCTCGAGGGCCTCATCGCCCCGGGCGAATACATCGTCGACCCGAGCGCTGACGCCCAAACGATTCTCACTGATCTGGTCACTCGCTCGGCCGACAAGTACAACAGCACCGACATTGTCGGCCGTGCCCAGGCGATCGGCCTGAGCCCGTACGACCTGCTCGTCGCTGCCTCCCTCGTGGAGCGCGAGGCACCGGCAGGGGAGTTCGACAAGGTTGCCCGTGTCATCCTCAACCGCCTCGACGAGCCGATGCGCCTCGAGTTCGACTCCACCGTCAACTACGACCTGGAATCCGTGGAGCTGGCCACCGGCGACTCTGACCGCCAGAGGCAAACGCCGTGGAACACCTACGCTAAGGAAGGACTGCCGGAGACACCGATTGCCTCTCCGTCGGATGAAGCAATCCACGCGATGGAGCACCCGGCTGACGGCGAGTGGCTGTTCTTCGTCACGATCGACCACGACGGCACCACGATCTTCACCAACACCTTCGAGGAGCACCAAGCTGAAGTCCAGAAGGCCTACGACTCCGGCATCCTCGACTCCCAGCGTTAGACCATGAGCACTGCGATCACTGGCGGAAGCGAGGCTACGAGCAAGGCCGCCGTTTTGGGCAGCCCGATTGAGCATTCGCTCTCGCCGGTGCTTCACGGCGCAGGATACGACGCTGCGGAACTCACGGGCTGGTCTTACGAACGCATTGAGTGCACCGCCGAGCAACTGCCAGGCATTGTCGGCGGAGCAGACAGTTCCTACCGCGGATTCTCCGTGACCATGCCGGGCAAGTTCGCCGCACTCGAGTTCGCCGACGAGGCGACGGAGCGCGCGCGGGCGATCGGTTCCGCGAACACGCTCGTCCGCCTAGACGACGGTCGCTGGCGCGCCGACAACACTGACTGTGAGGGCATCGACGGAGCGCTCGACCAGCTCATCGGGCAGGCGCGCATCGGACACGCCATTGTCATCGGGGGTGGCGGGACCGCGCGGCCGGCGTTGTGGGCGTTGGCGCACCGCGGCGTCGATAAGCTCACCGTGCTCAACCGCACAAACCGCAGCGAAGAATTGCTGCCGCTGCTGCGGGAGACCGGTGCCAGCGCGGAGGCGGAGTTCCTGGACTTTGAGCGCGACCTCGAGCCGATTGCGCTCAGCGCAGACCTGATTGTGTCTACGGTTCCGGCTCACGTGATCGAACCGTGGGTCAAAGAGCTCGGCCACGCACCGGTACTCGACGTTATCTACGACCCGTGGCCCACACCGCTAGCCACGGAGGCGGCGTCGAACGGCCACCTCACCGTCGGTGGACTGACGATGCTCGCCTGCCAGTCCTATTCGCAGTTCGAGCAGTTCACCGGCATCCCCGCCCCGCGCGCGGACATGCACGAAGCGCTCATGCGCCACGTCGGGTGGATCTCACCAACCGGGGTCAAACGTCTCGGCGGTTAGATTCATGGTGGCGGGGGGAATTGTTGCGGGGGTCTGGTCAATTGCGCTCGTGCTTTACGACGTCTCACAGCGCCGCCTCCCAGACTTTCTCACCCTTCCAGCAGCCGCGCTGGCCTTGATCTTCTGCGTGTTCTATCCGCAAGGGGTGTGGGGGCTTGTGTGGCCGGCGCTGTACCTTCTCCTTGCTGTACGCGGCAGCTCTGACCGAAGCACTGATGCAGGCATCGGCGGCGGAGACATCAAGCTCGCGGTGCCGCTGGGGGTCGCCCTGGCCGGGGTGGGAGGTGCGCTCGCCGTGCTCGCCGCCATGCTGCTGGCAAGTGCGCTGACCATCGTGTTCTTGCTGATCAAGCGTCTGCCCGACACAGCGCACGGGCCGGCCATGCTGGCGGCCGCGTGGATAGTGGGGCTTGCATGCACGAACAGTTGGTCTTTATGAGACAATGCCTCCATGCTTCGTTGGACTACTGCAGGTGAATCCCACGGTCAGGCTCTGATCGCGATGATCGAGAATATGCCGGCCGGGGTGCCCGTCTCAAAAGAAGAGATCGGTTACCAGCTGGCCCGCCGGAGGCTCGGATACGGCCGCGGCGCACGCATGAAATTCGAGCAGGATGAACTGACCCTTCTCACCGGCATTATTCACGGCAAGACGATTGGCAGCCCGATCGCCGTCATGATCGGTAACACCGAGTGGCCAAAGTGGACGACGATCATGTCGGCCGAAGCACTCGACATGGAAGATCCCGAGGTGCAGAAAGCTATGAACTCCGGCCGGGGCGCGGCGCTGACCCGCCCGCGCCCGGGCCACGCGGACTTCTCCGGCATGGTCAAATATGGTTTCGACGCGGTTCGGCCGGTGTTGGAGCGCTCGTCGGCACGCGAAACAGCCTCGCGCGTGGCAGCAGCCGCGATCGCGCGCTCGTTCTTGCGGGAGGTGCTTGGCGTCGAGGTTTTCTCGCACGTCATCTCCATTGGCCAGTCGCAGCCGTACGACGGCCCGCTGCCCAACTTCGACGACCTGGAGCGGATCGACGCTTCCCCCGTCCGCGCCGCGGGTGAGGCTGCCGAGGAGTCCATGATCGCGCAGATTGAAGCCGCGAAGAAGGACGGCGACACTCTTGGCGGCATCGTCGAGGTCATCGTCGACGGCCTCCCGATCGGCCTGGGCTCGCACGTCTCTGGCGATACTCGCCTAGACGCGCAGCTCGCAGCAGCGCTGATGAGCATTCAGGCGATCAAGGGCGTCGAGGTCGGAGACGGTTTTGAGGAAGCCCGCCGCCGCGGCTCGGAAGCGCACGACGAGATGGTGCGCGACGTGCAGGGCGTGCACCGCACGACGAACCGTGCCGGCGGCCTAGAAGGCGGCATGACCAATGGCGAGGCGCTGCGCGTGCGCGCCGCAATGAAGCCGATCTCCACGGTGCCGCGCGCACTGAAGACGCTCGACATGGTCTCCGGCGATGAAGCCACTGCGATCCACCAGCGTTCTGATGTGTGCGCGGTGCCCGCTGCGGGCGTTGTCGCAGAAGCGATGGTCGCGCTCGTGCTCGCCCGCGCCACGCTGGAGAAGTTCGGCGGTGACAGTGTCGAAGAAACCAAGCGCAATGTCGAGGCCTACAAGCAGTACGTCTCGGAACGTCTCGCCTTCGGGGACGGTGAGAACAACAATGACTGATCCGACCGCTGATTCCCAGCGCCCGGCAAAGTTCCCCGCCACCGCTGGCACACCCACGCCCGGAAACATGCCGATGAGCAACGCCTCATCCGATCCGGCGGACATGAGCACGATGGATGAGCCCGTGGTGCATGCCTCTCCGCGCGTGGTCCTGGTCGGCCCGCCCGGAGCAGGCAAGTCGACAATTGGCCGGCGTCTGGCGCGCGCTATGAATCTGCCGCTGGTGGATTCTGATGAGCTCATTGCCAAAGGCGAAGGCAAGCCCACCGGCGAGGTGTTCTCAGACCTGGGGGAGGAGCGCTTCCGTGAAGTGGAAGCCGAGTACGTCGCGCGCTCTCTCGCCTCGGGCGGCGTGGTCAGCTTGGGCGGCGGTGCCGTGCTCACAGAGTCCACTCGCAGGTTGCTTGCAGCCCACAATGTGGTGTGGATCGACGTGTCTGTGGAGGAGGGCGTGCGGCGCACGGCCGGTAACGACTCCCGCCCGGTCCTCAAAGCAGACGACCCCGAGGCGCATTACCGCGCTCTATTAGAAGCCCGCGAACCATACTACCGCGAGGTAGCTATGCACCGCGTGCGCACCGACTCGCGCCCGCCGCAGCGTCTCGTGGCCGAGATCCTCGCGCTCATCGAATCGCGCTAACAACCCCCCGCTAGGAGCACCTCCCATGGCTGTCATCGACGTCACCGGCCCCAACCCGTACCAGGTCCACATTGGCCGTGGGTTGAACGAGCAGATCGCCCAGCGTGCGCAGGAGACTGGCGCACGACAGGCGATGATCGTGCATCAAACGCCGCTGGCGGATACAGCGGAACAGCTGCGCACCCTCATCGAGGCCGCAGGCCTGAACGTCACACTCGCACCGATCCCGGATGCGGAAGACGGCAAGACCCTGCGCGTCGCAGGGGAGCTGTGGGACACGCTCGGCGCGCAGAACTTCTCGCGCCAGGACATTGTCATCGGCCTTGGTGGCGGGGCGACAACGGACCTTGCCGGCTTTGTCGCCGCGGCGTGGATGCGCGGCATCAAGGTCATTCAGGTGCCTACGACGCTGCTGGCCATGGTCGACGCTGCCGTCGGCGGCAAGACCGGTATTAACACCGACGCTGGTAAGAACTTAGTCGGCGCGTTCCACGAGCCGGACTCCGTGTACATCGACCTAGACCGCCTGGAGACCCTCGCGCATGAGGAGTTCGTCGCCGGCTCCGCCGAGATCATCAAGACCGGTTTCATCGCCGACCCGGTCATCCTGGACATCTATGAAGAAGCGGCGCAGAGCCCGGAGGGTGACGTTCCGAAGGACCGCATCGCCGAGCTGATCGAGCGTTCCGTCGCCGTCAAGGCCCGCGTTGTCAGCGAAGACCTCAAGGAATCCCACCTGCGGGAGATCCTGAATTACGGCCACACGCTGGGCCACGCCGTGGAAAAGCGCGAAGATTACCGCTGGCGCCACGGCAACGCTGTCGCTGTCGGCATGATTTTCGTTGCGGTGCTGGCGCGCAACCGTGGGCTCATCGACCAGGATGTCGTTGACCGCCACCGCAGGATCTGCGCATCGGTCGGTTTGCCCACCACGTACGATCAGGATGCCTTCGAGGAACTACATGAAGGCATGACGCACGACAAGAAGAACCGCGACGGCCGCATCTGCTTCGTCGTGCTCGAAGGTATTGGTGCCACGACGCGCCTAGAAGATGCGACCATGGAGGAGCTGCGCGCAGCCTATAGTGAGTTGGCATGAAGGTACTCGTGCTCAACGGCCCCAATCTCAACCGTCTTGGCCAACGGCAGCCTGAGATTTACGGCTCCATGACGCTCGCCGATATCGAGGAGCGATTGAAAACGCGCGCGGGCGATCGTGCCGAGATTTACTTCCGGCAGTCGAATCACGAGGGCGTGCTTATCGACGCGATTCATAACGCCGCCGACAACGACTGGCCCGTCATCATCAACCCGGGCGGGTACACCCACACGTCCGTGGCTCTGCGTGACGCGCTAGTGGAACTGCAGAACGGGCCCGGCTTCATCGAAGTGCACCTATCCAATGTGCACGCGCGCGAGCCGTTTAGGCAGCATTCCTTCCTCTCGCCAATCGCGACTGGCGTCATCGCTGGCCTGGGGGCTGACGGTTATGAGCTGGCGTTGGAATACTTCTTGAGGAGGGCATGATGGGTTTCGCCGATTCCCGTTTCCTGACCCGCCGCCGCAAACTCTCGGCGGAACTGGCAGGTCAGCGTATTGACTCGTTTTTGTTGACCCACCCGGTCAACGTGCGGTACTTCTCCGGTTTCTCCGGCTCCAACGGTGCGCTGCTGGTGAACAAGGACCTCTCCGCCAAGATCGCCACCGACGGCCGTTACACCATGCAGATCGCGGCCGAAGTTCCGGACATTGAGGCAGAGATTGTCTCCACGCCGGCGGAAACTCTGATCGCCGGTGTGGCTGACGGCTGGCGCGTGGGCTTCGATGCCGCGCACATGACCGTCGACGGGTTGAACCGCCTGCAGAAGGTCTGCCCGGAGGGCGTGACACTCGTCCCGGTCACTGGAGTCGTCGAGGACATTCGCCTGATCAAAGACGGCTTTGAGATCCGACGTTTGACGGAGGCCGCCGACATTGCGGTGGGCGCGCTGACCGCGCTTATCGATGCTGGCGAGCTCCGCGCCGGCCGCACCGAACGCGAGATTGCTGCCGACCTCGAATACCGGATGCGCCTCGGCGGGGCAGAACGACCTAGCTTCGACACCATCGTCGCCTCCGGCCCGAACTCTGCCCTGCCGCACTACAGCGCCGGCGACCGGGTGCTTGAGGACGGTGATCTGGTCACCATCGATTTCGGTGCGCACTACCGCGGATTCAACTCGGATATGACGCGCACGTTCTGCATCGGCCACGCGACCGACTTCGCCGCGGAGATCTACGGGGTTGTCCTCGATGCGCAGTTAGCCGGGGTGAAGGCGGCGACACCGGGGAGGGGACTGGCTGACGTCGATAAGCACTGCCGCGACATCATCGCTGATGCCGGATACGGCGAGCACTTCGTGCATTCCACCGGCCACGGCATTGGCCTGGACGTCCACGAGGCACCGTACGCGCGTGCCAAGGGTGTGGGCACGCTTGAGGAGAACATGACGCTCACCGTCGAACCGGGCATCTACGTGCCCGACAAGGGTGGCGTGCGCATCGAAGACACCGTGGTGATCACCTCTGGCGCGCCGCGGATCATTACCGAGTTCCCCAAGGAACTCACAGTCATTTAGTATCTAGCCTTGTTCGTGTAGCATGGGCATGTTTTGACGGCCCCCACAAGGAGGATTTCACGTGGCAACTACCGCCGACTTCAAGAACGGCCTTGTCCTCAACGTTGATGGCAAGCTCCAGCAGATCATCGAGTTCCAGCACGTCAAGCCGGGCAAGGGCCCCGCATTCGTGCGCACGAAGCTCAAAGATGTGGTCACGGGCAAGACCGTGGACAAGACCTGGAACGCCGGCGTCAAGGTGGAGACCGCGACTGTGGACCGCCGCGACATGACCTACCTGTACAACGACGGCCAGAACTACGTGGTCATGGACGACAAGACCTACGAGCAGTACGAGCTGCCCGAGGACAAGTTCGGCGACGCCGCCCGCTTCCTGCTGGAGAACATGCGTGTGCAGGTCTCCTTCCACGAGGGTGAGGCACTGTTCGCCGAGCTGCCGATCTCTGTCGACCTGGGCATCCAGCACACCGACCCGGGCCTGCAGGGCGACCGCTCCACCGGTGGCACCAAGCCGGCCACGCTGGAGACCGGCGCTGAGATCCAGGTTCCGCTGTTCCTGGAGACCGGCAACGTGGTCAAAGTGGACACCCGCACTGGCGAGTACCTCTCCCGCGTGAACAACTAAGATGCCTGACTACAAACGTCACGGCGCCCGTTACCGTGCGCGCCGCCGCGCTGTAGACATCCTCTTCGAGGCAGAGACCCGCGACGTCGACCCAGTGGCGATCGTGGAGGACCGCGCCGCTCTGGCCGGCGATCCCACGAACGCCGTCGCGCCTGTGGCTGACTACACCCGCGAGATCATCGCGGGTGCGGCCGCCGCCTTGGACGAGATCGACAACGCGATCGAGCGCTTCCTGTCCGACAACTGGGAGCTCAACCGGATCCCCGCCGTCGACCGCGCCATCCTGCGCGTGGCTACCTGGGAGATTCTCTACAACGACGAGGTCGAGCCGCCGATTTCCATTGCTAACGCCATGGAAATGTCCACCGAGTACGCCGGCGATAACGCATCACCGTACATCCACGCCGTGCTCGACGACATCATTCAGGCACACGCGTCGAATGCGCCCGAGATCGCTCAAGCAACAGACGAGTTCGGCCAGTTCACCGACACCGCCGAGGCCGCAGCGGTCACGGAAAACACCGACCTGGCTGGGACGTCGCTTATCGACGCCAATGCTGTCGAGCCAGCTGTGCCCTCCGAGGTGGAAGAGCCTTCCACCCCCGCCGAGACATCGAAGGAGCAGCAGCCCACCGATGGCCAAAGTAACGATTGAGGAGGCAGAGTCCCTCCGCGTTGGGCCTGACTTCGAGATTGCCTCCGTCGATCCGGCATCCACGCCGGGGCTTTCCGACGGCAATGTCGACGGCGCCTACTCCGACTTCGACGAAGAAATCGCCGAACTGCAGGAGTGCCTCTACGCCAACGGCCGCGCCGGCAACGAGAACGCCGGCTCGGTCTTGCTCGTCCTCCAGGGCATGGACACGTCCGGTAAGGGCGGCATTGTCCGCAACGTCGTCGGCGACGTGATGGACCCGCAGGGTGTGCACATCAAGGCCTTCGGTAAGCCGACGGAAGAAGAGCGCAAGCACGATTTCTTGTGGCGCATCCGCCCACACCTGCCGGAGCCGGGCGTGGTGTCTGTCTTCGATCGTTCCCACTACGAAGACGTCTTGGTTCAGCGCGTGAAGAACATGGCCCCGCCGGAGGAGATCGAACGGCGCTACGAGGCAATCGTCGACTTTGAGAACGAAGCCGCTGCGAACGGCACCAAGATCATCAAGGTCATGCCGCACATCTCCAAGGACTTCCAGAAGGAGAACCTGCGCAAGCGTCTCGAGCGCGAGGACAAGCACTGGAAGTACAACCCCGGCGACATCGACGACCGTCGGCTGTGGGACGAGTACCAGAAGGCCTACGAGATCGCGATGACGCGTACCTCCACCGACGTTGCCCCGTGGTACTGCATCCCGTCCGACGACAAAGATTACTGCCGCACCGTGGTCAAAACTCTGCTGGCACGCGCATTGCGCGAGCTCGACTTGTCCTGGCCGGAACCGGACTTCGATGTCGAGACCGAACTGACGCGCCTCGAAGAGTCTTAAAGACCGCGTCACCGGGGCGTGATGTGCCTGGCGATGTCAGAAACGCGCTCGGAATCCGGGTGGTCATGGAGCAGCCGGAGATAGTCGCGCAGTTCACGCTCATTGTCAGCGGTCCGGCACTCCGGGTGAGCGTTCCAGAACCGGACGAGCGTCTCCGCGGCGTTGTCCACGGCGTCCGGCAAGTGCACGATCGGGTGCAGATATTCTTCGACGAGAGAAAACACCCAGCCCATCGGCGCGTGCGAGGGGAGTACGTCGACGACGTACTGAATGAACTGATGATACTCGGAGGCGTTGTCGCTCTTCCACTCGTAAGCGAGCCCCGTCCAGCAACTGGGTGGACACGCGGACAGCTCGTCCATCGCGCTGTCGGCGTCAAGCGCATAGAAAGCTCCTATGACCTCGAAGAAGTCAAGATCGTGCAGCGCCATGTGTCTTCAGGGGGGCTACAGCGCTAAAAACTGCGCGTGGTGGTCACGGACGTGGAGGTGGAGGTCGGTGTCGACTCATCAACGGTCGCGAAGAGCACACCGAAGCCAATCACGAACGCTAATCCGCCATTACGGCCGTCGTGGGGTGGCTGGTTCCACTGATTCGACATGCTGCACTCCTCCCGCGATCAGGTTCAGCGTACATGACCGCCGCTCAGTGCTACTGCTCGAGTTCAGAATCTCCGCTGCTGCGCTCGGTTTCGGCTTGCTCTACTTCGGCCTGCGCTGCCTCGATCTGCTCGGAGAGGACAACCATCGCGTTGTGCGCGCTGACCACCTTGTCTACCGCGTCTGTGACAGTTGCGCGCAGTTGCGGATCGTTCATGCCCGCTGCGCAATGCACTTCGGACTCGGTGCGCACGATGAGATTCTCGGAGCGGTTGCCGACAATCGCACGCGCGCCCACCAACGTCGAATTGACCTCGTTGGCAGCCAGGTACAGCGTCGCTTCCGGCGTGTCGGCGGGGGTATCGGTGGCGGAGTCAGCCCGGGCGATGAAGACGGAGTCCAGCAGCACGATCATGATTTGCAGGTCCTCGTGCAGCCCCTGGGCAACGCGGCCGGTGGAGTCTGCCTCTACACCGATGCCCGCTTGAGCAGCGGCGTCCACAATACGGTCAATAGTGACAGTCGAAACGTTGTTGTCGCTCACGGTTACTCCTCCCATGTCACAGCGGTCGGGAATGATTCAGCCAAGAAGTCGAAGGCCTGCAACGTCGCGTCGATCGAGGTGACCACGAAGGACCCGAGCTGGTTGTCGGAAAGCCCCTGGGAGACCTCCAGCGAGCGGATGCCGGTAATGACCAGTGTGTTCTCCTCGCTCTGGAAGAAACGCAGCGTCGGCGCGAAACGCGTCTGGTTGTACTCGTTCACAGCGAAGAGCAGCGACGAGGCATCCATCGGGGTGAACTCGCCGCGCCACACGGACTCGAACACCAGCCGGCCGTCGTCGAAGGCGAACACCATCGCGGCGTTGACGAAGCCAGTACGCAGCACCGTACGGGTTGGTTCGCCGGGGCCAGCGTCAGCTTCTTCGATGCGGTACTCGAGGTTTTCAGCGTCGAGCACAGCCGCAATGTCGTTCACCGTGACATCGCGGGGCGTATCGACGTCTCCGTCTTCACCATTAGTTGGTCGTGTCACAGCAGTTCCTCCTTGCCGAGTTCGTGGTCGAGTGCTTCCTGCAGGGTGGGGTAGCGGAAGTGGTGGCCGAGCTCATTCAATTTTGCCGGCTCAACGCGCTGGTCGGCCAGCGCGAGCTCGCGGGCGCCTTCTTCACCCAGGAGCACCTTTGGGCCGAGCGAGGGGATGCCCATCAGCTCGGGGCGGTTGAGTGTCAAGGTCAGCGCCTTCGACATCTCGGCGTTCGTCACCGGGTTCGGGGCGGTGGCGTTGACGGGGCCGGAGAGCTGATCGTCGAAAAGCGCGCGGATGTAGATGTCCGTCAGGTCGTCGATGGCAACCCACGACATCCAGAAGTCGCCGTCGCCGAAGCGCGCCGACAGGGCAGTCGACGCGGAGAAGCGCAGCACCGGCAGCAGTCCGCCTTCACCGGACAGGACGAGCCCGGTGCGAATGTTCACGGTGCGCACCCCGGCGTCGCGGGCGTAGTCGGTGGCACCTTCCCACTCAGCAACGACCTCGGCGAGGAAGCCGTCTCCCTGGCCGTCAGCTTCGGTGTGGACGCGGTCGCCGGCGTTGGTGCCGTAGAAGCCGACGGCTGAGGCGGATACGAACGTCTCCACCCCGGCGTCCGCTGCAGCTTGGGCCAGCTTGCGCGTCGGGCCGATGCGCGAGGAATAAATCTTCGACTTATGGGTGTCGGTGAACCGGCCCATGATGGACTCGCCGGCGAGGTGGATGACGGCATCGATGCCGCTGAAAAGCGATGCGTCAGGGTTCTCCATGTCCCAGTGGCGCTGGCCCTCCTCTGCGTCGCCGCGCACAAGCTGGACGACGGTGTGGCCGGCGGTCGTCAGCTGCGCACTCAAGGCGGAACCGACGAGCCCGCGCGAGCCGGTCATCGCGATCGTCTTCGGAGCGACATCGGCAATCTGCTCGAGCCGGTCTTGGAACGCGAGGTCTTC
This sequence comes from Corynebacterium genitalium ATCC 33030, assembly GCF_000143825.1. Taxonomy (NCBI): domain Bacteria; kingdom Bacillati; phylum Actinomycetota; class Actinomycetes; order Mycobacteriales; family Corynebacteriaceae; genus Corynebacterium; species Corynebacterium genitalium. The sequence goes on from NZ_CM000961.1 coordinate 1,624,773, forward strand.
GACGAGCTGGCGTTGGCGGTAGGCGAAGGCCGCCTTGAGCATGGCCTCCGGCACGCGCGTGTCCACGGTGTCGGTGATGCGGGTGCCGCTGTCTGCCTGCTCGAAGATGTGGGTGTGCTTCCATTGGGTCGCCTGTTTGACGGGGGTGTTCTCTGCCACGTCGACGAACTGGGAGCCCTCGATGTATTCCTCGGCAACGTGTTGCGCGATCCATTTCTGGCCGGCAGGCAGCTTGAGCACAGTGGTGCCGTCGCGCAGCGATTCAGCGCCGGAGACAACGCTCATCGGCAGAAAAGGCGGGGTCAGGCGCTGCACGGCGCCCGGGCGGGTGTGCCACTCCCAGACGCGCTCAAGCGGCGCGGGCACGAGGTGGGTGGTGGTGATCGACATTGGGAACCTGCTTTACGCGTTTGAGTGATAATCTTGCGGGTGTCGTTCAAAAGCTGGTTTCCAGCTTAGACACGCACACAGAAACGCATCCTTTAAATTCCGCACAGAGAGGCGGGGAAGGAGGTTCGATGAGTGCCACACAGTTGCTTGACGCCAACGACGTGTCGCGCACGATTGCACGCATCGCGCATCAAATCATCGAGAAAACAGCGCTTGATGCACCCGACGCACCGTCGGTTGTTTTGCTGGGGATTCCGTCGGGGGGAGTGCCGCTGGCAAAGCGCATCTCCGCGGCGATCGCAGAGTTCGCCGGGGTCACCGTCCCGGTTGGCAGTTTAGATGTCACGCTGTACCGCGACGATCTGCGGGCACGTCCGCACCGCGCGCTGTTGCCCACCGACATTCCGGTCGACATCAACGACGCGATCGTGGTGCTTATCGACGATGTCTTGTACTCCGGCCGCACCATCCGCGCCGCCCTCGATGCCATTGCGGATATCGGGCGACCGCAGGTCATTCAGCTGGCGGTGCTTGTTGACCGCGGACACCGCGAGCTGCCGATCCGCGCGGATTACGTGGGCAAGAACATTCCCACCTCGCGCAGTGAGGATGTCGAAGTCACCCTCACGCCGATCGACGACTCCGACGGCGTCACCTTGATCAAGGACGGTGAATGATGAAGCACCTGATCAGCATCGCGGACTTGTCCCGCGAAGAAATCATCGGCCTGATGGATGAGGCGGACCGGTTCCGCGAAGCCCTCGACGGCCGCGAGATGAAGAAGTTGCCGACGCTGCGCGGGCGGACGGTGTTCACGCTGTTCTACGAGAACTCCACGCGCACACGCTCGTCTTTTGAGACAGCGGGCAAATGGATGAGCGCCGATGTCATCAACGTCTCTGCCTCTAGCTCGTCGGTGAAAAAGGGCGAGTCACTCAAGGACACCGCCCTGACCATCGAGGCGGTCGGCGCGGATGCGATCATCATGCGGCACCCGGCCTCCGGCGCGCCTAATCTGCTGCGCCAGTGGGTGCCGGATGCGAGCATCATCAACGCCGGTGACGGCCAACACCAGCACCCCACCCAGGCGCTTCTCGACGCTGTGACGATGCGCCAACACATCGGCGACCTAGAGGGCAAGAAAGTCCTCATCGTCGGCGACTGCCTGCACTCGCGCGTGGTGCGGTCGAACGTGGACTTGCTGTCGGCGCTTGGCGCGACGGTTGTGCTGGTCGCCCCGCCGCCACTCATGCCGGCCGGTGTGGAGACCTGGCCGTGCAAGGTGTGCTACGACTTCGATGCCGAGTTGGAGGGCGGTGCTGACGGGGTCGCGCCCGATGTGGTGATGATGCTGCGCGTTCAGGCGGAGCGCATGCTCGGCGGGTTCTTCCCGTCCCACCGCGAATACGCAACTTTATACGGGTTGTCGGAGGCTCGCGCTGACAAACTGGGCAGCGACGCGCTGATCATGCACCCCGGCCCGATGCTGCGCGGCATGGAGATCAACTTCGCCGTCGCCGACCGCCCCAACGCGGTGGTTCTGAACCAGGTGACCAACGGCGTGTACACCCGCATGGCGGTCCTATTCACCTTGCTGGCGAGCGGAGAGGAGATCTAGATGACCACGCTTGCGATCAACAACGTCCGCCCTTACGGCGAGGACACGACCAACATCCTCATCCGCGACGGTGTCATCGCGGAGATGGGGGATTCCCGCTTTGACGCCGCCGACACGATCGACGCTGATGGCCACGTGCTGCTGCCGGGGCTCGTCGATATGCACGTGCACCTGCGTGAGCCCGGCCGCGAGGACACCGAGACCATCGCTACCGGCTCCGATGCCGCCGCCAAGGGCGGTTTCACCGCCGTGTTCACCATGGCGAACACTCAGCCGGTCATTGACCAGCCTTTCCTCGCCGAAGCGGTATGGGAGAAGGGCCAAGCCTACGGTAAGTGCGATGTCTACCCGGTTGGCTCCATCACGCAGGGCCTGGAGGGCAAACAGCTCACCGAGATCGGGTTGCTCGCTCGCAACCACGTCCGCATGTTTTCTGACGACGGCCGCTGCGTCAACGACCCGCAACTAATGCGCCGCGCGATCGAGTACGCCAAGGCTCACGACGTCGTGCTGGCACAGCACGCTGAGGACCACCGGATGACCGAGGGCGCCAGTGCACACGAAGGCGCCAACGCCGCCCGCCTCGGCCTGCGCGGTTGGCCGCGTGTGGCCGAAGAGTCCATTGTCGCACGCGATCTCATCATGACCCGCGACTACGGCGGCCGCTACCACATCTGCCACGCCTCCACCGAGGGCACCGTGGCGCTGCTGCGCTGGGCCAAAGAGCAGGGGATCGAGGCCACCGCCGAGGTCACACCGCACCACCTGCTGCTCACCGACGCCAAGCTGGAAACCTACGACGGCCTCTTCCGCGTCAATCCGCCGCTGCGCGAAGACCGCGACACCATCGCGCTGCGCGACGCGCTTCTCGACGGCACCATCGACGTCATCGCCACCGACCACGCCCCCCACGGCTCCGAAGACAAATGCGTGGAATTCGAGCACGCGAAGCCGGGGATGCTCGGGCTGGAGACGTCGTTAAGCATTGTGGCGCAAGTATTTGTCGAGTCGGGCCTGGCTGACTGGCGCTTTGTGGCGCGCGTCATGAGCGAGCGGCCCGCCGAAATTCTCGGCCTATCCGACCAGGGCCGCCCCATCGCGGTGGGGGAGCCGGCGAACTTGACGCTCGTCGACCCGGACGCCGGATGGACCGCGCACGGCGCGGACATGGCCTCCAAGGCGAACAACACCCCGTACGAGAACATGAACTTCAACGCCTGCGTGAGCGCCACCATCCTCCGCGGTCGCCCGACATTCCAGCGCTAACCAGCACTCAAGAGACAAAAGGAGCACTACCATGAGCACCACCCGCATCCCGGCCGTGCTGGTCCTTGCCGACGGAAAGACCTTCCCCGGTTTCGCCTTCGGTGCCAGCGACGCCGCAAACCCGGTCTTCGGCGAAGCCGTGTTCACCACGGCCATGACCGGCTACCAAGAGACCATGACCGACCCGTCCTACCACCGCCAGATTGTCGTGGCAGCGGCCCCGCAGATCGGCAACACCGGCTGGAACGACGAGGACAACGAATCCCACGACAACCGGATCTGGGTCGCCGGCTTGGTCATCCGTGACCTGTCGCGCACCGTGAGCAACTGGCGCGCGCAACGCAGCCTCGACGACGAGATGAAGTCCCAGAACATCCCCGGCATCTACGGTGTGGATACCCGCACACTGGTGCGCCACCTGCGCAACTACGGCTCGATTGCTGCTGGGATCTTCGTTGGTGAGGAGGCAGGTGAGTCCGTCGATAAGCTTGTCGCGCGCGTGAACGAGCAACCATCGATGGAAGGCGCCGACCTCGCCGGCGAAGTTTCCACCGACGGGACCTATGTCATCCCAGCGGAGGGGGAGAAGCGCTTCACAGTTGTCGCCTATGACATGGGAATTAAGACCGCCACGCCGCGGCATTTCGCGCAGCGCGGGATCGAGACTGTAGTCGTGCCGGCCAACACGCCGGTCGACGAGGTACTTGGCCACAACCCCGACGGCGTGTTCATTTCCAACGGCCCGGGCGACCCGGCAACTGCCGACACGATGGTCGACGTCACGCGCGGCGTCATCGAGAAAGGCATTCCACTGTTCGGCATCTGCTTCGGCAACCAGATCCTCGGCCGCGCGCTGGGACTGGAGACCTACAAGCTCAAATTCGGCCACCGGGGTGTGAACATCCCGGTGAAAAACCACGTCACCGGCAAGATCGACATCACCTCGCAGAACCACGGCTTTGCCTTGCAGATGCCGGACGGATTCACAGCAGACGATGTCAAGGACAGCCGCACCTTCGACACTGACTTCGGCCCTGCCGTGGTCACCCACACCTGCTTGAACGACGATGTCGTCGAAGGTGTCGCCCTGGAAACCGGCATGGCCTACTCCGTGCAGTACCACCCCGAGTCCGCAGCCGGGCCGCACGACGCAAACCCGCTTTTTGACCAGTTCATCGGCCTGATGGAGAACCACTCGGCCAATGGGAAGGATGCTTAAATGAAACGCGAAGACATCAACCACGTCCTGGTCATCGGCTCCGGTCCGATCGTCATCGGCCAAGCCTGCGAATTCGACTACTCCGGCACCCAGGCTTGCCGCGTGCTCAAAGAAGAAGGCCTGCGCGTCACCCTGATCAACTCCAACCCGGCGACGATCATGACCGACCCGGAGTTCGCCGACCACACCTACGTCGAGCCGATCACGCCGGAGTACATCGACATGATCCTCGCCCGTGAGGCGGAGCAGGGCAACCCCGTCGACGCGATTCTCGCGACTCTCGGTGGACAAACGGCGCTCAACGCCGCGATTCAACTGGACCGCCAGGGCATCCTGGACAAGCACGGCGTGGAGCTCATCGGTGCCAACATCGATGCGATCGAACGCGGCGAAGACCGCCAGATGTTCAAGGACATCGTGGAGAAGATCGGCGGCGAGTCCGCCCGCTCCCGTGTCTGCTTCAACATGGACGAGGTCCGCGACACTGTCGCTGAGCTGGGTCTACCCGTCGTCGTCCGCCCGTCGTTCACCATGGGCGGCCTCGGCTCTGGCCTGGCGTTCACCATGGAGGACCTCGAGCGCATCGCCGGCGACGGGTTGGAAGCATCCCCGGAAGCGAACGTCTTGATCGAGGAGTCCATCCTTGGCTGGAAAGAATTCGAGCTGGAGCTCATGCGCGACGGCGATGACAACGTTGTGGTCATCGCGTCGATCGAGAACGTCGACGCGCTCGGCGTGCACACCGGCGACTCTGTCACCGTCGCTCCCGCGTTGACCTTGACCGACCGCGAGTACCAGACGATGCGCGACCAAGGCATCGCGATCATCCGCGAAGTCGGCGTGGATACCGGCGGCTGCAACATCCAGTTCGCGGTCAACCCGGTCGACGGTCGCATCATCACCATCGAAATGAACCCGCGCGTGTCCCGTTCCTCGGCATTGGCGTCGAAGGCGACCGGTTTCCCGATTGCGAAGATCGCCTCCAAGCTCGCCATCGGCTACACGCTCGACGAGATCACCAATGACATCACCGGCGTCACCCCGGCCGCGTTCGAGCCGGCGCTCGACTACGTGATCGTGAAGATGCCGCGTTTCGCCTTCGAGAAATTCCCCGGCGCCGACGACACGCTAGGCACCTCCATGAAGGCAGTCGGCGAGGCCATGGGCATCGGCCGCAACTACATCCAGGGCCTGAACAAAGTCATGCGCTCCATGGAGGACAAACCGAACGGTTTCTGGACGCGCCCGGATGCTTACTTCGCCGAAGGCCGCGAAAACGACCTCGCTGCGGTGCTCGATGACCTGCGCGTGCCCACCGATAAGCGCCTTTATGACGCAGAACTCGCGCTGCGGCTTGGCGCCTCCATCGACCAGGTTAACGAAGCGTCCAGCATCGACCCGTGGTTCCTCGCCGAGCTCAAGGCGCTCGTCGACTTCCGCCAGACGCTCATCGACGCCCCCGTGCTCGATGCCGAGCTGCTGCGCGAAGCCAAGGTCTATGGGCTATCTGATGCCCAGATCGCAGCCCTGCGTCCCGAGCTGGCCGGCGAAGACGGCGTGCGCTCCCTGCGCTGGTCGCTGGGCATTCGTCCGGTGTACAAGACTGTCGACACCTGCGCCGGCGAGTTCGAGGCCCAGACGCCGTACCTGTACTCCGCTTACGAGTATGACCCGAACGCTGAGTCCGAAGTCTCGTCTTCTGGCGCGAGCGCTGGCGACAGTTCCCGCGAGAAGGTGATCATCCTGGGCTCCGGCCCGAACCGCATTGGTCAGGGCATTGAGTTCGACTATTCCTGCGTTCACGCCGCACTTGAGCTCTCGCGCGTCGGCTACGAGACGGTCATGGTCAATTGCAACCCGGAGACCGTGTCCACGGACTATGACACCGCCGACCGCCTCTACTTCGAACCGCTGACCTTCGAAGACGTCATGGAGATCTACCGCGCGGAGCAGGAAAGCGGCACTGTCGCTGGCATGATTGTTCAGCTCGGTGGCCAGACCCCGCTCGGCCTCGCCCAGAAGCTTGCCGACGCTGGCGTCCCGGTCGTGGGCACTACCCCCGAAGCCATCAACCTGGCCGAAGACCGTGGAGAATTCGGCAAGGTGCTCGAGGCCGGCAAGCTGCCCGCCCCGGCCTTCGGCACCGCGACCTCCTTCGAGGAGGCGCGTACGGTGGCTAGGTCGATCGGTTACCCGGTGCTGGTTCGCCCGTCCTACGTGCTCGGCGGCCGCGGCATGGAAATCGTGTACGACGAGGCCAGCCTGGAGGACTACATCAACCGTGCCACTGAGCTGACCCCGGATCACCCGGTGCTGGTGGACCGCTTCCTGGAGGGCGCGATCGAGATCGACGTCGACGTACTGTCCGACGGCACCGACATTTACCTCGGCGGCGTCATGGAGCACATTGAGGAAGCCGGCATTCACTCCGGCGACTCCGCCTGCGCGCTGCCGCCGATGACGATCGGCCCGGAGGACATTGAGAAGGTCCGCCGCTCCGCCGTCGCACTCGCCGAAGGCATCGGTGTCAAGGGTCTGATGAATGTGCAGTTCGCTCTGAAGGACGACATTCTCTACGTGATTGAGGCCAACCCGCGTGCGTCGCGCACGGTCCCGTTCGTCTCCAAGGCGACCGGCGTGCACATGGCGAAGGCTGCCTCGCGCATCATGATGGGCTCCACCATCGCTGAGCTTATCGACGAAGGTCTGCTTCCCCGCACCTACGACGGCGGGTCCTTGCCACTCGAGCACCCGATCGCAGTCAAGGAAGCAGTCTTGCCGTTCACCCGATTCCGCAGCCCAGAGGGCAAGGTCATGGACACCACCCTTGGCCCGGAGATGAAGTCCACCGGTGAGGTCATGGGCCTGGCACCCAGCTTCGGTGTGGCCTACGCCAAGGCCGAGGCGGCTGCTTTCGGCGCGCTGCCGAAGGAGGGCACAGTGTTTGTGTCGGTGGCCAACCGCGACAAGCGTGCGGTGATCTTCCCCATCCAGCGCCTGTTCACGATGGGCTTCCGGATCGTGGCCACCGGCGGTACCGCCCAGATGCTGCGCCGCAACGGGATTGACTGCGAGACCGCGCTGAAGGCCTCCGAGGTGCGTGACGGTGCCGACGGCAAGTCGATCGTCGACCGGATTTACGACGGTGAGATCGACATGATCCTCAACACCCCTGCCGGCTCCGGCAGCGCCCGCCAAGACGGCTACGAGATTCGCGCGGCTGCTGTCACCAGCAACGTGCCGCTGATGACAAACGTGCAGGGCATCGTCGCTGCGGTCCAGGGCATCGAAGCTCTGCGCGCCAACGAGATCACCGTGACCAGCCTGCAAGAACTCGAGCACACCCCCGCAACTACGGAGGCGAAGTAGTGGTGCGTGCGCCTTTTGGTGAGCGGCTCGCCGCCGCAGGCGACGACTTCGGTCGGCTCTGCGTCGGCATCGACCCGCACGAGTCGCTCCTGCGTGACTGGGGCTTGAGCTGCGACGTCGACGGCCTGCGAGAGTTCTCCCGCCGGTGCGTGGACGCCTTCGTCGGCCACGTCGCGTTGATCAAGCCGCAAGTCGCCTTTTTCGAGCACTTCGGCGCGGCGGGGTTCGCGGTGCTGGAGGAGACGTTGGAGCAGATCCGCGAAAGCGAGAGCTTGAGCTGCGCCGACGCGAAACGCGGCGACATTGGCTCGACGATGGAAGGTTACGCCTACGCCTGGCTCGACGACCGCTCGCCGCTGCGGGCCGACGCGGTAACGCTCACCCCGTACCTCGGCGTCGGATCGCTCGAACCAGCGATTGAGATGGCGGGGCGTGAAGGCCGGGGCGTGTTCATCATGGCGGCGAACTCGAATCCGGAAGCCGAAGCTCTGCAGTCGCAAACGCTGTCCGGCACCGGCACGACGCTCGCGCAGACCATGGTCGATGAGTGCGCCGACTACAACCGCGGTATGCGCATCGGGCACGTCGGGGTGGTGGTGGGTGCGACCGTCGCAAAGCCTCCCGTGCTTGACGGACTCAATGCTCCCGTGCTCATGCCCGGCGTCGGCGCGCAGGGCGCAACGCTTGACGACGTCACCCGCATCGCCGGCGATAACCTGGCCTTTCCCAACGTTTCCCGCTCGGTTCTCAGCGCCGGACCCGATACTTCTGAACTGCGAAAACGTGCGAAAGCGCTGGTGGGACGCGCGTAGTGGTGACCCTAGTTAACAGCTCAACTAAAACTGCTGGTAGGTTATAGGCGTTGACGCGGCCACATGCGCTGACATGGCAAAATGCAGTCGTGTCGATCGCGTCAGAAAATTCCCAGTGATACACTTGCCCGAAGTCGGCGGATTGCAGCGATGTAATTCGATGCGTCGGCGTTGGACAGGATCATCCCTGGTCCGTTTTCACCAGACCCAACAGACCCCAATAGACATGGAGGAACCCAGTGGCCCTTCCCGAACTGACCCCGGAACAGCGCCAGGAAGCACTCGCTAAGGCTGCCGAGGCACGCAAGCAGCGCGCCGAGCTCAAGGCATCCCTCAAGCGCGGCGACACCGACCTCAAGCAAGTCCTGGACAAGGCTGAGTCCGACGAGATCATCGGCAAGACCAAGGTCTCCGCACTCCTCGAGGCAATGCCGAAGGTGGGCAAGGTCAAGGCTCGCGAGATCATGGAGGAGCTCGAGATCGCCCAGACCCGCCGTCTGCGCGGCCTCGGTGACCGTCAGCGCCGCGCTCTGCTCGAGCGCTTCGGCTTCGACGCTTAAGGCACAATCCGTGACAAACGTGAACGGGAAGGGCCGGCTGGTAGTTTTGGCTGGCCCTTCCGCCGTTGGTAAGTCAACCATCGTGCGGCGGCTGCGCGAGGCTGTCGAGGACCTGTACTTCTCCGTCTCCATGACCACCCGCGACCCGCGGCCTGGGGAAGTGGACGGCAAGGACTACTTCTTTGTCACTCGGGAGGCATTCCAGAACCGCATCGACTCCGGCGAGATGCTCGAGTGGGCTGAGATTCACGGCGGCCTGCAACGTTCCGGCACTCCGGCGCAGCCCGTGCGCGAGGCGCTGGCAGCTGGCCGGCCGGTTCTCGTCGAAGTCGACCTGGAAGGTGCCCGCAACATCAAGGCGATCATGCCTGAGGCAGTGACCGTCTTCCTGGCGCCCCCGTCCTGGGAGGTGCTTGTGGAGCGTCTTACCGGCCGCGCCACCGAGTCCGATGACGTCATTGCGCGTCGACTTGAAACGGCCCGCGCCGAGCTCGCCGCCCAAGACGAGTTCGACGACGTCATTATCAACAACGACCTGGATGACGCGGTCCAAGAGATCAATGATATTCTCTTGAGCGTCCGCCGTCCGAACAACGAATAGGTGTGAGCATGACCAACGACCTAGCTAACGCAGATGTCAACGAGCACGTATACGACGCGCCCGAAGGCATCACCGCCCCGCCTATCGACGAACTGCTGACCAAGGTCTCCTCCAAGTACGCCCTGGTGATCTTTGCCGCTAAGCGCGCCCGCCAGATCAACAGCTACTACCAGGAGCAGGACGAGGGCGTGTTCGAATTCATCGGCCCGCTGGTCACCCCGCAGCAGGGTGAGAAGCCGCTGTCCATCGCTCTCCGCGAGATCGAAGCAGGCTTGCTGGAGCACGAAGAGGGCCAGTAAGAACCCACGCTCTATGGCGCGAGCTCATCGACGAACAACGTCGAAGCCCGCGCCTTTCACTATTTCAGCTATTTTTGGGCGCGCCGAATTGCACGGTGGCCGCCGCGCGGTCCGGGTCATACGGAATGGTGTTTAACTAGCCATCGCCTGGCCGGCTCGCGCTTTCGGCGTTGGCGAGTCGCCGAAGAGCGTCGTCATCGCACCGTACGGGTGGCGTTTGTTCGCCCGCGGGTGACCGGTCGGGGAGACCCAGGTGGGGCGCCCGTTATTGATGGCGATGCGGCCGCGTTTGTAAATGTGCTCGTCATCGTCGTTCATGCGATTGTGGTAGCTGCACAAAACGGTGAGGTTGTCCATGTTGGTCGGCCCGCCGTTCTTCCACGGGTCAACATGGTGGACCTCGCAGTGCTCAGCCGGCATGCGGCAGTCCGGGCTCGCGCAGATCGGTTGCGTCGCCTTGGCCAACGTGCGTTGCTTCGGGCTGGCGAAACGACGGCTGCGGTAGAGGTTGACTGGACCCTCCGTAGGGTGGAACAACGCGACTTCGAGGCCGTGCACGCCGTTGGCGAAGTAGGAGGCCAGGAAATCGGCGCCGGTGATCGTGGTGCCGTCGGTCAGCCCAAGCACGACCTCATCCCCTTCACCTGCGATGATGCGTGACAGCTCAGGGGCTGGCACGAGAATCAACGGTCGGGGCGCTGCGTGAGGAACACCCGCACCGCTGCGCATGAGCTCCTCGAAGGCGGCGGCCATCTGGGGCCCGGCGGGGTGATCGGCGTCGATATCTGCTCTCAGCGCGGCTTCGAGGTCGGCCATGACGTGCTCGCATGCGGTGATGACCGCGGTGCGTAGTCCGTTGCACGACGTGCTGACGCGGACGGACTTGTTCGGGCTCGGCTTTCTGGCTGGGACGATGCTTTTGGCGAGGCTGCGCAGCGCTTGGCACGTCGTCACGCTTGTCGACGCTTTAAGCAACCGCCCCCTGAACTCCCCGCGCTGCGCGTCCGACTCCAGATGGCTGATGCTGCGTTCAATCACGGCGAGCATGTCAAGGCTAATTGCAGCCTCGCGGGCCGCCGAAGCGGCGTCACGTTGATCACGGGCCGCTTGAGTCGAGCGCGTGGGCCCGAAGTACGCACTGTGGACGAGTTGCCATTCGCCAACGCGCGCGGGGGACAAGCCCGCAGCGAGCGCGGCAGACCGGTCGAAGCCCGACAAGGCGTCTAACGGTGCCTCTGCCACAGCTTGTATTAGCGAAGTGAAGTTCATGTTTCTCAGGCTAACGACGCCTCAAGACCCGGTAAAGCGTGCGTTGCGCACTACAGTGTGCAACGCAAACGGTGTTAGGGATCGCAGGTTGCAGCTTCCTTCTACGCCCGGAAAGTGCATCTAGCCAGCGTAAATGTCGAATCAAGACGCTGGTTACCCTAATTTGGGGGTGCCGCCGATTTTGTTTGTTTTGATGAGTTTTCCGTTATGCGACACGCGTTCCCACCTGCCATTAGCTGATGGTTGCCTGAGCAATCAAATTCGTATGCAGAGCGCTTCCGGTCGCGCATCCTGCGGCACCGGATAAGATCATTTTCACCACCAAGGTTAGGTCTAGGGGTCTGAACACCGAGGTGGTAGCTAGCCAGAGTCAGCACTAACCGACGATGATCCGCCGCGCTGGGAAAGGACGGGGGAAATGAGAGATCGGGGGTTCTCCATCGTCATTGGGGTTATGTTGGCGCTAACTCTAGCTGGCTGCGGTTTGGAAGTTCAGAACTTGGGCATACCAGCCCAGGGAGACAACCAGACCGAGGGCGGTTTACCGGCCACAGGGGAACCGGAAGTGGAACGCCCAGCGTTCCACTTCCGGAGCGGAACTCTTGAGCTAGGGGACTTCGTTTACGAAGATATCAAAGACAACCTCTTTGACCCCTGCCAAGAGATCTCCGCTGAAGAATTTGCACAAATCGGATTCAAATCAACGGGGCAAAGCCGCTACTTGATCCACAACGGTGGTTGGGGTTGCGCACTAGAAGGGGGCGATCCAAACCTTATCTACTTGGTCGCAACCGCATCTTCAACGAAGGATGAAATTGTCGCAGGTGCGGAACGGGTATCAGTCGACATGTCTGATGTCGTAGACGACGCTGTCACGTACCGCGGATTCGACGACGAGGAAGAGTCTTGTATCGCAGCCGTAGATACCGTACGGGGGCAATTCTCGGTTCTAGCAGGACGGTTTGAAGGCTCGGTCACTTTTGAGGAGCTTTGCAATGAGGCAGTGACCGTTCTCGATCACTTATACGAGATCTAGATGGATCTACAGGGGGAGGAATCATGAATGTTGTTGTTGATGTAGCCTCGATCGAGTCAGCAGCCGAAACATTGAAAAATGCGAGCCGATCATTGGCTAAAGATACGAGGTTTTCGTCTTTCGGAGGAGCGGCAGCATATTCGCAGGTTTCGGGACTTGATCATGCTGGTTCGATGCACAACGCAATCAGTTCCGTCAGTGAGCCGGAGGCTACTAAGGCTTTGGCTGAGCTCCTTAAAAACGCTGCGGACATATTGCGGTTCAACTCGGCTGCGTTTCGAAACATGGACTTAATGAACGCCACTGCGTTCGACCAGGTCGATGGCGGTGCAGCGCGTGCGCGCACGGAGGAGAAGATCGATTCGCTCACCGTTGCTAAGCCGACTACGAGCCTGTTCGCGGCTTTGAACCCTTTTGCTGGACGTCCCTTCAGTCTGGAGACCCTTTTTGGCCAGCTCATCGCGACGGATGTTGGTTCGATGACGGGTATCTCGGAGAACTGGCTCGGTACAGCCACATCCGTCGGGGACGCTGTGGCCGCTATTCCGCAGGCGCTCAGTCTGCTGGCATCGTCGTCGGAGACTCCCGCAATCCAGCGTGCCATGTCTCATCTCAGTTCGGTGGAAATCGCCGGCACCGCGTATTCGGCCAAGGCGGGGATATTGGCTTCGCATACTGCAGACCTTGTTCTTGTGACGGAATCCAATTCACTTCAAACGGCGTCGGCGTTAGCGGTGATGAGGGCGTCAGGGAGTCCAGGCCTGGCAAAGGCGTTCGAAGAGACGTTTCTTGAAACATTCTCCCCGAAACTGACGGCCGAATTGGTGCCGGTAACCCCCAGCTTTACGCAACTGCTCTTGCCTTTGGATTCTCCAAGCGGTGGCGGTTCCGGGGTGACGGCGCCGGACGTTCAGGCCGGTCGTGCTTTCGAGTCGATTCCGCTGCCCAAGGTGATGCAGGACGCGTTTGCGGACGCCGGTTACGGTGAACTTGCCCGTGCTACAACGCCAGCCGAGGTCATCTCTCAAGTCGGCCGCCCCAACCCCGACATGTTGCAATCTATCGCTGCCGGTGCGACTCCGACCCAGGCGGCGAGTGCGGCAGCGCCTTCACTTCCGCCTCTGCCGGCGGGCGCTGGGGCTTCTTTGCCGGGTAGCTTGTCGGCACCAGTCGGTGGCGCAATGACTGGTGGCGGGCCTGGCTTGGCAGTGGCACCGATGGGGAATCCGGGCCGTGCTGGCGGCGGGCCAGCGGGTGCCGCGTCAGGCTTTGGTGGCGTGCCGTTCGCTGGCGCGGGGGCCGGCACAGGAGCAGGCGCTGGCGGAGCCCGGGGGACAGGTGGACTCGGCCGCATGGGCGCTGGCGGCTTCGGCACTGGCGGCTTTGGAGCCGGAGCAGGCGCAGGCGGGCTTGGTGCCGGATCGGGCTCCGGTGCGGGAGGCCTGGGAGCAGGTGCTGGTGCCGGAGCGGGAGGTCTTGGCCCCGGTGTGGGCGCTGGACCGGGCGCAGGAGCAGGTGCGGGTGCTGGCGGCGCGGGGTCGAACACCTTCATTGGCGGTCAGGGCAACCAAGCAGCACGTGGTGGTGCTGCGGGTGTGCCGGGGGCCTACGGCGGTGGAGCCAACCGCGGCCGGAAGGGCAAGAAGGGCCGGGTGCAGGCGGTCACGTCTGCTGTCGAGCGCGAAGGCAACCTTAAGGCGCTGCTCGGCGAGGCACCCGAAGTGGTGCCGGGTGTGATCGGCGCGTGGGTGCGCGAACCGCGCAGATAGCCGCGACCGGGCTGCGGCCAGGCGGATAGCTGCAGCCGGGCAGTGCCAGAGGAGCGACCAGATTATGGCCGCTACTGCAGGTAAGCTCGGACCCCATGAGCGACCAGTCTGCAGAGATGACGCCCGAGCACATGCCCCTCAATGTCGTCGTTGGTGTTGCCGGAGGCATTGCGGCCTATAAGGCGTGCCACCTCGTCCGCGAGTTCACCGAAGCGGGGCATAGCGTGCGCGTCGTGCCTACCCCGGCCGCACTGAACTTCGTCGGCGCCGCTACGTTCGAGGCTCTTTCGGGCAACCCGGTGGATACAGGCGTGTTCGCGAAGGTGGATAAGGTCCAGCACGTCCGCGTGGGCAAGGAGGCAGACCTCATTGTCATCGCCCCGGCGACAGCGGACACCATCGCGCGCATCGCGGCAGGCAGGGCGGATGATCTGTTGACGGCAACTGTGCTCGTCGCCACGTGTCCGGTGGTGCTCGCCCCGGCAATGCACACGGAGATGTGGGAGAACCCGGCTACGCGCGACAACGTTGCAACGCTGCGCCGCCGCGGCGTGATCGTGCTCGAACCTGCCCACGGCCGGCTGACGGGCACGGACACTGGTGCGGGTCGCATGTTGGAGGCGGAGCAGATTGCGGAGATGGCGCGCACCGTCGTCAAGCGGGGGCGGTTTGAGCGCTCGCTGGAGGGCAAGAAGGTCGTCATCAGCGCCGGCGGGACGCAGGAGAATATTGATCCCGTGCGCTTCATCGGCAACCGGTCGTCGGGGCGTCAGGGGTTTGCGCTCGCGGACATCGCTGTACACCGTGGGGCGGACGTCACGATCGTCGCCGGTGCCACGGATGAGCTGTTCACCCCACCGGGCGCAAACATTGTCAGGGTGCGCTCCACCCGCGACATGGAACAGGCGGTCAATGACGCGGCGGAAGGCGCGGACATCATCATCATGGCCGCCGCCGTCGCCGATTACCGCCCGGAAGAAGAGGCGACCAGCAAGCTGAAGAAGGGCCAGGCGGACGACTCGCTCAGCACCGTGAAATTGGTGGAGAACCCGGACATTTTGAAGGGGCTCGTCGACAAGCACGTGCCTGCGACGATCGTGGGATTCGCGGCGGAGACGGACACCCCGCTCGAGCACGGCAAAGCGAAACTCGCGCGCAAGGGCGCGGACATGCTCATGGTCAACGACGTCAGCGGCGGCAAGGTGTTCGGCGAGAAGCGCAACAGCGGCTGGCTGCTGGCGAAGGACGGCGGTGTCGAAGAGATCGCTGACGGCACAAAGCACGAGGTGGCGGCCGGTATCTGGGACGCGATTGAGAAGCTGTTGCCCAATTAGACCGCTTGGTCTATTGTTGGGCACCATGACATTCCACCGCCTTTTCACCAGCGAGTCCGTGACTGAAGGCCACGCGGACAAGATTTGTGACGCCATTTCTGACACCATCCTCGACGACATGCTCGCCCAGGACCCGCATTCGCGTGTGGCGGTGGAAACGCTCGTGACCACCGGCCAGGTGCACGTGGTGGGCGAGGTGACCACCCAGGCCTACTCGAACATTGCGAAGCTGGTGCGCGACAAACTCGTAGAGATCGGATTCACCTCTTCGGAGGTCGGATTCGACGGTCGCACCTGCGGCGTCAACATTGCGATCGGTGACCAGTCCACGGAGATTTCCGACGGCGTGACAGATTCGCTCGAAGTCCGCTCCAACGAGTCGACCGAGGCGGAGGACAAGGCCGGTGCCGGCGACCAGGGCCTTATGTTCGGCTACGCCACCGACGAAACGCCCGAGTTCATGCCGCTGCCGATCTCCACGGCCCACCGCCTGTCGCGCCGCCTGACGCAGGTGCGCAAGGACGGTATTGTGCGCGGCTTGCGCCCGGACGGCAAAACGCAGGTCACTTTCGCCTACGACGGTGACACACCCGTCTACCTGGACACTGTGGTCATTTCCACGCAGCACGATCCAGACTTCACGGGCCAGGAGCTTGTCGACGCGCTACGCACCCACGTCCTCGAGCACGTCCTCCGCGAAGCGGGCCTGGAAGACTTCTTAACTGCCGAGACGAAGCTGCTGGTCAACCCGTCGGGATCCTTCGTGCTCGGCGGACCGATGGGGGATGCGGGGCTGACCGGCCGCAAGATCATCGTGGACACCTACGGCGGCATGGCTCGCCACGGCGGCGGCGCGTTTTCCGGCAAGGACCCGTCAAAGGTGGACCGTTCTGCGGCGTATGCGATGCGCTGGGTGGCCAAGAACATTGTCGCGGCAGGCCTGGCTAAGCGCGTCGAGGTCCAGGTCGCGTACGCGATTGGCCGGGCGACGCCGGTGGGTCTCTATGTGGAGACCTTCGGCACCGCTGCCGACGGACAGACCAGTGAGTCTATTCAGCAGGCCGTGGAAAAGGTCTTCGACCTGCGCCCCGCAGCGATCATCCGCGAGCTCGACCTGCTGCGCCCGATCTACGCGCCGACGGCGGCGTATGGCCACTTCGGCCGCACCGACGTGGACTTCCCGTGGGAGGCGCTGGACAAGGTCGACGACCTGAAGGCCGCCGCAGGAATCTAGTCGCGCGGTTCGCGTTCGTCGCGGGTTTCGCCCCATTGCCGCTTCTGCGCCTCCGATTTCCGGTGGTTGCGCAGCGCGACAATGCCCACCACGATGCCGACGACGATCGGCAGCCAAATATTGCTGTGCTCGATGACCACTTTCACCCATTCGGGCAGCTCCGGCAGGTCCGGTATATCCAGCGAGAGGTCGAAGGTCGGCAGGTTCATCTGCGGCAGGTTCGGCACCGGCAGATCCATCTGCGGCGGCGAGGGCAGGGTGATGTCTGGTATCTCCCAGTCAGGAAGCAGCCGCGCCAGCAGCGGCCCGAGCAGCAGGATCAGCAGAGCCCAGCCACCTTTGCCCAGCCCCTCGAGGATAGGGATTGCGGTGCGCTTCAGGTCGCTCGACTCCATCGCTTGACGACGTTTCTCACCCCGACTCCCCGGCGGCGGATCGAACTCCACAACTGTGTCGCCCTCGCGGAAGTCGATCTGGAGGATCTCCCTGAAGGGGCTCACGACGACCTTCAGGTTGGGTTTGCTGCGGTCGACACCGAGGGTCGCCATGGGGCGCAGTTCGTCTGGCGCGCCTTGCGAGGGAGCGCGGACGAACAGGTGAAAGCGGTCGGATTCGAGTTGCTCGAAGCGGTGTTGGGGGCGGCCGTCGACAAGCACTTCGACGCGGGTGCGCGGATTGCGGAACCTCGACTGGGCGCGTTCGACAAGCGACGAGTCTGCGCTGAGCTGCGTGCCGCCGCTCTTTTCGTCGTCACTGCTGCTGGGCCAATCGGAGTGGATGTCCCGGAACTCCCGGTCGAAACCGGCGCGGACCTCAATGAGGCCGTATTCGGGGTGGCGCAAACTCCATGTTTCCATGGGTTAAGCCTCCTCGGGGCGCGCAGGCGCCTTTGGTGACAGCGCCGCGCCAATCCCCGCAGCCGCCGCGGTGAGGAGGAAGCACCCGAACGCGTAGATGAAGGTCCCGTCGTTGAAGTAGAGGATCTTGGCGATAGCGAAGCCCGCGCCGGTGAGGAAGGGGAGCGACCACGTGAACCGGTGAGTGTAGCCGTCGATAAGCCCGGCGATGGCGGCGGTGGCGAAGATGAACGCGATGACGAGCGCGACGCTGCCGAGGGGAATGAGCACGAGCGGCCCCACCACGTAGGCGGCAATCACGATGTAGGGGGTCGCTTTAGTCCAGCCAGTTCTCTCTTCGTCCATGGCCTCACACTCTAGGCGCTGCCGGGGGCCGGGCGTGAAGGTGCCTAAGACGCGGGGGTGAATTTGTTGGTGTAGGTCCTGCCGGCTTCCGGCTCGGGAATCATCTCGTCGAGGCTGACAGGGCGCAGGCCTTTCGCGCGCAGCCCGTCAATGATGCACGGGACGGCGTCGACGCTTTCTGTGTGGATGTCGTGCAGCAGAATGATCGAGCCAGGCTGGGATTGATCGACGGCGATATCGCACGACGTTGCTGCGTTGTGATGCTGCCAGTCGTTCGTGTCCACATCCCACATTGCCAGCGAGAGACCGCGGCTGCCGGCGATGGAGGCCACACGGGCGTCCATGTCGCCATAGGGCGGGCGCAGCCAGCGCGGACCCCAGAACACGGCATCCTTGATGTCGGCGTTGGTCACGTCGAGCTCGTTCATAATGCCAGCGTCGGCGAGCGTGGACAGCGGCGGGTGGTTGCGCGAGTGGTTGGCGATGGTGTGCTTGTCGTTGAGCATGCGGCGCAATATGCCGGGTCGTAGTTCGGCACCCGTCCCGATGACAAAGAAGCTGGCCTTGGCATCCATGTCGCGCAGAATGTTGAGCAGCCGGACGGTCTCGTCGGAAGGGCCGTCATCAAACGTGACCGCTACGCAGTCGGAGCAGTCCTCCGACGGGACATCGAGCTTCGGCATGGCCTCGCCGGATGGCTCTGGCACGACGCTCATTGACGGTGTCTGCAGCGTCTCGGTGTCGAGCGTGAGTGCGGGGTCAGCAGAGCTCGGGTCAGCCGCTGCGGGGGCGGCAGGCGCCGCCAGGGGAACTACACAGACGGCAGCCACAAGCACGGAGAATAGAGAGCGTTTCATCATGTTCCGGGGCACAACAGGGTAGAGACAGTCAGCGCGCAACTGAATGCGCACTGCACACAGCTGCATTGAGTATGCGTCGGTGGTGTCCGGGGGTCAAGCTACGATGTGGGGCATGCCTGAGACGCTCGCCACGGACAACCCTGTTGCGCGTGTCTTGCCGCTTCTGGGTTTGCCGCATTTGGACCGGCCGTTTGATTACCTGGTGGCCGAATCAGACTCGGAAGCCGCGCAGCCGGGCGTGCGTGTGCGCATTCGTTTCGCGGGGCGGCTCGTGGACGCGCTGGTGCTCGAGCGCGCCGCCACCAGCGACCACGAGGGGAAACTGCGGTTCATTGAGCGTGTCGTTTCCCCGGAGGTGGTCTACCCAGAGCGCATGCGCTTGCTTATCGACGCATTAGCCGACCGATACGCCGCCACCCGGTCCGACCTCATCCGCACCGCTATCCCGCCGCGCCACACCAAAGCCGAGGAAACGGACACCACCACAGCGTGGGAAGAGCTGGGCGAGGCAGCCGAGCCGGACTTGAGCGCCTGGAGCGCCTACGAGCACGGGGAATCCTTTGTCGATGCCGTCATCGGCGGAACACTCGCGCGGGCGGCCTGGCAAATTGCGCCCGGCGACGATTGGGCTGCCGCACTCGCGGCGCTAGCCACGAAGGTGGCGAAGGACGGCGGGGGAGTCCTCATCGTCGTACCCGACCAGACGGACGTCGACACGGTCGACGTAGCCCTGCGCGAGCTGGTGGGGCCGCGGCAGATCACCACGCTCACGGCCTCACTTGGCCCCCAGGCAAGGTACAGCCGGTTCCTGTCGGTGCTGCATGGGCAGGGCCGGATTGTGGTGGGGACGCGGTCGGCGGGGTTCGCGCCCGTCGAAAAGCTGCAACTCGCCGTCGTGATGTTCGACGGCGACGATTCTCTCGTCGACCCGCGCGCCCCGTACACCCACGCGCGAGAGGTGCTGACTACGCGCTCAGCGATCGAGAAGGCCTCGCTCATCATCGGCGGTCACGCACGCACGGCGGAGACGCAGTTGCTTGTGGAATCCGGGTGGGCGCACGACTTGGTGGCGCCGCGTGCGACGGTGCGGGCTCGGTCGCCGTTCATTCACGCTGCTGGCGACAGCGACTTCGCGTTGGAGAAAGACCCGCGCGCGGCCGCTGCCCGCATCCCGTCTGTCGCGTTCGAGGCCGCACGCAAGGCGCTGGCCGCCGACAAGCCGGTGTTGTTCCAAGTACCGCGCACCGGGTATGTGCAGTCCTTGGCGTGCGGAAATTGCCGCGAACCAGCTCGCTGCCGCGCGTGCAACGGACCGCTGGGCCTGCCCAGTGGCGGGGAAGCCGCCGCGCCGACATGCCGCTGGTGTGGGCGGATGGACTCGTCGTACGTGTGCCCGGTGTGCGGCTCGCACCGCCTGAGGGCCGTCGTGCTGGGAACGCAGCGCACCGCGGAAGAACTCGGCCGCGCCTTCGCACCGGCCAAGGTGATCATGTCCTGGGGAGAGAAGATTCTCAAGGAGGTGCCGGGCGGGCCCGCCATCGTCGTCGCCACGCCGGGGGCAGAACCACGCGCCAGCGGAGGTTATGGTGCCGCTGTCCTGTTAGATACGTGGGCGTTGCTCGGCCGCCCGGACATGCGGGCGAGTGAGGAGGCGTTGGCGAAGTGGATGGGGGCGGCGGGGCTCGTCGATAAGCAAGGCGACGTTGTCGTTGTCGCAGACCCCGCGCTGCCCGTCGTCCAGCACCTCATCCGCTGGGATGCGCCCGGATATGCGGCCCACGAGCTGGAAGCGCGGCGTGAGGTGCGGTTCCCGCCCGCGGTGCACATGGCGGCGGTGGATTCGCCTAGGGAGTCGCTGACGGATTTCCTGGCGCACATCGATTTGCCGCCGCACGCGGAGGTGCTCGGCCCGGTTGACCTTGCTGACGAGACCTATCAACAGCGCGTGCTCATCCGCGCCCCGCTGTCGACGCGCACTGCGCTGGGCAAGGCGCTGCGGGCGGCGAACGTGAACCGTGCCACCCGCAAACAGGAGGTGCCGCTGCGCATCACCGTCAATCCGATGGACATTGGTTAGACTCGCGCCCATGACAGTTCGCCCCATCAGGATCTTCGGGGATCCGGTGCTCAATTCCGAAGCCACCCGCATCGACACGTTCGACGAAGCGCTACGCACGCTGGTCAGCGACATGCTGGAGACGATGGATGCCGCCGGCGGCGTGGGCTTGGCTGCCAACCAGATCGGGCTGACCAAGCGCATTTTCGTCTACGACTGCAACGGCATGCGCGGCGCCCTGATCAATCCGGTGTGGGAGCCGATCGACGACTACGTGCAGATCGGCCCAGAGGGCTGTTTGTCCATCCCGGGCATTCAGGCTGAGGTGGAGCGGCACGAGAACGTCATCGCTCGCGGCCAAGATGAGTTCGGCCGTCCGGTGGCAATCCGCGGCAACGGCTTGCTGGCGCGCTGCATCCAGCACGAAACAGACCACCTGGACGGGGTGCTGTTCCTGCGGCGTTTGGAGCCGGAGGTGCGCAAGGAAGCCATGGCGGTTATCCGCGGTGCGGATTGGCACCAGGCACAGGGGGAGCTGGTTGAGGAAAGAGACAGGGCATGAGATTGATTTTCGCAGGCACACCCGAACCGGCCGTCGTCGCACTGCAGAAGCTCATCGCCTCCGATCACGAGGTCGTCGCAGTGCTCACCCGCCCGGACGCGAAGAAGGGCCGCGGCCGCACCCTGCATCCGTCGCCGGTCAAGGCGCTGGCTATGGAGCACGGCATCGAGGTGCTCACCCCAGAGACTCTGCGCGGCAACGAGGAGGTGCATGCCCGGCTGACGGAGCTGGCTCCCGATGCCATTCCCGTTGTCGCCTACGGCAATCTCATCCCAAAGGACTTTCTGGCCATTCCCCGCCACGGCTGGATCAACCTGCACTTTTCGCTGCTGCCGCAATGGCGCGGGGCCGCACCCGTGCAGGCCGGGATTCTCCACGGCGACGAATTCGGCGGCGCCACGACGTTCCGGATCGACCAGGGCTTGGACACTGGTGACATCATCGGTCAACAGCGTGAAGAAATCCGCGCCACCGACACGGCGGATGACCTGCTGACGCGCCTGGCCTATGACGGTGCTGACCTGCTCGTCCGCACCATGGATGACCTGGAATCCGGTGCCGCGACATTCACCCTGCAGGAGGGGGAGGCGACCTACGCGCCGAAGATCACTAAAGATGATGCCCGCATTGACTGGCAGTCCTCCGCGGCGGAGATTGACCGCGCCGTTCGCGCCCACACACCGGGCCCCGGAGCGTGGACAACGCTTGACGACGCCCGCTACAAAGTCGGCCCCATCACCCCCTCCCACGAGCAACTCGCGCCGGGGCATGTGGCCATTTCCAAGGACGAAGTGCGTGTTGGCACCGGCGACGGGTCCGTTGTGCTGGGCATGATCCAGCCCCCGGGAAAGAAGATGATGCGGGCCACCGACTGGGCCCGCGGCCTCCACACCTCCGGCTCTGAAGACAGGTCTGGAGCTGGCGCGGAGGTGGTCTTCGAATGAGCGGCGGATTCCGGTCGCGCACGAAGAGCGCGCAGCAGGGCAAGCCAGGGCAGTCCCAGTCCAGGCAGGGAAAGCCGAAGCAAAGGCACAACACGCAGAAGCGGCCGCAGGCGCACTCGCGCATTGGCGACGCTGCACGCGAGGCCGCGTTCGACGCGGTGCTGCGCGTGGAGACGGAGGACGCGTTCGGCAACCTGGTCCTGCCGCAAATCCTCCGTGAACGCAAAGTCAAAGGCCGCGATGCTGCTTTTGCCACCGAGCTGGCCTACGGCACGTTGCGGACACTGGGGGTCCTCGACGCGGTCATCGCGGAATGCTCGTCGCGTCCGCTGACTGAGCTCGACCCAGCCGTGCTGACGGCGCTGCGACTTGGCACCTACCAGCTGTTGATGACGCGGGTGGATGACCACGCTGCCGTCGACACATCGGTGCGCCTCGCGGAGGCCGCAGGCCAAGGCAAGGCGAAGGGCTTTGTCAACGGCATCCTGCGCACTGTCGCGCGCACGTCGGCGCAAGAATGGATGGATAAGCTCGCGCCGTCCGACGAGCCGTCGGCGACCGCGTTTCGCACCGCGCACCCGGAATGGATCGCGCGCTCGTTCGCGCAGGTGTTACCCGCAGAAGAATTGGAAGCGGCGCTCAAAGCTGATTCGGAGCGGCCGAAAGTGCATCTCGTTGCACGGCCGGGGGAGATGAGCGCGGAGGAGCTCGCACTGGTCACCGGTGGCGAGGAGGGCCGCTACAGCCCCTACGCTGTCTACCTCGACGGCGGTGACCCAGGATCACTCGAACCGGTGCGCGACCGCATGGCGGCGGTGCAAGACGAGGGTTCGCAGCTCATCGCCCGCGCGGTGACCGAAGTGCCCGTCGAGGCTGACGGCGGCGACCACGGCCGTTGGCTGGATCTGTGCGCAGGCCCAGGCGGCAAGGCCGCGCTCATGGGCTCCATCGCCGCGATCGACGGCGCAACGGTCGATGCGGTGGAGATCGGGGAGACCCGCGCTGAGTTGATCCGCAAGAGCACCGAAGGCTTGCCGGTGACGGTCCACGTCGCCGACGGACGCAATCCCGGTCTCGAGGCGGGCTTTGACCGCGTGCTTGTGGACGCCCCGTGCTCCGGCCTAGGTGCCCTGCGCCGCCGCCCTGAAGCCCGGTGGCGCAAGAGCGAAGACGACGTTGCTGAGTTGAACACGCTGCAGGAAGAGCTGCTCGCCTCCGCCGTGAATCTGGCCAAGCCCGGTGGTGTGGTGGTGTATTCCACGTGTTCGCCGGATGCGCGGGAGACGCGGGGGATCGTCGATAAGCAACTGGCGAAGGGGGACGTTGAAGAGCTGGACGCGCGCGAGTTCCTTTCGGAGATGGGCGAGCTTGGTGAGCACCTCAGCGCACAAATGTGGCCGCACCGGCACGGCACGGACGCTATGTTTCTGTCCGTTCTCCGTAAGATGAAGTCATGATCTACATCGCCCCGTCGATCCTGGCCGCCGATTACGCCGCGCTCGGCGCGGACGTGGAAAAGGTACCCACCGCCGACTTGATCCACGTGGACATCATGGACGGCCACTTCGTGCCTAACCTGTCATTCGGGCCGGACGTGACCAAGGCCGTCAACCGCGTCACCGACCAGTTCCTGGACATCCACATGATGATCGAGGAGCCGGAGCGCTGGTTCGAGACCTACATCGATGCTGGCGGCGACCGTCTCGTCTTCCACATCGAGGCAACGAACGACCACATCAACGCAGCAAAGAAGCTGCATGACTTGGGCGTCGAGGCTGGATTCGCGATCAAGCCCGGCACGCCGATCGAGCCGTATCTCGACGACCTCGAGCACTTCGAGGAAGTCATGATTATGAGCGTCGAGCCCGGTTTCGGCGGCCAAAAATTCATGCCGGAGGTCTTAAACAAGGTGGTCACGTTACGCGAGCACATCGCAAACGCTGGCTTATCGACGATCATTGGCATCGACGGCGGCATCGGCGAATCCACCATCAAGCAAGCCGCTGAGGCTGGCGTGGAGTCTTTCGTCGCGGGATCGGCGGTGTTCGGCGCGCACGACCCGGCAGAGGCAGTGGAGAAGCTGCGCGGGTTGGCGACCGAGGCCCGCCCGGCGGATGCTGTATGAGGCACTACACCCACACATTCACCGAACAGGAAGAAACAGCGCTGTGGGAAGCGCTCGACGCCGGTGCTGAAGTGCGGGGCACGACGAGCCCCAACCCGCCTGTCGGGTGCGTCATCTACCGCGAGGTTGAGCCGGTGATCGTGGACGACTGGGATCAGGCCGAGCCGGAGATCATCGCCACCGGGGGAACTGAACCTGCCGGCGGACGGCACGCGGAGATCGTCGCCCTGGACGCGGCGCGTGAAAAGGTCGGGGATGACGGGCTGAGGGGTGCCTGCATGCTGGTCACCCTTGAACCGTGCAACCACACCGGGCGGACAGGGCCGTGTGCGGAAGCGATCGTGGCGGCCGGTATCGCCAAAGTCGTCTACATCGAGCCGGATCCGAATCCGGAGGCATCCGGCGGTGCCGAGTACCTGCGCCGGCACGGGGTGGAAGTGCACCACAAGACCTACGACGTGACCGGACTTGCGCCATGGTTGACGGCGGTGCGCCATGGCCGGGTGTCGGTCACCGCCAAGTTCGCCGCTACCCTCGACGGGTTCGTGGCTGCGCCGGACGGGTCGAGCCAGTGGATCACCGGTCCGATCACCCGCGAGTGGGTGCATGAGGATCGCTCGCGGGTGGACGCGATCATCATCGGCACCGGAACGGCCTTGGCTGATAACCCGTCGTTGACTGCCCGGAAAGCTGACGGATCGTTGGCGGAGAGGCAGCCGCGCAGGGTGGTCGTCGGCACGCGTGAGGTACCGGAGGGCAATCTGACCCGGCTTGGGTTCGAGCGGTACGCCACCCCGCAGGAGGCACTCGATGCGCTGTGGGAGACCGGGGCGCGGCACGTCATCGTAGAAGGCGGGCCGACGCTTATGCGCAGCGTGTTCGAGCTCGGCGTGGTCGACGCGATTCACGCATACGTCGCCCCGATGCTTTTCGGGGCTGGACGCAGCATGATCGATGGACCATTGGTGGGCACGCTTGCGCAGGCGCAACGCTATGAGATCGACTACGTCGACTACACCAGTAACGACGACGTGCTCATTGCGCTTCGCCGTTGCGAAGAGTGCGAGGAAGAGGAGACTTAATGTTCACGGGTTTGGTGGAGGAAGTGGGCAGCGTCGAGAAGCTGGAACGGCTCGATGAGGCCGTGCGACTCACGGTGCGAGGACCGAAAGTCACTGCTGATGCCCAGCCGGGCGATTCGATCGCGGTCGACGGCGTGTGTCTAACGGTCGTGGAGGCTGCAGGTGACGTGTTCACCGCCGACGTCATGCAGGAAACGCTGAACCGCTCCCGCTTGGGCAGCTACGAGGTCGGCTCGAACGTCAACCTCGAGCGAGCCCTGGCGGCGGGGGCGCGAATGGGTGGCCACATCGTGCAGGGGCATGTCGACGGTGTCGGCGAGCTCATCTCCCGTGAAAGTTCAGAGCACTGGGACGTGCTGCGTTTCTCGTTGCCCGAGCAGCTCACGCGCTACATCGTGGAGAAGGGCTCGATCGCGCTCAACGGCACCTCGCTGACAGTCTCTGCGGTAAGCGCGGACTACGTGGAGGTCTCGCTCATCCCGACGACGTTGGCTGAAACGACATTCGGTGAGTTGGCCGTCGGCGAGCCGGTGAACATGGAAGTTGACGTGGTGGCCAAATACGTCGAAAAAATGGTGGCGGGCTACCATTAGTCCCCATGAGCGACACCCTGCGACTGGATTCTATTGATCACGCCGTGGCAGCCATCGCCCGCGGTGGGGCGGTCGTGGTTGTCGACGATGAAGACCGTGAAAACGAGGGCGACCTCATCTTCGCAGCAGATCACGCAACGCCTGAGCTCGTTGCGTTCATGGTGCGCTATTCCTCCGGCTACATCTGCGTGTCCATGGAGGACTCCCGCGCCAGTGAACTGAACCTGCCGCCGATGGTGGCGCAGAACGAGGACGCACGCGGCACGGCCTATGCCGTGACCGTGGATGCGGCGACGGGAACGACGGGGATTTCAGCCCGCTCGCGCGCAGAGACGATCCGCCGGCTCGCCGACCCGAACTGTGGCCCGGAGGCGTTCACCCGACCCGGTCACATTGTTCCGCTGCGTGCCCGCGCCGGCGGGGTGCTCGCCCGCGACGGGCACACCGAGGCCGCTGTCGATCTTTCCCGCACGGCCGGCTGTGCGCCGGTGGGCGTGCTGTGCGAGATCGTGTCCGAAGACGACCCGACCGACATGGCGCGCGGGCCTGAACTGCGCCGCTTCGCCGACGAGCACGGCCTACCAATGATCTCGATCGCGCAGCTCATTAAGTACCGTCGCCGCACCGAGCCAATGGTCGAGCGAGCAGCTACGACAACATTGCCCACTGATTACGGCGTGTTCACGGCGTACGGTTACCGCGCGCTTGTCGACGGCACCGAGCACGTCGCCCTCGTCGTCGGCGACGTCACCGAGGCGGGCGGGGACGACGAAGTGTTGGTCCGTGTCCACTCGGAGTGCCTGACGGGGGATGCGTTCTCCTCGACGCGTTGCGACTGCGGCCCGCAGCTGCACGAGTCCATGCGCCGGATCCAAGCCGCCGGGCGCGGTGTGATCGTGTACGTGCGCGGGCACGAGGGTCGCGGTATCGGACTGGTGGCCAAACTGCAGGCCTACCGTCTGCAGGACGACGGGCTCGATACCGTCGACGCGAACTTGGAGCAGGGTTTGCCGATCGACGCGCGGGAATACTCCGTTGCCGGCCACATCCTCGCCGATCTCGGCGTAGCCTCGGCGGAGGTGCTGTCCAACAACCCGGACAAGGTGGAGGCCTTGAGCGGTTTTGGACCTGTCATTGCCGGACGCACCCGCATTGAAATCGCCCCCTCCCACGACAACATTTACTACCTGCGCACAAAGCGCGACCGGATGGGCCATGACCTGCCGCTGGTCACCGAATGGGAACGCACGCACGGTGTGTGAAGCTCTCATTCACACAGGCAAAAGAAGGGAAAGAAACCGTATGGCTACGACCGGAGCGCCCCAGCTCGCACAGTTGAATGCCGAGGGAATGTCGGTGGCGGTGGTGGTGACGGAGTGGAACGCAGGCATCGTCGATAAGCTGCGCGACCGCGCCGTGACCGCCGCAGGCGACGCTGGCGCGAAGGTCGAAGTCTTTTCTGTCGCTGGCGCGCTGGAGCTGCCGGTTGTCGTGCAGGCGTGCGCGAAGCGTTTCGACGCCGTCGTCGCCCTCGGCTGCGTCATCCGAGGTGAAACGGCCCACTTCGATTATGTCTGCGATTCTGTGACGGAGGGCCTCACCCGGGTGGCGCTCGATGAGGAAGTGCCTGTGGGCAACGGTGTCCTCACCGTCGACAATGAGCAGCAAGCACTTGACCGCGCCGGCGGCAAAGGCGCGAAGGAAGACAAGGGCGCAGAAGCTGTTGCTGCGGCGCTCGGTGCAGCTAAGACGCTGGCGCAGGTGCGCACATTTCCGCTTTTGGCCCGCGACTAGCGCGAACACTAGGATAGCCAGTGAGATGAGCCCTGACACCAGTTCCGACAGCCCCGAGATGACCAGCCCTGACAAGCGGGCGCCGTTGAGCGATGAGGAACTCGCATACTTCAACGCTCTTGACCCTCACGCCGTGACCTCGACGAAGCCGTGGGAGTTCGAAGCAACGTCTCCGGCACTCAAGCGCATTGCGGTGATCGCCATCGTGGTGATCATGGCTGTGCACATCTTCATGGGGGCAGTCGTCGACATCGAGTTCACAGGCGCCGCTATCACGACACTGGACAAGCTCGCTTTCCCGGGCATCGGCCTGATTCTGTCCGCATTCACCTGGTGGGGCTTGTCGCGGCCACGTGTGCGGGCGAACGAGGACGGCGTGGAGGTGCGCAACATCATCGGCACACGCTTCTACCCGTGGGTGGTCATCTACGGTTTGGCATTCCCGCGTGGGTCGCGCATGGCGCGGTTGGAGTTGCCGGAGTTCGAATACGTGCCGCTGTGGGCGATCCAGTCCGCCGACAAAGAACGCGCTGTGGCTGCGGTGAAGGACTTCCGCGAGCTCGAAGCCCAGTACATGCCCGAGGACTAGATGGCTAACCCAGAGTCCTACCGCCCGGCACCGGGAACAATCCCCACTGATCCGGGCGTCTACAAATTCCGTGACGGCGCCGGCCGCGTCGTCTACGTGGGCAAGGCGAAGAACCTGCGCTCCCGGCTGAACAACTACTTCCAGCCGCCGCAAACGCTCCACCCGCGCACGCGTCAGATGGTCTTCACGGCTGCCAAGGTCGAGTGGACGGTCGTAGCCAGCGAGGTCGAGGCGCTGCAGCTCGAATACACGTGGATCAAACGGTACGACCCGTGGTTCAACGTCATGTACCGCGACGACAAGACCTACCCAATGCTCGCGGTGAGCGTGGGGGAGAAGTACCCGCGGGCATTCTTCTACCGCGGTCCGCGCCGCAAAGGCGTGCGTTACTTCGGCCCCTTCTCGCATGCGTGGGCGGTGCGCGAAACCCTCGACCTGCTCACGCGCGTGTTCCCGATTCGCACGTGCTCCAACGGCGTGTACAACCGGCACGAGCAGCTGGGGCGGCCGTGCCTACTGGGGTACATCGACAAATGCTCAGCGCCGTGCGTGTCGCGCGTGAGCGAGCCGGAGTACGACGACATTGTGAACGGCTTCATGGGCTTCATGTCCGGCCGCACCGATGCCGTAGTGAAGGGTCTCACCTCCCAGATGATGGAGGCGAGCGAGAACCTCGAGTTCGAAAAAGCCGCCCGGCTGCGCGACGATCTGGGCGCCGTGAACAAAGTGATGGAGAAGCAGACGGTCGTGCTGTCCATCGACACTGATGCGGATGTCATCGCCTTCGACACCGACGAGCTCGAGGCCGCCGTGCAGATCTTCACCGTCCGCGACGGGCGCATCCGTTCCCAACGCGGGTGGGTCGTGGAGAAGACCGGTGATGAGCCGGGCTCCATGGAGCGTCTCGACGAAGGCCAGGACGACCCCGCCCTGCCCGTCCTCATGCAGAACTTCCTCGTGCAGTACTACTCCGATGCCGTTGAGCGGATGGAGCAGGAGCAAGCTGAAGACGAGCGTTTGGCTGCGAAAAAAGTCCGCCGCCGCGGCGTGGACCAAGAGTCGCGCGCACAGGTGAAGCCGCCAATGCCGGTGCCGCGTGAGATCCTCGTGGAGGTCATGCCGGCGGAGGCGGAGGAGACCCAGGCTCTGCTGGAGAAGTTGCGCGGCGGGCCAGTGTCATTTCGCGTGCCGCAGCGCGGCGACAAGAAGTCTCTCATGGAGACCGTGCACCGCAACGCGAAGGAGTCACTGCGCCAGCACAAGCTCAAGCGCGTCGGCGACCTCACTGCGCGCTCCCAGGCGTTGCAGGACATTCAAGACGCGTTGATGATGGACGAGGCCCCGTTGCGCATTGAGTGCACCGATATCTCCCACATCCAGGGCACTGATGTCGTGGCGTCTCTCGTCGTCTTCGAAGACGGACTGCCCAAAAAGGCGGACTACCGCCGCTACCGCATCAAGGAAGCCGCGGGCGACGGGCGTTCGGATGACGTCGGCTCCATTGCGGAAGTCACCCGCCGCCGCTTCAAGCGCCACAACGAAGATAAGCTGGCCAACCCGGAAGAAAGCGACCAGGTCTTCGACGACGAAGAAGACTCAGCAGTGGAATCCACAGGCAACAAGCGCTTCGCCTACCCGCCGCAGCTGTTCATCGTCGACGGCGGCAAGCCGCAGGTCAACGCCGCCCAAGCGGTGTTCGATGAGTTGGGCATTGTAGACGTCACTCTCATCGGCCTGGCCAAGCGCCTCGAGGAAGTGTGGGTGCCCGACGACGACGAACCGCTCATCCTCCCGCGCAACTCCGAGGGCATGTACCTGCTGCAGCAGATCCGCGACGAAGCCCACCGCTTCGCCATTACCTACCACCGGCAGCAGCGGTCGAAGCGAATGCGGGCGTCTGCCCTCGACGGTATCCCCGGCCTCGGCCCAGCCCGCCGCAGCGACTTGGTGAAGCACTTCGGCAGTGTGAAGAAGCTCAAAGCAGCCAGCGCCGAAGAGATTGAGGAAGTGCCGGGAATCGGCCCGAAACTGGCGGAGACGGTGTGGCAGCATTTGCGCAAGGATCCGTCGTCAAGCGAATAGCTTAAAATGGTGTCCATGGCATCTGAACTGCGACCAGTGATCATCACCGGCATGTCCGGCGGAGGGCTGTCCTCGGCGGCGCGCGTCTTCGAGGACAAGGGGTACTTCGTCTCCCAGAACCTGCCGCCGCAGCTGATCATCGAGCTGATGGACCTCGCGGCGGAGAAGAGCTCGCCCGTGGACAAGCTCGCCGTGGTGACAGATGTGCGCGCCCGCATCTTCAAGGGTTCGCTCATGGACGTCATTGACAAGGCGCACGAACGCGGTTACAACCCCTTCGTGCTCTTCCTCGAGGCCCGGGATGATGTGCTGATCAAGCGGTTCGACAGTGTGCGCCGCACCCACCCGCTGCAGGACGACAATCCGCTGCATGTCGGGATCACCCGCGAGCGGGCAGAGTTGGCGCGCGTGCGTCAGGCAGCAGACGTGATCATTGACTCGTCCAACCTGTCCATCCACGATCTGCGCCGCGCCATCGAAGCGTCTGTCGGTGACCTGGATTCAACGAAGCAGCACGTGACCATTGAATCCTTCGGTTTCAAGCATGGCTCGCCGCGCGACGCGGACCTTGTGTTCGATGTGCGCTTTCTGCCGAACCCGTACTGGATCGAGGAGCTGCGTGATTTCCGCGGTATTGATGCCCCTGTCAGCGATTATGTGCTGTCGCGGCCAGGCGCTGATGAGTTCGTCGACGGTGTGGTGAACCTGCTCAGCTCCATGATGGCTGGTTACAAGCACGAGGGCAAAGACTTCGTCACCGTGGGTATTGGTTGCACCGGTGGGCATCACCGATCTGTCGCGGTGTCGGAAGAGATCGGTCGGCGGTTGAATGAGCGCGGCGATGTCGGCGTGTCCGTCATGCACCGCGACCTCAACCGGAACTAAACGCCACGCTAGGAAAGAGGAGATCACTCCCATGACCGAACATCGCGATGTTCTCAGCGTGGCTAGCTTAGGCGGCGGTCACGGCCTGCACCAGACATTGCTCGCCGCGCGCGAGATTGCGGGGGCACAGCTTGGCGACGGCTGCAGCCCCGAGACCTGCCGCGTCAACGCGATCGTCACCGTCGCCGACGACGGCGGCTCCTCGGGTCGCCTGCGCCGCGAATTGTCCATTGTGCCGCCGGGCGACCTGCGCATGGCGATGGCCGCGCTGACACCGCCCACCGAAGAAGGCGCAGTGTGGAAGAAGGTGCTGCAGCATCGTTTCGGCGGAAACGGCGCCATGGCGGGGCACGCCGTGGGCAACCTGATGATCGCCGGCATGACCGAAGCCTCCGACGACATTCAGCTCGCCTTGGACACCGTGGGGTCATGGACAGACAGCACTGGGCGCGTTCTGCCGGTTGCGCTGCAGCCGCTCGACATCGAGGCTGAGGTCGCCGGGCTTGACGACGACTTCCGTGTCCTCCGCGCCGTGCGCGGGCAGGTGGCTGTGGCGACGACACCGGGCTCCGTCAGGCGTGTGCGCTTGATCCCAGAGGAGCCTGCGGCGAACCCTGCCGCGATCGACGCCATCATGAGCGCCGACGTGGTCACCATTGGTCCAGGCTCGTGGTTCTCGTCGGTGATCCCGCACCTGCTGGTTCCGGAGATCGTCGAGGCGCTACGCAATACTCCAGCCAAGGTCGTCGTCATCCTCAACCTGTCGCCGGAGCAGGGGGAGACCCCTGGCTTCACCACCGAACGCCACATCCATGTGTTCAACCAGCACGCCCCGGAGTTAAAGGTGGACTACTTCCTCGCCGACTCCAATATTCAGCTCTCGCCAGGAGAGCGTTCCTACCTTGAACGGGCGGCAGAAGGCGCCGGTGCTGCGATCACTTTCGCCGACATGTGTGAGCGCGACGAGGAAAACCAGTGCACGAACAGGCACGATCCGGAGAAACTTGCAGCTGCCATCACTTCGCTGCTGCGCGGAAACTAAGCTTTTGGGGAGATTGTCCCCATCCGACACGAAGAGAGGCGACACGGTGGCATTGACAGCACAGGTCAAAGATGAGCTGTTGGGTGTGAACCCCTCCAGCACTGACGCGCGCATTGCCGAAGCAACCGCGATGCTGCGCGTCGCCGGAGAATTCGACCAGGGGCTGCGCGGCATTGAGTTGCGCGCCGATTTCGCGGAACGCTCCGTCGCCGACCACTTGGCCGCCACCATCCGCGACGTGTGTGACGTGAAAGTCGACGTGACGTCCTCTTCGCCGGGGAGCCAATCCCGCGACGTGCGCTACGAGGTCAAGGTCACCGACGGTGCCCGCGATGTCATCCGCCGCTTCCGATTGGTCACCGCATCCGGACACCCCGTGGTGGGCTTACCGCGCCACATCATCTCCGGCACCATCGCAGAGGTGGAAGCAGCGTGGCGCGGGGCCTTCCTGGCGCGCGGCTCGCTCACCGAACCCGGCCGCACCTCAGCGCTGGAGGTCGTCTGCCCGCGCCAGGAGACAGCACTGGCGCTGGTGGGGCTCGCCCGCCGCCTGTCCGTCGCTGCGAAGACGAAGGAGACGCGCGGCACCGAGCGCGTCTATCTGCGCGACGGCGACGCGATCGGGATTCTGCTCTCCCGCATGGGCGCACCCCGCGTGCGCCTCGAGTGGGACGAGAAGCGCAAGAAGCGCCAAGCGAAGCAGTCCGCTAGCCACCACGCCAATTTCGACGACGCGAACCAGCGCCGTTCAGCCCAAGCTGCCGCAGCCGCGGCTGCCCGCGTCGACCGAGCGATGTCGATCCTCGGCGACGACGTGCCGGAACACCTTGCCGACGCTGGCTATCTACGCGTCAAACACCGTCACGCGTCGCTGGAGGAACTCGGCCGTCTCGCGGACCCGCAGATGACCAAAGATGCT
Source organism: Corynebacterium genitalium ATCC 33030 (assembly GCF_000143825.1). Classification (NCBI taxonomy): domain Bacteria; kingdom Bacillati; phylum Actinomycetota; class Actinomycetes; order Mycobacteriales; family Corynebacteriaceae; genus Corynebacterium; species Corynebacterium genitalium. The sequence goes on from NZ_CM000961.1 coordinate 1,658,284, forward strand.
GTCGCCGGCCGCATCCGCCGCCTGCTGTCGTTGGCCGACAAGCGGGCGAAAGAGCTGGGGATTCCCGACACAAATGCCGCCGTCGCTGAGGACAGTTAGAGCCGCGGAAAAGCACCTGCAGGGGTGCCTGCAATTCTCTACACTTGGGTGATGAGGGCACGACGTGCCACGACACCAATCCGATAAAAGGAGAAATTCAGTGACCACCCGCATCGGCATTAACGGTTTCGGCCGCATCGGCCGCTCCGCATTCCGCATCATCCTGGAAAACTACGCGGACGAGCTCGAGGTTGTGAAGATCAACGATCTGACTGACAACGAGACCCTGGCTCACCTGATCAAGTACGACACCGCGTACGGCCAGCTCGGCCACGAGGTCGAGTACGACGACAACTCCCTGACCATCGGCGGCAAGCGCATTGAGGTCACCGCTGAGAAGGACCCGGCGAACCTGGCATGGGGCGACGCTAACGTCGACATCGTCCTGGAATCCACTGGTATCTTCACCGACGGCGAGAAGGCGCAGGCACACATCGATGCTGGCGCCAAGAAGGTCATCATCTCCGCACCGGGCAAGAACGTCGACGGCACCTACGTGTGGGGTGTGAACCACACCGACTACAACGCTGACTCCAAGATCATCTCCGCCGCATCCTGCACCACCAACTCCCTGGCTCCGGTTGCCAAGGTGCTCAACGATGCATTCGGCATCCAGAACGGTCTGATGACCACCATCCACGCCTACACCGGCGACCAGCGCCTGCAGGACGCTCCGCACAAGGACCTGCGCCGCGCCCGCGCTGCTGCCCAGAACATCGTTCCGACCACCACCGGTGCGGCGAAGGCTGTCGCTCTGGTTCTGCCGGAGCTGGAGGGCAAGCTCGACGGCTTCGCAATGCGTGTGCCGACCATCACTGGTTCCGCCACCGACCTGACCGTCAACGTTGGCCGCGACGTCACGGTCGACGAGGTCAATGAGGCTGTCAAGAACGCTGTCCAGGACCCGGAGTTCGGCCGTGCACTGGAGTACACCGAGGACCCGATCGTCTCCTCCGACATCATCGGCAACTCCCACGGCGCCATCTTCGACGCTGGCATGACCCGCGTGATCGACGGCAACCTGGTGAAGATCATCTCGTGGTACGACAACGAGTACTCCTACACCTCCCAGTACATCCGCATGACCAAGCACGTCGCTGACAACCTCTAAGCAGGGGCGCGCACCCCGTGCGTCCCTAGCTTGAAGCCCGGGGGAGTGCTCACTCCTTCCCGGGCTTTCACTTACGCTGACACACTTTCAAGGAGATCAAAACCATGGCTGTACGTTCCATCGATGAGCTGCTCAAGGAGGGCGTCGACGGCCGCCACGTGCTCGTGCGCTCCGATTTCAACGTCCCGCTCGACGACGACGGCAACATCACCGACGCAGGGCGTATCGACGCATCTCTGCCCACCATCCAGGCGCTTATCGACGGTGGCGCCAAGGTCATCCTCACCGCCCACCTGGGCCGCCCGAAGGGTGAGGTGAACCCGAAGTACTCCCTCAAGCCGGTCGCTGAGGCTTTGTCCGAGCGCCTGGGCCAGTACGTCGCACTCGCATCTGATGTGACGGGCGAGGACGCGCATGAGCGTGCCAACGGCCTGTCCGAGGGCGATGTGCTGCTCGTCGAGAACGTGCGCTTCGATGCCCGCGAAACCTCCAAGGATGAGTCTGAGCGTGAGAGCTTCGCCGACGAGCTCGCAGCTCTCGCTGCTGATGACGGTGCGTTTGTTTCCGACGGTTTCGGTGTGGTGCACCGCGCGCAGGCCTCGGTGTACGACGTGGCCAAGCGATTGCCTGCATACGCCGGCTACCTCGTCCAGGACGAAGTGGACAAGCTCGCCGCGATCAAGGACAACCCGACCGCCCCGTACATCGTCGTGCTCGGCGGCTCGAAGGTCTCTGACAAGCTCGGTGTGATCGAGGCGCTGGCAGAGAAGGCCGATCACGTCATCATCGGTGGCGGCATGTGCTACACCTTCCTCACTGCTCAGGGGCACAACACCCAGGAGTCTCTGCTCCAGGAGGAGATGGTGGACACTTGCAAGGAGCTCATTGAGAAGTACGGCGACAAGATCGTCCTCCCGGTCGACCTGGTGGCCGCTTCCGAGTTCGACAACGACGCTGAGCGCAAGACCGTCGACCTCGACGGCATCCCGGAGGGCTGGCTCTCCCTCGACATCGGCCCCGAGACTGCTAAGAAGTACGCAGAGATCATCGCCGACTCCAAGACCGTGTTCTGGAACGGCCCGATGGGTGTCTTCGAGAAGCCGAACTTTGCCGACGGCACCCGCGCTGTCGCACAGGCGATGATTGACGCTACCGCCAATAACGGCTCTTTCACGGTCGTCGGCGGCGGCGACTCCGCAGCGTCGGTACGCGTGCTCGGCCTTGACGAGGACGGCTTCTCTCACATTTCCACCGGCGGCGGCGCTTCTCTCGAGCTCGTCGAGGGCAAGGAACTGCCCGGCGTCTCCGTCCTTGAGCAGAACTAAGCGGACCAACGGATAAGCCGAAAGGAAGATTTTCATGGCACGTAAGCCCCTTATCGCTGGCAACTGGAAGATGAACCACGACCACCTCGAGGCGATCTCCCAGGCGCAGCGTCTCGCCTTCGCACTGCCGAAGGACTACTACGAGGACGTTGATGTCGCACTGACCGTCCCGTTCACCGACCTGCGTTCCCTGCAGACGCTCGTCCAGGGCGACAACCTGCAGATCACTTACGGTGCGCAGGATGTATCCGCACACGAGTCCGGCGCCTACACCGGTGAGATCTCCGCGCCGATGCTGGCCAAACTGGACTGCACGTGGGTTGTCGTCGGTCACTCCGAGCGCCGCGAGTACCACGCCGAGTCCAATGAGCTCGTCTCCCAGAAGGCGAAGGCCGCACTGTCCCAGGGCGTCACGCCGATCATTTGCGTCGGTGAGCAGCTCGATGTGCGCGAGGCAGGGGACCACGTGAACTTCGTGGTCGAGCAGACCCGCGAGTCCCTGGCCGAGCTGGAGACCTCCCAGCTGTCCGAGATCGTCATTGCGTACGAGCCGGTCTGGGCTATCGGAACCGGGAAGAGCGCATCCGCTGAAGATGCTCAGGAGATCTGCAAAGCTATCCGCGGTCTGATCGCCGAACTCGCAGGGGATGAGGTCGCAGCCGGCATCCGTATCCTGTACGGCGGCTCGGTCAAGACCGACACGATTGCCGACATCATCGGCCAGCCGGATGTTGACGGCGGTCTGGTCGGCGGCGCATCGCTCGACGGCGAGGACTTTGCCAAGCTCGTTGCAGCCGCTGGCGACGCAGTCCGCGCCCAGGCATAAACGGGTACCGAACACCAGCACCGTGCGCGCCGATTCAGAGCGTGGCACCGTGCTGGTGTAACATGTGAACGGTTAACCGCACCCAACTTCGGAGGCACACACCCCATGACGCTGGCTCTTCAGATCATCCTGGTCATCACCTCGCTTTTGATGACTATTTTGGTCCTGCTCCACAGGGGCAAAGGCGGCGGCTTGTCCTCCCTGTTCGGTGGCGGCGTTCAGGCGAACTTGTCCGGTTCGACCGTGGTGGAGAAGAACCTCAACCGCTACACCGTGGCAGTCGCGATCATCTGGATCGTCTGCATCATCGCGCTCCTTCTGATTCAGGCGTACGGGCTGTAAGCAGTCCGACAACCGCACGAAAAAAGGCCGGGAATGATCCCGGCCTTTTCTGCTGTCTGCGCCTAGCTCGTGGATTCGCCGTAGGCGTCGTCTGTGACGAAGAGCGTGGTCTTGGCCAGCTCCGGGACGCGGCTGACAGGCCACTGCGGAGTCGGGGAGTCCTTCAGCAGGGCAGCGGTGGCCTCGGCTTTCTCGGAGCCAGAAACGAGGAGCCAGACCTCCTCGGCGCGTGAAATGCCCGGGTAAGTGAGGGTCAGGCGCTCGGCCGGCGGCTTCGGGGACTCGGTGACGGCGACGACGAGCTTTTCGGTCTCATCCAGCTGCTCCGAGTTGGGGAACAGCGAGTTGACGTGGCCGTCGGGTCCCATGCCCATCAGGTGCAGGTCGAATCCTTCGGGGGCGTGCCTGCGGATGGCATCCTCGTAGTTCGAGGCCGCTTCATCGAGCTGCCCGCTGCCCGGGCGGTACCCGTGAATGTGCGCCTCCGGAATATTGACGTGGTTGAGCAGCGCGTAACGCGCCTGGCCTTCGTTAGAGTCCGGATCGTACACGGGCACGTTGCGCTCATCGCCGAAGAACACGTGGACGCGGGTCCAATCGATCTTCGCGCGGATGAGTCGGGATAAGAGCTTGATGCCGGCGCCGCCGCCGGTGAACACTACGCGCGCGATCCCGTCCCCGTGCACCCCACCGGTGGGGGTAGACACGATGGTTTCGATGGTCTCGACGAACTGGGTAGATGCTTCGTCGATAAGCACATCGAGGTTGGGGACGTTCCTGACGGTAGTCATTGTGATCGCTCCTTGAAAGCCTTGAAAAACAGCTCGTCTTCGACTCTAGACAACTTTAACGTTGGGCAGAGACTTGAGTGCTTGAGAGTACGCCCAGTCGGGGTCAAGGTGGCGCAGCTCCTCCGCGAGACAGTCGGCGTCGCTGCGCACGCTCATGGCCACGAAGGCTTCTGCAACGCCCGGGATCTTCACGCTCAGCGTCTTGTCGTCCTTGATTTCGACCTTCACAGGCCCGGAGTCACGGTGCAGGGTCAGACGGCGGATAGGGAACAAGCGTGACGGCTCTGAAGCCGACTGCTCGCTCGCGATACGCCGCACCTCAACGCCGAGAGAGGCGGAGAGCCAGCCGGCGGCGATATCGACACTCGGGTTGTCGTCCGGGCCGTCAATGTCGACGGAGGTGACCGGGTCACGCGGGTACGCGTCGAACGCGGAGGCCACCACGCCGCGCCAGTGGGTGATGCGCGACCACAGCATGTCCGAGTCCCCGGGCGCGTAGCCGTTCTTCAGACGGAGCAGGGCGTTGCCGCTGACGTTCTCACGGGCGTTGGTAATGCGGCGGTGCGCGATGCGGCCGAGCGGGTGCTCACTCGGGCGCGCCGGCGCCGTCGACGGCCACCACGCGACAATCGGGGTGTCCGGCAAGAGCAAAGGCGTGACGACGGAATCGAGGTTCCGCGCGAGCTCGCCGTGCAGGTCCATCACGACGATCTCGGAGGCCCCGGCGTCCGCAGCCAGGATGGCCTGCGCATCGAGCGAGGATGGGCCGTCAACATTGCCGGTGATGAGCATGAGCACACGCGAGGGGTGCTCATGGGAAGCCACGCGCACCTGGTCGAGGATGGACTCGACATCATCGTTGATGTCGGCAACGACGATGAGGGTGAGCACGCGGCCAGTAGCCAGCGAGTGGTTCTCTTGCGTGTCCAGGAGAAGCTTGGCGATGTCCCGGGTGGACGTATCGGAGAGGGTGACGTACATGGTGTTCCTTCTCTGGTTCTTTCCTGCTAGGGGCGGCGCCAGGTGCGGCCGGTAGCGTGCATCATCTCATCGGCGGATGACGGACCCCACGTGCCGGCGGGGTACTCGTCCGGGCGGCCGTTTTCAGCCCAGTAGTCCAGGATCGGGTCGAGGATCTCCCAGGAACGCTCGACCTCGGCGGAGGTGGGGAAGAGGCCGGTTTCGTCGAGAAGCGCGTCGAGAATGAGGCGCTCGTAGGCTTCCGGCGACTCCTCGGTGAACGCTTCGGCGTAGGAGAAGTCCATGTTGACGTCCCGGACCTCCATGGTGGAGCCGGGCACCTTGGAGCCGAAGCGCAGCAGAATGCCCTCGTCCGGTTGGACACGGATGACCAGGGTGTTTGCGCCAAGCTGGCTGGTCAACCCAGGATCGAATGGCTGGTGCGGGGCCTTTTTGAACACGAGGGCGATCTCCGTGACGCGGCGGCCCAAGCGCTTGCCTGTCCGGAGGTAGAACGGTACGCCCGCCCAGCGCCGCGAGTTGATGCCCAGGGTGCAGGCAGCGTATGTCTCAGTGGTGGATTCCGGGTCGAAGCCCTCTTCCTCGCGCAAGCCGACGACCTGCTCCGAGCCCTGCCAGCCAGCGGTGTACTGGCCGCGGGCCGTCGTCTCTTCAAACGGGCCAATGGGCTTGGTGGCGCGCAGGATCTTCAGCTTCTCGTAGCGCAGCTGGCGCGGCGAGAAGCTCACCGGCTCGTCCATAGCCACAAGCGCCAAAAGCTGCAGCAGGTGATTCTGGATCACGTCGCGGGCAGCGCCGATGCCGTCGTAGTAGCCGGCACGGCCGCCCAAGCCGATGTCCTCGGCCATGGTGATCTGCACGTGGTCGACGTAGCGCGAGGACCAGATCGGCTCGAACAGCTGGTTGGCGAAGCGGAAGGCGAGGATGTTCTGAACGGTTTCCTTGCCCAGGTAGTGATCGATGCGGAACACGGCGCGTTCCGGGAAGACAGAGTTGATCGTCTCATTGAGCTCCTTGGCCGATTCCAGGTTATGGCCGAACGGTTTCTCAATGATGACGCGGCGCCACTGCTGGTCCGTTCCGTGGGCCATGCCGGTGCGGTCGAGCTGGTTGACCACGTTGGCGAAGTACTCGGGCGGCACAGAGAGGTAGAACGCCCAGTTGCCGGCGGTGCCACGCGTGGCGTCCATCTCTTTGAGGAGCTCGGCCATGTTGTCGAAGGCCTGATCGTCATCGAACGCACCCTGGACGAAGTGCATGCCCTCGGCGAGCCGGTCCCAGACGTGCTCGTCGAAATCGGTGCGGGCGCCTTCTTCGACCTGCTCGCGCACGTAGGATTCGAACTCTTCCTTCGACCACGGCCTGCGGCCGAAACCGACGAGGGTGAAGCCGGCGGGGAGAAGACCGCGGTAGGCCAGGTCGTAGATGGCGGGCAGAAGTTTGCGCTTAGCTAGGTCGCCGGTCACGCCGAAGATGACCATGCCGGACGGTCCCGCGATGCGGGGCAGGCGCCGGTCGGCGCGGTTACGAAGAGGATTGGACCATTCGGGTGCCGGTTCCGTCATGGCTGGCGGACCTTTCGTGAGATAAGCGGAAAGGTTGCCCCCCGGTAGAAGGGGAGCAACCGTTGAGCCGTGGTGCCGGCCCGAGCGACTTTCATTCACTAAACCTTAATCGCCAGGGCCGGATGAAGGTTTCGGTTATTTTAGATTCTCGAGCATGGAGTCGAGGAGTTCCTGCCATGCGTCGACGAATTTGTCCACGCCTTCCTTCTCCAGCACGCGGACCACATCGGCGATGTCGATACCGACGGTTTCGAGCTGGTCGAAGACCTTCTGCGCGTCCTCAGCCGTCCCGTTAAGCGTGTCGCCGGAGACGTTGTTGCCCTCAATCGCAGCGTCGATGGTCGGCTCTGGCATGGTGTTGACGGTGTCGGGGCCGGCAAGCTGCGTGACGTACATGTCTGCCGGGTAGGCAGGGTTCTTCACGCCTGTCGACGCCCACAGCGGGCGCTGCTTGTTCGCACCGTCCGGCAATTCAGCCATGGCGGCGTCATCGAAGGAGTCGAGGAATAGCTGGTAGGCCAAGCGAGCGTTAGCGATGCCGGCTTTGCCCTTGAGCTCCTGCGCTGCGTCGGCGTGCTCGTCGCTGATGGCGTCGAGGCGGTTGTCCACCTCGGTGTCCATGCGGGAGACGAAGAAGGACGCTACGGAGTGGATCGTGGACACGTCGTGGCCGTTCGCCGCAGCCTGCTTGATGCCGTCCTTGTAGGCGTCGATGACCTGCTTGTAGCGCTCGACAGAGAAGATGAGTGTGACGTTGACGGAGATGCCCGCCGCCAGGGAGGCGGTGATGGCCGGCAGGGATGCGTCCGTTGCCGGGATCTTGATCATCACGTTCGGGCGGGCCACCATCTCCCACAGCTCGGCAGCATGGGAGACAGTTCGCGCCTCATCGTCGGCGTGGCGCGGGTCCACCTCAATGGACACGCGGCCGTCACGCCCGCTGGTGGACTCGTAGACGTCAAGGAAGAGGTCGCAAGCGTCCTGCACATCCTTGATGGACATGGCGTAGACGGCCTCATCTACGCCGGCTTTGCCTTCCTTGAGCTGCTGGATGTGTTCGTCGTAAGCGTTGCCCTTGGACATCGCGTTGGCGAAGATCGCAGGGTTGGTGGTCACGCCGACGATGGACTTCTCAGCCCTGATCTGCTCCAGGTTGCCGGAGGTGATGCGGTCGCGGGACAGGTCGTCCAACCACGTGGAGGTGCCCAGCTCGAAGAGACGGTCGATTGCGGTCATGGTTGTTCTCCTTGGTGGTGGTGGCTTAAATGTTGTCGCCGCGGACGCGGGTGCGCTGCGGGTCAGCGGCGGAGTCTGCGGGGCCAGCGGATTCGGAGCTGGCGGATGCAATGGATTCACGCGCTGCTTCGATGACGGCGTCAGCGGTGATGCCGAAGCGCTTGAACAGCTCGTCACCGGGGGCGGACGCGCCGAAGTGCTCGAGCGAGACGTTGCGTCCGTGGTCACCGGTGAAGCGGAACCACGGCATGGACACACCAGCTTCGACGGAGACGCGGGCGCGCACCTGCGGCGGGATCACGGAGTCGATGTACTCGCGATCCTGCTGCAGGAACCACTCCATCGACGGCATGGACACGACGCGGGCGGCGATACCGTCCTGTTCCAGCTGGCTAGCAGCTTGAACAGCGAGCTGGACCTCGGAACCGGTCCCGATGAGAAGCACATCCGGGGTCTCCTTGGAACCTTCAACGAGCACATAAGCGCCGCGGGCCACGCCCTCGAAAGCCTTCTCCTTGGTGCCCTCCAGAACGGGGAGGTTCTGGCGGGACAGAGCGAATGCCTTCGGCTGCTCGTCAGCCTCGATGGCGGCCTTCCACGCAGCGGACGTCTCGTTCGCGTCGGCCGGGCGGATGACTGCCAGGTCCGGGATGGCGCGCAGGGCGGTCAGTGTTTCCACCGGCTGGTGGGTCGGTCCGTCCTCGCCAAGGCCGATGGAGTCGTGGGTGAACACGTAGTAACCGTCAATGCCAGATAGCGCCGCGACGCGGATGGAGGGGTAGAGGTACTCGGAGAAGATGAGGAAGGTGCCGCCGTAGACGCGGGTGCCACCGTGCAGGGCAATACCGTTCATGATCGCGCCCATGGCGTGCTCGCGAATGCCGAAGTGCAGGTTACGGCCGTAGGGCTCGGCGGTGAACATGTCGGTGGAGATGGATTCCGGGCCGAAGGACGGCTCTCCCTTGATCAGGGTGTTGTTGGAGCCAGCCAGGTCGGCCGAGCCGCCCCACAGTTCCGGAAGCGTCGCGGCCACAGCCTGGATGGAGGCCTCGGATGCCTTGCGGGTAGCCAGGCCCTTCGCGTCGGGCTCCCAGGTAGGCATGTCGTCGGCCCAGCCCTCAGGCAGGCGGCGTTCGGTCACACGGTCGTAGAGGGCCTTGTTGTCAGGGTTGGCGGAGGCCCATTCGTCGAAACGCTTTTGCCACTGCGCGTGCGCCTGGGCACCGCGCTGGGCCAGGCCGTGGGTGTGGTTGATCACCTTCTCCTCGACGCCGAACATGACCTCCGGGTCGAAGCCGAGCACCTTCTTGGTGGCCGCGACTTCCTCAGCACCGAGGGCGGCACCGTGCGCGGCACCGGTGTTCATCATGGTCGGGGCGGGGTAGCCAATGACCGTCTTGACGCGGATCATCGTCGGGCGAGAGGTGTCGGCCTTCGCCTCCTCGACGGCGGACAAGATGGCAGCGACGTCCTCGCCGGACTCAACGGTCAGGGTCTGCCAGCCGTAAGCCTCGTAGCGGGCCATGACATCTTCAGTGAAGGCGATCTGGGTGTCGTCCTCGATGGAGATGCGGTTGTCGTCCCAGAAGGCAATGAGGTTACCCAGCTTTTGCGTGCCCGCCAGCGAGGAAGCCTCAGAGGTCACGCCCTCCTGCAGGTCACCGTCGCCGGCGATGACGTAGATGAAGTGGTCAAAGGGGGACTCGCCCGGCGCGGCGGACGGGTCGAAGAGACCGCGCTCGCGGCGCGAGGCCATCGCCATACCCACTGCGGAGGCCAAACCCTGGCCCAGCGGGCCGGTGGTGATCTCCACGCCGGCGGTGTGGTTGTACTCGGGGTGGCCCGGGGTCTTGGAACCCCAAGTACGCAGGGAAACCAAGTCCTCGATCTCCAGGCCAAAGCCGCCCAGGTACAGCTGGATGTACTGGGTCAGGGAGGAGTGACCGTTGGACAGCACGAAGCGGTCGCGGCCGACCCAGTGCGGGTCAGATGGGTCGTGCACCATGACGCGCTGGTAGAGGGTGTATGCCAACGGCGCCAGCGACATGGCCGTTCCCGGGTGGCCGGAACCGCAGTTCTCTACTGCGTCTGCGGCCAGCACGCGCACAGTGTCCACGGCGCGGGTATCGGTGTCAGTCCAATCTTCCGGGTAGCGGGCCACAGTCATGGCCTGCAGCTCCTCGGGCAGGTGTGCGGCGTTGTCAGAGTTCTCGGAAGTCACTATGTCCTCGCTTACCGGGGGTTCGGGGTGATTACTCCACACCACACTAGTGGGAATCATCGCGCCGGTCGCAGGTGGGACCGGGGTTCGCGCGCGGTTAGTCCAAGTAGTCGACCACCTCGACGTCGGTGTAGTGGTTCATCATCCGCTCGATCACGGCTTTGGAGGCGGCGGGGTCGACGTGGGGCAGCGCGTCTGCGTCGGCAAGCGGAATCACTTTGAACTCAGGCGTGTACGGCATACCCACGTTGTATGTCGGCATGAACCGGATTGAATCCAGCGTCAAGGTGCCATCTTTGCGGCGGGTGATGGTGTATTCACCGATGCCGCCATACTTCGTCTCCTCCGCGAATTGTCCGTGCAGGAAGTTTCCGTGACCCCACCAGACACCTAGGCCCGGCTCTTTGTCGGGGTAGCGCTGGAACGGTTCGATCACGTGCGGGTGCCCGCCGAGCACAAAATCCGCTCCAGCATGGCGCGCGGTGTCGGCGGTGTCGATTTGGTACTGCACGGCGAAGGACTCATATTCCTCGCCGGCGTGCATGATCACGATGAGCACGTCGACGTCTGGCCGCAACGCAGCAATGTCCGCACGCATGAGTTCGGGGTCAATGAGATTGACCGACCACTCCGCACTTTCCGGCACCGGGATGCCGTTTGTACCGTAGGTGTAGGACAAGAACCCCACCTTCAAACCGTTGCGGTCAATCACGCGCGGCGTGGCACGGTCCTCAGGTGAGCTGTAACTGCCCACATACAGCATTCCGCGTTCACGGAGATTGCTTGTCGACGCTTGCAGCCCCTCCAGCCCACGATCCAGCGAGTGGTTCGAAGCGTTGTTGACTATGTCCACGCCTGCCCCTGAGAGTGCGTCGACGACTTCCGGGGGTGAGTTGAAGGCCGGGTACCCGGAAAGCAAGAATTCTTCTCCGGCGACGGGGACCTCCATGTTCGCCGTGGTGATGTCGGCGTTTTGCAGGTACGGGCGCACGGGGTCGAGCATTGGCGCAAAGTTGTAGCCGGTCCCGCCCGCACGGTTCGCCGCGTCGGCGTAAACCTCTTCATGGGGGAGGATGTCGCCAATGGAGCGGATCGTGATCGATGCCTCGATGTCGTCTTGCTCTGGAAGCGCCACAGCGGTGTCCTCACCAGAGTCTGCCGGTATAGAAGGGGAGGACTGCACGGCTTGATCAACGAGGCTGCAGGAGCTCATTGTTGCGGCGGAAACCATGGTGATAGCGGAAACCACGGTGAATGTGACGCGGCGGGACATGCATTTCAATTTATCAGTATGTGATTTCCGCCCGCATGCTTTCCGACGGTACGATATCCGGGTGTTTGCGGGGATCCCGGGAACTTCTGCGCTGACATTGCCGACTAGTTCTCTACCGGTTCGGCCCCCCGGGAGGAACCATCCCAGGGCGAACCCCCGCTGTGTGAAACGTGTGTTGTTGAGGAGTATTTGTTGGAGACCATCAAGGCGTATTTCGCGTTGACGAAGCCGAGGGTCATCGAGCTCTTGCTGGTCGCCGCTATTCCTGCAATGCTGCAGGCGGACCGTGGTGAGGTCCACGCTCTGCTCATCCTGGCCACCCTCTTCGGTGGCTGGATGGGGGCCGGTGCAGCGAACACGTTCAACATGGTCGCCGACTACGACATTGACCAGAAGATGGGGCGCACCCGTGCCCGCCCGCTGGTCCGCCACACGGTGACGAAGGAACGCGCCCGAGTTTTCGCCTGGGCGCTGCTGATTCTGTCGGTGCTGTGGCTGGGGCTGGTGTGCAGGTCCTGGTTGGCCGCGTTCTTCATCATCCTGACCAACTGGTTCTACATCTTCGTCTACACCAAGTGGCTCAAGCGCAAGACCTGGCAGAACGTCATCTGGGGTGGCGCTGCCGGCTGCATGCCGGTCATGGTCGGCTGGGCTGTCATCCGCGATAACGTTTTCGACGGTAGCCCGGACCGATGGTGGCAGGCGGTCGTGCTGTTTCTCATCATCTTCTTCTGGACACCGCCGCACACGTGGGCCTTGGCCATGAAGTACAAGGACGACTACGCCCGTGCGAACGTGCCGATGCTGCCTGTCGTCGCCAGCCCGGAAGAAACCACGAAGCAGATCCTCATCTACTCGTGGCTGACCGTGCTCATCTCGCTGGCACTCGTCCCGGCGACATCCTGGATTTACCTCGCAGTCGCTGTACTGTCCGGGGCGGCCTTCCTGCTCATGGCCACGCGCCTGCACAACGCCATCAAGCGTGGCGAAGACGTCAAGCCGCTCAAGCTGTTCATTTTGTCGAACAACTACTTGGCAGTGCTCTTCCTCGGATTGTCTGTCGACGCGATCCTCGGCTTGCCGACGATCGCGGAACTCTTCCCCGCCTAAGCGCCACTAATCGGCCACTTTCAACACGACGGAGCCGGTCGTGCTACGGGATTGAAGATCGTGGTGGGCGCGGGAAGCGTCGTCAAGCGCGTAGGGCTCGTGGACGCGGATGTCTAGCGTCCCCTCCTCAACCGCGCGCACGACGGCTTGCGCACGCATCCGGAACTCGTCGTCGGTCGCTGTGTACGCGCCAAGCGACGGACGGGTGAGGAAGATCGAGCCGTGCTTGTTCAATAGCTGCGGGTCAAACGGCTCCACTGGGCCTGACGCAGCGCCGAAAAGGCAGACCAGGCCGCGTGGGCGGACCGACTCGAGCGATTCCTGGAAGGTGTCTTTGCCCACGCCGTCATAGACCACGTCGACCCCGCGGCCAGCGTTTCGCCGCCGCACGGTTTCCGCCAAGCCCTCGCTGTAACGGAACACCTCGGTCGCCCCGGCGGCGTAGGCGAGTTCTTCTTTCTCATCGGTAGACACCACGGAATAGACCGTCGCGCCCTGGGCGTGGGCGAGCTGGGTGAGCAACAGACCCACGCCGCCCGCCCCAGCAGTGACCAGCATGGAATCGCCTTGCTGAGTGTCCCGCACCCCGTAGAGCAGGTAGTGGGCGGTCATGCCCTGCAGCAGCATCGAAGCGGCAACCTCGGGTGAAATCGAGTCCGGTACGGCGACGAGGCGGGCGCGGTCCACGCAGACCTTTTCCGCGTAGGACCCTTCGGCGGAGGCCCAGGCGACAACAGTGCCGTCGGCGATCTCACCGCGCGGGTCGTGGATGACGCGGCCGCAGCCTTCCTTGCCCGGAATGAAGGGCAGCTCGCTGTGGTAGATGCCCTCGCGGAAATAGGTGTCAATGTAGTTGACACCCGCGTAGAGCACCTCCACGAGAACCTGATGGTCCTGTGGTGTGGGGTCCGCTGTCTCGACGACGGTGAGGACGTCGGGGCCGCCGTGCTGGGTGATCTGGATAGCCTTCATGGCTCCAGGCTACGTGCCGCCCGGCGCTGCGGGGCCGGTTCACCCCGTTTTAGACGGCGGCAGCGGTGCTTGGGTCGCTGGGGTCGCTAGGGTCGCTGGGGTTGCTGCTGGAGTCGAGGGCATCCCGGTTCGCGAGCGTGTTGTGCTGGTGCGGCTCAAGGAGGGGAAGCCGGCGGCTGCCGTGGCTGTACAGGAACGCGCTGTAGGCCACCACCACAGAGGACATGATGATGTGCATGGGCACCGTCCAGCGCGGCACACCCAGGTAGAACTGGCCCACACCGATGGCCCACTGCACGACGATCATGGCCACGAGCACCAACGCGGTGTTGAACGCGTCCTTCGGGGCGTTCTGACGGCGCAGCATGTAGACAGCGATGAGGGTGAACACAAGGTAGATGTACATGCACGCCGCGTGCGCGTACGCGAGCAGCTGCGTGTCGATAGCCAGGCGACCTTCCATTCCCACACCGGAATCGCCGGAGTGCGGGCCGGAACCGGTGACCATCGTGCCGGTCACCAAAACGAGGCACAGCGCGACCGCTGCGACGACGACCAGAGAACGGGTAGCGGGGGAGAAGCGCTCGGTGGGTGCGACATCGTCAGGCTCTTTAATGCGCATGTAGAGAACAGCAGCGATCCAGACGAGCAGCATCGACGGCAGGAAGTGAATGGCTACAGACCACCACTGCAGGTCCAGCAATACCGAGATGCCGCCGATGACGGCCTGCAGGACAACGCCAAGACCGGAAAGCACTGACAGCACAATGATCGAGTTGCGTCGACCAGCCTTCATGACAGCCCAGAACACGAGGATCGTCGTCGCGACCACCACGAATGTCAGGGTGCGGTTGCCGAACTCGATGACCTGCTGCACCCACGGCGCCGCGCCCGGCACCGGGAACAGTGATCCCTCGTGGCACAGCGGCCATGTGTTGCAGCCCAGCCCGGAACCGGTGACGCGCACGAGTGAGCCGGTGAAGGTGATCCCGCCCTGCGCGATGAGCATGATGAGCGCGAAGATGCGCTGAGTCTTGACCGACGGCACGTCGCGGATCTTCTCACGGAATGTCCGATTGTCGTCCTGGGTTGTCGTGCTCACGTCGGGCCCTTCTCCTTTGCGGTACCAGTGCTGCTTTGATCATCTACTTTTCGCGGCGCCAATGTCTAATCTGGCCCGCTCTTTATCCGTCGAAACGGAACCACCGGATAGTTCCCAAAACCGCCAAAATTGTCCAAGCGGACAGCGACATCCACGCGGTGAGGTAGATAGTGCCGTTCAACGCGCCGGTCATCGCGCTCGCGAGCGCCACGGTGGGCACCACGTCCCACACCCCAGGCGAGCCGAGGAGACCGGCGTAGACGACCCACCCCAGTACGGCGAGCAGTAGCAACCAGATCAGGTTCGCGCTGGCAAGCACGCTTTCCGACGACTGCGTGCCCCCCAACAGCAACCCCAACGCCGTGAACGCAGTGACACCGATGAGCAGAGTAAGCAACCCCAGCAACGCTCCGCCGACGGAAACCCGCCATCCTAAGAACAGCGCGATTGCGCCGAGCACGAGAATCTGCACCACCACGGTAGACAGCACGCCGATGACCTTCCCGGCGATGATTGTCCACGCTGGCACGCCTGATGCGCCTGTGCGTTTGAGTGCCCCGTAGCGGCGGTCAAACGCCAACGCGATGGCTTGTCCGGTGAACCCGGCACCGGCCGCGGCGATGGAGAAGACCATGGGGACAAGCTCATTGAGGGTGACATTGTCGCCTAAGACGGGCACGAACACGGCACCGATGAGGATGGCTGCCGGCACGATGAGGTTGAGCAGAAGTTGCTCTCCGTGGCGGAGCATGAGCTTCGACTCGATGCGGCCTTGCGCCGCCGCCATCGCCGCGGCGCTCGCCCGCTGCGGAGCCGGGGTGAAGGTGCCGGGTGGGAAATCAGTAGTGGTCATGATGTCAGGCCCTCAACTCTCTTCCCGTGAGATCCAGAAACACGTCCTCCAAACTGCGGCGGCGAGTGCCCATGGAGCTGATCAGTACTCCCTGTCGCGCGGCTGCACTCGCTACGGCGGCGATGATCTCCGGCGTGGGTGCGACAGTGAGCTGGTACAGCCCTGGCTCCACCTCTTGCAGGTCGGGGAGAGCAGCCACGTCGAGGCTGCCAACAGTGCGCACTTCGAGCGTTTCAGAAGCGCCTTCGGCAATGAGTTCGTTAGGGCTGCCTTCTGCGATGACCGCGCCTTTGTCGACGATCACCACGTTGTCGGCCAACTCTTCTGCCTCGTCCATGAGGTGCGTGGTGAGGATGATGGTCACGCCGTCGCGGCGCAAAGCGCTGATGAGCCGCCACACGGTGCGCCGTGACTGGGCATCCATGCCGGCGGTTGGCTCGTCGAGAAAAACAAGTTCAGGGCGCCCGATGAGCGCCAGCGCAAGCGATAGGCGTTGCTGCTGTCCGCCCGAGAGCCGCCGGTACGTCGTCGATGCCACTGACCGCAGGCCGAGGACGTCCATGAGCCATTCGGGATCGAGGGGATCTGCGTTGTAGGAGGCGGTGAGATTGAGCATCTCCTTGACGCGAATGCCGGAGTAGGAACCGCCGCCTTGGAGCATGATGCCGATGCGCTCGCGCACCTTTTCTGGCTCTGTTTGCGGGTCCATGCCCAATACGTCGATCGAGCCGGAAGTAGGGGTGGTGAATCCCTCACACATCTCGATCGTGGTGGTCTTGCCTGCGCCGTTCGGGCCGAGCAAGGCGAGCACTTCGCCGCGGCGAGCAGCAAAGGACACTCCGTTGACAGCAGTGGTGCTGCCGAATGTCTTCACCACGTTGCTCACACGCAGGGCAACCTCATCCGTACTCATTGCCGTCAGTGTAAGACTTTGCTGCCCCGGGCCTTTAACCACCCACACGCCATCAGCGCGAGAATCATCGCCGAAACGATGAGCAATGAGTAGATCGTCACTACGGTCCCCGCTGGGAGGGCAAGCCCCCGCGGCAGGACGAGGAAACTGAAAACCGCCGAATACCCAGCTACAGCCACCCGGAAGAACCTGCGGTTGGCCCAGGCGGCAAGCGGCATGATGCCCCACAGCGGGTACCAGGGATGAACAACAGGGAAAAGAAGCACGAGGACGAGCGTGGCCACGCCTAACCCCCCAACGGGGTGAATCGTGCCCTTGAACGTCGCCCACAGCATGCGCACACAGAACGCGACTGCGGCCACCAACCCCACGGTGCGAGCAATGGCGAGTGTCGCTTCAGAATGGTCGCCCAAGCCCAGTAGTTGGGCGAAGAATGCAGAGATCACGCCGATGTCGGTGGTCAGTGAGAGCCAGCTGCGTATGGACGCGGCACCGCCCTGGCCCGTCACCCAACCCAGCCCGATGCCAGTGGCCACGGTGACAGTGGCGATCGTGGTCACCATGATGAGCGTCTGCGCTGCAGCGGCTTTGGCGATGCCGGTCCAGCCGCCCCACCGGCGCGCGAGAGACATGCCGACGAAGCCGAGCGCGAGGAAGCCGGGCACTTTCACCATGCCGGCGCACGTGATTAACGAACCTGAAACGACCAGCAGCACGACGCCCCGACGTTTCGCCAGGCCAGCGTTGAGCGCGTCAGTGCCGCGCAGACCTAGTTCCAGACCGATGAGCAGGATGCCCATCATCACGGCCTCATTATGGATCCCGCCGACCAAGTGGAGAATCACCAACGGGTTGAGCACGCCCATCCACACCGCTACCGCACCGGAAACGTTGCAGCGGCGAGCCAGCGCCACGATGCCCCACGCTGCGGCCGCAACACCCGCTAGTGACACCAGCCGGTGACACACGACACCCCAGAACACCGAGTCACCCGTGAGGATGGAGATTCCCGCCGAGATCCCCAGCGCCACCGGTCCGTAGGGGCTGGGCGATTCGGCCCAAATGAACGGCACGGAACGCGCCAGCGGGTTCTCTCGCCCGAGCAGCTCCACAGGCCCTGCGGAATAGGGGTCCATGCCCTGTGCGACGATCGACCCCTGCGCGAGATAGGAATAGATGTCCTGTGTGAACAGGGGAGCGGTGAACACCAGGGGCGCCACCCAGACCGCGAATGTGCGCAGCAGCACCGGCACCCCGACACGCGACGGTCCGCCGGCAGCGCCGACGAAGGTGCCCATGAGCAACCACGCCAGAACAACGAAGGCGACGCCCAGCAGCACAATGCTTGATGACGCCACCATCATCCGCCCCATCAACGCGCCGAACGGGAAAGAACCGTAGGCGTTGTTGACCACGGGTAGCGCTCCGCCGCCTAAGCCTCCGAGGCCCATGAGTAGAGTGCCGATGACGCCGAGCACGCGCAGGACTTCGAAGCGGTTACGCTCCCACACGCTAGGCTGGACGGAGGGAGTGCCTTCGATCATTCCCGCGTGTAGTTCGGCAGAGCGCGAACCCGGCCGGCCCAAGCGGGGTAGCTCGCCCGTGAAACGGGCAAGCGGTTGCTTGGCAGGGGCGGGACGGATTTTCACACCGGTCAGTGTACAAAACGGATCCGACACCCGACCCCCGTTGCCGAGCGTGATTGATTTAAGGCACACTAGTGATGTCTAAAGGTGTTGTGAGTTCACGGAAAGGAGACGGCAATGGCAGTCACCCGTTCCACTGACGGCGAGACGCGCCGCCTGATCATGTCCGCGATGCTCACGTCGCGGCCTGTGACCGTCGCCGAACTGGCTGAGAAGGTGGGCATCACGCCCGCCGGCGTGCGCAGGCACCTAGACAAACTGCTTGCAGAAGGTCTGGCGGAACTCGCCGAGGCTGACACAGCTGGCCCTGCTACCCGCGGCCGTCCGGCGAAGTATTACCAGCTCACCCGGGACGGTCGTGAACGCAACGGACACGGTTATGATGAGCTCGCACTGGCGGCGTTCGCTGAAGTGGAAGCCCTCGGCGGGCGTGACGCGGTAAAGAATCTCGCCCGGAAACGCGCGGAGAAGGTGCTGGGTGATGTCGCTGGTGAAGGGGACGTCGATAAGCGAACGCATGATGTCGCAGCCGCTTTCGCAGCCCATGGCTACGCCGCGAACGCGGACAACGTAGGCTCGTCTCTGCAACTGTGCCAGCGTCACTGTCCCATTCATGCGGTCGCCGCCGAATACCCGGAGATATGTGAAGCCGAGCACGATCTGATCGCGGAGCTCGTTGGAGCCGCTGTGTCCCCGCTGGCGCTCATCGCTAACGGGGACGGTGTCTGCACAGCCCACATCAGCCGCGCTGACGGCACTGCAAGCAATGCCCAAGCTGGAGGAACCCACAAGGAAAGGAGCGGAGACGATGACTAGTACGACTCCCGCACCCGGCCTGGAAAAGCCGATGAATGACGATGAGATTATTGAGTCGATGGGCCCGTACAACTACGGGTGGCACGACTCTGACGAGGCTGGTGCGGCTGCCCGCCGCGGCCTCGACGAGCAGGTCGTGCGCGACATCTCCGCAGCCAAGAATGAGCCGGAGTGGATGCTCGAGCAGCGCTTGAAGGCACTGGACATCTACAACAAGAAGCCGCTGCCGACGTGGGGCCCGGATCTGTCCGGCATTGATTTCGACCAGATCAAGTACTTCGTCCGCTCCACCGAGAAGCAGGCCACCAGCTGGGAGGACCTGCCGGAGGACATCAAGAACACCTACGACAAGCTGGGCATCCCGGAGGCTGAGAAGCAGCGCCTCGTCGCAGGTGTCGCTGCGCAGTACGAGTCCGAGGTCGTCTACCACAAGATCCGCGAGGACTTGGAGGAGCAGGGCGTCATCTTCGTTGACACCGACACCGGTCTGCGCGAATACCCGGAGCTGTTCAAGGAGTACTTTGGCTCCGTCGTCCCGGCTGGCGACAACAAGTTCTCCGCGCTGAACGCTGCTGTGTGGTCCGGCGGTTCCTTCATCTACGTGCCGAAGGGTGTGCACGTGGAGATCCCGCTGCAGGCATACTTCCGCATCAACACCGAGAACATGGGCCAGTTTGAGCGCACGCTCATCGTCGTCGACGAGGACGCGTACGTCCACTACGTGGAGGGCTGCACCGCTCCGATCTACCAGTCCGACTCGCTGCACGCGGCCGTGGTGGAGATCATCGTGAAGAAGAATGCGCGCTGCCGCTACACCACGATCCAGAACTGGTCCACCAACGTCTACAACCTGGTCACCCAGCGTGCCCGCGCCGAAGAAGGCGCCACGATGGAGTGGGTCGACGGAAACATCGGCTCCAAGGTGAACATGAAGTACCCGGCTGTTTGGATGACCGGCCCGAACGCCCGCGGCGAAGTCCTCTCCGCGCAGTTCTGTGGCGAAGGCCAGACCCAGGACACCGGTGCCAAGGTCGTCCACATGGCGCCGAATACGTCCTCCAACATCGTGTCCAAGTCCGTCTCCCGCAACGGCGGCCGCGCAGCCTACCGCGGCCTGGTCCAGATCAACGCCAACGCGAAGAACTCCACCTCCAACATCGAGTGCGACGCACTGCTGGTGGACAACATCTCGCGCACCGACACCTACCCGTACAACGACATCCGCAACGACCACGTCACCCTGGGCCACGAGGCCAAGGTGTCCAAGGTCAGCGAAGAGCAGCTGTTCTACCTGATGTCGCGCGGCATCTCCGAGGAAGACGCGATGGCGATGATCGTCCGCGGCTTCATCGAGCCGATTGCCAAGGAACTCCCGATGGAGTACGCGCTCGAGCTCAACCGCCTCATTGAACTGCAGATGGAAGGATCGGTGGGTTAATTGACCGAGACCGTTACCAAGAAGGAACGCGTCGGCAACGCCACGTTCCACGACAACAAGGGTGACCTGTTCGCCTCCTACGACGTCAACGACTTTGAGGTGCCGCAGGGCCGCGACGAAATCTGGCGTTTCGTGTCCCTGCGCCGCCTGCGTGGGCTGCACAACGGCACCTTCCCGGACCAGGGTGAGGCGCAGGTCAACGTGTCCGGCCCGGCCGAGGTCACTGTCGAGCAGGTGTCGCCTGACGACGAGCGACTCAAGACCACGTCCGCCCCGGTCGACCGCATCGCTGCTCAGGCATGGACCTCCATGCCGCACGCGACGATTGTTTCCGTCCCGGCGAATGCCGAGCTGACCGAGCCAGTGGTCATCACCACCACCGGTGCAGGTCTGGACGTGACCACCTTCTCCGGCCTCCACATCGAGGTGGGCCAGAGCGCGACCGCTACCATCCTGGTGCAGTACGAAGGCTCCGGCACCCACGCCGACAACGTCAACTTCGTCATCGGTGACAACGCGCAGGTCAACGTCGTGGTCGACGAGCAGTGGAATAACGACGCCGTTCACGTTGGTGCGCAGAGCATCGTCTGCGGCCGCGACGCCGTGCTGCGCCACACCGTGGCCACTTTCGGCGGTGAGCTGGTCCGCAACACCCCGCGCGTGAAGTACGCAGGCTCCGGCGGTGACGTCGAGCTGACCGGTGTCTACTACGCCGACGACGGGCAGTACATTGAAAACCGCCTGCTGGTGGACCACAATCACCCGTACTGCCGCTCCAACGTGCTGTACAAGGGTGCACTGCAGGGCGGCAAGGACTCCAAGCTCCCTGACGCCCGCACCTGCTGGGTCGGCGACGTGCTCATCCGCTCCAACGCTTCCGGCACGGAGACCTACGAGGCCAACCGCAACATCGTTTTGACTGACGGCGCACGCGCTGACGCGATCCCGAACCTCGAGATCGAGACCGGTGACATCCCGGGCGCAGGCCACGCCGCCACCGTTGGCCGATTCGACGAGGAGCAGTTGTTCTACCTCAAGTCCCGCGGTATCCCCGACGGCGAGGCACGCCGCCTCATTGTCCGCGGCTTCTTCAACGAGGTTCTCAACCGCATCCCGGTTGAGAATGTGCGCGAAGAGTTGATTAACCGCGTCTCCGGCGAGCTCGAGAACGTCGAACTGTAAACCCTGACCCTTCCAATCTAGAAAGAGCACTATGTCCACGCTTGAAATCAAGAACCTTCACGCTTCGGTCCTCCCGCTCGAGGAGGGGCAGGAGCCGACCCCGATCCTCAAGGGCGTCAACCTGACCATCAACTCCGGTGAGACCCACGCCATCATGGGCCCGAACGGCTCCGGCAAGTCCACTCTGGCCTACACCCTGTCCGGCCACCCGTCCTACGAGGTGACTGACGGTGAGGTGCTTCTCGATGGCGAGAACATCCTCGACATGGAAGTCGACGAGCGCGCACGCGCCGGCCTCTTCCTGGCCATGCAGTACCCGGTCGAGGTCCCGGGCGTGTCCTCCTCGAACTTCATGCGCTCCGCCGTCACCGCCGTGCGCGGCGAGGCACCGAAGCTGCGCGAGTGGGTTCAGGAGCTCAACCAGGCCCGCGACGACCTGAAGATCGACCCGTCGTTCTCCGAGCGTGCTGTGAACGAAGGCTTCTCCGGTGGTGAGAAGAAGCGCCACGAGGTCATGCAGCTCGCCCTGATGAAGCCGAAGTTCGCTGTGATGGACGAGACCGACTCCGGCCTCGACGTCGACGCCCTGCGCATTGTCTCTGAGGGCATCAACCGCTACCAGCAGGAGACCGACGGCGGCATCCTGATGATCACCCACTACCAGCGCATCCTCAACTACGTGCGCCCGGACCACGTCCACATCTTCGCGGACGGCGTGATCAAGCACTCCGGCGGCTTTGAGCTGGCTGAGAAGCTCGAGTCCGAGGGATACGAGGCGTTCGTCTAAATGACGTTTCTTAACCCCGACGGCACGCTCGACGTGGGTGCGGTGCGCGCCGAGTTTCCGATTCTGCACCGCACGGTCCGCGACGACGTGCCGGTGGTCTATTTGGACTCCGGTGCGACCTCCCAGCGGCCTGAGCGCGTCTGGCGCGCAGAGGAAGAGTTCGTGCTGAACACCTTCGCCCCGGTGCACCGCGGTGCCTACCAGCTCGCAGAGGAGGCCACCGACGCTTACGAGTCCGCGCGCGAGAAGATCGCCGCGTTCGTTGGTGCGGAAGGCCACGAGATCGCGTTCACGAAGAACGCGACGGAAGCGCTCAACCTTGTCGCCTTCACGCTTGGCGACGATCGAGCCGGTGACCTTCAAATCACCTCCGACGACACGATCGTCATCACGGAGCTGGAGCACCACGCCAATCTGGTGCCGTGGCAGGAGCTTGCGCGCCGCACTGGTGCGACGTTGAAGTGGTACACGCTGACCGACGACGGCCGCATCGACCTCGATTCTCTCGAGCTCGACGAGACCGTCAAGGTTGTGGCGTTCACCCACCAGTCCAACGTGACAGGCGCAATTCCGGATGTCGCCGAAATTGTGCGCCGCTCAAAGGACGTGGGAGCGCTCACCGTGCTCGACGCGTGCCAGTCCGTGCCGCACCAGCCGGTGGATTTCCACGCCCTCGATGTCGACTTCGCGGCCTTTTCCGGCCACAAGATGTGCGGCCCGTCCGGCGTCGGCGTCGTCTACGGCAAGGGGGAGCTGCTGAATCAGCTTCCGCCGTTCCTCACCGGTGGCTCGATGATCGAGGTCGTGCGCATGGAGGGATCGACCTTTGCGCCTGCTCCGCAGCGCTTCGAGGCTGGCACGCAGATGACCAGTCAGGTTGTTGGGCTTGGCGCAGCTGTCGATTTTCTGAACGAAGTCGGCATGGAGAACATCCAGGCTCACGAGCACATGCTCACCGCCTACGCACTCGAGCGCATGCAGGAGATCGACGGGCTGCGTCTCGCCGGCCCGGCGACGCCGGAGATGCGCGGGGGAGCGGTGTCCTTCACTGTTGACGGGATTCACCCGCACGACATGGGCCAAGTCCTTGATTCCCGTGGCGTGTGCATCCGTGTGGGGCACCACTGTGCGTGGCCCGCTCACCGCGGCCTGAACGCCCAGTCCACGGCACGCGCGAGCTTCTACCTGTACAACACCACCGACGAGATCGACGCGCTTGTCAGCGCCATCGGTCACGCCAAGGAATTCTTCGGCTAGCCACGGCGTTCTAGGGAGCACTATGAACTTAGAAGCGATGTATCAAGAGGTCATCCTCGACCACTACAAGAACCCGCAGAACGCCGGCTTGCGCGACCCGTTCGACGCTGAGGTGCACCACGTCAACCCTTCCTGCGGCGATGAGCTGACCCTGCGCGTGCAGCTGTCCGAAGACGGGAACACCGTTGAGGACATCTCCTATGACGCGGTCGGGTGCTCGATCTCGCAGGCGTCGACAAGCGTGCTCACGGAGGAGGTCATCGGCCTGCCTGTCGCGGAGGCGATGAAGAAGCTCGACGCCTTCGAGCTGATGATCACCTCCAAGGGCGAGGAAGAAGGCGACCCAGGAATGATCGGCGATGGCATTGCCTTTGCCGGTGTAGCAAAGTTCCCCGCACGCGTGAAGTGCGCCCTGCTCGGCTGGAAGGCGTTCCAGGCCGCCACGAGCGATGCGCTGAACGAAAAGGAGTAGACATGACCAACCCCACCGACAACACGCTCAACAACGCTGTCGACGAGAACGGCGAGCTCGCCCCGACCGACATGGAGACCGCTCAGGCGGCGCAAGAGGCCCAGGAGGATCAGGAGAAGGACGGATCCTCCAGCTTCGACGGGCCCGGTGAGCGACCCGAGCAGACCGAAGAGCAGATTCAGATTGCCGCTGACGTCGCTGAGTACATGCACGACGTGATTGACCCCGAGCTGGGCATCAACGTCGTCGACTTGGGTCTCGTCTACGACCTGTGGATCGAGGAAGAGGGCGGAAAGAAGACAGCTGTGATCAGCATGACGCTGACCTCGCCGGCGTGCCCGCTGACCGACGTTATCGAAGAGCAAGTCGAAGCTGCCGCTGTCGGCTCCGGCACCGTCGATGCCATCGCTCTGCACTGGGTATGGATGCCGCCGTGGGGTCCGCACATGATCACCGAGGACGGCCGCGAGCAGCTGCGCGCCCTCGGGTTCGCCGTCTAGGTGATTTGACCGCGGGGGTAGAGTGACCCCTTGTGATTGTCACCAACGACCTTGAAGTCCGCGTCGGCGCGCGTACCCTGCTGAACGCCCCTGGCCAGCACCTGCGTGTGCAAGCCGGCGACCGGATCGGCTTGGTCGGGCGCAACGGCGCGGGTAAAACCACGACGATGCGCATCCTGTCGGGGGAGACCGAGCCCTACGGCGGCACGGTGACGCGCTCCGGGGAGATCGGGTACCTCCCGCAGGACTCCCGCGAGGGCAACATTGAACAGACTGCGCGTGATCGCGTGCTCTCGGCCCGCGGGCTCGACCAGATCCGCGCCTCCATGGAGCGCCAGCAGGAAATCATGGAGGTCGAGGACGGCGCTAAGCGCGACGCCGCGATTTCAAAATATTCACGCCTTGAGGAGCGCTACCAGGCCCTCGGCGGGTACGAAGCCGACGCGGAGGCGGCGCAAATCTGCGACAACCTCGGCCTGCCGTCGCGCATTCTCGACCAGCCACTGAAAACCCTTTCGGGCGGTCAGCGCCGCCGCGTCGAGCTCGCACAAATCCTCTTTGCCGCCAATGACGGCGCAGGCAAGTCCACGACGACGTTGCTTCTCGACGAGCCCACCAACCACCTCGACGCCGATTCCATCACCTGGCTGCGCGACTTTCTGTCCAGGCACGAGGGCGGGCTGATCATGATCTCCCACGATGTCGAGCTGCTCGACCAAGTGTGCAACAAGGTCTGGTTCCTCGATGCCGTCCGCGGCGAAGCCGACGTATACAACATGGGCTTCTCCAAGTACAAGGATGCTCGGGCCGAGGACGAAGCGCGCCGTCGCCGCGAACGTGCCAACGCTGAGAAGAAGGCATCTGCTCTGCAGAAGCAAGCCGCCAAGCTGGGTGCGAAGGCGACGAAGGCCGCAGCCGCCAAACAGATGCTTGCTCGCGCCGACCGCATGATGAATGAGCTTGACGACGTCCGAGTCGCCGACAAGGTCGCCTCCATCAGCTTCCCGGAGCCCGCCCCCTGTGGAAAAACACCGCTGTTCGGTAAAGGCCTGACGAAGATGTACGGCTCGCTCGAGGTCTTCGCAGGCGTGGACCTGGCCATTGACAAGGGCTCGCGCGTGGTCGTGCTGGGCACCAACGGCGCAGGCAAGACGACGCTGCTCAAACTGCTTGCCGGTGTGGAGCGCACGGACGGTGAAGGCGGCCTTGTGACAGGCAACGGCCTGAAGATCGGCTACTTCGCTCAGGAGCACGACACGATCGACGGCGACAAGTCCGTCTGGGAGAACACCATCGCCGCCTGCCCCGACGCCGGCCAGCAGGATCTGCGCGGCCTCCTCGGCGCGTTCATGTTCTCCGGTGACAAACTCGAACAGCCGGCCGGCACGCTCTCTGGCGGCGAGAAGACGCGCCTGTCGCTCGCCACGCTCGTCTCCTCCCGCGCCAATGTATTGCTTCTCGACGAACCCACCAACAACCTCGACCCCCAATCCCGTGAACAGGTCCTCGACGCCTTGAAGACCTACACCGGCGCCGTCGTTCTGGTCACACACGACCCCGGCGCGGTCAGAGCGCTCGAGCCTGAGCGCGTTATCATCATGCCCGAGGGCGACGAAGACATTTGGAGCGACGACTACATGGAGATTGTGGAGCTGGCCTAATGGAGAATATCCTTTACAACGACTGGTCCACCATTGGTGTCACCGCAGCCAAGGGTGTGCTGATTTACATCGCATTGATCGCGATGCTGCGCATCAGCGGGAAGCGCTCACTGTCGAAGTTCAACATCTTCGATTTCGTGATCACCATCGCCATCGGATCTATTTTCGCGTCGACCCTGACCAGCAACGACGTGAAGTTGGCTCAGGCCGTCACCGCGATTGTCGTCCTTCTGGGCGGGCAATACCTCATTTCTAAACTGGCCTTGGGCTCTGAGTCCTTCGAGAAGTTAGTGAAGTCCGATCCAGCGTTGCTCTTCTACTCCGGCGAATTCAACGATGAGACAATGAAGAACGAGCGGGTGACTAGACGCGAAGTGCTGCAAGCAGTGCGCGGCAGCGGTTCGTCGAGCATGGACGATGTGGCGGCGGTCATCTTGGAGACTGACGGCACGATCTCTGTGATCGGAGCCGCGGAGGGCACCGCCACGCCGAAACGGAACGAACTTTTCGATTCCGTGAAGCGAAACCCAGAAGCCTAACTCGCTAACGCCGGTAACGCTGAGCGAAATTGGCCAGAATCTGGTTGTTGGCGGAGTAGTCGTAGTCGTAGGAGCGGGCGATCTGGGTCTCGAATGTCTCAAGCGATGTGTAGCCCAGGTGCGCGTACAGGCGCAGGCGGAATTCCAGCGCCTCGGCCGTGAGCTCCGGGTGGAATTGCGTGGCGTAGACATTCTGGCCGACCCGGAACATTTGGGTTGGGCATGCTTCACCAGTGACGAGGACGGTCACGCGCGGATCCTCGGGGAGTGCGGCGAGCGCCTCTTTGTGCCCGACAAGCGTGTCGAATGTCGCGGGGGTGGCCCCCAAAACCGCGTCGTCGGATTCGACGCGGCGCACCGTCACAGGGCCCGCCTCCTCGGCGTGCTCGTCCGAGAGCGTCGCTCCGATGACCGTCCCGATCGCCCCGATACCGTAGCACGCTCCCAGAACAGGGAAGTCCCGGTCGATGCATTCGGCGATGAGAGTGCCGACTTCGCGCTCGACACGCAGCTGCAAGGGGGACTTACGTAGTTCCAGGTTATTGAACGGGCTGCCGCCCAGCAGCACGCCCGAATACTCATCGAGGTCGACGCGGCCGAGTTCGGAGCGCTCGAGGCGCCGTTGTTCGATCGCGCTTTTATCTACTTGCATTGCGTTGGAGAAGCTTTCCAGCTCCTCGGCCGCGGCCTCGTCTTCGGGGCGGGTGCTCAACAACAGGAACGGGCGGAAAGTACTCACCGTGATTAATCTAGCCCCCGGCAAGTTTCGGCGGGAAATCGGCCTGCGTGTGTAAGATCGCTGCCATGAACCCGATTCAATCACTCCGTGAAGCGTGGAACGCCCTGAGCAAAGAGGAGAAAACCGCCGCAGGCGTCCTCGGTGCCATTGACACCGCCGCGAAGGGCATCGCCCTGTGGGACCTCGCCCGCACCGACTCGAAGAAGCTCCGCGGCCCGAAGTGGCTGTGGACGTCCGTTATCGGCGCTGTCAACACCATTGGTTGGCTGAGTTACTTCATCGTGGGCAAGAAGTACTAGAGCACACCACCCGCATAGAAGCGGATACGCGTCACGGGCGCGGTCCGCTTCTTTTGCCATGGGTAGGTGTCTTCGGTGGCCCTCACCGGTTCAAGCAGAATAATCTGCGTGTCCGTGCGGCGGTTCGGGCACCGCGCCAGTTTCGTGCAGGTGGCGCACCGCCCGCACAGAGCAACCGGCGGCGCGCGCGACATCGGAGATCTTCATGGCACCAGTCTGAACTATGACGCCGCGTGAGGGTCAAGCGTTAGTTTCGGAAACCGTGGACCGGTGCGGGAATGAAACCGCCCCGTTCCACAAACGGCGCGCAACTGACCTGGTTGACGGGGATGACTGGAGCGTAGCCCAACAGCCCGCCGAAGTTGACCTCGTCGCCAGGCTGAGTGCCGGGGACGGGGATGAGGCGTGCTGCGGTCGTCTTGTGGTTCATCACGCCAATGGCCGCTTCGTCGGCGATCATGCCGGCAATGCTGGCGGCTGAGGTGTCGCCCGGAATCGCGACCATGTCGAAACCGACCGAGCAGATCGACGTCATCGCCTCCAGCTTGTCCATCGTGATCGAACCCGCGCGCACAGCGTCGATCATCCCTTGATCTTCGGAAACGGGGATGAAGGAACCGGAAAGCCCACCGACGCGCGAGCACGCCATCATGCCGCCCTTCTTCACCGCATCGTTGAGCAGCGCCAGAGCGGCGGTCGTGCCGTGCGTGCCCACTTGGGACAACCCCATGTGCTCGAGGATGTGCGCGACGGAATCGCCGACCTCCGCGGTGGGGGCGAGCGACAGGTCGACGATGCCGAACGGCACCCCGAGCCGTTCTGCGGCGAGCGAGCCCACGAGCTGGCCCGCGCGGGTGATCTTGAAGGCTGCCTTCTTGATCTCTTCGGCGACCTCGTTCAGGCTTGCACCCGCGAGCGGGGTAATGGCGTAGTCGACAACACCCGGGCCGGACACCCCGACGGAGACGACCGTGTCGGGCTCCTCGATGCCGTGGAAGGCGCCGGCCATGAATGGGTTGTCGCCGACAGCGTTGGCGAAGACGACGAGCTTCGCGCAGGCGATGGAGGATTCCTCCGCAGTGCGGGCGGCGGCGTCCTTGACCACCTCACCCATGGTCTTCACGGCATCCATGTTGATGCCGGCGCGGGAGGATGCGACGTTGACCGATCCGCACACGAAGCTGGTCTCCGACAATGCCTCCGGGATGGAGCGGATGAGGCGCTCGTCGGCCTCGGTCGCGCCTTTCTCCACGAGAGCGGAGTACCCGCCGATGAAGTTCACCCCGAGTTCGTTCGCGGCGCGGTCGAGAGCACGGGCAATGTCAGCGGGGTTGCCGTCGACACCCGCGGCAACGATCGCAATGGGGGAGACGGACACGCGCTTGTTCACGATCGGGATGCCCAACTCGCGCTCGATGCCCTCGCAGACCTCGACGAGGCGGGAGGCGCGTTGAGTGACGCGGTCATAGACTGCGTCTGCAGTTGCTTCCATCGTGCCGCGGGTGCATCCGATAAGCGAGATGCCCATGGTCACGGTGCGGATGTCGAGGCGGTAGTCCTCGATCATCGAGATCACGTCGACGATGCTCGAGGCTTTGAAATTGAGCTGGTTCGCCATGCCCGCTTAGACCTCGTTCATGACGGTGAACAGTGCCTCGGACTGGACGCGGATGTCCACGCCGAGACTCTTGCCCAGTTCACCCATCGTGTCTTGGAGTCCGGCGAGGTCGAACCCCTCGCCGGGTAGTTCCGCGCGCATGATCATAGTGAAAAAGTCGTCCATGATGGTCTGGGAGACGTCGACGATGTTGAGGTCGTGCTCCGCGGCTACCTGCGCAACGCCGGCAATGATGCCGACGCGGTCTGGTCCAGTGGTGGTGATGATTGCGTACATGCGCCCCATCCTACGACTCGCGGGTAAATCGGCAGGAGCCAGCATTCACGGTTACGGTGGGGTGCATGAGCACTGAAGAAAGCGCAGACAAAGCAAGCAAGTTCGTCCTCGTTCTCGGCGCGGGCGGCAACGTGTCCAAGCACACCGTTCCGCTGCTGACCGAGTCGGGGCACAAGGTCGCAGCACTCGTGCGCAATCTAGAGCACGCACCGTCGCTTATCGACGCTGGCGCCACCGTCATCATTCAAGACCTCACCACGCTGGACGAGGAAGGATGGGCGCGCCTGATCACTCCATTCGACACCGTTGTGTGGTCCGCGGGTGCCGGCGGCGGTAGCGCTGAGCGCACGTACGCGGTGGACCGCGATGCAGCGATGAAAGCAATTGACGCCCTGGAGGAACTGGGCGAATACACACCGCACTTCATCATGGTGTCCTACGCCGGTGCCGCCGAGGCCACGACTGAGGACGACGGCGGCTCGTGGTACGCGTACGTGGAATCGAAGAAGGCCGTGGATCAGCGACTGCTCGCGTCCGATCTCACGTACACGATCCTGGGGCCGACTCTTCTCACGGATGAGCCGTCGAAGGGCGTGACGGTGTTGACCGATGCGCGCAACGCGGATTCCAAGACGTCGCGTGAGCTCGTCGCCCAGGTCATCGTGGAGGCCGTCGACCGTGGTGAGATGTCGCCGAACCCCTTCGAATTCGAAGACGGCACCGAGCCGGTCAGTTCCGTCTAATCCGTCTAACTCGCTGCCTGCCCGGCGAGGCAGAACTGCGCGAAGCGCTTCACGATCTCGTTCGCCGTTTCCGTATCCACGCTGGGTAGTCCCGCGATGATGTCGTCGTAGGCCTCTTGCGGGAAGTAGCCGTAGTCGTAGTAGAAGTCCATGCGGGTCTTCATCGCCGCAGCGTCCATTTCAGCGTGGAACTGGGTGGCCCACACGCGGTCGCGGTAGCGGACGATTTGAACGGGGCACGAGGGGCCGTCGGCAAGCAGAGTGAGTTCTGGGTGCGTGCTGTGCGGCTCGGCGTTCTCGGTGTGGCCAGTCAGAGCAGTGAACAACTTCGGTAGGTCGCGCAGCAGAGGGTCCTCGTCGGCGGAGGAAAGCAGGTTCACGATCGTCGGGCCCGAGGCCTCTGGGTGCGAGTGGGTCACGTTCCCGCCGAGGTGGTGGGTGAGCCAGCTCAGGCCGTAGCAGACGAAGAAGACAGGGATGTCGCCTTCGACGACCTCTCCGAGCAGGGTGTGCACGTGTTGCTGCCAGGCGTCGTAGGTGCCGTTCGTGATGTTGAGCGAACTGCCACCCACAAAAATCCCCTGAATGCCGTTCAAGCTGCCCAGCTCGGCGTGCTCGTCGCTAATTGTACGCAGCTCTACGTCGTCGGTGGTGAGTCCAGTGGCACGGAGCGTGTCGTGGTATTCCGCGTGGGACACCGCCGGGCCGACAGGGCCGTTGCGCAGGGAAAGGAAGAGAAGCATAGCGGGTAAGTCTAAACCGCATGCGTGAAGGCTCGCACATCCGGGGGAAGGAATCCCAAGGCGCCGATAAGCAGAAATGCGAAAGGGGCCGGGGAAACCCCGGCCCCAATCAGCTACAGACGGTTAGCTCTTGACCATCTGGCGCAGCACGTACTGCAGAATGCCGCCGTGGCGGTAGTACTCAGCCTCACCCGGGGTGTCAACGCGGACCTTCGCGTCGAACTCGACGGTCTCGCCGCCGTCCTTGGTGGCGGTGACGTGGACAGTCTCCGGGATGGTGTCGCCCTCGTTGAAGGCGGTGATACCGGTGATGTCGAAGGTCTCCGTGCCGTCCAGGCCGAGGGACTCGTGGGACTCGCCCTCCGGGAACTGCAGCGGCAGCACGCCCATACCGATCAGGTTGGAGCGGTGGATGCGCTCGAAGGACTCGGTGATGACAGCCTTCACGCCCAGCAGGTTGGTGCCCTTGGCAGCCCAGTCACGGGAGGAACCGGTGCCGTACTCCTTACCGGCCAGAACAACCAGCGGGATGTCGTGCTCGGCGTAGTTCTGAGCAGCGTCGTAGATGAACGCCTGCGGGTTGCCTTCCTGGGTGAAGTCCAGGGTGTAGCCGCCGGCGTCCTCAACGAGCTGGTTGCGCAGGCGGATGTTGGCGAAGGTGCCGCGAACCATGACCTCGTGGTTACCACGGCGGGAACCGAAGGAGTTGTAGTCGTGGCGCTCCACACCGTTGTCGTCCAGGTAGTTCGCAGCCGGGGTGCCCGGCTTGATCGACGAGGCGGGGGAGATGTGGTCGGTGGTCACGGAGTCGCCCAGCTTGGCCAGGACTCGTGCGCCGGTGATGTCGCCAACATCGTTGGGCTCCTCCGGCATGCCGTCGAAGTACGGTGCCTTGCGGATGTAGGTGGAGTCCTCGTCCCAAGCGAAGGTCTTGCCCTCCGGAACGTCGAGGTTCTGCCACTGCTCGTCGCCCTTGAAGACGTCGGCGTAGTCAGCCTCGTACATTTCGCGGGAGATGGTCTCGGCGATGACGCCCTCGATCTCCTCCGGGGACGGCCAGACGTCCTTGAGGAAGATGTCGTTGCCGTCAGCGTCCTGGCCGAGCGGCTGGGACTCGAAGTCGAAGTCCATGGTGCCGGCGATCGCGTAGGCGATGACGAGCAGAGGGGACGCGAGGTAGTTCATCTTCACGTCCGGGGAGATGCGGCCTTCGAAGTTACGGTTACCAGACAGCACAGCGGTGGCGGTCAGGTCGTACTCGTTGATGGCCTCGGAGATCTCGTTCGGCAGTGGGCCGGAGTTACCGATGCAGGATGCGCAGCCGAAGCCGGAGAGGTAGAAACCGACAGCCTCGAGGTCCTTCCACAGGTCGGCGCGCTCGTAGTAGCCGTTGACCACCTGGGAGCCCGGAGCCATGATGGTCTTGACCCACGGCTTAGCCTTCAGGCCCTTCTCGGCGGCCTTGCGGGCGAGCATGGCAGCACCGACCATGACGGACGGGTTGGAGGTGTTGGTGCAGGAGGTGATCGCGGCAATCGCGACCATGCCGTGGTCGAGGGTGTACTCGCCGCCCTGCGGGGACTCCACGATGACCGGCTTGGAAGCGCGGCCCTCTGCACCCTCAGCAGCGGACTCGCCGTTAGCCGGCCAGGACTGGTTGTACTCGACGGTGTCGACCTTCTCTGCGCGGACCGGCTCTGCCTGGCCCTCGCCTGCCGTGTTGTAGTCCGGCAGCTGGGTGCGGAAGGTGGTCTTGGACTCTTCCAGGAGGATGCGGTCCTGCGGGCGCTTCGGGCCAGCGATGGACGGCTTGACGGTGGATAGGTCCAGCTCGAGGTACTCGGAGTACTCTGCTTCCGGAGCGTCCTGCTCGAGCCACATGCCCTGTGCCTTGGCGTACGCCTCGACGCGGTCGATGGTCTCCTTGTCGCGGCCGGTGAGCTCGAGGTAGTTGATGGTCTCCTCGTCGATCGGGAAGATCGCACAGGTGGAGCCGAACTCCGGCGACATGTTACCGATGGTCGCGCGGTTAGCCAGCGGGATCTCCTTGACACCGTTGCCGTAGAACTCGACGAACTTCTGGACCACGCCGTGCTCGCGGAGCATCTCGGTAACGGTCAGAACGACGTCGGTTGCGGTCACGCCAACCGGGATCTCACCGGTGAGCTTGAAGCCGACAACGCGCGGGATGAGCATGGACACCGGCTGGCCCAGCATGGCTGCCTCAGCCTCGATG
This sequence comes from Corynebacterium genitalium ATCC 33030, assembly GCF_000143825.1. Lineage (NCBI taxonomy): Bacteria > Bacillati > Actinomycetota > Actinomycetes > Mycobacteriales > Corynebacteriaceae > Corynebacterium > Corynebacterium genitalium. Next base: position 1,691,956 of record NZ_CM000961.1, read on the forward strand.
CCGCCAACGCCCCAGCCGAGGATGCCCAGGCCGTTTTCCATGGTGGTGTGGGAGTCGGTACCGATGCAGGTGTCCGGGTAGGCAACGCCGTCGTTGTCGAAGACGACGCGGGAGAGGTACTCGATGTTGACCTGGTGGACAATACCGGTTCCCGGGGGAACGACGCGGAAGTTGGAGAAGTTCTCTGCACCCCAGCGCAGGAACTGGTAGCGCTCTTCGTTGCGCTCGTACTCGATCTCGACGTTCTTGTCGATGGCGCTCTCGGAACCGAAGGCCTCGATGATCACGGAGTGGTCGATGACCATTTCCGCCGGGTTGAGCGGGTTGACCTGGTCCGGGTTGCCGCCGAGAGAAGAAACGGCCTCACGCATGGTGGCGAGGTCGACGACACAAGGGACACCGGTGAAGTCCTGCATGAGGACGCGGGCCGGGGTGAACTGGATCTCGATGGACGGCTCTGCCGACGGGTCCCAGTTGGCGATGGCGTTGATGTGCTCCTCGGTGACGTTCTTGCCGTCTTCGGTGCGCAGCAGGTTCTCACCCAGCACCTTCAGGGAGTAGGGGAGTTTCTCCATGCCTTCGACTGCGTCGAGGGCGTAGTAGTCATAGGACTTGCCGCCTACCTCGAGAGTCTTCTTGGCGTTGAAAGAGTTCTTGCTTTCAGACACGTGAGCTCCGTTTCTCGTTGTCGAACTGTGAAATTCTGGGTGTTGTGACCCATTCGGGTCCCTACCCGACAATGGTAAGGCACACACCAGATATAAGGGGTAATTCTAGGCACACTTGAAAGTTCTGTAAGCCTTTTAGTTACCCCGTTTGGGTATTTGCGCGTCGTCACGCTTATCGACGTTTCCCACCGCTACCCTTGACAACCATGCCGCACCCCGAAGCTGACCTCGATGCGCTGTCCGCCCAACTGCGTGACGGACGGGTCGCTTTCGGCACGGACAATCCGGTGAACGAGTCCCTGGCCGGGGATCTCACCCGAGCAATGGGCAATATCGATGCGGCGGGTGCGGCGGATGTGGGCGACATCGGCGTCGTGGTGCTGGAGACGACACCAGAGCGACCGGGGGACCTGCGGGACATCGCGCAGGATCTCCAGAATGTCACTGGATTGGACACGGTCGTGGTGCGCACGCCCAATTCGGCGGCTGCAGTGAGTAATTCTCTTTCACGCGCCGAGATTGAAAGCGGGCAATTGGCCATGGTGGGCGAGCCCGACTACGCCGTTGGTCTGGAGGCATTCGCCGCTGAAGCCGACGGGTTCGCGCCTCCGTGGGTTGTTGTCTTTCTCGTTCTGGCGGCCATCGTGGCGGTAGTTGTGCTCATGACGTTCTTCTCGGTGGCGCGACAGAGACGATAGTGGGCGTTAGTCAAGTTATCTGGCTTGTCTAGCAAAGCGTCCCGGCGTGTCTAATTTCTTCTTTTGGGGCGTGTGTTAACGGTTGTGGCTCGAACGTGACCGACGTCACATGAATGGTTTCCGCGGCTAAAACCGCAGGGTGTGCAGAAGTAACAGTCATGTGATTCGCCTTGACCAGTGTGAGAATTGGTAAAGGTTGTGCAACAGACTAATTAAGTGACCTATGGTTTCCATGTCAGCTCGTGGGCTGATCGCAGTTACATCAAACGCATACGTAACAGATCCGGAAACGGAAACTCGATTCGGGCATGTGGGGAAGCACGCCAAGGATTGGAGTTGACGGAAGCGCCAGGAAGAAGTCCCGGCGCTCCCGTGAGCTCTCTCTTGTTACGCCATGCGGCGCCGATGGGCCGCGTTCATTCCCGCGGGTTCACATCCGTGACCATTCAATCGTCCGCACGTCAGACTTGACTGTCTGGCCCAGTGTGCCGCGCGTGGCTATCCGACTAAGTTCGGCGCGACCGCCCGCTGCACGGTGGGTTGTGCGGTGAGAGGAATACCTCCGTGGGATTCGCCGTTCGTTCCGCGCAGGCGTCGTGGACTCGTTTCCGTTTCCGGAGCGTCGTCCCGGCCGCAGCATGCGCAGTTACCCTGTCCATCGCCAGCTCGTCGACGACCGCTGTCGCTCAGGACACGCCCGTGCCCTCGATTATCTCTGAGATCTCTCAAGGCGAGGCCGAGATCGATCGACTCAATCTGGAGATCGGCGGTCTCGCTGAGTCAGTCAACCAAGCGCTGGTTGATCTCCACGATGCTCAATCGCTTGCTGAGCAGGCCCGCCGCGGTGCTTCTGTGGCACGCGACCGTCTCAACGAGACCCAGGTCGATGTTGAGCGCGCACAGTCGGAGCTGGACGAAATCTCCCGTTCCGCCTACCGGTCTAGTAATGGCGGCGGCGCACGTGTTCAGGCCAACGGTGATGCACGTAAGGACTCCCTTGACCGTCAGACGTATCTGCGGAAGGAATCTGAGGGCAAGCGAGCGACGCTCGAGGAGCTGCAGCGGACGCGTACCCAAGCGGCGAACGAGGAATCGACGCTGCGTCAAGCCAGCAAGCTTGCCGAAGAGCGTGAGTGCGCAGCAACCACTGCGGAGTCCGAGGCTCGACAAACTTTGCAGAACTCGCTGTCTTCTCTGAACGAGCAGCTTGGGCTTCGCGATGACGCGCACGAGAATCTCTCGACTGCGCGGGAAGCGTTGGGCGAGCTGCGTCCGGAAGCTGCGTCTGAGACCGCGGCCCCTCAGGGAGCGAACGAGAGTGAAATTCCGTCCGGCTCTGCTACACCCGTTGAGGAAACGGAACAAGCCGCGGAGACTCTCGAGTCGGCAGAGGCGTCCGAGACCGCTGACGGCGAAACTTCAGTGACCCCGGATGCGGAGAATACAGAAACGCCGGAGCCGGCTGCTGAGGAAACCCCGGTGGAGGAAACCCCGGTGGAGGAGAGCTCCGAAACTGGGGAGAGTGACGCTAACGTATCCGAGACTGCTGAAATTGAAGTGCCTGCTGAGGCTTCCGTGACTGTGGAGGAAGCGCCTGCCGGCCCGAGTCGCCCGGTCCTGGGTGACTTGTCCAACCCGGATTCGGTAGCAGCGGCTGTCGACGCTTTCGCTCAGGCTGTTGGGGAAGCACAGCCTGACCACGGTGTGTTCGACGATCCTTACTCGGAGGGTGACCGCGAGATCGCGTCGACGTCGTCAAGCGAAGAGGCGGACAACGCTGTCGCTGCAGCAGATGAAGAGAACGGAACCTCGGTCGCCGAGGTGCTGCCTGAGGTCATGGACGCTGCGCAGGCGACTGAGGAGATCCGTGGCGCAGAGCAGCCGGCGGCTGCGACGGCCCGTGAGGACCAGATCGAGGCTGTGATTGCGCGCGGTGAATCGCAGATTGGCACTCCGTATGTGTGGGGCGGCGGCGACGCCAACGGCCCGACCACCGGTATCCCCGACGGTGTGAGCGCGCACACGGGGCAGGCGGGTTATGACTGCTCCGGTCTGGTGCTCTACGCCTACTCGGGTGCTGGGGTCGATCTGCCGCACTACACCGGCTACCAGTACCAGCGCGGCGAGAAGATCCCTGCCGCCGAAGCTGAGCGCGGTGACCTGCTGTTCTGGGGCGACGGCGGCAACCAGCACGTGGCCATCTACCTCGGTGACGGCATGATGCTCGAGGCACCGCAGAACGGCTCGAACGTGCAGAAGTCCCCGGTTCGCCACAGCGGTATGGCTCCTTACGCGGTCCGTCTGATCTAGCCCGGGCCCACCCCCACGTGATCTAGACTGGGGTCTATGTCCCTGAGTGATTTTGATGCCCTCCTCGTCCTTTCCTTCGGTGGCCCCGAAGGGGAGGACGAGGTTATTCCTTTTCTCGAGAATGTCACCAAAGGCCGCGGCATTCCCCGCGAGCGCCTCGCTGAGGTCGGTGAGCACTACTTCAACTTCGGTGGTGTGAGCCCGATCAACGAGCAGAACCGCACGATCATCTCCAATATTGAGGCGGAGATTGAGCGGCGAGGCGAAACCCTTCCTGTCTACTTCGGCAACCGCAACTGGCGCCCGTTCGCATTGGAAGCGGCCGATGAGATCAAGGCGGACGGCCACCGTAATGTCGCTGTCTTCGCCACCTCGGCCTGGGGTGGGTACTCGGCGTGCCGCCAGTATGACGAAGACATCGTGAAGCTGCGCGAGTCCCACGGCGACATTGAGTTCACGAAGTTGTGGCAGTTCTACGGTCACCCGACCTTCGTCTCGCTCATGGCCGACCATGTCCGCCAGGCGTGGGAGGCCGCAGACCAGGCCACCACGCGCGTGCTGTTCACTGCGCACTCTGTTCCCAACGCGGCTGATGACGCTTCCGGTGGCCCGACCGACGCCAACCTGTACTCGCGCCAGGTCGAGGAGGCGTCCCGGCTGATCGCTGAGGCTGCCGGCCTGCCGTCTTACGAGGTCGTGTGGCAGTCCCGCTCCGGTAACCCGGCTACGCCGTGGCTGGAGCCGGACGTGGTCGACCGCACCGAAGAGCTGCATGATGAGGACAGCTCGATCAAGCACATCATTTGCGTGCCGGTGGGCTTCATCACTGACCACATGGAGGTCATCTGGGATCTCGACACTGAGCTCAAAGAAGCTTGCGACGAGCGCGGCATCACCTTGACTCGTACGCCGACGGTCGGACTCGAGCCGGAATTCGCCAACCTCGTCCTCGATCTCGTGGAGAACACCGCCGCCGGGACTGAACCGAAGACGCTGTCCACGATCACGGTTCAGGGCTGCACGCTCAATGGCGCGCCGTGTAAGGAAGGCTGCTGCACCCCGCAGCGTCCCCAGCCGCAGAGCTAAGCCTGCGTTAGTCGCCGCGCTGGTAGTCGAGCACAGCGTCGGCGACACCGGCCATGCGTGCCGTGCGGATGTGGCGCCACAGGGCGAACAGGTGCGGGTCAAATGAATGGTCGCCTAGCGTATCGACGACCGTCTCCACCACCGCCGCAACCGCATCCGCCCGGGCGAACAGTTTGGCCGCACGCGGCGGGGTTCGCATGGGCAACCCCGGGGTGTCGTAGAAGTCTGCCAGTGTCCCCACCGTCAAACGCGGGTTGGGCAGATCTGACCGGATACCCCCGGCCGCCTCGATGAGGACCGCAGCTTCGTTCGTGGCGCGGGAGAGAAGCGCATCCGCCTCGCCGGGGGAGAGCCAGGCCGGTTCAGGCAGGCGCTCGTGCTCCTCGAACCAGCGCCACTGCGTGCCGTTATCGCCATATTCGGGAATCAGGATGTGGTTCGCCCCTGCGTGGCCGCGGATGACCACCGCACCGGCTTCACCAAGGGCCGCTGCCGCTGGCGAACCGGCGGGCAACTCCGGCGGTTGGCCAGGTCCGGATAGGATGAGGCGGACTGCTGGCCCTTCTGTATCCAGGTCGGCTTCGGAACGGACCTCCCGCAGCAGGTGGGCCAGCGGTTGGCCGGCATAGTGGTGGTCCCCGCCGAGGTCCGTCAGCGCCGACACGAGCGCGTCAGTGGACTCGTGCCCATAGAGCCACGCAGCCAACCAGACAGCTGCGTTCTGGAGTGGAGAATAGACTTCGGTGCGGGCATTCACGCCGGAGAAGTATAGCGCGGGGCCCCGATCAGACAGAATGGATCGGCTACACTCTTGGCCACTATGAGCCCATCCCATGATCCTTATGGCGGCGATATTTTCGCTGGCCACGACCGTAAAAAACCGCGAACGTTCCGCACCGTGGAGGCAACTCCGGACGTTATCGCGGAGGTCTTCGGCGACCCGGACGAGTTCGTCGGGGCCGTCGTTGGACTCGAGCGGACCTACGACGGGGATTTCGTCCGCCTCGAAGACCGCCGGGGCACCCAGCGGTTGTTCAAAATGCTGCCCGGAGCGTTTCTGGTGGAGGGGGAGAGGGTGACGTTGGGCAGGCCCGTCGTCAAGCAGGAGCCGCGCAAGTCGAATTCTGGCTCGCGCCGCGTGGACAACGTGCAAGCGAAGGTGGCTATGCCGTCGCGCATTTGGGTCGAGGGCGTGCACGATGCCGCGATTGTGGAAAAGGTGTGGGGGCACGACCTGCGGGTTGAAGGTGTCGTGGTCGAGTTCCTGGAGGGACTGGATAATCTCCCGCAGCGGCTCGAGGAATTCCAGCCCGGCCCCGGCCGGCGCATCGGTGTGTTGGCGGATCACCTCATCGAGGGGTCGAAGGAGTCCCGGCTCGTCGCGAATGTCGGGCCGCACGTGCTGGTCACCGGTCATCCCTACGTGGATATCTGGGCTGCGGTGAAACCGGAGAAGCTTGGTATGCGCGCATGGCCGGACGTGCCCAAGGGCGAGGACTGGAAGACGGGCATCTGCCGTCGTCTCGGCTGGTCCGATCCGCGTGAGGGGTGGAATCGCGTGTACAACGCGGTGGAGACCTTCAGGGACATCGACTACACGCTGATCGGTGCGGTGGAGAGACTCGTCGACTTTGTAACTAACCCGGAGCTGAGCAAAGAAGACCTGTAGTCTTTTGAGCGTGGGAACAGTTATTTGGCTTATCGGCACACTTGTTCTCGCCGGTCTTGAACTTGCGGCCGGTGAGTTCACTTTCCTCATGCTCGCCGGAGGTGCTGCGGTTACCGCGGGGGCGTCGCTGTTTGGATTGCCGGTGTGGGCTGAGATTGTCATTTTCGGGCTGTCATCGGCAGCGTTGATTCTGTTCCTCAGGCCCTGGCTGCACCGTCGGTATTCGAAGCCGCGCGCGCTCGACACGTCTCCGAAAGCGCTGGTCGGATCGAAAGCGCACGTGCTGGAAGACATCACTCCGTCGAGCGGCCAAGTGCGTCTCGACGGTTCCATCTGGTCTGCCCGGGCCATTGACCCCGCCCATGTCATCGCGGCGGGTGAACACGTCATTGTTGCTGATATCGACGGGCCAACGGCCGTCGTCTGGAAGGAATAGCCATGCCGTTGACGATCTTTCTCATCGTCCTTTTCCTTTTCATCATCTTCGTCATCTTCCGCTCTATCGCGTTGATCCCGCAGGGCGAAGCTGCCGTCATCGAAAGGTTGGGAACCTACACCCGCACCGTGTCGGGCGGAATCACGCTCTTGGTCCCGTTTGTGGACCGGGTGCGTGAGCGCGTCGATACGCGTGAGCGCGTTGTGTCCTTCCCTCCGCAGGCCGTGATCACCCAGGACAACCTGACCGTGGCGATTGACACGGTGGTGACGTTCCAGATCAACGACCCCGCCCGCGCGATCTACGGCGTGGACAACTACATCGTCGGTGTGGAGCAGATTTCCACCGCAACACTGCGTGACGTTGTCGGCGGTATGACGCTGGAAGAGACCCTGACCTCGCGTGAGACGATTAACCGCCGCCTGCGCGGTGAGCTCGACGCAGCGACTGCGAAGTGGGGCCTGCGCATTAGCCGAGTGGAGCTCAAGGCGATTGATCCGCCGCCGTCCATCCAGCAGTCCATGGAGATGCAGATGAAGGCGGACCGTGAAAAGCGCGCGATGATCCTCACCTCCGAGGGTCGCCGCGAGTCCGACATTAAGACTGCAGAAGGTGAGAAGCAGGCACGCATCCTCGCCGCGGAGGGTGAGAAGCACGCCGCGATTCTCGCAGCCGAGGCCGAGCGCCAGGCCACCATCCTGCGTGCTGAGGGTGAGCGCGCCGCGAAGTACCTCAATGCGCAGGGTGAAGCCCGCGCAATTCAGAAGGTCAACGCCGCGATCAAGACCTCTGGCGTTACTCCCGAGCTGCTCGCGTTCCAGTACCTGGACAAGCTGCCGCAGATTGCCGAGGGCAAGGGCTCGTCGATGTGGATGATTCCGTCGCAGTTCGGCGACGCGCTGGAGCAGTTTGCGAAGGCCTATGCGAAGAAGGACGACGACGGAGTCTTCCGCTACGAGGCGGCGCTTGTCGACGAAGAGACCAAGGACCTCGCCGGCCGCGAAGACACCGACCAATGGTTCGAGACCGCCCAGGACCCGGAGATCGCCCGTGCCGTGGCAGAAGCCCGCGCTGTGGCCAATAAGCCGGTGGACTCTCCGCTCGACGAGCAGGAAGAGCGCGAAAAGCCGGCGATCAGCTCGCGAGTGAAGCGTAACGGCGACGCGGTTGGCCCGTCTGGTGACGGTGCTTCCCGCCCGGTGGCGATGCCAGGGGAGCCCCATCAGCAAGAGTTCCCGCAGGTAGCCTACGAGCAGCCGCCGACCGGTCAGCCCGGTCAGCCTGGTCAACCCGGTTTTCCGGGCCACCAGTAGTTAGCTGCAACTAGCTGGCGGCCCGGTTGATCAGGTTCACGGCGAGCTGCCACCCAGCCTGCTCGGCCTGCCAGCCGGCGGCCTGAAGCCGCTGGCTCATCGCCTGTTTAGAGATGCCGAGCTCCTCGGCTGCCTCGTTCTGATTCAGTCCTGAGCGCACTAGGGAGGTTGCTTCGCGGCCCTCAAGGGTGCGCTTCGCAAGGACGTGGCTCAAGAGCGCAAAAGCGGCTGCGATGTCGTCAGCACCGGTTGCGTCGGCGGATCCGGCTTCCACTACTACGCTGACAGTTCCCGGACGGTTGCCCACCGCGTCCGTTGCGGCGTAGACAGCGGGGCTTACTGCGGATGATTCCGCGGTGATCCCCAGTCCGATCGCCCAGTCGCCGTCGGATAGAAGTGCCATAATCAGCATGCAAGCGGCTTCGGCGCCATCCACGTGTGCGCGGATGTCCTCCACACCGACGACATCGAAGCTGCCGACACCATCGAGGGTGGACAGTGCCTCGGCGGAGCGCTTGACCAATTGGGCGCGGCGGGTGTCGCGGCCGCGGTAGCGGGCGTGGACAGCAATCATGCGGTCTATTCTACCCGCTAAAGCTAGTGGTCTAGGGTAGGGGATTGACGGGTGGGGAGTCGGGCGTCGATAAGCAAACCGGCGAGGCCGGCAACCGCAAGCACCGCCATGATCGCGATGAAAACAGGGTTCGCCTCACCGGTAAGTGTGTCGCCGAAGATGGTGACCAGGATCGTGCCCGGTGCGGAGCCGATGAGCGTGGCCACTGTGAACGGAACCACGCGCACACGGGTGAGTGCGGCGGTGTAGTTGAGGATGGAGAACGGGATTCCTGCGATCATCCGGAGGCTGAGGATAGCTAGCCATCCTCGTTCCTCTAACCGTTGATTGATGGCCAGAACCGACGGGTGCGTCAGCCGGGGTTCAATCCAGTCGCGGAGCAGAAAGCGCACAATGAGCAGCGAGATCGTGCCGGCCACTGTGGTCGCTGTGAGCGCGAGAAGGATGCCTTGCACGGTTCCGAAGAGGATGCCAGCTGAAATCGTCATCACGGTGCGGGGGATTGGAAATTGCGTGATCAGGATGTACAAAAGCCAGAAAACGACGGGGAACCAGGGGCCGGTTTGATCGGCCCAGGCGCGAAGAGTGGCCAGGTCCGGGACGTCAAGAAGCATCCACAGCGCAACGAAGGCGACAACCGCCACGAGGAGGGCTGCGATGCGGCGAGGGTCGCGCATGTAAAGCCTCCTGAAACGTGAAAACCGGCTCCTCGGGGGAGCCGGTCAATGGTGCCCGAGGGGGGACTTGAACCCCCACGTCCGTTAATAGGACACTAGCACCTCAAGCTAGCGCGTCTGCCATTCCGCCACCCGGGCTTTGGGTGTTATCGGCCACCAGGATAACCGGGTGGCCGGGCACTCGTAAGACTATAAGGCGTGCGTCGCACGGGGAGCAAATCGCATGGTAGATGTGCGTTTGCATAGAGCGGTGCCGAGATAGTCTCGGCCGAGATCGTGGGCAGGATAGGAAGTTTCCGGTACAAAGGAGCTATGACTGCTTCTTATGACCAAGACCGTTTCCCCGGCCCCGATCCGTACGCACCGCTGGCTGACGTGCCGGCCTTCGAGCTCACGTCGACCGACATAGTCGATGGTGAGCGCCTGGACGACAAGCTGGCCGGCGATGACGCGACCAGCCCGCAGCTGGCGTGGTCCGGTTTCCCGGAAGGCACGAAGACGTTCGCGGTGACCTGCTTTGACCCGGATGCCCCAACCGCATCGGGCTTCTGGCACTGGTCGGCATTCAACATCCCGGCTGATGTCACAGAACTGCCGTCGGGCGCTGGCTCCAAGGAGGACCTCGGTGTCGGTGCGACGACCCTGACCGGCTCGTCCGGCATCAAGGGCTACTACGGCGCCAACCCGCCGGAGGGCCACGGCCCGCACCGCTACCTCTACGCTGTCCACGCTGTGGACACTGAGCTGCCTGTCGACGAGATCGCCAACCCAACGCAACTCGGCTTCAACCTGAACTTCCATGCGCTTGGCCGCGCCATCGTGTGGGGCTGGTACGAGAACTAAGCATTGCGCGCGAAGGTTCTTCCAGCGCTGTGTCTGCTTCCGGCGCTTCTTGCCGGGTGCAGCATGAGCGAGGTGCTGGTGCCATCTCTGTCTGCGCCTTCTGAGTCGTCTACGGCTCTTTCGCCGGCTGAAACTCCGACTATTCAGGAGGCCAAGGAGAAGTCGGTGGCCATCCATCGTGAGCTGCAAGCACTAATTGCACAAGGACACTGAGCGCCGGATCGGCCATCATTTCGTCTCTTGACCGTCCGGACGATTTGTCGATGCTCACCATTGATGTGTGGAGTCCCTGTGCAACGCTTCCAGAGGGCGTGAACCCATACTCGTTCAAGATCTAGCCAACACACCGCACGCGGCTGGGCAGCATACCCCCGTGAGGTAAGGTCGCCGGCATGGTCCCCGTTCAGCTCCGTGTCGGCGGTGCCTTCATGGCTCTGGCCGTCGTCCTGATCATCCTCGCCATTATGGCGTTCATCTCCGGAGACAGCGTTTTCACGTTCACGCCGTCTGACCTGATGCTGTGTGTTGCTGCTTTGCTCTTCGGCAGTTTCGGCGCATTCACACGCGAAGAACGGGGCTCCCTCACACGCGTTATCGCACTGGCTCTGACTTCAGTGCTCATCCTTGCGTCGGTGGTCACGCCGAAGACGACCACCGTTTTCACCACCGAGACCTACTGGCTTCTCCTGTGGGCCGGCATGGCGATAATCTGTGCGCTCACTCTGCGCCGTTCAGCCGCCGCTTAGGCCTTCCACTCGAGACCGCTGCCGACGGCTTCGCTGATGTTGCTTAGCCCGTGCGCTCTCACCTGCGCGGCAAGTCCTTTGTGAATGCCGCGGATCCATCCCAGCCCGCCATAAATGAACGGGGTGTAGCCCTGCAGCAGGTGAGCACCAGCCGCGATGCGCTCCCACGCCTGTTCAGGGGTAGAGATGCCGCCCACGCTCACGAGCACGAGCTTCCCGCCGACACGCGCGTGCAGCCGCTTGAGCACTTCGAGCGAGCGCTTTGCGACGGGCGCGCCAGACACCCCGCCAGCCCCCAACGCCGCGACCTCGTCCGCGTCGGTTTTCAACCCCTCGCGGCTGATCGTGGTGTTGGTGGCCACAATGCCTGCCAGACCCAGATCAAGGGCGAGGTCGGCGACGGCATCGACATCCTGGTCGGAAAGATCCGGGGCGATCTTCACCAGGACCGGGGTGTCGGTCGATTCCTGCACTGCGGTGAGGATGGGGCGCAGCTCCTCGATGGCTTGCAGGTCACGCAGGCCGGGTGTGTTGGGGGAGGAGACGTTGACCACCAGGTAGTCGGCAAGCGGACCGAGCAAGGAGGCACCAGTGCGGTAGTCGGCGACAGCATTCTTGGAGGTCTTGTTTTTGCCGATATTGATTCCAACAACGTCGTTGGAGTGCTTGCGCTCCAACCTGCGGGCCACATCGAGCGCGCCCTCATTATTGAAGCCCATGCGGTTCAAGATCGCTTTATCGGCTGGCAAACGGAACAGGCGCGGGGCCGGGTTGCCTGGCTGCGGGCGCGGGGTAACGGTGCCGAGCTCGGCGTATCCAAAGCCGATTGCCCCCCACGAGTCGATGGCCGTGGCGTTCTTATCAAAGCCCGCGGCGAGGCCGAGTGGGGCGGGGAAGGAGACGTCGAAAAGCGTCTGCTTGAGCACGGGGTCATGAACGCGGACGAGTTTTTCCATGCCGCGGTTGGCTGGGGTGACCGCATTCAACAGCGTGAGCGAGCCACCGATGATGCCGTGGATACGCTCCGGGGGGAGTAGGAACATGACCTTGAGAAGACGGTCGTAGGCGCTCACAGCGGTCTCCTTTTAGTTGGTGGCACTATCGACAGTAGCCGGATCGATGACTTGCAGCCCGTCGCCTGAGGCGGAGCCGAGCACGAGTGAGCCGTCTTCCAGCACTATGAGGCTTTGAGCATCAGCAACAGTGTTCAGCTTCCCCTTTTCCAGGGGTACACCCTGGGAAAGGTCATAGGCGGTGACCGTGTTGGTCTCGGTGGAGCTCACCCAGGCAAGACGGCGCTTCGAGTCCCACGCGACATCCCAGGGGCTGCCGTCGGTAGGCACCATTTGGTGCAGTCGGACGACTTCATCCGTGGTGTAGACCAGCATGCGGTTGCCGGTGGCATCGGCAGCCAGCACCATGCCGTTTTCGCCGAAGGCGACTTTGCCCACGCCCAATCCAACACGCAGTGTTCCGCCCTGGCGCCCTTCGACGTGAAGGTCTTGGATCGTGGTGTCAAAGCGGTTGATGCGCACGACTCGGTCATCGTCGTCCGTCTGCTCCTGCGCAAGGAGGTAGTCGGACGGACGGGCCACTGTGAAGGTATCTAGCTCGGTGCCGTCCTCGGCGTAGATCCAGACGCGTTCTTCCGTGTCGGAACCAGCGATGATGCCGCCGCCGAAGAGGGGAGCAGCAACAGTCACGTCGTCGCCGACGGGAACGATTGTGTTCGGGTTACTCGGGGCAGAAGGGTCGACCAGTTCGACCTCGTTGTGGTCCGCGCGCGCAACCGCGAACTTGCCGGCGTTCGCCGAGATGTCCGCGGCGTCGGGATCGATTGCGGTTTCCCGCGCATTGCCGGAGGTGAGCATGTCGATGTCGCCGACGAGCAGTTTGTCGCCAGCCCGCACACCAAGGCCGCCGTCTTTGATCTCGGTATCGGTGCGCGTTGCCGGCACGAGATCGATGTCTTGGATCGGGTCGAAGTCGATGACCTCACCCGCTGGGTCAGTTGCGTCTGGTGAGGCCACGGGCTCGGCGTTGCCCATGGTGTCCATCTGCTCCTCGCCCTGCTCGATCATGCCTTGGGTGCAGCCGGTCAAAACCAGGCTGGCAGAGACAACAACAGGCAAGAACACACGCTTTTTCACGGTTGTCAGCCTATCAACTGGCCAACCGCCACCAATTTGCTGGCCGTGCGCCATGATTGCCGGTATTCAGCCGCGGAGGGTATATCGTTGTGCTCCGTGATTGAAGCAGCTGAAAACATGTCGTGGATTCAGGTCATCGTTCTGTCGATCGTCCAGGGGTTGACCGAGTTCTTGCCCGTGTCCTCCTCTGGGCACCTGAGGATTGTCTCCGAACTGTTCTGGGGCCAAGACGCTGGCGCCAGCTTCACCGCCGTCATCCAGCTGGGCACAGAGCTGGCCGTTCTCGTGTTCTTCGCGAAGGACATTTGGCGGATTCTGACGGCCTGGTTCGCTGGGCTCGTCGACAAGAGCAAGCGCGGTTTCGACTACCGGATGGGTTGGATGGTCATTGTCGGCACCATTCCTGTCGGCCTAGCAGGCGTGCTGCTCAAAGACCTGATCCGTGAGAACTTCCGCAACCTGTGGATCACCGCGACGGTACTGATCGTCTTTTCCTTCGTGTTCATTCTCGCCGAGCGCAAGGGCCGCAAAACGCGCGGCTTCGACGAGCTGACCATGAAAGACGCCATCATCATGGGCCTGTGGCAGTGCCTCGCGCTCATTCCGGGCGTGTCGCGCTCCGGCGGCACGATCTCCGGTGGTCTGTTCTTGAACCTCGACCGCGAGGTGGCCACGCGCTTCAGCTTCCTGCTTGCGATTCCGGCAGTGCTCGCCTCCGGGCTCTTTTCGCTTCCCGACGCCTTCGACCCCCAGGCCGGTCAAGCCGCCTCCGGTATTCAGCTCTTCGTCGGGGCGGGTATCGGCTTTGTGCTCGGCTACATCTCGATTGCGTGGCTGCTGCGGTTTGTCTCGCACCACTCGTTCGCGTGGTTCGCGGCCTATCGCATCCCGCTCGGCGTGATCGTGATGATCCTGCTGGCCACCGGCGTGATGCAGCCGGTGTAGCGGGCTTGCGATTCGTTGTCGCACCCTAGGGGCCGGCCTGCGAACAAGTTCGAGTTTCGTAATATCTCAGATCGAAGCCACGTTGTATCGGTGACATCTCGCAACTAGCGTTGGGCTCGATAGGAAGAGGAAACTTGGCACATGACTTTGCGTAACTTGAGATTCTTCGCGATGTTGTCTTTGCTTTCAATCTTCGGATTGTTTGTGGCCCGGCAGTATTTCGGGCTCAGTGAGCCCTTAGCTTCTCGCCTAATGCTGGTTGCGGTGGTGGCGGCAATTTGTTCCTTCACCGCCTTGGGGATTGAAGGCTTCAAAAGCATGAGAAGGGACTCCAGGTAGAACGCAAAAGTGTTCGACCGCCGGTATCCGTGCATATCCGGGATATCGTGCAATGCCAGGTGCGGTGAGCTTTCACTCGGCTGAGCTCGATTAATGTGCTTGGCTGCTGCGCTTCGTGTCGCACCACTCGTTCGCGTGGTTCGCGGCGTATCGCATCCCGCTCGGCGTGATCGTGATGATCCTGCTGGCCACCGGCGTGATGCAGCCGGTGTAGCGCCGGTGCACATAGCAGTTCTGTAGGCTGACCACATGCACTCTTGGCCCGCGCCCTCCGTCCCCGCAGTCGCCGGAACTCCTGTCCCGCTGACCCTTTTTGACACCGCTGACCAGCAGGCCAAGGAGGTTGACACCACGGCCACGACCAGTGGCGGTGAAATCGGGATGTACGTCTGCGGCATCACGCCGTATGACTCCACTCACCTGGGCCACGCAGCGACGTACCTCACGTTTGATCTGGTCCACCGCCAGCTCAACGCCAACGGCCACAGTGTCCATTACGTCCAGAACATCACTGATGTCGACGACCCGCTGTTCGAGCGCGCCGAGCGCGACGGGGTGGACTGGCGCGAACTTGGTCAGAGCCAGACCGACCTGTTCCGCACCGACATGGAAATCCTCTCCGTCATCCCCCCGCGCGACTACATCGGCGCGATGGAATCCGTCGATGAGGTCATTGCAATGGTGCAGACGCTGCTGGACAACGGCAGTGCGTATGAGCTTGTCGACGACTCCGGTGACCACCCCGTCACCGACATCTACGCGCCCATCACAGCAACCGAGCAGTTCGGCTACGAGTCCAACCTCGACCGCGCCACGATGGAGGAGTACTTCGCCGAGCGCGGCGGCGACCCGGAGCGTACAGGCAAGCGCGACCCGCTGGACGCGCTGCTGTGGCGCGGCCACCGTGAGGGCGAACCGTCGTGGGAGGCCCGCTTCGGTGCAGGCCGGCCGGGATGGCACATCGAATGCTCCGCAATTGCGACGAATCGTTTGGGAACGCAGTTCGCCATTCAAGGCGGCGGCTCTGACTTAGCTTTTCCGCACCATGAGTTCTCCGCCGCCCACGCTGAGGCCGCGTACGACGTCCCGCGCATGGCCGGCCACTACGTCCACGCCGGCATGATCGCGCTCGACGGGGTGAAGATGTCTAAGTCTCTGGGCAACCTCGTCTTCGTGCACAAGCTGCGCGAAGAAGGGCACGACGCGTCCGCGATCCGTCTCGCAGTGTTCGGCGGCCACTACCGTGACGACCGCGACTTCTCCTACGCCGTCTTGGACCAGGCCGAGCAGCGTTTGGCCAATTGGCGCGAAGCTCTCGCGAATGAGGTCAGCGAAGACGAGGCGGTAGGTACCGTCGATAAGCTGCGTGCTGCTCTCGCGGACGACCTGAACACTCCAGAGGCGCTGCGCATTGTGGACGCAGCACACGGTGACCACAACGGGATCGTTGCAGCTGCACTGGACGGCTTGCTTGGCGTGCGGGTGTAGCGAAACTGCGCCACAATAGCGGGTATGACAATCCGCGATCAGTTCCAGAGCGACGTCGACGAGTTCATCGACGACCTGACCACGTTTGCAACCGGTTCGTACCTGCAGGACAGCGATAAGGAACTGTGGGAGGAGCCGTTTGACCCGGCAGTCCTGCCGGACCTGAAAGAGCTCATCGAGAAGTACCTCGACGCCCTGGAGATCATCGGCGACGACCCGGACGGGGAGAAGCTGAACTCGGTCGTGGAACCGTTCTTTGCCAAGCTCGACGAGTTCAACGCCAAGCACGCTGAAGCTGTCCTGGAGCCGGAGGAGAAGTCGGACTTGCAGGACCTTGCGTACCGCGCGGCTGCGGCCACCGGCGCTGACGACGAAGCACTCAACTCCCTTCCCGAGCTTGACTAGCCGCACACCAAGCACGGCGCCGAAGGCCGTGTTCTGGGACATGGACGGCACGATGGTTGACACTGAGCCGCTGTGGGGCATTGCCACCTACGAGCTCTCAGAGCTGCTTGGCCGCAGGTTAAGCGCAGAAAAGCGCGAAGAGACAGTCGGCGGTGCCTTTGCGAACACGTTGCGCGTGTGCGCGGAGTGGGCGGGAGTCGAGCTTGTCGACGGTGATTATGACCGTTACCGGTCCTGGATGTACCAGCGGATGGGCGAATTGCTCGCCGGCGATGTGGAGCCGAATCCCGGCGTGCGCGACTTTCTCGCCTCTCTCAAGGGCGCGGGGATGCGGATGCTGGTGACCACGAACACGGAACGCGAACTGGCGGACTACTGCATTGACATCGTCGGCCGTGAGTTCTTCGTCGACTCTGTCACCGGTGATGAGGTGGCCCAGCCGAAACCGGCGCCGGACATGTATCTGCGTGCTGCCGAGATCGTGGGGGAGGATCCCGTCGATTGCCTCGTTTTCGAGGATTCTTGGGCCGGTATGTCCGCAGCCGCCACGGCCGGGTGCGTTGTGCTTGGGCTTGCCGAAGAAGTACCGGAAGGTGTGGTGCGGTTTGATCCAGCCGAGTTCGTCGGCGCTGATGCACACGATGTGTCCGCATGGTTCAGCGCTGCCCGGGATCGGATAAAGTAACTCGCGTGAAAAACTTCGAGGATCTTTTCGCGGAACTGACCACCAAAGCAGCCGAGCGTCCGGCCGGTTCGGGCACGGTGGATGCTCTGGACAAGGGTGCGCATTTCATCGGCAAGAAGATCCTCGAAGAAGCCGGTGAGGTGTGGACCGCCTCCGAGTACCAGTCCGACGAGGAACTCGCCGAGGAGATGAGCCAGCTGATCTACTGGACGCAGGTGATGATGGTCCACCGCGGCCTGATCCCGGACGACATCTACAAATACCTCTAATAGGAGCCCTGACACCCCCCATGATCAAGATCGCCGTGCCCAACAAGGGCTCCCTGTCTGAGGCTGCGACCGGCATCCTCAAAGAAGCTGGCTACAAGGGCCGCGGATACACCAAGGCTCTCAACATTGTCGACGAAGCCAACGGAGTCGAGTTCTTCTTCCTGCGCCCGAAAGACATTGCCATTTATGTCGCCGGAGGCCATCTTGATCTGGGCATCACCGGCCGCGACCTGATGCTCGATTCGCGTGCGGATGTTGAGGAAATCCTCGATCTCGGTTTCGGTGGCTCCACCTTCCGCTTCGCTGCGCCCGCCGATGTGGCCGAGAGCATGACCATTGCAGATCTTGAGGGCAAGCGCCTGGCGACCTCCTACCCGCACTTGGCGGCCGACTACCTCGCCGACCGCGGCATTAACGCTGAAGTGATCCGTCTCGACGGTGCAGTAGAGATCGCCATCAAGCTCGGTGTGGCCGATGCTATTGCCGACGTGGTCTCCACCGGTGCCACGCTGCACCAACAGGGGCTTGCCCCGTTCGGGGAGCCGATTGTGGCAAGCGAGGCAATCGTGGTCAAGCGCACCGGGCGCGAGCTGACCGTAGAAGATGAGATCGTGCTCTCGCGCATCCGCGGTATTCTCACCGCGCACAACTTCGTCATGCTCGACTACAACGTCTCGCGCGACAACCTGCAGTCCGCGGTGGACATCACCCCGGGGCTGACCGGGCCGACGGTCTCCCCGCTGCAGCGTGAGAACTGGGTCGCCGTGCGCGCAATGGTTCCGCGCAAGGAAGCGAACCTACTCATGGACCGTCTCGCCGCAGCTGGCGCTGAAGCTATCCTCGCCTCGGAGCTCAAGATCGCGCGAATCTAAATCTGGCTACACTGGGCACGTATGGGCTACAGAACAGAAGAAGATTTGCTCGGTACCGTCGACGTTCCCGACGACAAGTACTACGGCGTGCACACGATGCGCGCGATCGACAACTTCCAGATCTCGTCCGCCAAGATCCAGGACTACCCGGATTTTGTCCGCGGCATGGTCATGGTCAAGAAGGCCGCCGCGATGGCCAACCGCCGTCTGCACACCCTGCCGAAGGACAAGGCTGACGCGATCATCGCCGCATGCGACCAGATTCTTCACGACGGCCGGTGCATGGACCAGTTTCCTATCGACGCCTACCAAGGCGGCGCGGGCACCTCGGTGAACATGAACACCAACGAGGTCGTGGCCAACCTTGCGCTCGAGCTCCTGGGTCACCCGAAGGGGTCCTACGACGTCATCAACCCGAACGACGATGTCAACATGTCGCAGTCCACGAACGACGCGTACCCGACTGGTTTCCGCCTGGGCCTGCACCAGTCATTCCAGGGCCTCATCGAGGAACTGGATGAACTGCAGAAGGCGTTCCGTTCCAAGGGCGATGAGTTCCACGACATCCTCAAAATGGGCCGCACCCAGCTGCAGGACGCTGTCCCCATGACTCTGGGCCAAGAGTTCACCGCCTTCGGTGCCAATCTCGCGGAGGAGCAGGACCGACTGCGCCAGGCAGCGGACTCGCTTTTGGAGATCAACCTGGGCGCCACCGCAATCGGCACCGGCGTGAACACTCCGGGCGGCTACCGCGACCAAGTCACCGCCGCTTTGCGCGAGGTCACTGGCCTGCCAATCTCCACCTCCCCGGACCTTATCGAGGCAACGAGTGACACCGGCGGTTACGTCATGGCTCACTCCGCCCTGAAGCGCGCAGCCATGAAGCTGTCGAAGATCTGTAACGACCTGCGCCTTTTGTCCTCTGGCCCGCGCGCCGGCCTGAATGAGATCAACCTGCCGGAGCGCCAGGCTGGTTCCTCGATCATGCCCGCGAAGGTCAACCCGGTCATCCCCGAAGTGGTCAACCAGGTGTGCTTCAAGGTGTTCGGCAACGACGTCACCGTCTCTATGGCCGCCGAGGCCGGCCAGCTCCAGCTCAACGTGATGGAGCCGGTCATCGCTCGCAGCTTGTTCGGGTCCATCTCACTGCTGCGCAACGCCGCGAAGACGCTGCGTGAGAAGTGCGTCACTGGCATCACCGCCAACAAGGACGTCTGCCAGGGTTATGTGGAGAACTCCATCGGCATCATCACCTACCTCAACCCGTTCATCGGCCACCACAATGGTGACCTGATCGGTAAGGAGGCCGCTGAGACGGGCCGCGGTGTGCGCGAGCTCGTGCTGGAGAAGGAGCTTCTCGACGAAGAAACCCTCGACAAGATTCTCTCCAAGGAAAACCTCATGCACCCGGAGTTCCGCGGCAAGCTCTACCTGGAGTGAGACGCAAACGGGGGTTAGCCTCGCCACAATCCGCCTCTGACCGCTCTACCAGCATGGTAGGGCGGTCTTTTGCGTCGCATACTGGAGGTATCGCAACTCAACAGAGCTCTCACTGTGCTCGAGAAAGGACCCCGTTGTGCTGTTAGTGCTTCAGCTCATCATCCTCTTCGGCGCCATCATTTTGGGCGCCCGCCTGGGTTCCATCGCTATCGGTTTCGCCGGAGGTTTGGGCGTTATCGCGCTCGGCCTGACCGGCATGCAGGTCACTGCCGAAGACATTCCCTTCGATGTCATCGGCATCATCATGTGCGTCATCGCTGCGATTTCAGCGATGCAGCTCGCCGGCGGAATGGACTACCTGGTGTATCTGGCGGAGAAGTTCCTCCGCCGCGACCCGAAGCGCGTGACGTTGTACGCGCCGATTGTCACCTGGCTCATGACCGTCCTAGCCGGAACCGGCCACACCGCGTTCTCCACGCTGCCCGTCATTGTGGAGGTGGCGAAGGAGGGCAAGGTCCGGCCGTCGCGCCCCCTGACGGTGGCGGTCATCGCTTCCCAGATGGCCATTGTCGCTTCACCGATCTCGGCCGCTGTGGTCTTCATGGCAGACCTGCTTGAGCCTCACGGCGTGGGTTACCTGCAGCTGCTCGGTGTGATGATTCCTGCAACATTCCTGGCCATCTTTCCCACGGCATGGTTGGCCAACCGAATGGGCAAGGGCCTTGTAGACGATCCTGTTTACCGCCAGCGACTCGAGGAAGGCTTGGTCAAGCCTCCCGCCTCGCAGACCGGTTTCGCACCGACAAAGGGCGCGAAAACATCTGTGATCATTTTCCTCGTCGCCATTGTCGTAGTGATGGTGTACGCGACGATCATTTCCGATCAAGTGGGTCTCATCGCAGAACCCACGATCCCGCGCAATGAGGCGATCATGACCATCATGCTGGCGGCCGCGGCCATCATTCTCATGGTGACAAAGCAGCAAGCCGCGCAGGTTTTGAACACCCAGGTGTTCCGCTCCGGAATGTCGGCCGCGGTCTGTGTGCTCGGTGTCGCATGGCTGGGCACCACCTTCATTAACCACTACATCGACGAGATTCAGGACATCTCCGGTAACGTGCTGCAATCTCAGCCGTGGCTGTTGGCGGTCGTGCTTTTCTTTGCGGCATCTCTGCTGTACTCCCAGGCAGCCACCGCGAAGGCGCTCATGCCAGCGGCTATTGCCATTGGAGTTAGCCCGCTGACTGCAGTCGCCGCGTTCCCGGCAGTGTCCGCGCTGTTCGTCTTGCCTACATACCCGACTCTGCTCGCGGCAGTGGAGATGGACGACACCGGTTCCACGCGGATCGGAAAATACGTCTTTGACCACCCGTTCATCATTCCGGGCACAGTGTGCATCATTCTCTCCGTCCTGTTGGGTTACGGTTTCGGTGCGGTGCTGATATAGGGCGCCTACGCTGGGAGGTATGAACGCTCCTACCACTGACGTCGCTATTGCCCAAGCCCACACACTCGAACCGATCGGGGACATCGCCGCGAAGGCCGGTGTGCCCGACGGTGCACTCATCCCGTACGGCAGAAACATGGCGAAGGTGGATGTCAGTGCGCTTCAATCGGCGGGCCGCGACCACAAGAATGGAAAGCTCATCCTCGTCACCGGTGTGTCGCCGACCCCGGCTGGCGAAGGCAAGTCGACCGTCCTGATTGGTCTGACCGACGCATTGGCGCAGCAGGGCCACAACGCCATGGTCGCTCTGCGTGAACCGTCGCTGGGCCCAGTCATGGGCATCAAGGGCGGTGCCGCCGGTGGTGGTTACTCGCAGGTGGTGCCGATGGAAAACATCAACCTTCACTTCACCGGTGACTTCCATGCGATCACGTCGGCCAACAACACGCTTGCCGCGATGATCGACAACCACATCCAGCAGGGCAACGAGCTGGGAATCGATGCCCGGCGCGTGACATGGCAGCGCTGCTTGGACGTCAACGACCGCTCCCTGCGCAACGTGGTCACCGGGCTCGGTGGCCCAGCCTCTGGTGTCCCAGCCCAGACCGGCTTCACCATTACCGCGGCCAGCGAGATCATGGCTGTGCTCGGTCTCGCCACCGACCTCGAAGACCTGAAAGCGCGGCTGGCGCGGATCACCATTGGCCTGACTTTCGACGGGAATCCTGTCACCGCCGGTGATCTCCACGCCGAAGGTGCCATGGCAGCGCTGCTCAAGGAAGCTCTCAACCCGAACCTTGTGCAGACTCTCGGGGGTACACCAGCGTTCATTCACGGCGGCCCGTTTGCGAACATTGCGCACGGCTGCAACACCCTCATCGCCACCCGCACCGCGCAGCAGTGCGCCGACATCGTACTCACCGAGGCGGGCTTCGGGTCTGACCTGGGTGCAGAGAAGTTCTTCGATATCAAGGCCGCATACGGGAACTTGGATGTCGCCGGCGCAGTGATTGTGGCGACGATTCGTTCGCTGAAGTACAACGGCGGCATCGACAAGCAGAAGCTCACGGACGAGAACCTTGAGGCGCTCAAGGCGGGCGTGGTCAATCTCGAGCGCCACGTGGAGAACGTGCGGAAGTTCGGTGTCACGCCAGTTGTCGCGCTCAACCTGTTCGCGTCCGATACGCAGGCAGAACGCGACTTCATGCGTGAATGGGCCGACACATTCGGCGTCGCCCTGGAGGAAGCCGAGGTGTGGGCGAAAGGCGGCGAAGGAGCCCAGAAACTGGCCACAACGCTGTTGGACAACCTCACCGAAGGCACGTCGAAGACACTGTATGACCCTGCCGATGGGATTGAGAATGCTATCGAAACCCTCGTCCGGGAGATTTACCGCGCCGACAAGGTGCAGTACTCGGTCAATGCACAGCGCGACTTGAAGACGATCAAGGACAACGGCTGGGACACCCTTCCGGTGTGCGTCTCAAAGACCCAGTACAGCTTCTCGGATGACCCAGCTGCGCTTGGTGCACCGGAGGGACACACATTGCACGTGCGCAAGCTCATCCCACGCACCGGAGCTGGCTTCATCGTCGCTCTGACCGGCGACGTGATGACCATGCCGGGGTTACCCAAGGTGCCCGCCGCCAACAATATCGACGTCGACGCCAACGGGACGATCAGCGGGTTGTTCTAAACCTCCGGAACAGTCTCCGCTGCGGACCCCGGCCATCCGGGGTACTCCGGCGGTGTCCCACCGTAGATCGGGCACAGGGCTTGGAACGAGCACCAGTTGCACAGCTTCGACGGCTTTGGGCGGAAGTTGCCGGACTGCCCGTCGGATTGAATCTTGTGCCACAGGTCGCCCAGATCGCGCTCGAAGAATTCGAGTTCTTCCCGCGATGGGGCAAGGAAGAGCGAATCGATCACTTTGAGGTACATCAGCCTCAGCTGGTGCGGAATCGTGCCGAACATGCGCCAATACACCAGCGCATAGAAACGCATCTGGAACTTTGCTTCGTCAGAGAAGCGGGGCGAGGGCTTCTTGCCCGTCTTGTAGTCGACAACACGGATTTCACCCGTGGGCGCAATGTCCACGCGGTCGATGAACCCGCGCACGGGAACACCATTCGGCAGCACGGCATCGACGTACATTTCTTGGGCGTGTGAGTCGAAACCGTGCGGGTTCTCCATCTCGAAGTACCCGCGCAGCAGGGAACGCGCCGCGACGAACAGGGCGTACTCGTCAGCAATAGGGTCGGCGCAGGAAGAATCGTCGATAAGCATCTTCTGCCATGCCGGCTTGATGCGCTTCACCGCGGCGGGGTAAGTCCGCTCCTCGCGGGGCCAGGCGTGCATCTCCTCGAGAACAGCATGCACAAGCGTGCCGGTGACCTGCGCTTCCGTCTTCGGTTCCGGGATCCGGTCGATTGCGCGGAGGCGATACTTCAACGGGCACTGCAGGTAGTCGTTGGCGCGCGAAGGGGAGAGGGCAAGCGGTTTCATCGTGCCCACCATTCTAAGGTGGAGCCATGAACCTCTCCGAATTTATCGCAGCAAGCCCAAGCGCGTTCCATGCCGCCGCGAACGTCCGCGACGAGCTGGTGGCCGCAGGCTTTCCCGACGACCAGATCCTCGTCCACGGCGGCGCCGTGATCGCATGGTGGATCCCGGAGAACCCGAACCCGCGTTTCCGCATCATCGGCTCGCACACCGACTCGCCGGGGCTGATGCTCAAGCCCGACCCCGACTTCGTCCGTGAGGGGTTCCGCCAGCTCGCCGTTGAAGTCTACGGCGGGCCGATTCTGTCCTCGTGGTTCGACCGCGAGCTCACCTTCGCCGGGCGTGTGTCGCTTATCGACGGCTCCACCCACCTCGTATCCACCGGCCCCATCGCGCGAGTACCCAACCTAGCGATCCACCTCTACCGCGGTGACGCGCCGGAAATGGACAGGCAAGTGCACATGCAGCCGGTGATGGCTGTGGACCGGCCGTTCATGGACGTCGTGGCTGAGCAGCTCGGTGTGAAGCCGGAGGAGATCATCGCGCACGAACTCAGCTCCGCTGATGCTCAGCCCCCGGTCGTGATGGGCGATGTCATGGCTGCGGGCCGCTTGGATAACCTGTCGAGTGTGCACGCGTCGCTGCAGGCCATGGTGCGCGCGAAGGATGAGGTGAAGGACGTGCTCGTCCTCGCCGCATTCAACCACGAGGAGGTCGGCTCAGCCTCGGCCACCGGGGCGGGCGGGCCGTTGCTCGAGCGGGTGCTCACACGCGTTGCCCGCGATCTGGGTGACCCGCTGGATATCTTCGCCGAGTCGACGATGATCTCGGCTGATGCCGCCCACGCTGTGCACCCGAACTACCCGGGCAAGCATGACCCGACCCACCGTCCGCTGATGAACCGCGGGCCGGTGCTGAAGATCAACGCGAACCAGCGCTACTCCTCGGACGCGGAAACGGAAGCGACCTGGATCCGTGCCTGCCGCAACGCGAACGTGCCGGTGCAGACGTTCGTCGGGCACAACGGGGTGCCATGCGGGTCGACGATCGGCCCGATTGCCTCGACGCGCCTAGGCATCCCCACTGTTGACGTAGGCGTGCCGCTGCTATCGATGCACTCTGCCCGCGAGTTGGTCGGCGTGCAGGACCAGGCCTGGTTCGAGGATGCGCTGTCCGCCTTCCTGCGTGGCGACTGCTAGAAAGGACTCCCATGTATTCAGGCCCATTCCGCCCCGGCGACAAGGTGCAGCTGACCGACGCGAAGCGCCGCCACTTCACCATTGAGCTCGTCCCCGGCGCGACGTACCACACGCACAAGGGCGGCATCTCCCACGACGACATCATCGGCGCCGACGAAGGCTCCGTGGTGAAGTCCTCCAACGGTGCCGACTATCTGTGCTTCCGCCACCTGCTCGTGGACCATGTCCTGTCGATGCCCCGCGGCGCGGCGGTTATCTACCCGAAGGACGCCGGCCAGATCCTCGTCGAGGGCGACATTTTCATGGGTGCCCGCGTGCTGGAGGCTGGTGCTGGCTCCGGTGCGCTGACGATGTCCCTGCTGCGCGCAGTCGGCCCGGAAGGTCACGTGTTCTCTTACGAGATTCGTGACGATCACTTGGCTTTTGCCGAGGATAACGTCGACGACTACTTCGGGCAGCGCCCGTCCTGGTGGACCCCGCGCCTGGGCGACTTCGGCGAGGTGACCCAAGAAGACCTCGGCGGTCCCGTCGACCGCGTCATTTTGGACATGGTGGAGCCGTGGCACTTCATCGATACGGTGAAGGACATCCTCATCCCGGGCGGGGTGTTCATGACGTACGTGGCCACAGTGCCGCAGTTGATGAACATCGTCGAAGGTATCCGCGAAGCGAAGTGCTTCACCGAACCGCGCTCCTGGGAGACCCTCCTGCGCGAATGGAAAGTCGAGGGCCTGGCCACCCGCCCGGAGCACCGCATGAACGCGCACACAGCGTTTTTGGTGTGGACCCGCAGGCTTGCCGACGGTGTCACGCCCCCTCGTCCGCAGCGTCGAGCCCGCAGATAAGCTGGAGTCATGAACGATGCCGACCTCCGCGAGCTGAAACAGCAGAACCAGGCTCTCTCCGCGCGCAACAAGCAGCTCGCGGAGATGTTGAAGGTCTCCCGCGACAAGCTCAAGGACCTTTCCGCGCAGGTCGACGCATTGTCCGAGCCGGCGTCGACGTACGGCATCTACCTCGCCCCAGCGCGCCGCGGACAAGAAGCTGAAGTGTTCACGTCCGGCCGACGGATGCGTTTGAAGGTCTCGCCGCATATTGAGCCGGGCACGCTCACTCCGGGTGGACTTGTGCGCCTCGGCGAAGGGTCGATTGTCGTGGAGGCGGCCGGTTTCCCTAAGGCCGGGCAGCTGGCAACCCTGTCGGAGAAAATCGGGTTTGACCGCGCCATCGTCGCTGACATGCAGGGCGCGGAACAGGTCGTCCAGCTTGCCGAGAATGTTCGCGCCAAGGCCCGCGCAGGCGACACCGTGCTTATCGACGCAAAAGCGGGCTACGCCTTCGAACGCATCCCCAAAACTGAGGTCAACCAGCTATCCCTCGAAGAGATTCCCGACGTCACCTACGCCGACATCGGCGGCCTGCGGAACCAGATCGAGACGATCCGGGATTCTGTCGAGCTGCCGTTCACGCACCCGGAGCTGTACAAGGCCTATAACTTGAAACCGCCGAAGGGGCTGCTGCTCTACGGCCCGCCCGGTTGTGGAAAGACACTGATCGCCAAAGCGGTCGCGAACTCGCTGTCCACTCGCATCGGTGACGGGGGAGCGGCGCACTTCCTCAACGTCAAGGGCCCCGAGCTGCTGAATAAGTACGTCGGCGAAACAGAGCGCCGCATCCGCCTCATCTTCGAGCGCGCCCGCGAACTCGCCGGCGAAGGACGGCCCGTCATCGTCTTCTTCGACGAGATGGAGTCGATCTTCCGGACCCGCGGCTCCGGTGTGTCCTCCGACATGGAAACGACCGTCGTCCCCCAGTTGCTTACGGAGATCGACGGTGTGGAAGACATCGCCAACGTCATCGTCATCGGCGCCACCAACCGGGAAGAACTCATCGATCCGGCGATTCTGCGGCCCGGCCGCCTAGACATCAAAATCCGTGTCGACCGTCCCTCACGCGAGGAGGCCCGCGAGATCTTTGCTCGCTACATCACCGACGATGTTCCGCACGCGGAGGAGGTGGAAGATCTGGTGAACGCGGGCGTCGATAAGCTCTTTGCCCCGCGTCCTTTCGTCCAGCTCACGCTTGTCGACGGCACCACCGAAACCCTGCACTACTCCGACTTCGTCTCCGGCGCGATGATCGCGAACGTCGTCGACCGTGCGAAGAAGCTGGCCATTAAGGATGAAATTTCGGGCGCGGGTTCGGGAGTTTCCGTCGAGCACGTGCGTGCCGCCGTACGTGCCGAGCAGGACGAGAGCGAGGACATGCCGAACGTGTCCAACCCGGACGAATGGGCGCGCATTTCGGGCCGCACCGGCAAACGAGTCGTGGCTGCTGAGGTGCTGTAGGTGTCCGGGGTCGTGCTTCAAAGAGCCGAACTGCTAGCAAGGGTCCGTAGGACAATGTCGAAGTCGTGGTCACTGAGGTGCGCGAAGCTCATGATTAATCCTTCCGTGCGCCCATCGCGGCTCGACCACAACGACTCGAGGCGGCCGCACTCGATCCCATGTGACCGAAGCTTGTCAGCGAATTGGTTCCGGTGGGCAGGTGAGTCGAAGTTCAGTGTGAGATCCACTCCGTTCGACTCGGCCATTTCGTTGACGTGTGCACCGCTGGCCTCGAGCGCTGGAACGAGATCAGTGTGGATGATCGCCCGCCGACGTGCCAAACGGTTACGGACAGCTTTCGTGTTCCGGCGGACATGCCCGTTCTGAAGTAGATGCGCGACGGCTAGCTGTGTGACCGCGGATACGGGCATGCCGAGGACCTTCCGCGTCTGCTGCACACTTTCAGTGAATGCTGGGGGAGTGACCACGTACCCGGCAGAAAGGTTGCGGCTCAGCAACGTCGAGAAGGTACCCAGCGTGAACACGTCGGCCTGGGGATTCAGGGCGGCCAGCGGAGGTTGCGGGGCAAGGCGGTAGCGCAGCTCAGCATTGAAGTCATCCTCGATGAGAGCTGTGCCCCTCTCATGCGCCCACGCGAGCAGTTCGGACCGGCGGGCAGCCGGCATCGATGCGCCGAGCGGGTACTGGAAAGCGGGAGTGACCAGAAGAGCAACCAATTTGTCGGGCAAGAGTTGGACGTTCACGCCGTACTCGTCGACTGCGCATGGGACCGCGTCGTGCCCGGTGGTTGGAATGACGCGGCGGAGGCCTGGGTGGCCAGGGTCCTCGACCCCCACCCGGAGATGATGCTGCCGCCCGGCGAGAGTGAG
This sequence comes from Corynebacterium genitalium ATCC 33030, assembly GCF_000143825.1. Taxonomy (NCBI): domain Bacteria; kingdom Bacillati; phylum Actinomycetota; class Actinomycetes; order Mycobacteriales; family Corynebacteriaceae; genus Corynebacterium; species Corynebacterium genitalium. The sequence continues at coordinate 1,719,934 of NZ_CM000961.1, forward strand.
CAGAATCAGCATGAGGCCTTCGCGTGACCCGCCGGTGACCACAATCTGGTCCTCGCTGACCGCCAGTCCGCGGGCGAGACGGAGGTGCTCTGCGATCGCCCTACGGAGCTCGGGTTGTCCTGCAGAATCGATCGCGATGGACGGTTCAGCTGCTGCCTCCCGCCACGCTTGGCGCCATGCGGCGGGACGTACTGCTCCGGCGTGCCCGGACGACGGCTTCAAAGAAATGAACTTTCGCGGTTGCTCAACTTTTGGCCGAAAAGTTGGTGCATCGATGCCACTAGGTGCACCCGCCGGCAGATCGGGATGCACGCGCGTCGGTGAACCCTGCGAGGCCAGCAAGTACCCTTCGCTGATGAGCTGGTCGTACGCCGTGACGACGCTACCGCGTGAGATCCCGGCCAGTCGCGCAAGCTCGCGTGTCGACGGCACCTCATCCCCGGGCTGCAGTTCTCCTTCGGTGATAGCCGTCCGGATGGCGGTTGCTACTTGCGCGGGGAGGGGAGCGGGGAGGTCGCGGGAGACGTCGATAAGCATTGCCCGAAGGTAACTGGTCCAAAGAATCTAAATCAAACTGGCACTAGGAATCTACCAGTGGGAGGGTGAGACTAGTGCAATGACGTTTTCCACGAACCTCTCTAAAGCTGAGTTGACCGAGTCCTTCAAGGGCGGAGTGATCATGGATGTGGTCACGCCCGAGCAGGCGAAGATCGCCGAGAACGCCGGCGCTATCGCTGTGATGGCGCTCGAGCGCGTGCCCGCCGACATTCGCGCTCAGGGCGGTGTTGCCCGCATGTCCGATCCGGACCTTATCGAAGGCATTCTCGGTGCCGTCGACATTCCCGTGATGGCCAAAGCTCGTATTGGCCACTCGGTGGAGGCCAAGATTCTCGAGCACCTCGGTGTTCACTACGTCGACGAGTCTGAGGTGCTCAGCCCGGCGGACTACGTCAACCACATCGATAAGCGCGGCTTCGACGTGCCGTTTGTCTGCGGCGCGACCAACCTGGGCGAGGCACTGCGCCGCGTGAACGAGGGTGCAGCAATGATTCGTTCGAAGGGCGAGGCCGGCACCGGTGATGTATCCGAGGCCACCAAGCACCTCCGCACTATCAAGAGTGAGATCGCTGGCCTGCAAGCACTGTGGAACGGCAACCGCGATGAGCTCTACGTTGCCGCCAAGGAACTGCAGGCGCCCTACGAACTGGTTGCCTACGTGGCCGAGCACGGCGCACTGCCGGTACCACTCTTCGTCGCCGGTGGCGTATCCACGCCGGCCGATGCGGCCCTGATGATGGAACTGGGTGCCGACGGTGTCTTCGTCGGCTCCGGCATCTTCAAGTCCGGCAACCCGGAGGCCCGTGCAGCTGCTGTGGTGAAAGCTACCCAGAACTGGAACGACATCGCTGCTGTCACCGAGGCGTCCCGCGGTCTCGGTGAAGCAATGGTCGGCATCAATGTTTCTGATCTACCGGCTCCGCACCGTCTTGCCGAGCGCGGTTGGTAGCCAGCAATAGATCTTTAGTATCCTTTCAGGCGTTTAGCCAACTGGCGAACTGCGGAAACGCAGCTGCGGGGTCGCGAAAGGCGATACTGAAAATGTAGGACCGGGGCTCTCACCCGCGACGTACGCCCCTTTAGACTGGTGCACCATGACGCGTTTCATGGGAACCGAAACTGAGTACGGCATTCTCACGCCGGATAGCCCGAGCTTGAGCCCGATTGTGAGCTCGACGCACGCGGTGGTGGCGTATGCGGCGATGCACACCGCCGCCCGTGCGCGCTGGGATTATCAGGACGAGCACCCGCTGAAGGATTCCCGCGGGTTCGATCTGAAGCGCTACCAAACAGTTCCCATCGTCGACCCTAACGCGATCGGTGTGGCCAATGTGGTCACGGAGAACGGTGCGCGCTTCTACGTCGACCACGCGCACCCCGAGTACTCATCGCCCGAGGTGCCGGACGCATTCAGCGCCATGCTTTACGACGCTGCCGGCGACCACGTCCTCAACGATGCCGCCGCCCGGATCGCAGAGCTGTGGGAAGACGGCGTCTCAGTGCTGGGCGGCCACGACCCCTGCCCGCCGCTGAAGCTGTACAAGAACAATGTCGACGGCAAAGGCGCATCGTTCGGTGCCCACGAAAACTACCAATACTCGCGGCAGACCCCATTCGAGGCGATCACTGAGGGTTTGATCCCGTTCTTTGTGACCCGCCAAGTCTTCGCGGGCGCGGGCCGAATGGGACTGGGGGAAGCGGGGGAGCAGGACGGATTCCAGATCTCCCAGCGGGCCGACTACTTCTTCCAAGAGATCTCGCTGGAGACCACCCTTAACCGCGGCATCATCAACACCCGCGACGAACCGCATGCGGACGCAACCCAGTTCGGCCGGCTCCATGTCATCATCGGCGATGCCAACATGTCGCAGTACGCCAACCTGCTCAAATTGGGCACGACGAAGCTCGTCCTCGACGCTATCGAAGAAGGCGTCGACTTCTCGGACCTCCAGCTCAAGGAACCAGTTGAGGAACTCAAGCGGGTGTCCCGTGATCTGAGCCTGACGCACCAGCTCGGGCTCAAGGATGGCCGTACGCTCACAGCATTGGCGATTCAGCGCGAGTACCTTGCACGCGTCACGCCCGAAACAGATGTGGACAAACAGGTCGTGGCTCTATGGGGAGAGATCCTGGACGATCTTGATCGCGATCCACTGTCTACCGCGGACCGTCTCGACTGGACAGCGAAGTGGGCGTTGATCAAGGGTTACCTGGACCGCGGAATCGACATCGGCAACGCCAAGCTCAAGGCCGTGGACCTTCAATACACCGACATCGATTCGGACAAGTCGCTCTACCACACGCTGGTTCGGGCTGGACGGATGAAAACGTTGGTCAGCAACGAGGACATCGCCCGGGCGGCGGCCACACCACCAGAGAACTCCCGGGCGTATTTCCGCGGCAGGATCGCGAAGGAATTCGGCGAAGACGTCCTCTCCTCGAGTTGGCAGACCATCCAGTTCAACACGACCGCTGGCCCGCGGACTGTCTCCATCCACGCAGTGGACGGATTCACGCGCGATGATGTCGGTGAGTTGCTGGACCGTGCGGCATCCGTGGAGGAGATTGTCGCCGCTTTCAACGAGAACCCATAAGTGCTAAGTAGGGTAGAGCTATGGCTCAAGAACAGATCAATACCCACTCCGACGGAGGCTCGGACGAGGAGGGCACCGGCCAGGAGGCTGGTCAGGTGAACGTCAACACCGCAGGCACCGACGACTTGCTCGACGAGATCGACTCTTTGCTGGATAACAACGCCGAGGAGTTCGTCCGTTCCTACGTGCAAAAGGGCGGCCAGTAATGACGGTGTATCCGCGCCGCATCATGGGCGTGGAGACTGAATTCGGGCTGACCGCCATCCGTGACGGCAAGGCGGTTTTAGGGCCGGAAGAGATCGCGCGGTACTTGTTCAAGCCAGTCGTGGCCCAGTACAAGAGCACGAACATCTTCACCGACAACGCGGCCCGTCTGTATCTCGATGTCGGTGCGCACCCGGAGTACGCGACAGCGGAGTGCGATTCGCTCACCCAGTTGCTCAACCACGACAAAGCGGGTGAAGTACTGTTCAACGATCTCGCCGCCCAGACGGAAAAGACCCTCGCGGCTGAAGGCATCGGCGGCGACGTGTACCTGTTCAAGAACAACGTTGACTCTGCAGGTAACTCCTACGGTACGCACGAGAACTACCTGATCAGCCGGGAGCTGTCGCTGAAGAACTTCGGGAAACGTCTCCTGCCGTTTCTGATCACCCGGCAGCTGCTCTGCGGTGCGGGCATGATCAAGAACGGCCGTTTCGTCATCTCGCAGCGCGCCGATCAGGTGTGGGAGGGAGTCTCGTCAGCAACGACGAGGACACGCCCGATCATCAACACCCGCGACGAACCCCATGGGGATTCGAGCCGGTTCCGCCGCATGCATCTCATCGTTGGTGACTCCAACATGGCGGAGCCCTCCTTTGCTCTCAAGATCGGCTCGACGCAGTTGGTCATCGAGATGCTCGAAGCGGATTGGGACATACCGACTTTCGACGTGGTCGAGCCGATCAAGCACATCAAACAGATCGCGCTCGACCCGACCGGCCAGACAGAACTCGCGCTCAAAGACGACACCACAGTGACCGCGCTCGAGGTCCAGCAGGCCGTCCTCGAGGCCGCGAAGGGCTGGCTCGCCCAGCGCCAGGACGAGGGCACGCCGAATGCTGAGTTGGAGAAGGTCGTGGAGCTGTGGGGCAGGACACTCACGGCCATCGGGACGCAGAACTTCGAGCCAGTCTCTGGCGAGATCGATTGGGTGATCAAACGCAACTTGCTTGAGCGCTACCGCGACCGCTTGGGCGGGGACTGGAATGACCCGAAGCTCGCCCAGATCGACCTGGCGTACCACGACATCAACCCGCGCCGCGGGCTGTTCTACCACCTGCAAAATAAAGGATTAGTCCAGCGGTGGACCACCGATGAGGCAATCGCCCACGCAGCGACTACCGCGCCGGAAACAACGCGCGCCACTCTGCGCGCACAGTTCCTCGATACGGCCCGTGAGCTGGGCGCCCACTACACCGTCGACTGGGTGCACATGAAGGTTGACCGCCCAGAGCCGCAGACGGTGGATGTGCAGGATCCGTTCGCGACGGAGGACGTAGGCGTCGATAAGCTCGTGGCGTACATGCACGACAACCGCGAGGTGCTTGGCAACGCGCAAGGGGGAATCCGTGGCTAACGATGCGCGAGTGATCCAACGGCTGACCAACCTCACATTCGCATTGCTGGGGTCGAATAAGCCGCGTGATATCGAGTGGATCCGCACGCATGTTGACGGCTACGAAGACAAGACGGATACCGCCATGGCGCGCATCCTCAAGCGCGATGTCCAATCATTGCGCCGGGCTGGCGTTCCCGCGCGCAGCGAGAACGGGCTGGTCTGGGTGAACAAAGACTCTTACGAACTCCCGCCGATCAGCTTCACCGAGGAAGAAGCGTACGTGCTGGGGCTGGCGGGGGACTTGGGGACGTCGGGAAGCTTGGGTGCGTTCGCGCGCTCCGGGTGGACCAAGATCGCAGCGGGCGGTGCAACGCGGGCATTTGACGATGCTCCGATTAGCGCGCTGGACAACGACATTTCCCGGCTCGACACTGATGTCGTCGCGGCCGTGACCGCGTGCGTGCGTTCCCGCACCCGGATGCGCTTCACCTACCAGCCCTCTCCGACAGCGCCGCCGCAAACGCGCACGATGGACCCGTGGGGGCTCATCGCGCTGAACAACCGCGCCTATGTCGTCGGCTACGACGTGGAACGCGAAGCTGAACGCAGTTTCCGGGCGGTGCGCGTCAGCGAGGTCCGGAAAGTGCGTGACGTGCCCGCAGGGGATTTCCACCTGCCAGACCGCCCGGTCCAGCAGATCGTTGAGGATTCTCTACGCGGCCCCACGGTGAAAGAAGCGGTGGTGCGCGTTGACCCGGGAACGGCGGGGGAGCTCGTCGCGAAAGCTACAGATCTCGGTGATAACCGTTTCCGTCTCGTCGACGTGGAGCGTGACTGGCTGGTGCGCACTACCGCCAGCTTCGCTCCGCATGCGGTGGTGGAGTTGCCGGGGGATGTGCGCGAGGACGTCGTCAAGCTATTGAGTGCGACTCAGGAGGCGCAGAATGAAAGATAGCCCGGAAAAGCTCGGCCAACTCGTCCGCGCTCTGAACTTGATCCCGTACCTGCACCAACACCCGGATGCGACGCCAATGGAGATCGCCCGCAACCTGGGGTATCCGCACACCGAGGTCATGGAGGACCTGAAGCGGCTGCAGATGTCGGGCGTGGGTAAAGGACCGGGCGAGATGATCGACCTTTCCGCAGATTGGACTGGCATCACGCTCATCGAAGATCAAGGGTTGAACGCGCCGCTGCGTCTCACGCCTACGGAAGCGAATGCCCTCTTGCTCACCCTGGAATCGTTGGAAACCATGCCGGGTCTCGTGGATCAAACCGCGGTGGCGTCCGCCGCGCAGAAACTCCGGGACGTCATGCACGATGCCGGTGTTCCCGACTCCGACCATGCGGAGACTCCCGGACCGGCACGCATGGTGTCCCAGGCGCTGACGCAGCGCTGCATGCTGGAGATCACCTACTACTCGGCCACCTCGGACACGACGCGTACGCGCACGGTCTCCCCGGTGGGCATGTTTCACCGTGACGGTGCGACCTACCTGTCGGCGTTCGAGGACGGCTCACCGAAAACCTTCCGCTTGGACCGTATCCAGGACGCATCGCTTCTCGACGTCCCCGCCGCCCCGTCTGCCCACCGCGACTACGACGCGGCAGACCCCTTCGGGTTCGGGCAGGAGAACGTCGCCACACTGCGCATCCGCAGTGACGCGACGTGGCTGGCAGACTACTGGCAGATCGAGTTGCACGAGACTGAGCCCACGGCGCTCACCGAAGGTGAGTGGGTCGAGGCCTCCATGCCCTACGGCAGCGACGACTGGATGGTTCGTTTCTGCCTCAGCCAGGCCGACCGAGTGAGCGTTGTGGAGCCGACTCATATTGCCGAAGAGGTCGCCGGTCGCAGTTCTGCGGCCCTTGAGCGTTATGCTTAGAGCCACACGCGCTTTAAGCCCTTGAATGAAAGGAACTCCCATGCCAAACCTTGGCCTGATGGAAATCCTCCTGATCGTCTTCATCATCCTCCTGCTTTTCGGAGCTGGAAAGCTTCCGGACTTGGCTCGCTCTGTGGGCCGTTCTGCGCGCATCTTCAAGTCCGAGGTCAACGAGATGAACAACGACAAGGCTGCAAAGGAGTCTGTCGCGAACCCTCAGCGTGAGCTGACCTCGGGCGCCGAGTCGACTCAGCCCCCCAACTCGCAGCAGGGCTTCTGGGACCAGCCGGAGAACCAGCAGCGCCCCGCTAACTAGCCGTGTCCCGCAAGAACTCCGAGGGCACGATGACCCTCACGGAGCACCTGCAGGAACTGCGCCGACGCGTAGTCGTGTCGCTCATCGCCATCGTTGTTGGAACCATCATCGGTTTCATTTGGTACCAGTGGGCTCCGGGGCCGACGATGCCGCTGGGCGAGATCATTCGCCGTCCCTATTGCTCTCTGCCGGAGCACTTGCGGGCGGATCTGACCTCTGACGGTTCGTGCCGTCTCATCGCTACTTCGCCGTTCGAGATGTTCATGTTGCGTCTCAAGGTGGGTTTCCTCGCGGGTCTGGTGCTGTCGTCTCCGGTGTGGCTGCAGCAGATCTGGGCGTTCATCACTCCGGGCCTGCACAAGAATGAGCGGCGCTGGACGATGTCGTTTGTCACCTTCGCTGTGACGCTCTTTGTCGCCGGCGCAGTTCTCGCGTACTTCATCGTCGACCAGGGCCTCTACGTGCTCATGTCGATCGGTAGTGAGTACCAGGTCAGCGCCCTGTCCGGTGGCGAGTACTACAACTTCGTCCTCGCACTGATCATCATCTTCGGCGTGAGCTTCGAGGTGCCCCTGATCATCATCATGCTCAACCTTGCCGGGCTGCTCGAGTACGAGCAGGTGAAAGACAAGCGCAGGATCATCATCGTGGCCCTGTTCATTTTCGCGGCGTTCATGACGCCCGGCCAGGATCCGTTCTCCATGATCGTGCTCGCCCTGTCGCTGTGCTTCCTCGTGGAAATGGCGTTCCAGTTCTGCCGCATCAACGACAAGCGCCGCAAGAAGAAGACCGGGGACTGGGGCGATATGCGTGACGACGAAGCTTCCGGCCCCATCGCTCCTGCCGAGCCCATTAGCGCTGCCGCTCCCGTAAGTACTCCGACTCCGGTGGCATCACCTGCCCCTCGACCCGTAGACGACTTCAACAAACCGGGCTATTTCGACGACGTGCTCTAGGGTGGTAGCCATGTCTTCGACGCTCCACACGCACCTGGATGAATTCCGCGCCACTAAGTCGTTTCCCCTCGATGACTTTCAGGTGGAGGCGTGCCAGGCGGTGGAGGAGGATCGCGGGGTGCTGGTGTGCGCCCCAACGGGCTCCGGAAAGACCGTGGTGGGGGAGTTCGCGGTCTCGCTGGCGTTGTCGCGCGGGACGAAGTGCTTTTACACCACTCCGATCAAGGCTCTGAGCAACCAGAAGTACCACGACCTTGTCGATGAGCATGGGGAGGATGCCGTCGGCCTGCTCACGGGTGATGTGAGCATCAACGGCAACGCGGAGATCGTCGTCATGACTACCGAGGTCTTGCGCAACATGATCTACGCCGGGTCGAGCGCGCTCGACCGCTTGTCGCACGTGGTCATGGACGAGATCCACTACCTCGCAGACCGCGACCGCGGTGCAGTGTGGGAGGAAATCATCCTCAATCTCGAGGAGTCTGCTCGCATCATTGGTCTGTCTGCCACGGTCTCAAACTCGGAAGAGTTCGGCGAGTGGCTGCACGAGGTCCGCGGCGATACCGCGGTCATCGTCTCGGAGAAACGCCCAGTCCCGCTTAACCAGTACATGATGGTGCAGCGCAAGATCATGCCGCTGTTCGAGCCCGGCGCGGTCGAAGCGCCCGGCAACGTGAACAAGGATCTGGAGCGCGCCATCGAGCGGCTCGAATCCGGCGCCGCCAACGAAGGTCGCGATGATTTCCGCCAAGGTAAAGGCTTCCGCTCGCGTGCTGGCGGCGGCCGCAGTGGCGCACCGCGGGGCCAGGACCGGATCCGACCTGTTGGCCGCCCCGAGGTCGTGGAGGCCCTGCGGGGGCGAGACATGCTGCCCGCCATCGTGTTCATCTTCTCCCGCGCGGGGTGTGACGGCGCGCTGTTTCAATGCCTGCGCTCCCGCAAGGAACTGACCACGCAGGAGGAAGCTGAGCGGATCAAGCAGATCGCCGACGAAGGCGTGGAGGGCATTCCCGAAGAAGACCTCGAGGTACTGAACTTTCGCCAACTGCGTACAGCCTGGTCGCGCGGATTCGCTGCCCACCACGCAGGCCTGCTGCCAGCGTTCAAGCACATCGTGGAGCAGCTCTTCGTCGAAGGTCTCGTCCGTGTTGTCTTTGCCACGGAGACGCTTGCGCTGGGCATCAATATGCCGGCCCGCACCGTGGTCTTAGAGAAACTGGTCAAGTTCAACGGCGATGCCCACGTGGATCTCACCCCGGGGCAGTACACCCAGTTGACGGGACGTGCAGGCCGCCGCGGGATCGACACGATCGGTAACGCCGTCGTGCAATGGGCGCCAGCGATGGATCCCCGGGAAGTCGCCGGTCTCGCCTCCACCCGCACCTACCCGCTCATCTCGCTGTTCACACCCGGCTACAACATGGCCATTAACATGCTGCAGATGAACGGCTTTGAAGATTCAATCCGACTTATCGAGAAGTCCTTCGCTCAGTTCCAAACCGACCGCTCCGTCGTCGGCGAGGTGCGCACCATCGAGCGCCAGCGCGCCAAGGTAGACACGCTGCGCGCTGAGCTTATCGACGCCGCAGGCGCCGACGTCAGCGACGACCTCATGGAGTACATGAACCTGCGCCGGGACCTCACCGAGGAAGAGAAGCGCAACAAGAAGGACTCCATTACTGAGCGCCGTCAAGAAGTTCAGGCCGTGTTAGGCCGGCTGCAGATCGGTGATGTCATCGCTTTGCCGTCGAAACGCCGTCCGGAGCTCGCCGCTGTCGTTGCGCCCGCAGGGAAGAAGGATGACCCGCGGCCGTGGATCACCACCGAGCGCGGCTGGTCGGGACGCATTGACGCCTCCGCCTTCGCCAACGCCCCTGTCGTGGTCGGCAGCATCAAGGTGCCGCGAGACATCGCGCACAAACCGCGCAAGCACACCCGGAAGGTGGTCAGCGAGCTCTCCCGCAGCCGCTTCAACGCGCCAAAGAAGTTGAAGCAGGAGGCGCGCAACCGGCCGTCGAAACGCATGCTCGAACTGCGCGATGCGATCCGGTCCCACCCGGTGCACTCCTGGCCGGCTGCGCAGCGGGAGCAGCTCGCTCGGCTCGGAGATGAGTTGGTGCGTGAGGAAAGGTCGCTGGAGCGGGCGCAGAAAAGCGTCGATAAGCAAACGGACACGTTGGGGCGCATGTTTGAACGCATCATCGGCCTGCTCACGGAGATGGACTACGTGGAGCTTGTCGACGGCGAGCCCACCGTCACCGACGAAGGCGAGCGTCTCGCGCGCATCCATAATCCTTCCGACCTGCTGGTCGCCCAGTGTCTGAAGCGGGGGATCTGGGATGACCTTGATCCTGCCGAGTTGGCTGGCGTTGTTTCAATGTGCGTGTTCGAGAACCGCAAGTCGACCGGCGGGTATCCGGAGGCCGCGACAGACCGGATGGCAGATGCGATGAACGACACGGTGCGCATTCACGGCGAGCTCGCTAGCGACGAGCAGCGCCACCGCCTGCCGCCGACGGGCATCCCGGACCCTGGCTTTGCTTTGTCGATGCACCAGTGGACTGCCGGCGCACCGTTGGGTTACGCGCTGGCCGCGGCCGCCGAGTCTGGTGCGGAGCTGACACCGGGCGACTTCGTACGCTGGTCGCGCCAGGTCATCGACCTCTTGGAACAAATTGTGCAGACCGGGTACTCCGCCGACATCAAGCACAGCGCCCGCAGGGCAGTCGACGCGATCCGGCGCGGTGTGGTGGCGATCGGCAACTAGCGCACCGTCCCTTCTGGGAGCAGGTTCACCGTGGCCACGCGGAGATTCTTCCCGAACGGGTCGAGGATCAGCGACTGCACTCCAACGATCCTCCCGCCGACCATGACCGGGCCGCCGGAATCGCCCTTGACTGCGGGCTTCGTGTTGAAGACCAGCCCAGCCGGCCGCACGCGCGTGGCCCGAGACCGCGACATCGCCATAGGAATCGTGCCCAACCACAGGCCTGGACGCGCCTGCATCCTCCGCGCGCGTCCGCCAAACCCGAACGTGACGGCTGGGGTGCCGATCCGTGGCGCAGCGCCCTCAACGATCCGCGGGAAGGTCTCACCCGACAACTTCCGAAAGGGACGCACGGTCACGATGGCAATATCTGTGCCCGGCACGGTTGTGACCTGCCTAATGGTTCGGATAGCGCCGTGGGCCTTCACCGTGGCTCCTGTGGGATGCTCCCGGAAGAAGTGCGCACACGTCAGCACCGTCTCAGGATCGAGCAGCGTGCCCGAGCAATAAGCAGCCCCAGATGAGATGCGGACAAGCGAAGCAGGAAACATTGCCGCCCATCCTATCCACCTACAATGGCGGGCATGAATGCTCTTCCCACGCATTTCCCACCGGCCGTCTACGCGCACCGCATTAAGCGGGCCGAAACCCTGTGCACGCAGCGGAGACTCGGCGGGGTAGTGGTGGGAACTGGTCCGGAACTCGCGTTCCTGACCGGCGCGTGGACACAGTCGCATGAGCGTCTCACCGCGCTTGTCATCTCGCCGCTGGGCGACCCCACGCTCATCGCCCCGGCCACCGATGCTGCCGACCTGGCCTTCGTGGAGCAGCTGGGCATCACCCTGCACACGTGGCGTGACGGCCAAGATCCCTATCGCATCGTTGCGGCGCACCTCGGTGGCGGCACGGTGGCGCTGGGCAAATCGTTGACTGCCGACCACGTGCTTCGCCTCATGGAGGTCGTCGAAGACACCGTGCTTATCGACGATGCGGTGCCGGACCTGTTCATGGTGAAAGACACCGATGAGATCGCGCAGCTGGAGTTTGCAGGCGCCGCCATTGACCGCGTCCACGAACAGGTCCCGGACCTGCTCCGTCCCGGCCGCACAGAGAACGAGGTAGCAGCGGACCTCGCCGAATTGATCAAGCGTGAACACGCATCGGTGGACTTCATCATTGTCGGCTCGGGCCCGAATGGCGCCAACCCTCACCACGACCACTCAGACCGCGTGCTGGAGGACGGCGACCCAGTCGTGGTGGATATCGGCGGTGCCGTCGGTGCCGGCTACCACTCCGACTGCACCCGCACCTACGTGGCGGGAACCGTTCAAGACCCCTCGTTCCAGCGTGCCTATGACGTGCTCCGCACCGCGCAGGACACAGCCGTTCATACCGCACGACCCGGTATGACGGCGGGGGAGCTCGATGCCGTGGCACGCTCCATCATCAACCACGCCGGGTACGGAGTGAACTTCTCCCACCGGCTCGGTCACGGGATTGGATTGGCCCTGCACGAGGCACCGTTCATCGTCGAGGGCAGCGACACGGTTCTCGAAGAAAGCATGGTGTTCTCGATCGAGCCGGGGATCTACCTGCCCGGGCAGTGGGGGATGAGGATCGAAGACATTGTCGTGCTGGAAGCCGGCGGCGCCCGGCGCCTCAACAACGCTGCCCGCCAACTCCGCTATGGTTTGCAGTCATGACACAGGCCACACCGGGCGCCGGCACTATCCTGTTCCTCGGCGCGACCAGCGACATCGGCGGGGAGATTGCTGTGCGCATCTGTTCCGGTCGCGATGTGGTTCTGGCAGCCCGGAGACCAGAGGCGCTGGAAGACGTCGAAAAGCGACTGCGCAATGCGGGAGCCACGAGTGTGCGTAGCGTCCCCTTCGAAGCGATGGACCTCTCTTCGCACCGAGCGGTCGTAGACGCAGCTGGCCCGGTGACAACGGCGATTGTGGCCTTCGGCATTCTCGGTGACCAACAGCGCGCGGAGCACGACGAAGCACATGCAGCCGAAATCGCCATGATCGACTACACCGCGCAGGTGAACATGCTCACTGTGCTGGCAGATGCCATGCACCGCGGGGAAATCTTCGCGTTCTCGTCGATTGCAGGATGGCGGGCGCGGCGCGCGAACTACGTGTATGGGTCAACCAAGGCCGGGCTCGACGCGTTCTGCCAAGGCTTAGCGGACAAACTGCATGGCGGACCGCTGAAGCTGATCACGGCGCGGCCGGGTTTTGTCATCGGTTCCATGACCGAGGGCATGAAGCCTGCACCCCTGTCTGTGATACCGGAGGATGTCGCCGAGGCGGTCATTGCCGCAGCGCAAAAGAAGGGCAGCCGCACTGTCTGGATTCCCCGTCAGCTGCAGGTGTTGGCCTGGATCATGCGCTTTGTTCCGCGCCCGATCTGGAGGCATATGCCACGGTAGAATTCGGAAAAACTGGTGCGACAAGGGAGGAAACGTGGGCAAGACGAGCAACATTGTCGGTGTGGTAGCCGGTCTCGGGGCCGCTGCTGCCGCTGGTCATCTGTGGAAGAACTCTCGGGAATCAGGCACCCGAGGACTGGTCACGCGGGCATGGCTGCCGCTGTTTGTGGATCTAGCAAAAGACATCATCAACCGCCCCGTCACCGATCCCGAGTTCGAGCCGCCGCAGTGGTTGTCCGGTGCCACCGGTGGAGAGTTGTTGCGGACTCAGAAGGTTCGCGCACTCGGGCTGAACTCGTCTATGAACAAGGGCACGATGTGGCGGATCGAGTACGCGACGACGGACGCGCACGGGCGCCCACTGTCCGCCACGGCCGCCGTGATCCGCTCGGAGAATCCGTGGGAGGGAACAGGCCCGCGTCCCGTTATCGGGTTCGCGCCCGGAACGCAGGGCACGGCGCGCCACTGTGATCCGTCGTACTCCTTCAGCATGTTCCTCGACGCGCGGTGGCCCTTCGACATCGTTTCCGCGTACGAGCAGCCCGCAGTGAACATGTACGTCGCCGCCGGCTGCCATGTGGTGGTCACCGACTACCCGCGGGATCCGGAAACAGGCAAGCAGCTCTACTGCGACCACGTAGCAGGGGCGCATTCGCTTTACGACGCCCTCCGTGCCGCCAAGCACCTCGACGTCACCAGCGACCGCGTAGGCCTGTCCGGGTTCTCCCAGGGTGGCGGGTGCGTCGCTGCAGCGCTCGAGGAGCCTGAGTACGCCCCTGACATTCCGGTTGTCGCTGCGGTGTGCGGTGCACCGCCGTCAGACCTCGAGGACATTCTCAACCACGTCGACGGCGAAACCGCGACGTTCGTGCTGCCGTACGCGCTCGACGGAATGATGGCCTCGTACCCCGAGATTGCAGGGGAGCTTCTTCCACACCTCACGGAGAGCGCTGGCGAACTGCTGGGGCTGGCACGTACCCGGTGCGTGCTCGGCGCGATGCCCCATAGCGCCCGCCAAGACACCACGACGTGGACCACCGATGGCCGCACGCTCGTCGACGTGATCAAGGAGCTGCCGATCACCAACTCGCTCATCGGCGACAAACTCCTTGGCCACACCTCTCCGCAGGTTCCGACGCGCCTGTGGGCAAGCGTTCACGACGACATCATTCCGTACCACTCAACCGAGAAACTGGCACGCGATTGGGGTATCGAGCTGACCACGCGGCGCCTGTTTCCGCTGCTACGTTTCGACGTAGCCAAGCACCTCGTGCCGTTCTTCATCTGGATGCACGACGATGCAACATGGTTGATCCGGCAGATTGAGAGTTCTGGGGCCTCAGGCAGGTAGTCTGGCCGCATGCCCTATGCCGCTTATTTCCTGATCTACCTGATCCTCGAGGCGCTCGCGTTCTGGGGTGTGAGCCAGCTCATCGGAGTCGGATGGGCCTTAGCCGGCATCTTCATTCTCATGATTGTCGGCGCCGTGGGTGCTTCCGGAGCCATGCGCGCTGAGGTCGCCCGCGCCTCCCACGGGCGCGCCAGCATCGGCCAGTTTGCGGGAGGCACCGCCCTTGCCATGGCTGGGGGAGCGTTGACCGTCCTTCCGGGGTACATCACCTCAGCGGTCGGTGTCCTGCTGCTGTTCCGCCCTACCCGTGACCTCATCCGTCAGTCCATGGCGGCGTCCCTGCGCAAGCGTGTAGAGACGTTTGGTGCCCAGGTGTACGACGTGTCCAATATGCAGCGGCACGCAACCTCCTACGGCACGTTCGGTGACGGCTCGGCTTCGGAAGAAGTGATTGATTCTGAAGAGATTGAAAAGTGGTCGCGTGATGCTCGACCGGAAGACTTCGGAGGTCCGAGTGAGCGCTAACTCGAATGCGGTGGTCACTGGCGGCCGCCTGCTGCTGGCAGGCGCAGGGGGAGTGCTGGTGTACTTCTCCCACGAACCGCACGGGCACTTCTGGGCGGCGATTTTCGGCGTGGCGCTGTTTTACTTTGCTCTGATGCCGTGGCCGTTCGTTGCCGCCACCGATAAAGCTGCCGCACCGACCGCCGGCCGCGGTGCCTTGCTCGGGTACGTTCACGCAGTCTGCCTCTACCTGCCGTTGTTGCCGTGGGTGGGTGAGTTTGTGGGCGCATTGCCGTGGATCGCGCTGTCTTTGGCGTGCGCGCTGTACTCGCTCATCACAGGCGCGTTCGGCGCTCTTGTTGCCCGGTGGCGTTTCGGTTTTCTCGCGTTCCCTCTGGTCTACGTCGCCGTCGAGTACGCGCTGTCCTCGTTCCCCTTCGGCGGATTCTCCTGGGTCCGTCTGGCCTGGGGGCAAATCAACGGCCCGCTGGCCAACTTGGCGCCGTGGGGTGGCCCCGCATTGATAACGTTCGCGACTGTGCTGCTCAGTGCGTCTATAGCCGCTTGCGTGCATGGGCTTCTCTCTCGCGTCGAGTGGTCGCCGAAGGGGAGTGTGGTCGCCTGGTCGATGGTTGTGGCGGGGTTGATGATCTCCACGAGCATGATCGCGGGCCTGGCCGTCAACCGCGACGCCCCGACAACAGGGGAGGTCACTGTCGCCGCAATTCAGGGCAATGTTCCCCGCATGGGCCTGGACTTCAACGCGCAGCGCCGCGCGGTGTTGGCCAACCACGTGAACGTGACCAAAGAGATGGCCACCGACGTGCACGGGAAAGGGGAGAGCGTCGACATGGTCTTCTGGCCCGAGAACGCCTCTGATGTGAACCCCTTCGCGGACGATGAAGCTTTCGAGCGCATCTCCGGCGCCGTGGCAGAGGCGGATGCGCCCACTCTGGTGGGCACCTTGACAAAGGACGAGGTCGGCGATCGCAACACTGCCGTCATCTTCGACCCAGACAACGGGCCAGGGGACTACCACCACAAGAAGTATCTGCAGCCGTTCGGCGAATGGATGCCCTACCGTGATTTTTTCCGGAACTTCTCCGAGTATGTCGACATGGCTGGCAACTTCAAGCCCGGTGACGGCAACGGCACCGTGCGGATGGGCGACCACGTTGTCGGCGTGGCCACCTGCTACGAGGTCGCATTCGACATGGCCTACCGCGATGCGGTGAAGGCTGGTGCACAGATCCTGACTACCCCGACGAACAACGCTACGTTCGGGTTCACGGACATGACTTACCAGCAGCTAGCCATGAGCCGCATTCGCGCGATGGAGACCGACCGGGCCGTCGTCGTGTCTGCCACGTCCGGCGCCTCTGCGATTGTCCACCCGGATGGTTCGGTGTCGCAGCATACGGAGATCTTCCAGCCGGGGTATCTCGTCGAAAAGCTTCCGCTGCGTGATTCCGTGACATTTGCCGTGCGCTATGGGCAGTGGGTGCAGTGGCTGCTCGTTGCAGGGGGAGTCGCGGTGATGGCCGCATCCATGATCGGCGCGCGACGCGGGTACACTGCCTAGAGAAACACGAGAGAAACGACATCCCTGGTAATAAGGAGAAACCGTGCCTGTGGCTGACAAACCCAGTGACTCCACGTTGGTGATCATCCCGACGTACAACGAGCTGGAGAACCTTCCGCGCATCGTTGAGCGTGTCCGTGCCGCCACGCCGGAGGTGGACATCCTCGTTGTCGACGACAACTCCCCGGACGGAACCGGTGACAAGGCGGACACCCTCGCTGCGGCGGACGAGCACGTTCACGTTGCCCACCGCGAGGAAAAGTCGGGCCTGCTGGGCGCATACCGTGAAGGCTTCGAGTGGGCGCTTGAGCGCGAGTACAAAGTCATTTGCCAGATGGACGCGGATGGTTCCCACGCGCCGGAGCAGCTGCAGGATCTGCTGGATGCGGTGGATAAGGGTGCAGATCTGGTCATTGGTTCGCGCTACGTCCCTGGTGGGGAAGCGGTGAACTGGCCGAAGGAGCGTTTCTACCTGTCGAAGCTGGGCAATCTTTATATTTCCATCGCTCTCGGCGACGAGATTGCGGACATGACTGCTGGCTACCGCGCGTTCCGTCGCGAGGTGCTCGAAGCCATTGACTTCGATGACCTGTCCCGCAAGGGCTATATCTTCCAGGTGCAGATCGCCGATGTCGTCGTCCAGGAAGGCTTCGATGTGCGCGAGGTGCCCATCACCTTCGTCGACCGCGAGCTCGGCGAATCCAAGCTGGACGCCAGCTTTGCCAAAGACTCCCTGACCGAAGTGACCAAGTGGGGTTGGACGCGCCGCTCAAGTCAGGCGAAGGAGATGGCTTATGAGCTGAAACGCCTGGGTAAATACGAGCTTGAACAACTGGGAGTGCAGCGGATCCCGGGCAAGATCACCGGTGCGTTTTCTGTCGCCGGCGACATGGTCGAAGAAGGCTCGAAGCTGCTGGCATACGAGCTCAAGCGGAACTCTGACGAAGTAGACACGCGCCCCCTGGCTTCCTTGGGCCGCAGTCTTGTCGGCTTCGTGGAAGAGGGGGCGCGTCTGGCGAAGTATGAGGTGCAGCGGCTGGTGAACAACCGCCACTAAGCCTGGTTCTCTTGAGCTTCTTTCTGCTCCTTAGCAATGCGTGCCGCGTTGCGGCGGCGCTTGCGCAGCTGCTCTAGGCGTTCTTCAAGCAGCTCATCGAGCTCATCGATGGTGCGGCGCTCCAGCAGCATGTCCCAGTGGGTGCGCGGTGGCTTGACCGGCTTGGACTCTACACCTTCGCCCTCAATGAGGGTGCCGGTCTGGCCGTTTTTGCACGGCCACTCCTCGGGGATCTCGGCGTCGTCTGCGAACGGGATCTCGAAGACCTCACCGGAAGGGGTGCGGTACTTCGCCATCCTGCGGGGGGCGAGATCGTGGTCACGATCCGTCTCGTAGCTCACTGCACCCATCCGGCTACCACGCAGTACCCGATCAGCCATGCTGCATCTGTCCCTTCATCTATTGGTCTGTAGAAGCTTGCGGGGCGGTCGTGCAGCCCCATGCAATCTTCAAAGTATAACGGCCACCCATAGCAACGGCTCACCCACACCGTTTGTTCCAGCAGTTACGATCACAAGTGATCCGATCATGAACCAGCCACTTCACACTAAGGACGAACCGGGCGCCTGCCTGTGGTGCGGTGCTCCCGTTGAACAACTGCAGGGGCGCGGCCGCCGCCGCAAGTACTGCAGCGATTCGTGCAAGCAGCGCGCCTACGAGCGGCGGCACAATGTCCCAGGCAACCTTGGGCGTTCGGGCCGCGCGCGTCCGCACAACGACGACACTCTGCGCGATCGGTTATTCGCGCTGCGCTGCGCGGCAGAGGACATCGCCACGGCTGTCTCTGAGGGTGCGGACATCAACGAGATTGAGTCCTTGTGCGATGAGCTGGTTACCATGGCTAAGAGAATCGAAAAGCTTCACTAGAAGTTTTGAGAAGTTTTGCAAGCAGAAAGAGGGGAAGTCATGCAGACACGCACCCAGAAGATCGTGTTCTTTGGTGGTCTGGCGGTGATCATTCCTCTCACTCTGGTAGCGATCGTTCCGCTCGTCTTTGCGCTGTTCAACTCGCCTGGCATCAAGACCGAGCCCATTGACGACAGTGGTGCCAAAGCCGCGACAACCGATGTGGACGGGCACTGGGTGGTCAGCAACCAGATGGGAAAGAATGCGACGTCCGCTGGGTTCACATTTAGTGAGCTGTTACCGGGCGATGAGCGCGTCACATCCGGCTCTACGCCAGCTGTCACGGGTGAAATGACCATCGAGGCCGGCACGCTGACCGCCGGTGAGGTGACTGTGGATATGACTAATATCGTCACGGATCGCGATGTTCGTGACGTTAATGTGCGGAGGAGCATCCTCCACACGGAGGAGTA
Source organism: Corynebacterium genitalium ATCC 33030 (assembly GCF_000143825.1). Lineage (NCBI taxonomy): Bacteria > Bacillati > Actinomycetota > Actinomycetes > Mycobacteriales > Corynebacteriaceae > Corynebacterium > Corynebacterium genitalium. The sequence goes on from NZ_CM000961.1 coordinate 1,738,864, forward strand.
CCCGGAAGCGACATTTGTCCTGACGGAGCCCGTTGATGTTTCGCAGCTTCCGGACGATGGCAGTATCGGCACCGTCACGCTCACGGGTGACATGACCATTCACGGGGAGACAAACACGATCACGCAGGAGTTCAACGCGCTGCGCACGGAAGACAACGTGATCGTGCACGCCGACATTCCGTTCAACCGTCTCGACTATGGCGTGGAAACGCCGGAGTTCGTGGCTGCGAAGATTGCGGAAGAAGGCGAGATCAATATCCGCCTCAAGATGGATAAGCAGTAAAACATCCCCTTTTGTCCGATAATGTACATTATGTCAAGTAGGACGCGCGCCTAGCTCCGCTCGCTTTTCGACGTTGCCCCTACCGCACTCCCCGGCGATGCTTGTGCGCAAGCGTGTACTGAACCGCATCGAGCATCCCCAACCGCGCAAGCGCTTCACGGAGGGCAAGCTGCCACGTCCACAGGCGCCGGTACACCGCATCGAATCCGTCGGCCGCCGCCTCGCGTAGCTGCCCTTGAAATGTCGTGCGTTGGTGTCCCAAGGACAATGCGAGGTGCTCCGGCGCGTGCGTCTCACCGATGACGCGCAAGCCGCTGTGCTTATCGACGAGCCTGCGCAGCGACTCCTTCGTGCCGTACTCCAACGCGGGCCAGACATAGGCGCGGAGCGATTCCAGAGATGACGCAGCGACCGGGGTGAGCTTCTCTGTCGCCACGACAGTTTGGATGACGGCACGGCCTCCCCGTGTGAGCAACTCGTCCATGACTGCGGTGTATGTGGGGCGCAGACGCATCGGGAGGGTTTCGAGAGTCTCGACGGAAACAACTGCGTCATAACGCCCCTCTCGTCGTGCGAGTGCTTGCTGGACGCTCTGTACGACGTTGATATGCACGCTGTCGTCGACTCCCGCCAGAGTCAGGCGCTCGCGCAGCCCCGGTACGGTACCGGGATCTGTTACGAGCGAATCCACTGTAGCTTGCCTTCCGGCCGCCGCTATAGCCACTGCCCCGCCGGAACTGGGAAGTTCCGCTATGTGGGAGCCGGCGTGGACACCGGCGGCGTCGAGAAGCATGCCGACGCTTCTGCGCTGTGCGTCGGCAAGATCCAGCTTTTCCGTGCTCAACGGTTCGCTGAAATTCGTCACAGAGACGAAATAGTTGGCCGGCTCCCCGCGCTTGCCCGCGCTCGGCGAGAACGACTTGACGCTGCGGCGCTCCGTCGTGGGCACCCCTGTTGAGAAATGGCCGGCGAAAGAGCTCATTCCGTCCCCGGCGTAACGGGCGACGAGCTCTGGTGGCACATCCCCACCGATAAAACGTGTATCCGCTTTCGCGCTCGAGGTTCGGGGGTTGTACCCCGATTCAATCAGGCCGGAGAGCACCTTGACGAGCGCTACCGGGGTCTGCGTGCGCCACTCTCCTGCCATGTAGGCCTCCGCCAGCCCAATCCAACCGTGAGCGGCGATGCGGGCAAACATGGCCTCGTGATCGACAACAAGGTCTGGCTGACCGTTCGGATCAAGATCGAGGCCGGCCTGCATGCACGCTTTCGCGAACTTCGCCTCCGCCCGCCGCGACCGAAGTCCCATCGCACGCCCAGACGGAACGTGCGCGATGCTCGGCCATTGCGCGGGATCCACAGTTGCCAAGTGGTCTAACTGGGGACGATAGGAAGCATTGTCGGGCACGCCGTTTAGAATAGACCGCCGTGGCAGCGGTGTAGCGGTGCCACGGCGCGCACTTGCTGCAAACCCGCGTATGATTTCATGGCGGATCCGCACAACGTTGTTCTAGAAGGCTAAAAGGAGTTCATACATGTCCGACAAACCGTACCGCCCCGCAGGTAACCGCCACCATGTCGTGATCATTGGTTCCGGCTTCGGTGGCCTTTTTGCCGCACGCGAACTCGACGGCGCTGACGTTGACGTCACGCTGATTAGCCGCACCAACTTCCACCTCTTCCCGCCGCTGCTCTACCAGGTGGCCACGGGCATTCTCGGCTCGGGCGAGATTGCTACCTCCACCCGCCAGATCCTGGGCAAGCAGAAGAACACCGACATCATGCGCGGCGATGTCACCGACATCGACCTCGACGCTAAGACGGTCACCTGCAAAGAGGGTCCGTACACCTACACCTACGAATACGACTCTCTCATCGTCGCCGCCGGTGCCGGCCAGTCCTACTTTGGCAACGACCACTTCGCCGAGTTCGCCCCCGGACTCAAGACGCTCGACCACGCGCTGGAGATCCGCTCCCGCCTCGTCACCGCGTTCGAGCGCGCCGAAGTCACCGAGGACCCGGCCGAGCGCGAGCGCCTGCTCACCTTCGTCATCGTCGGTGCGGGCCCGACCGGTGTCGAGCTCGCCGGCCAGATCGCCGAGATGGCGCACCGCAGCTTCCGCAACGAGTACTCGCACTTCCGCCCCTCCTCCGCCAAGATCATTCTTCTCGACGGCGCACCCCAGGTCCTCCCGCCCTTCGGCAAGCGCCTCGGCCGCAAGGCGCAGCGCGAGCTCGAACGCATCGGCGTGACGGTCCACCTCAACTCGATGGTGACCAACATCGACGAGACCTCGGTGACCTACAAGGACATGGAGACCGAGGAAGAGACGACGATCGAGTCCTACACCAAGATCTGGTCCGCGGGTGTGGCCGCTTCCCCGCTGGGCAAGCTCGTCGCCGACCAGGCCGGCCTCGAGGTCGACCGTGCCGGCAAGGTCCCGGTGAACAAGGACCTTTCCGTGGGCGACCACCGCAATGTCTTCGTCGTCGGCGACATGATGAATTTGGACAAGCTGCCGGGCCTGGCTCAGGTGGCGATCCAGACCGGTGAGTACGCGGCTAAGGCGATCAAGGATGGCGTGGAGAATGACCAGGAGCCGGACCAGCGCGAGCCGTTTGAGTACTTCGACAAGGGCTCCATGGCCATCGTTTCGCGCTTCCACGCCGTGGTGAAGATGGGCAAGGTAGAAATCGCCGGCTTCCTGGGCTGGATCATGTGGCTGCTCGTCCACGTGTCCTTCCTCGTGTCCAAGCGCAACCGCATCGTGTCTATGTTCACCTGGACGCTCAACGCCCTGTCCCCCAAGCGCTACAACCTCGCCGCGACCCAGCAGCAAATGCACGGCCGCACTGCCCTGCTGAACCTGGAGAAGTACGCCGCGGAGGAGGCTGAGCACCTCGTCGAGGTGCGTGACACCAACGGCGAGAACTAAGCTCGCTCTTCTTCTCCCCTACGCCCGCCCCCGGTTCCCCCGAATCCGGCGGCGGGCGTATGATTCTGCCCGTTCATCCAGTTGATACATCTGCCCGAAGGGGGTTGCCTTGGTACCGAAGAACCCGCTTTCCCTGGGAAAGTCGAAGCAGACAGAAAAGGCGACCCAGAAACCTATCCCTGTCCCGGTGGAACGTTCGATCGACTTCTGCCGCGTGATTGTGGATGGTCAACTTGAACCTGGCAGCTGCCACTACTCCACCGCTCTCAAGAAAGTGAATGAAGCTGAGAGCGGCTACGTGTGGTTGTCCCTCCGCGAGCCCAACGTGGAGCAGATGGAGAAGGTCGCCGAAGAGTTCGGCATTCACGATCTCATTGTGGAAGATGCCGTGAGCGCCCATCAACGCCCGAAGGTGGAACGCTACAACAATCAGCTGTTTCTGGTCATCCGCACGATTGAGTACCGCGACGACGAAGAGGTCACTGACCTGCGCGAGATCATCTCGACCGGTGAAGTGCAGATGCTCATCGGCGAGAACTTCGTGATCACAATCCGCCACAACGCGGAGCTTCCGAACCTCACTCAGGAGCTTGTCGAAGACCCGGAGATTTCCGCGCTGGGACCCGCTGCCGTCGCCTGGAAGGTCGCAGACCACGTCGTAGAGAACTACGCCATGATCACGACCTTCCTCCGCGAAGACGTCGATGAGCTGGAGAACGAAGTCTTCACTCCGCGCCGGCAGATCAACATCGACAAGATCTACTCCTACAAGCGTGAGATCTTGGAGATGCGCCACGCGATTGACCCGCTGGGTCCCGCGTTGAAGACAGGACTGAACCTGCACAAGGACCTGTTGAGCAAGCAGATCCGCTCTTACCTGCGTGACGTGCAGGACAACGCGATGATTGTCACCGACAACGTCAACGGATTCGATGAGCGGCTTTCCTCGCTTCTCGACGCGTCCGTGGCCAAGGTGAGCATGCAGCAGAACTCCGACATGCGCACGATCTCAGCCGTGGTGGGAATGGCGGCCCTTCCGACGATGATCGCCGGAATCTACGGCATGAACTTCGAGTACATGCCAGAGCTGTCGTGGCGCTATGCGTATCCGGTTGTCTTAGTGGTGATGTTCGGCTCCATCGTGGCCATGTACTGGTGGTTCCGCCGGAACAACTGGCTCTAACCCAGCTGTTAGGCCATCACCATGGTGCGCAGGGTGGTAATCGCGACGATCTTGCCCCCCTGCTTCATCTCGATGCGCCAGATCTGGGTGCGCCGGCCCAGGTGGACGGGCGATGCTTCAGCCTCAATCGTGCCGGAAGTGACGCTGCGGATCAGATCCGTGTTGTTGTTCATGCCCACAACGGGCGCGCCCGCGGCGGCGTACCCAGCGTAAGAGCCCATGCTCTCTCCGATGGCGCAGAACACCCCACCGTTGACCTGGCCGGCGGGTTGGTGGTGGCGCGGGTCCGCTTCCACCGTCGCGGTGATCTTCTCCGGGCCGAAAGCGGTGAAGTGCAGCCCGATGAAGCTGTCGAATTCGACGTGGTGAGCGTTCAGGTACGCCAGTTCGTCGTCGGTGAGCTGACGGTCGCGTAGTTCCATGAGTTTGCTGAAATCCATCTCCATGGCCAGAGATTTTACCAACGAAACTAGATCGCGTGCGCGGTTATAGATCTGTTTGTATTTAAAGGGTTCTTATATGGCCCATCGCCTGCGTAGGACCGACTGGCCTGCGTATGCTTTGGGCATGACTAACGAGAATCTTGCGCAGATCGGCGTCGTGGGCATGGCTGTGATGGGCTCCAACTTGGCCCGCAACTTCGCCTCCCGCGGCCACACGGTAGCTATCTACAACCGCTCCCCCGAGAAGACCCGCGCCGTCATGGAGCAGCACGGCCACGAAGGCAACTTCATCCCTTCGGAGTCCATTGAGGACTTCGTTGCGTCTTTGGAACGCCCGCGCAAGGCAGTCATCATGGTGCAGGCCGGTGCCGGCACCGATGCAGTGATCGATCAGCTCGTCGAGGCCATGGACGAGGGCGACATCATTATCGACGGCGGAAACGCTCTGTTCACCGACACCATCCGCCGCGAGAAAGAGGTCGCAGCGAAGGGCCGCCACTTCGTCGGCGCGGGCATCTCCGGTGGCGAGGAGGGCGCCTTGAAGGGGCCGTCGATCATGCCGGGTGGCCCGAAAGAGTCGTGGGAGACCCTCGGTCCTCTGCTGGAATCCATCGCTGCTGAAGTCGATGGCGTGCCGTGCGTGACTCACATCGGCCCTGACGGTGCTGGTCACTTTGTGAAGATGGTCCACAACGGCATCGAGTATGCCGACATGCAGGTCATCGGCGAGGCTTACCACCTGCTGCGTTACGCGGCGGGCATCGAGCCGGCTGAGATGGCAGACATCTTCGCCGAGTGGAACCAGGGTGATCTGGACTCGTACCTCATCGAGATCTCTGCAGAGGTGCTGCGCCAGGTCGATGCGAGGACGGGCAAGCCGCTGGTGGACGTCATTGTCGACGCCGCTGGCCAGAAAGGCACCGGCCGCTGGACTGTGAAGGAAGCACTCGACCTTGGCGTGCCCACAACGGGGATTGGGGAGGCCGTCTTCGCCCGCGCCCTGTCCTCGGCGCTGGCGCAGCGCCAGGCCGTCCAGGACACGGGTTTGCCGTCGGGTGAGGTCACGTTGCTGGAGACGCTCGGCGTCGATAAGCAGCAGTTCGTTGAAGATGTCCGCCGCGCCCTGTACGCCTCCAAGCTTGTGGCCTACGCGCAGGGCTTCGACGAGATCAACGCCGGCTCCCAGGAGTACGGCTGGGGCATTAAGCCGCAAGACCTCGCGACGATCTGGCGCGGTGGCTGCATTATCCGCGCGAAGTTCCTCAACCGCATCACCGAGGCGTACAACAACGACCCGCAGCTGCCGTCGCTTTTGCTCGACCCTTACTTCAAGTCTGAGCTGGAGAAGGGCCTTGTCGATTCCTGGCGTCGTGTGGTCATCATTGCCACCCAGTTGGGTCTGCCGATCCCGGTGTTCGCCTCAAGCCTGTCCTACTACGACTCGCTGCGCGCGGAGCGCCTACCGGCTGCTCTCATCCAGGGCCAGCGCGATTTCTTCGGCGCCCACACCTACAAGCGCGTGGACATGGAGGGCACCTACCACACCACGTGGTCCGGTGAGCGTGAGGAAATCACGTACTAGCCCGGTAGGGCTGTACACTTCATCCGATGCCCACATTCTCTGATCTCGGCCTGCCCCGCCCCATCGTCAACGTTCTCACGAAACAAGGAATCGAGGAACCCTTCCCAATCCAGGAAGCGGCGATCCCCGCTGTTCTCGACGGACGGGATGTGCTTGGGCGCGGGCCGACGGGCTCGGGTAAGACTTTTGCCTTCGGGCTACCGATGCTGGCGCTGCTCGCCGGTTCCCCGTCCAAACCCGGCCACCCGCGCGGCCTCGTCCTCGCCCCCACCCGTGAGCTCGCAGCGCAGATCCGCCAGCGACTCGACGATCCTGCTGCTGCCGCTGGTCTGCGTGTGCTCGAGGTTGTGGGCGGGGTGAACATCAACAACCACATTCGTTCGCTCGCAGCGCCAGTGGACCTGCTCGTCGCTACGCCCGGACGCGCCCAGGACCTGATCAACCAGGGCAAGCTCAGCTTCGATTCCGTCGCCGTCACAGCGATTGACGAGGCTGACCAGATGGCCGACATGGGCTTTCTCCCCCAGGTCCGCAAGCTTGTCGACGCCACACCTGAAAACGGCCAGCGCCTACTGTTTTCGGCGACGCTGGACGGTGACGTGGAAAAGCTTGTGCAGCGGTACCTGACGGATCCTGTGACGCACTCGACGGCCCCTGCCCAGGCTGCCGTGGACACGATGCAGCACTACCAGCTGCTGGTGGGCAGCCGAGAGTCCAGGAACGAGATCGTGCCGCTCATCGCCGCGCGCGAGGGCAAGACCATCATGTTCATGCGCACGAAGCATGGCGTGGACCGGCAGGTGAAGAAGCTCCGTCGCGTCGGCATTGAGGCTCAGCCGCTCCACGGTGACAAGGGCCAGGGCGCACGCACCCGGGCTATCGAAGGATTCACAGACGGGTCTGTTCCTGTTTTGGTCGCAACCGATATCGCTGCACGCGGTATAGACATCAGCGACGTGTCCTTGGTCGTCCACATCGATCCCCCGGCCGAGCACAAGTCCTACCTGCACCGTGCCGGGCGCACCGCCCGCGCAGGCACGTCTGGCACTGTGGTGACCTTGGTCATGGACGAACAGCGCAAAGAAGTCGATCAACTGCTCCGCAAAGCGGGCGTGGACGCGCAAAAGGTCCGCGTTACCCCGATGTCCGACGAGTTAGTTAAGATTACGGGCGCGCAGGAGCCCCACGGCCGCCCGCTACCGCCGCCCGGCCAACCGCAGACAACCAAGCGCTCCCGCGGGAAACGGCGCTAACAACACCACCTATGGATCTTCTCATCTCTCTACTCGCCCTTTTGGGTTTTGTGCTGCTCACGGCCTCAACCGGTCTGTTTGTCGCCATCGAATTCGCGCTCACCGGCATGGAGCGCTCAACCGTGGACAACCATGTGCAGGAGAAGGGAGATAAGACCGCTCTGGCCGTTCAACGCGACCACAGCAACCTCTCTTTCGTCCTCTCGGGGGCGCAGCTGGGCATCACGCTGACTACTCTTGCGACTGGTTTTCTTGCAGAGCCGGTGCTGGCTCGCTTCTTCGGCCCCGCGCTCGAGCTCGTTGGGCTCAGTGAGTCCGCCTCGAGCGCCGTCGCCCTCATCCTCGCCCTCGTCGTGGCAACGACACTGTCCATGGTGTTCGGCGAGCTGGTACCGAAGAACATCGCGATTACTGAGCCGTTGGCCACGGCCCGTTTCGTCGTGCCGCCCGTCAATGCCTTCAACACGGTGTTCAAGTGGTTCATTAAGGCGATGAATGCATCGGCAAACTGGTTCGTGCGCAAGCTCGGGATTGAGCCGGCAGATGAGCTCGCCTCCGCCCGCTCAGGTCCTGAGTTGGGCGCTATGGTCCGCAGCTCCGCAGAAGCGGGTGGACTCGATGAGCAGACCGCCCGCATGATCGACCGCTCCCTTCAGTTCGGTGAGACCACCGCGGAAGAGGTCATGACGCCGCGGTCGACGGTCAAGTCCCTCGATGTCTCGGATACGGTAAATGACCTGATCGCGTTGGCGATGGAATCCGGCCACTCCCGCTTCCCTGTCCGCAACGGTGACCTGGATGACACCGTGGGACTGGTTCACATCAAAGACGCGTTCTCGGTCGCCCGGGACCAACGCGCCACGACGCGGCTAGGCGATCTAGCCAAGCCGGTCAGCTACGTCCCCGGCACACTCGACGGAGATGCTGTTCTCGATCAAGTGCGTTCCGCCGGTTCACAGGTTGTGCTCGTTGCGGACGAGTACGGCGGCACCCAGGGCTTGGTCACCATTGAAGACGTCGTCGAAGAAATCCTCGGCGAAGTCTACGACGAGTACGACGACCGCGAGTCCGAGCGCGACTTCCAGCGCTTCGGAAAGTCGTGGGAAGTCTCCGGCCTTGTACGCCTCGACGAACTGTCGGAGCGGATCAGTTACACCGCCCCTGACGGGCCGTATGAAACTCTTGGAGGGTTGATCATGGCCTCGCTCGGCCAAGTCCCCTCTGTCGGCGATACTGTGGTTCTCCCCCACCCTGCCCAAGATCTTTCGGAGGAGCTCGAGGAAGCGAACGCTGGCCGTTGGCTGGCTCGTGTGTCCATCATGGAGGGCCGTCGACTGGACAAAGCCATTCTGACGCCAATCTCCTCCGATGATATCGGGAGGTACCAGTCATGAGCATCTGGACTGCCACCATCCTCATCATCGCCCTGCTAGCTGCCAATGCCTTCTTCGTGGCCACGGAGTTCGCGCTCGTCTCGTCGAGACGCGATCGCCTCGAATCCATGATCGCGCAGGGCAAGACCAGCGCACGGCGCGCTTTGGAAGCCACGGAGCATCTGTCGCTGTACTTGGCCGGCGCTCAGTTCGGCATCACTTTCGCCTCGCTCATTCTGGGTAAGGTCGCCGAACCTGCCATCGCGCATTTTTTGGAGGATCCTTTCACCAGCATCGGAGTGCCGGAGAACCTCCTGCACCCGATCTCGTTCGTCATCGCCCTGCTCATCATCACGATCCTCCACATCATCTTCGGCGAGATGATCCCGAAGAACATCGCGATCGCCGGGCCTGAAACGCTCGCTGTGTGGCTGACACCGGTGATGAATGTCTGGGTGAAGCTGACCCGGCCCTTGATCTTCGCGTTGAACGAGATCGCCCGCTGGACGCTCTACCTCTTCGGCATTGAGCAGCGCGACGAACTCGACGCCACAGTGGACCAGGAGCAGCTGGCCAACATGATCTGGGAGTCCCGGCAGGAAGGGCTTCTGGACGAAGAGGAGACCACCCGCCTTGCCTCTGCCCTGTCGTCCGAGTCGCGCAGCCTGCAGGAGGTGATGATCCCCATCGACAAGCTGGTGACCATCCCCTACTCCCGGCAAGGGATTCCTCTGCGCGTCCTTGAAAACGCTGTCCGTGAGACCGGATACTCGCGTTTCCCGGTGGAGGGCACCGATGGCGCACTGCTCGGGTACATCCACGTCAAGGACGTCCTCGACCTCCTCGACTCGGAGATGGAGAGCCCGGTCATCCCGTACAACCGCGTCCGTCGCTTGAGCATTGTCGACGGCTCCGGCAGCCTCGACGACGCGTTGACCGCAATGCACCGTCGCTCCGCTCACATGGCCCAGGTCCGCGACAACGGTGAGCTAGTGGGTGTTCTCGCGCTTGAGGACCTGATCGAGGAGTACGTGGGCACCGTGACCGACTGGACCCATGAGCAATGATCTCGCTCGCGCGTGAGGAGTGGAGCGAACTCGCTGAAACCCACGAGAAGCGTGCCCGACAGTGGGTCGATCCGCACATAGCGCGGCGCAGCCGTGGTGAGAAGCATCCGATCTGGGATTTCCTCTTCGACTACTACCCTGTTCGCCCCACGCACCTCACGCGCTGGCACCCGGGCCTTGGCACGAAGCTTCTCGACGCGTCCGATGCCCCTCACACTTCATGGCGCGATTACCAGCGCGGCCCTGACGGAACAGTCACCCTCGACGTCGAATCGTTCCTCGCCCGCCGGCGGTCCGATATGGAAAATATTCGGGTTCTGTTGCGCGCTATTGATCACAACCGCCCGCAGTTCGACTGCTTCGGTTTGCACGAATGGGCCATGGTCTACAACACCGGGCGACCCCGTCACGACGTTCCGTTGCGGTTGGGGCAACGGGGCACAGATGACGTGGTCAAGCAGCACGATCTGAAGTGCACGCACTTTGACGCGTACCGCTTTTTCACTCCACCCGCGAAACCGCTCAATCTGACCGTGCTTGACTCTGCCACCCGCCCCGCGAATGACCAGTGCGGATGCCTTCACGTGGGCATGGACCTGTACAAATGGGCGACCAAGATGGGCCCGCTTGTGCCCGGTGACCTCATGCTGGACTGCCTGGAGCTGGCGATGGATATTCGACTGCTGGACATGGAGGCCTCCCCGTATGACTGCCGCACGCTCGGCTTCGGGGTGGTCCCGATTGAGACGCCGGAGGGCAAAGCTGAGTACGTAGCAAAGCAGCGCGCGTTCTCTGCGCGAGCGGAACCTTTGCGAAATCAGCTGCTTCAACTTCTTGACGCTGCATTTACCCGATAAGCTGTCTATCGTAACTATTGCGAAAGGCAGACCATGGCTCGGCATTCCAACGGCAAGAACAACTACGCCCTGTCCAAGGGCGCAATTGCGTTCCTCGTATTGCTCGCCCTCATGATGCTTGCGGTTGCGGCTGCGGGGGTGGTGTGGGGAACGCATCGTGGCAAAGCGGGCGGGAACCAAGCCGCGCCCGAGTGCGTGTCCGGTGAGTTAGCCCTGCCCGTCGCTGCGTCGTCGGAAGGCGTGGCCCGCGAGGTGATCAACGCCTACGCCAACTCCCAGCCTGTGGTCCGCGATTATTGTGTTCAGCCTGTCTACGTGGACAACCTGAGCGAGGCCGCTGTATACATTGCGCCTAACACACCGATCTCCCACCAGGAGATCGCGCATGCACAACGCAGTGCCACGACCAACGAGCCCGCCTCCGTGTATTCGTCGGTCGTCGGACTTGCCGGGCCTAATGAGATCGACCCGGCCACAGTGGACATCAAACAGGTGGACTTCCCCACCGATGAACAGCCCGAAGCATCTGCAGTTGTCGCCTCCGCTGTAGCTGACAACGATAACGCCGCCGTTGCCGCCCTGACCGAACAGCGTGTGGGCACCGCCGCATCCGACACCGCGAACTCCACCCGCTTCGTTGCCAGCGATGAATCCAACGTCCCCGACGGATTCACATTCAGCCCGTTAGCCGATACCTCTGTCGTCTACTCTGCCATCCCGCTGAATACGACGGACGCCGTCACAGAGGACCAAACTCGAGCGGCTCAAGCATTCGCAGACTTCGCGAGTGAACAGTACGGCAACGACTCCCAGCTCCCGGTCGTCGCTGAGTCGGTCTGGGCCGCTGCCCGCCCCAACGGTGGAGAACGCATCTCCACAGCGGCGCAGGAGCACGAACCAGCGCAGACGGAGATCGGTGAACCGATTGACACCCTGTTCCTGCTGGACACCTCGGATCAAATGGCACACTTTGCGGAACCGGTGGCCCAAAGCATTGGAGCGGTGGCTACTTCACTTACGGACGCTGGGCGCCAAGTTGCGCTGTGGAACTACTCCTCGCCGCTCAACCCCGGCGTCACCCAGAGCTTCCGCCGCAACGTGGAGTTCACCAACGATGGCGCGCAGATCGGTGCCGCCGCACAAGGCTTCATCAATGCCGGTGCCCCCCGCACCCGTGAAGCCGTCGCAGCCGCGCTGAAGTATGCAGAGTCTGTTGAAACTCCCATCCGAGTGATGTTGATTACCTCAGGCACTGTCGACGACGCTGACGTGACACCGGCTATCGCACACGCTCGTGCAGCTGGAGTTGAACTGTCTGTCGTTCACGTTGGTGCCGCGCCAAAAGACCAGGTGCTTATCGACGCAGCAACCTCCTCCACTGACCTCTCTTCCCCAGTCGATTCCGCTATCCGCGAGGCAGTAGGACTCTAAAACTCCCTACGTAAAAGGAAAACCCTGCTGGAGATTATCCAGCAGGGTTTGACGTATCTTCGGTTGACCCTAGGAGCTGCGACGCTCCCGGCGGGCAGCCAGTTCATCGAGTGCGACGACGTTGTCGGATTCTTCTGCGACAGCGTCGCCGCCGATCCGCTCGGAGGGGAACGCCGAGATGGTGCCGGTGAGCTCCTTGACGATCTGCGGAACAGCGATGGCGAACACGCCCTGGCCACCGCCGAGCAGGTCGATGATCTCGTCGTTGCTGCGGCACTCGTAGACGGTGGTACCGTCGGAAACGAGGGTGATCTCGGAGATCTCGTTGATGCCGCGATCACGCAGGTTGTCCACGGCGAGGCGAATGTTCTGCAGGGAGATGCCGGTGTCCAGCAGGCCCTTGACGATCTTCAGGACGAGGATGTCAGTGAAGGAGTAGAGACGCTGCGAGCCGGAGCCTGTGGCGTTTCGGATGGAGGGGTTCACCAGATCGGTGCGCGCCCAGTAGTCCAGCTGGCGGTACGTGATGCCGGCAACCTGGCATGCGATGGGCACGCGGTAGCCAACCTCATCCGACGGCCCGAGGTCAAACAGGCTTTCCTGGACAGGGGCGTCGATGTCATCGTGACTGTCGAAGATACTCACGTAATTACTCCCATGATGTTTAGAGAAGGGCGCACTAGTTATTTAAAGCCAAGCTTAAGCTGCGGTCAAGACCAGGGACACCGACACGCCGTAACTTCAAGCTCAACTTTAACTTTAGAGCTACTCTTCCCCACTGTCATCTTCAGTCACATCTTTAACCTCGGATCCTTCGAATCCGAGGTCCTGCTCTGATACGCCGAGATCGCGCATCAGTTGCTGAAAATCAGCGTCTGCCTTGGCATCACCAGAGGCAGAATCAGATCCGGCTGGTACCGCTTCGTCATCGACTTCAATGTCGAAGTAATCCAGCGCATCCTCCGCTGACAGCCACAATGACGACTGCGACAAGACAGTTTCATCAACCTCAATCGGCATGTCCAGCATGACGGACAGGACGAACGCGTCCGTCGGGCGGCAATCGAACTCGGCACCGTCCTCCATCGTGATCTGCGCCATGAACACGCCATTGTGATAGTTAGTCAGCTCAATAGCAGCGATGCCGGCAGTGGACTGCTCGATGAGATCGAGCAGCAGATCATGCGTGTCGGGGCGCGTCGGCTCCCAGTCACCGATGCGTCCAATGAGCTGCGCCCCACCGACGGGCGGCAACCACACCGGGACGAAACGGCGACGCTCCTCCCATAGGAGCAGTGCACACAGGAAGCTTTCCGGCCCGACGGGAAAGACCCCACAAAATGTGACGGGAACAGAGGTCATAGGCCTACGCCCCTAGCCCGCGGCGCAGCTCGTTCTTCACCAAGGCAGAGTTCAAAGACACCACAAGCGAGGCCACCTGCTGCCCGAGCTCGTCAGCTTCCTGCTTTGCGGAGGCTTTACCCGACTTCGCAACAGGGTCAACGACCTTTGCCACCATGTCCGCTTGCCTGCCTGCAGCGTTACGAAGGGCTTTCAGGTGGCGTCCATCAAGACCGAATTCAGCCAACGAAGCCGCCGTGCTGACGATCCGTACGTCATCGGCGGAGAACAACCCACTCGAGTCCGGGACAATCAATCCAGCATTGATGCACTTCGTTACGAAGGGCTGCTCGCACTGAGCCTGCACGGCCACGTCTTTGTCTGTCAGGCGCGTCGCCTTCGCCGCGCCGATGCTCTCCGAGGAAATGACCTGCTCAGAGACCACGACGACGTCTCCGGAATCCATGGCTTCAAGCTGCTCGCGAATGACTTTGAGCGGCAGGTAGTTATCCCGCTGCGTCACCAAGATGTAGCGCAGGCGATCAATATCAGCCTCAGTGAAGCGCCGGTACCCCGACTCTGTGCGCTCCGGGCTGATCAGCCCCTCCGCTTCGAGGAACCGGATCTTCGACACAGTGACATCCGGAAATTCTTCGCGCAGGCGTTGGATGACCACGCCGATGGACATGGTCTTGTTCCCCGTCTTCTTTGCCTGTTGGGGTGCCTGTTGTTGGGTTTTCCGGATCGCGGTCACTGTGCAGAAGGATTACTCAGATTCAGAGATGAAAACGAGGCGGAACTTGCCGATCTGAATTTCGTCGCCGGTAGACAGCGCCTGGGAGTTGCGCGGCTCGCGGTTAACGTAGGTGCCGTTGAGGGATCCGACGTCGACGACCTCGAACTCGCCGGAATTGCGGCGGAACTCAGCGTGACGGCGGGACACAGTCACGTCATCGAGGAAGATGTCTGCCTCGGGGTGGCGGCCTGCGGTGGTGGTGTCACGGTCCAGCAGGAAGCGGGCACCTGCGTTCGGGCCACGCTTCACAACGAGGAGGGCTGCGCCTTCCGGCAGGCCCTCCACGCCACCGACGTTGTCAGAGGCGGTAGCTCCCGTCTCCATCTCCTTCAGAAGATCGGCACGGAATACCGAAGTGGTTTCTACCTGTGCCTCCGGCGTACCGGTGTTCTCGCTCATGTCTTCTCCTGACGCTTTCGACGGATGTCAATCGTTATTCAACTTCACGCCCATCATACCGACAACTTCGTCGACCGCGCTGCGATCGTGGGCGGTTCGCGCTCTAACCTACCGGAACATGCTGGCTATCCCAGAGATGACCGAATTTCCTCCCCCGGCGAGCGGGTTGTCGGACACCATGTAGGTCCACGTTGCGCTCGGGCGCTTCCAGCCGGCGTTAGCGAGGTGGGCGCCGCGGTCGTCGATAAGCACCTGCTCAAAGGTGTCAACGGCACGATCGACAGCGCGTTGTGCCAGCTCCTTGAACTCCCGCACGGCAATTCGGTGATACTCGGTCAGCGGGGTTTCGCGCGCGATGGCCCGCAGGTGGATGGACTCGCGGACATCGTCCATATGGGCCAGATGCTCGGACCATTCGTCGTCGAGGTGGAAAAGCATGATCTCGCGCGCGGCCTGTTCACGCACATGCTTATCGACGCCCGCAGCCTCGACCTCCGCAGCCTTCTCCGGCGCACGCTGCGACAGTTCGACCCATGCACGGTCGGTGTCCAAGAGGATGCCGCGGCGCTCGTCGATAATAGCCCGGTGATCTGCAAGGAGCTGGTTGTACTTCCACGTCTGCGCGTGGATTTCCAGCAGTTGGCCTTCAGTGACACGCTGGCAGTGAGCCACGAAGTCGTGGATGCGTTTTGCGTCCACCCGGCCATCGGCATCGGGCTGCGCAGAGATCTTCTCGTCCGCTCCACCCGCGGCCACGATGTCATCTTCGAGGGACACGAAGAACAAACTCAAGCCAGGATCGCCCTGGCGTCCCGCGCGGCCACGGAGCTGATTGTCCAGGCGCGCTGTGCGGTGGCGGGCCGTACCGATCACCGCTAGTCCACCGAGTTCCGCAACGGCGTCGTGGTCGGCCTCGTCAGCGCCGCCCAGGCGAATGTCGGTACCTCGTCCGGCCATCTGCGTCGACACCGTGACGCGGCCCAGATCGCCCGCTTCTGCCACGATGCGCGCCTCCTCCGCATCGTTCTTGGCGTTGAGCACGTTGACCTCGATGCCGCGCTGCATCAAAGCGTCAGCAAGAGCCTCAGACTCAGCCACGTCGTGCGTGCCGACGAGCACTGGCTGCCCCGTTTCATGAAGGTGGGCAATCTCGGCGACGATGGCTTTGAACTTCTCATCCATGGTGACGTAGACGCGATCCTGCTCGTCGAAACGTTGCAGGGGCTTAGCCCGCTCGATGACCGAGACGCGCAGATCGTAGAACTGGCGCAGTTGATCCGTCGCCTCCACCGCAGTACCTGTCATCCCGCACACGAGCGGGTAACGGCGCATCAGTGCCTGGAGCGTGATGGAGTCGAGGATGCGGCCGCCCTCACTGACATCGAGTCCTTCCTTCGCTTCGACAGCCGCCTGCAAACCGTCGGGCCAGCGTTGTAGCTCAGCGACGCGACCACGGGAGGCATCCACTAGGTCGATCTTGCCGTCCTGAACGATGTAGTGGACATCGCGGATGAGCAGCGCTTTCGCGTGCAATGCGAGGTTGACGCGGACGAGAATCGTGCCGATGTTCCCATCCGAATACAGCGAGTCAATACCGAGAGACTTCTCCACCTTGGCGGCGCCGTCGTCGGTCAGGAACACATTGCGGCGATCCGCATCGATCGTGTAGTCGATCCCCTCCCTCAAATGGGAAACAGCTTCCGTGATCTGCCCGGTAGCCTGCTCTCCTGGCTTGGAACCGGCGAGGACGAGCGGGACTAAGGCTTCGTCGACAAGCACGCTGTCTGCTTCGTCGACAAGCGCAACGTCAGCTCGCGCCTGAACAGTCTGGCCGCGACTCGTGATTTGGTTGTCGCGCAGGTGGTCAAATCCGATTTCCGCAACTGGCGCGTAGACTACGTCCGCCCTGTACGATTCAACCCGGTCTTCGCGCTCGCTCGATTCGGTGACAAAGCCCACCTTGAGCCCGAAGAATTCGACGAGCGGGCGCATCCACTCCGCGTCACGCTGCGCGAGGTAGTTGTTCACGGTGATGACGTGCACACGCTTGCCAGTGAGTGCGAAGCCCGTGGCAGCCATCGCACCCACGAGCGTCTTGCCTTCACCGGTGGCCATCTGAATCACGTCGCCTTCGAGCAGACGCAGTACCGCTTGATTCTGCACGTTGAACGGCGTCATCCCCAACGTGCGGGCTGAGGCCACAGAAAGAATGGCGAGAAACTCTGGCTTCTTCTGAATCTGCCCGTCCACAACGGTTGCCCGGATCTCCTTGGCGAGCTCCGCATCACTGCGCCCCTCGTACGCAGGCATGAGCTCGTGCGCGGTAGCGACAATGCCTTTCGACTTCTTGTCGTTGCGCTCAGACGTAGAGCCCATCGCTTTCCAGAACCAGTCAAACTTACCCATAGTGCGACTCTACGTGACCTGCTGATTACTGATTAAACTGACCGTGCTGTAATCTATCGAAGTTCCCCAAGAATGCTTTGGGAGCAACGGGCTGTGGCGCAGTTTGGCAGCGCACTACACTGGGGGTGTAGGGGTCGCAGGTTCAAATCCTGTCAGCCCGACAATTGTCATCAGTCGCGACATTGTTGACAGATGAGTCGCGACATGGTGGACAAACCGGCGTCTTGGTGTTTATTTTTTCCAAGGCGCCGGTTGTGGTTTTCAGGTCAGTGGGGGTTGGCCTTTTCGCCAGTATGGTTTTTGGTAGTTGCGGGATGTGTCGATGTAGTGCTCGGTGATGGGTTCGCCGGTTTCTTTTAGTGATGTCGTGATGTGGTTGTCGGTGATGATCATCAGGACTTCTTCGCCGCTGTGGGCTCGGCCGATTCCTAGGCTGTAGAGCCTGCCGGCGTAGCGGATGGTGACTTTGCCGCTGGCGGCGACGACGTCGTTGCGGGTGCGCCATTCTTCTTTCGGGGTGAAGGTTGGTTCAGCTTTAGGTCCTGTTGTGTAGGCCTGGTGTGGGGTACGGCGTCCGAGTGATCGGTGGGGGCGTTCGGTGTTGTAGTAGGCGGTGAATTCGTTGAGCTGCCGTTGTAGTTGGGGGATGGTTTCTGCTGGTGGTTGTGCGTTGATCCAGCGTTTGAGTGTTTGGTGGAAGCGTTCGATTTTGCCTTGGGTTTGTGGGTGGCCTGGCCGGCCGTTTTTCTGCTGGATACGGTTGTCGTTAAGTGTTTTCTCGAATGCGTTTCTGCCGCCTTTGCGTCCGGCTAGTCGGGCGGTGAACACCAGCCCGTTGTCAGTGAGTGTGGATGCCGGTGGGCCGTAGGTGTCGATGAGGCGCTGTAGTTCTGCTGCGACAGCTGGCCCTGTAAATGCTGGCCGGGCGGTGATCGATAGCAGGTAGCGGGAGTGGTCGTCGATGAAGTCGAGGACTTCTACGCGCCTGCCGTCGATGAGGAAGAGGTAGGTGATGTCGGCCTGCCAGCATTCGTTGGGCATGGCCGCTTCAAACCTGATGTAGGAGCTGCGTGGTTTCTTTTGCGGTTGCGGGGCAACAAGTCCGGCTTCAGTGATGATCCGGCGGATCGTCGATGTTGACGGCACACGCAGGCCTTGTTGTCCTAAGTGGAAAGCGATGGTGTCGGGCCCTGCGTCGAAACCTGCTTTGGTGAGTTCTTTGCGCATGTCGATGATGTGGTTGCGCAGGGTCTCCGGCACGGCATTGGGGTGGGTGTGCGGCGCGCGCGATTTGGGGGCGATGGCTTGTTCGCCTCCGGCGTCGAACTCGGAGAGGATCTTGTAGATGCGTTGGCGGGAGATGCCGAATCGTTTGGCGACTTTGGTGACTGGTTCGCCTTGATCGCGGACGGCTTTGACGATGGCGAGATTTCGGTTCGGGCTGTTCATCTGTCAACGATGTCCCGACTGATACCAGCACCGTCACTAAACACGCGGGGGTGGCGGGAGGTGTCAATGATGTCGCGACTGAGGTGTCAACCATCACCCCAGATTGTTTCTACCCCCTAAGTGTCAACAATGTCGCGACTGACCTGTCAACCATCAGGAATGCTGTCCCAGGCACGCCGTGTCAACTATGTCATGACTTCAGACACTGTCAGCCCGACAATTCTTTTCACGGGTTCTTACGGCTTGAGGACGACCTTGATGCAGCCGTCCTCCTTCTTCTGGAACTTCTCGTACATGGCAGGGGCGTCGTCAAGCGGCGCGGTGTGCGTTTTCAGGTCGAGCACGCCGAGGGGGTCGGACGGGTCGTCGACCAGCGGGAGGATGTCATCGGTCCAGTTGCGCACGTTGCACTGGCCCATCCGCATCTGGATCTGCTTGTCAAAGAGCGTCATCATCGGCATCGGGTCCTTCATCCCGCCGTAGACGCCGCCGACGGGAGAACCGTGGGCTTCCATGCCGACGGCGTCGACGATGGAGTCGGACCCGCGGCCGTCGCAAAGCTCTTGCAGCTTCTCGACGACATCCTCGCCGTCCTCGATGACCTCGATCCCGTGCCGGGCCGCCATGGCGCGCCGCTCCGCGACGGGGTCGACTCCGATGACGCGGTAGCCGAAGTGCGCACCGATACGGGTAGCCATCTGCCCGATCGGGCCGAGGCCGAGCACAGCGAGGGTGCCGCCGTCAGGGACACCTGCGTACTTGACGCCCTGCCAGGCGGTCGGCAGAACGTCAGAAAGGAAGAGGTAGCGCTCGTCCTCGCCGACGCTGGGGACCTTGATGGGGCCGTAGTCGGCGTGCGGGACGCGCAGGTACTCGGCCTGGCCGCCGGGCAGCGAGCCGTAGAGGCGCGAGTAACCGAACAGGGTAGCTCCCTTGTCGTACTCCTTCACCTGCGTGGTCTCACACTGAGACTGAAAGCCGCGCTCGCACATGAAGCAGTGACCGCAGGAGACGGTGAAGGGGACCACGACGCGGTCGCCGGGCTTGAGGTTGGTCACAGCACTGCCGACCTCCTCGACAATGCCCATCGGCTCGTGCCCGATCACGTCGCCCTTGTCCATGAAGGGTCCAAGGACCTCGTAGAGGTGGAGGTCAGAGCCGCAGATGGCGGTGGAGGTGACGCGGATGATGGCGTCGGTGGGTTCGATGATCTTGGGGTCGGGGACGTCCTCGACACTCACGGTGCGTTTCCCTTGCCAGGTCAGTGCTTTCATGGGGAACCTTTCCATGGTTAGGGTGTGGCCGAGCGTAATCCCGACTTCTTTGAGTGCGCAACGTTTTTAGGCAGTGTGAAACTTTCGCCAGTAAAACAAAGGCTATTCGTCGAGTTGCGGTGGCTTTCATCCGGCACGCGAAAATCAGGAGTGGGGTTAGATCGGGCTCACCGCTGAGGGGTCGAAAGATGAGTTGTCCGAGGCCTTTACTCTTTGCAGCTGTTGGCCTCGTCAGCAGACCTAGTCAATAGGCGCGACGCGAATAAGATTCCCGTCGGGGTCTTCGATTACAAACGTCGTGCCGAACACTTCCTCATAGGGCTCGCGGAGGATCGTTACCCCTTTGTTCTTCCACTGTTCGAACGTGGTGGTGACCTCTTCGGCAGGCACGTTCAGGCATACCTCCGAAGTGCGATTCGCTGCACCTTCCAGCGAGTTGGCATTTCCCGACCATAGCGCTAAGAACACCCCCTCACCCAGCGCGAAGGTGACGTAGCGGGGCGTGACAAAGTCGGTCTCAAGACCCAGGAGGTCACTATAGAAAGCGACCGATGCGTCGATGTCCGAGGCGTACACGATGAAAACAAGTTCACGGTTCACTATTTGCTCCTTACTTTCGAGATCGTGGACACCAGGATAGGTAAAAACCCGCCGGAGCAATTGATTGTGCGGTTACTGCGGGTTCGGCCCCACCGCGCCGGTGAAATCCACACCGAAGAAGTCCAGAATCGTCTCTGTTCCGAATCCGTCAGATGGTTGGGTGGCGAAGCTGTCGTCCTGCTTACTGCCCGGCCAGACGTGCCTACCGCCGTCGAGGCGGTAATGGCGCAGCTGCGCATCACAGCCCTCCCACACGAGCTCTTCGCCGGGACGGCGGATCTCTGCGCGGACGGGTTCGGGTTCGCAGTGGTTTCGCCGAGCTGCGTTAGCCATGACGTCTTGAATACTGAGGATGGCCTCGTTGTGGCGCACTCCCCCGTAGTAGTCGATGATGCCGTCTTTGGTGCCGTGCATGTCGATCTGCTTGACCGGGGTTGGCGAACAATCATCGAAGACTTTGTCGTAGAACGCGGCAGACACTGTCGCAATGCCGGTGATCTGATGGGAACGGTGGCACGCGGCATAGGCGGCAAACCCGCCGCCGTTCGACAGGCCGGTGACGAATACTTTGGCGGGATCGATCGAGAACTCCTCGAGCATCTCTTGCCGCACCGCGTCGAAGTACGCCAGATCCTGCTCCCCCGATGTCTTCGCGTAGGGCGCCGGCGCCCATGCGCTGCCCACACCGTTCATGTACACGACCACTGCATGTGCTTTATCTAACTGAGTGAACTGACGCATTGCCTCCGCGTTGTTCGTATACCCATGAAACGCGAAAATCAGTGGTAGATCAGACCGCTCATCGACTTCCGGCGGCACGGTGAGGATGAATTCCCGGTCGAGTCCACCAGCTTTGATCTTCCGGGTTTCAGTGAACGGTTCACCCTCGAAATCGCGCACCGGTTGCACAAGTTCCTCACGAACCTTCTGCGTGACTTCCTCGGCGACGCTGTCGGCGCGCATCGACTCTTTATTGCCATCCCCGCATGCTGCAAGCGCCCCGGCAGAGAGCAGGAAAGAGCAGGTTATCGCTGCTGATCGTGTGAGTTTTCGCACGGTGAAGGTGCATCCTTAGGAATCGTGGCGCTGCTTTCGTGGGCAACCTTAGCAATCAAAGCGTCGACCGGTAAGTTGACACGTAATGGAAGCCAGCCCCACTCCACGCAACTTCAAACCCAGCGCCAAAGATATGCCGGGGTTCCGCGACGCCGCATCGCGACAACACACAGCGAGAGCGTTCGCGTCCGGGGCGCAGCTTTACGACGCCACACGCCCCTCCTACCCCACTACCATCCCCGAGCTCATAAGCACGGCGGGCAGCGTACTCGATCTCGGCGCGGGGACGGGCAAGCTCACAGAGCTGCTGGTGCAGCCTGGCCGCACCATCTACGCAGCTGATCCTTCCAACGACATGCTCAGGGTGTTGCGCTCTCGCATGCCCGAGGTGAAAACTCTCCGAGCAGTCGGTGAAGCACTCCCGCTTACTGACGCCTCCGTTGACGCCATCACTTGTGCCCAAACCTGGCACTGGGTCGACACCGCGGCGGCCAGCGCAGAGGCCCACCGTGTCGTCGCGCCTGGAGGCAAACTGCTCCTGTGTTGGAACACTCTCGACGTGTCGCATCCGTGGGTTCTGCGGCTCTCCCGGATCAGTCACTCGGGGGATGTTCAGAGGGAAGGGTTTTATCCCGACGTCGCTAAGCAATGGGCGCTTTCACGCGAACTGCGCACGAAGTGGTTTGAAGCCGTGACCACGGACGACCTCTTCGCACTCGCACGCACGCGATCGTACTGGCTGCGGGCGAATGAGGCCACGCGCGCGAAGGTCACCGAGAATCTCCGGTGGTACCTCTTTGATCGCCTCGGGTTCGACAAAGGTCAGCCCATTCCCCTCCCCTATCGCACCGACGCGTTCGTGTACGAGCGGCGCTAGCTTAACGACGTCCCGGCCTTTTCGAACGACCTCGCCAGACACTGGGCGATCTGTCCATCGTTCGAACGCGCGTTCTATTTTGGGTTCGGTTTCTGGCTATGTTGGTACATCGGTTTGCAAGAATGTTCCCATAGCTATCCGGACGGAACCGACGACGTCGAGGGGGACACTATGGACACTTGTAGGCAAGCGAAGAAGGGTAAGCGGGCCCCTTTCTTCGTCACCGAAGACCCGGACTGTCCCGCTGCAACTGCCGGAAAGTCCATCCGGCAAGGTCAAGCCGACGCCTTCATGGAATTCGCCGACGCTGAGAACGTGTTGGCGGGATCCCGCGACTACGACCTGGAAGTGACCCGCTTGACGCAACGCAGCGGGTTGCGCAAGGGCGAAGTTGAGAAAGGCATTTACGGTTACCAGTCGCTGCGCCGGCTACCGGGTCTCCGTGCGATCCAAAAAGAGCATTGGCGGTTAGACGTCGACAGACTAGACGCCATCGCAAGAGCAATCGCTGCCCTTGGTTGCGAGGCACCCGCCGAAGCCTACGAAGCTTTCGATGACGTGCTGGTGGACATATTCACCCCCACCCGGACCCGGCAACCGTTGCCCACGAGCAACACGATCAGCTTGCGGTTGAACAAGATGATCGCGGAGTTCGACAACGCAGCCGCATTCGATCCTGAGCGGCGGAAGAAGCGTAAGAAGGGTCCTCCCAGCACGAATGATCTCGACTTCGGCCCTGGCGCTGCGGGCGCTGATACAGCATGGATGACCCTGAACGCTGACAACGCCACTATTGCAGCCATGCGAGCAAGCATTGAGGCGACCGCGCGCGAACTTGGAACCACGCAGGCCAACGCGTTGGTCAAGCTTGCCACCGGTGACGTCACTCCGGCTGCGATGGCGACGATCTACGCCTACGCCCCCAAAAATGCTGACGGTGAGGTCGACCAAGAGGCCGCGGCGTTCATTCCCGGGTTCGGGCACACCGGGCCGAACTCCACAGCCTTGCTGCACCACTTCGCCGCCACCTACGGCACGACCGAGGTGGACCTAGACGTCGCGTCGAAGAAGGTCGTCGCTGGGCACGACGCGCCAGCTGATGTCGCCGCCTACGTCCGCGGCCGGGACGGCACGTGCGTGTACCCGGGTTGCACACGCCCGGCACAGGCTTGCCAGCTCGATCACCGCCAGCCTTACGACGAAGGTGGCATGACCACGGCCGACAATCTGTTCTGCCTATGCCAGCACCACCACAACCTGAAAACCGATCGCCGCGCATTCTATGTCCCCGACCCGGTGACAGGATCAATCGTGTGGCTTCTCGAAGACGGCACCTACTACTGGACCGATCCCAATGGCTTGCTCGCCGCCTACACCACCCCCACAGCGCCCAGGTGGCGGCGCAGTGTTGACGATGTCGAGCGCCTCAGACAGCAAACCGAGCACTTTCTGGCGAAAAGTCACGCAGTTCTCGACGCCTACGAGACCACCGCACAAGCCTACGATCCGTACATTCCGGAGGAGCAAACAGCTGCCTGGGACCTCTACAAACAGTGCAAGGCTGATCTGCAGGACCTCGAGGAAGAATTCGACGAAATCTTCCACTACCACCCGCTCCCGCCAAAGGCCGTGCCAGACGATGAGCTCGTAGTCCCCGACAACCAATTCTTCAACACCTACGACGGCACGGGCCGCGATGCAGACTTCGATCCCGACGACCCGCACAGCTACTGCGACGAGGAGTACGACATCCACGCCTTCTTCCGCCCTGCTGGCTACCCCTTTTCCACAGCGGAAGAATGATGCGCCGCCTTTTCGGCGAAAAGTTGAACAGTTACGGGAGAGCACTCAGACCAAAGAAGGAAAGAATTTCCTCGGTGACGTCCACGCTGTCGGCCCCAGATCCCGCCGGCCACCCATGCCCCATGCCGTCAACGGCAAGGTGCTCGACTCGGCCTGCATCGCCATTGCGTTTGCGGAAGGCCGCCACGACGTCATCGGCGCCGTAAATGCGGTCACTAGTGCCGCGAAGTTCGCCGTCGTAGGGAACCCTGATGTCGGAGGTGCCGTGGATGTTCAGGTAGTCGATAGCTTCACCTGTGGTGAACTGTGCCGGATCTGTGCGCACGGCTGCAGCCACTGTGGCTACGCCCGCATAGCGGTCAGGGTGAGCTGCCGCGGCAGCGGTGGCCAGTCCCCCACCGTTGGAGAACCCCACGAGATAGACCTGCGAATTTTCAGCCGGAAAGGTGGCTTTCACGTCGGCGACGATCGCTTCAATGAATGCGGTTTCGTCCTTCAGTGTGGTGTCGGCATAGGGTGCCGGGGCCCATGCGCCACCAACACCGTCAGGTGCAGCCACGATTGCTGGTGCGTCGTCCAACCCTGTGCCCGTGAGAAAACTCTCACCGGTGCCACCACGCCCGTGAAAAGCAATGATGACCGGTAAAGGCTCGTCCGCATCGTGCGGGGTGGAGACCGTATAGGTCCGCTCCCGTCCTGCGGCGTTGACGGTGCGTTGCGAGACCTCCGCTGGCACCGAGGCACTACTCGTCTCTGGCGGGGAGCTTTCCGGACCAGCGCAGGATGCGAGCAAAACGGCGGCGAAGACGCCTAACGCGGTCGATCGGACTGCGCGTCGCACCGTTTACTCCTGCTCCGCCAACTTCTCGATATCGAAGAAGCCGAGGATCTCATCGGTCACGTCGATGCCCCGGCCCCTGGCCCATATCCCTGAGGGCCATTCGTGGCTCATGCCCTCCACTGGGATGTGCACTGTGCGAGCAGTATCGCCATTTCGGCGTTCAAAGGCGGCGACCACGTCGGGAGCCGGCATGATGGTGCCCAGAACTCCACGGTCTTGGCCCATGTAGGGAACAACGTCGTCCCAGGTGCCGTGAATGTTCAGGTAGTCGATCGGAGTGCCCTGCTCCAGCAGATCCATATCCACACGAATCGCCCCTGAGACGGTCGCGACACCGGCATAGGCTGACGGATCATTCACGGCAAGCACGGCGACAAACCCTCCGCCATTGGAAAACCCGGCCAGATACACCCGCTCCGGGTCGACGGAGTAGGTGGCGATGATGTCGTCACGGATGGCGTGAATTAGTGCGGTGTCTTCCTCGACCGTCGTCACGGCGTAGGGCGCGGGGCTCCACGCCAGACCACGCCCGGTCGGCGCAGCGACAATCGCTTTGGCGGCACCGAGTCCCGTGCCCACGAGGAAGTCATGCCCGTTGTCACCCTTACCGTGAATCGCCAGAATGACCGGTAACTTGTCCCCCTCTAAGGTGACCGGAACAGAGCACTGGTAGGTGTGGTCGACCCCATCGACTGTGACGGTGCGGGTGATACGGCGTGACTGTCCGGTCATGGCGTCTCCTTATTTACGGGGCTTGCGTTCACGCACGCGGACGGCAATGCGCACCGGGGTGCCGTGATAGCCGAATTGTTCACGGAACTTTCGCTCGAGGTATCGGCGGTACCCGCCGTCGAGGAAGCCAGTGGTGAACAGAACGATGGTCGGCGGGCGCGTAGACACCATGGTGGCGAAGAGCACCTTGGGCAGGCGGTTGTTCTTCATCGGCGGCGGGTTCGCGGCAATCGCGTCCCGCATCCAGTTGTTCAACTGGCCGGTGGAGATGCGCTTATCCCAGTTCTCCAGCGCCGTGGTCATTTCCTTCTCCAGGCGGTGCAGCCCACGGCCCGTCTCCGCAGAAATGTTGATCTTGGACACCCACGGCAGGTGGTCCAGCTGCATGTCGAATTCGCGGTCGAAGTAGTACCGACGGTCCTCGTCCATCAAGTCCCACTTATTGAACGCGATGACCATTGCTTTACCGGCGTCGAGCACCATGCTGATGACGCGTTGGTCCTGCTCGGTGATCTCCTGGGAGGCGTCGATAAGCACAACGCACACTTCGGCGGCATCGATCGTGCCTCGTGTGCGCAGCGACGCGTAATACTCGTGCCCCTCGGCGTTCTTGACCTTCTTGCGCAGACCAGCGGTGTCGATGAAACGCCACAGCTTCTGGTCAAGTTGAATGAGCTCGTCGACGGGGTCAACGGTCGTGCCAGCGACATTATCGACGACCGCACGGTCCGCCCGCGACAGCTTGTTCAGCAGCGAAGACTTGCCGACGTTCGGCTTTCCGACGAGCGCAACCCTGCGCGGTCCTTCCGTGACCGAGTTCGCCGACTTGGGCTCCTCTGGGAACGACTTCACGATCTCATCGAGAACGTCGGCACCCCCGCGGCCGTGCAACGCCGATACGGGCCACGGGTCACCAAGACCTAGCGAATAGAACTCGGCGACATCCGCCCACTGGGACTCGGACTCGAACTTATTCGCCACAAGGATCACAGGGACCTCGGAGCGCTGCAGGTTGTTCGCCATGACAGCGTCGGATTCGGTGACACCGACATGGGAGTCGACGACCATGACAATGATGTCAGCATCAGCCATCGCCGCTTCCGACTGGTGCGCGATGGAGGCGTGAATGCCCTTCGCGTCCGGATCCCAGCCACCGGTGTCCTGCACCCAGAAGCGCTGTCCGTTCCAGTCCGACAGGTAGCTCACGCGGTCACGGGTCACACCAGGGTGATCCTCCACGACAGCTTCACGGCGCCCAAGGAACCGGTTGACCAACGTGGACTTGCCCACGTTTGGCCGGCCGACAATAGCCACCGTAGGCAAGGCTTCTTCGAGGTGGCCATCGGCGGTGACACCGAAGGCTTCCTCTACTTCCGCCCAATCTTCTTCGGTCAGGTCATCGTCAGAAAAGTCGGAATCGGACTCAGACTCTCCGTAATCAGCTTCACCGAACTCCGACTCATCGAAATCACCCTCGTCGAAATCACCCTCGAAGAACTCGATTTCGTCTTCATCGTGTGGATGCGTCACTGTGCGCTCCTTTCGATCAGCCCGATCAGGCTGTTCAGCACGTCGTCCTTGCCCATCTCAGAGGTGTCGATCACGGCTGCATCCTCAGCGGGGCGCAGCGGACTCGTCGCGCGGGAAGAGTCGAGCTCGTCACGGCGGATCACATCGGCTAAAACGGTGTCGTAATCCACATCGCGGCCGGCTGCGGCGTCCTGGTTGTAGCGCCGTGTGGCCCGCACCTCGGGTGAGGCGGTAAGGAAGGCTTTGGCTGGGGCGTCGACAAGCACGACGGTGCCAATATCGCGGCCTTCAACAATGGCGCGGTGCGCGTCATGCGCCAGCTTGCGCTGCAGCTCGACGAGGTTGACGCGCACTTCAGGAATGGCGGACACAGCAGAAACGTTTTGCGTGACCTCGCGTTCGCGGATCTCGCGGGCGACGTTTTCACCGTCGAAAAGCACCTCGGTGGAATCCGGATCGTCGCTGACCTCCAACGGAAGATCGCGCGTGGCTTCGATGACCGCATCTGTATCGGAGGGATCGACACCAGCGCGCAAGACAGCGAGCGTCGCCACTCGGTACATCGCGCCTGTATCGACGTACTTCGCGTCGAGCTGCTTCGCCAACGTGCGGCACGTCGTGGATTTGCCGGTACCGGAAGGGCCATCGACAGCGAGAATGAGGCCCCCGTTGGGCATATTGGAAATCTGGCTCATTACATCTCCACCGCCTTGTACAGCGCAGTCAGCTCGGAATCGTTGAGGGCGCGCATCGCGCCGGGCTTGAGCTCGCCAAGCTGCACCGTGTGAATCTTCGTGCGCACCAGTCGCTGGACCGGGTAGCCGGCCTCCTTGAGCATGCGGCGCACGACGTGCTTGCGGCCTTCGTGAATGACCAGGCGGATCAGCGACTGGCCCTGGTGCGTATCGACGATCTGAGCGTAGTCAGCCTTCGCCACCCCATCCTCAAGCTCAATGCCCTTCTTGAGCTCGCGCACAAGCGCGGGCTTGGCCTCGCCGAGAACTGTGGCCAGGTAGGTCTTCTCCACGCCGTACTTCGGGTGCATGAGGCGGTTGGACAGCTCACCGTCGTTGGTGAGCAGCAACAAGCCCTCCGTGTCAGCGTCAAGGCGGCCGACGTGGAAAAGACGCTGGCCTGCCGCAACGCGGTCCGCGACGAAATCACCCACGCACGGGCGGCCCAGCTCGTCTTCCATGGTCGTGTGCACGCCGCGCGGCTTATTCAGCGCGAAGTACTGCTGGTCCTCATTGACGTTCACGCGCACGCCGTCGACGCGAATGATGTCCACGTTCGGGTCAACGCGCACACCCTGCTGGCGCACGATCTTGCCGTTGACTTCGACGCGGCCCTCATCGATCATCACCTCGGAGTGGCGGCGGGACGCCACACCAGCCTGGGCGAGGACCTTTTGCAGACGGATGCCGTCGCCACGCTTTTTCTGTGCCGCGGTTTCTGCATCGTCGCTGATGGCTTTGCCTTCGGGGGCAACTGGGTCGTCGCGATGGTCCCACCAGTTGTCTTCGAGTGGGTGGGGTTCTTTCTCAGCGGCCTCGCGGCGCTTGCTCAAGCTGACGTTCTGGTGCTTGGCGGGCTTCGCGTTGGAGAGATAGAACTTGTCCGGTGTGCCTTCTCGGCGAGCGGGAGGAGTCATGGTTTCCCAAGCTACCAGTGTGTTAGGGCCATTACCAAGACTCTTCGATCGCGTCCACATCCGGCAGCAACGGCGCAAGATCGGGCAGGCGGTCCAGCGAGTCTATTCCGATCTGCTCGAGGAAAAGCTCCGTGGTGATGTAGCGGTGAGCACCTGAGGATTCATCTGGATCAACCTCGGCGATCAGCCCGCGCAGCGTCAGGGTGCGCATGACACCGTCCACATTCACACCGCGGATTGCTGCCACCTGTGCTCGTGTGACCGGCTGGCGGTAAGCGACAACGGCGAGCGTCTCCATGGCGGCGCGGGAGAGCTTCGTCTGCGTGCCGTCGAGCAGGAATGCCTCAACAACCTCGGCGTTAGCTGGACGGGTATACAGCCGCCACCCCTCCAACGTCTCCCGCAGGTCCATACCGGATCCGCGGTCGTTGAGTTCTGCCGCCCAGGCCTCGAGCTCACCCCGCACATCGCTCACCGGGACAGACAGCGCACCAGCCAAATCCTCTGCTGTGGCTGGAGTCTCCACGACCAGGATGATGGACTCGATCTGCGATCTCAGCTGGGAGACCATGGGCAGCTCATGCGATGAGTTCACGTCTACTCCCAGTTCTGCGCAGCGATGACGGCAGGGTCAACGTCCTTACCGGTCCACGCAATGTCCAACGGACCCAGCGCCTCTTCTTGCTGGGTGTCAATGGCGTGCGCTTTGTAGAGCTCCAGCACGGCGAGGAACCGGCCAACTACTTCCATCGACCGAGTGCAGTCCCGGGTGAGAGCTGCGAACGTCAGCCACGTGTCCGGACCCGCAACCTTGAGGGTGTCCAGCAGCTTGCCTGCCTGTTCTGGCACGGAGACAGGCGGGGCGTGGAGGTGGTCGACCCGCACTTCCTCCGGTGGTTTAGGCCGGAAGACTGACGCAGCCAGTTCCGCGAAACTGCCTGCAGTGTGCCCCAGCTGCACCGGCGGCAAGAGGTCGAGGAACTGCTCTTCCATGCCCACCGCGCGCGGGTAGCGGCGGCGAGCTTCGCGTTGCCAGCGCTCAAACTGATCAGCGGCCTTTTGGTAGGCGCGGTACTGCAGCAGGCGTGCGAAGAGAAGGTCTCGGGTCGACAGCAGCTCAAGGTCGTCCTCGTCTTCTTCCCCGCTCTTCGGCAACAGGCGCTGTGCTTTCAGGCTCAGCAGCGTGGAGGCGGTGAGAAGAAACTCTGTGATCTCGTCGAGCTCAGCGGTCTCCCCCAGTTGACGCACATAATCGATGAACTCATCAGTGACCTCGGCCAGAGCGACCTCAGTGACATCGAGTTTACGTGCCCCGATGAGGTTGAGAAGCAGGTCGTACGGGCCCTCGAAGTTGTTGAGGACCAAGGTGAAGCCGGTGATCTCCGGCTGGTAGCCCTCTTGAATGTTCGCGGTCATGTTGTCCGTTCAATGACCTCGAGCGCGAGAGTGCGGTACTGCTCCGCGCCTGGTGAATTCGGCGCCCAGGTGATGATTGGCTCGCCTGCCACGGACGTCTCTGGAAAGCGGACGGTGCGGGTGATCACGGTGTCGAAGACCCGGTCGCCGAAGACTTCCACCACGCGGTCCATGACCTCGCGGGAGTGGGTGGTGCGGCGGTCGAACATTGTGACCAGAATTCCGACGATGTCGAGGTCGAAGTTAATGCGGTCGCGCACCTTCTCCACGGTGTCCGTCAGCAGTGCGAGACCACGCAGGGAGAAGTACTCGCACTCCATCGGGATGATCACGCCCTGCGAGCAGGCCAATGCGTTCACAGTAAGCAGCCCGAGGGACGGCTGGCAGTCGATGATGATGTAGTCGTACTCACCGCGCACCGGACGCAGTGCGCGGCCAAGCGTTTGCTCGCGACCGACTTCGTTCACCAGCTGGATCTCCGCCGCGGAGAGATCAATATTCGCCGGAACCATGTCCAGGCCGGACACGTTCGTGTGCTTGATGGAGGCATGGATGGACGCGGTGTTGTCCAACATCAAGTCGTAGACGGTGACCTGGTCTTCGTCCTGGGTAATCCCCAGCCCCGCAGAGAGCGCGCCCTGCGGGTCAAGGTCGACGAGGAGGACTTTTCGCCCATGTTCGGCGAGGCAAGCCCCGAGGTTGATGGATGACGTGGTCTTGCCCACGCCGCCTTTCTGGTTGACCATGGAGATGATCGTGGCGGGGCCGTGCTTATCTAGCCGCTCCGGCTGCGGCAGTTCGCGGATAGGGCGGCCCGTCAGGCCGATACCCGGCGTATCGAAGAGTCCATCCTCCGTCATGGTGGCTATCTTACACAGATGTCATTTTCCACGTTTAGGATCGGGGGTGCGCCGTGCGCCATACTTCGCGCAAATTCTCCGGGGTGACGTGGGTGTAAATCTGCGTCGTTGTCACAGAAGCGTGGCCGAGTAACTCCTGCACCGTACGCACATCTGCCCCGCCTTCCAGTAGGTGCGTTGCAAACGAGTGGCGCAGAGTGTGCGGAGAAATATGCTTATCGACGCCCGCTCGCCCCGCCGCCTCCTTGATCACCGTCCACGCGCTTTGCCGCGATAGGGCACCGCCGCGCTTATTCAGAAACAGTGCATGGGTCTTGCCCTTCGACAATGCGGGGCGGCCGCGGACAAGGTACGCCTCCACCGCGTCACGGGCAGCGCTGCCGACGGGAACGATGCGCTGCTTATTTCCCTTGCCGGTGACTTTGATGAACGTGCCGTCTTCCAGCCCAACCACATCGTCAACGACGAGACCGAGCACCTCGGAAACGCGCGCCCCAGTGGCGTAAAGGACTTCAAGTAGTGCCTTGTCGCGGAGGTCTGCTGGGGTGTCGGTGGGGCATGCGTCGAGAAGCAAGCCCACTTCCTCAATGCTGAGCGTGTCCGGAAGCTTCTCGCCTGTTTTCGGCGGTGACACCCCGGCGGCAACGTCGGCGGCGACGGCGCCTTCCACGGTGGCGAACTTATGCAGCCCGCGCGCAACGACGAGTGCACGACCAGCGGACGACGCCGCCAGTCCCCCACGACGCAGATCCGCTACATAGTCCCCGAGGTCGGACGCGGTCACGCTATTCAGGTCTGTTTTTCCTGCTGATTCCAGCCATGTGACGTAGCGGTCAACGTCGCGCCGGTAGTTACTCAGCGTGTTGGCCGACAAGCCGCGCTCCACCGCGAGGTGATCGAGCCACAGCTTGCCGAGTGCTTCGGCGCTCACTGCTTCTTCTTCATGTCGGGCACAATGCCCTGCTTTTGGCGCCTATCTGCCATGTGGGTCGGTCGGAGAGCGAACGGGACATCGGTGCTGCGCGCTGTAGCGCGGCCTGCAACGACCTCGGACGCGGCGAGCACACCGGCGATAGCGATGGAGTTGGTGATGCGGCCGTCCATGACGGCAGCACGGGCATCGTCCAGCGGCACCCACGCGAAGTCCATGTCAGCTTCCTCATCCTCGGCGTCGGGGCGCTCAACGTGGGATAGGTCAGAGGCAAAGAAAATGCGGACGGCTTCCTCGGCGAAACCGGGAGAGGTGACCAGGTCAACGAGCAGCGACCACTCCGCCGCTTCGAGGCCGGCTTCTTCCACCAGCTCGCGCTTAGCGGTGTTCAGCTCGTCCTCGCCTGCGAAGTCGAGAATGCCTGCGGGCAGCTCCCACAGCCGCGCGCCGACGGAGTGGCGGTACTGCTCGACCATGGCGATGCGCTGTTGATCGTCGAGCGCGACGACCGCTACCGCCCCGAAGTGCTCGACAATCTCCCGCTTTGCGGTGTTTCCACCGGGCATAGTGACCGTATCGCGGCGCAGGGCGAGAATGGGAGCGTCAACAAGCAGCTCAGAATCCATGACCGTGAATTCGTGGCGCACTATCCACGCTCCGGGGCTGGTGCCTGGGCATTGTCTGCTGAACCGTACGAACCGGAGCCGCCGTTGATCTGTTCTGCCAGGGCCAGCACGGCCGAGATTCGGCCTGTTTCGGATTCCAGCGAGTCCACGGTGGAGATGTTCTCGTTCGCCTTCGGGGCGTCGCGGACCACCGCGATGGGGCCCTTGTCCTCTGCGGCGCCCCGGCGGCCGGCGAGGACAACAGAATCCCCGCGGGAGTCCAGACCGCGGGCAAGATCTGCAAGGACATTCGAGGCGAACTCGTTGCCGCCCTCGGCCTCACCGGTGGCAACGATGATGCCTTGAGCCGGTGTGATGGTGCCGTCTTCGTACTCGAGGAAGCCCGCTTCACGCAGAGTCTGCAGAACCATCGCACGATCTTCAACGGTCGCCAGCGGTGCACCCGTGGCCTGATCGAACATGAGCGCCGCACCAAGGGATTCGCCTGCGTGAATGCCCGGCGCTTGGTTATCCACCGACAGTTGAGCGCCGGCAGGGAGAGTGTTGGCGATGATCGAGCGCAGCTCGTCCGCACCATCCTGGGAGAGGAATTTGTCCGTCAGCGTGATCTGGCCAGCCTTGGTGCCGCCTGCCATTTCAGCAAGCCAGCTCGTGGTGCTCACATCATCGTCGTTCGCGTCCGGAGTGCGGATGATGAGGTACGGGCGACCGGTCAGCGTGCCGTCGACAATGCGTGTCGACGACTGCGCCAGCAGCGCATTCGCCGCGTTCGCTTCACGATTGTCAGCTCGGCCCTTATCCTTTTGCTCGCCTTCAGGGGTCGAAGAACCCCCGATGTTGTTGAAGGAGTTGTTCGCGATCGGCGCCATCGCCGGAGCCACCACGAGAGCACCGAGAGCGATGCCCCCGGCAATGCCCCACGTGACACCGCTGGTGAACCAGCCAGCACCCCCGGAATTCTGTTTCGGCATGTTTGTTTCCCTCCTCTCCTCTAGTTCTTGAACAGGTTCTGAACGGCCAGGGCGAAGTTGTTCCACGAGTCGATGAGGTTGTCCACAAACGTGCCGTTACCCATGACACCGACGATGACGACGATCGTTGCGATAGCCACCAACAGGCCGAGGATTGCCCACGCCCAAGCGACACCGCCACTAGACGACGGGCGGTAGAGGTTCTCAATCACCTGCGAATCGACGATGCGGTCCCCTGCCTTGAGACGAGCCAGCATGGCAGGTGGCGCAGCGTGGTCCGCACCGGCGAAGATCCTGTCGAGGTCTACTGAGTCGCCGGCCGTGACGATGATCTCTGCGTTATGGTAGACCGCCAAGAGAATCGCGAGATCGGTCGGCGAGTCAGTGGCGGCTGGGAACGTCACGGCACCGACGCCGAGGTCCTGGATGCGCTCGAGACCCGCGGCGTGGCCATCTGGGTCAGCGGGGAGGATCACGCGGGCATCACCGCGCAGGTTGTCGGACGAGATGTCCGCCGGATCACCGACAATGAAGTCGCAGGAGTAGCCGAGGTCGAGAAGCGTGTCAGACGCAGCGCCGACACCGATGACAACGGGCTGGAACTCGCGGATGAAGTGACGCAGATTGGAGATCTTCTCGCGGGTGTCCAGCGTCGGGCTGACCACCAGCACCTTCTTGCCGTCCATCACGTCGCCGAGTTCGGGGACGCCTACGCCGTCGACAAGCAAGGGCGATTCGGTGTGAATGAACTCGGTGGTGTTGCCGAAGTAGGCTTCCATGTGGTCGACGAGTTCGCGCTGCGAGTTGTCGAAGGAGGACTCAACGGTCGCCTGATCGAGCGGCTCGGCCTGAGCGATGACTTTCTTGCCGACGATAATCTCGCCGTCAGCAGTCAACGTCGCCTTCTTGCCGTCGCGGAACGCTTCGCGGGTGGCAGCGCCAGCCCCCTCAAGCAAGCGGATATCGGCGTCGAGCAGCAGCTGCGGCCCGTAGTTCGGGATATTGCCGGACGAGAAGGGGGCAATGTTCACCACTGCGGCGGGGCGCTTTTCCACGAGCAGCTGAGCTTCACGGCGGGACATGTCCGGGGCGTCGACAATCGCAATGTCGCCCTCGGACAGCTTGCGCAGACCCTTGCCCTGTGGGGTGCAGTCGCGCAACGCACCGGTGAGATCAGCACTCTCTGCTGCGCTGGGAGTGCTCGGGGTGCTCGTGGAGGCGGGGTTGAAGATTGAGCTCATAACCCCAGATCTTGCCGTTTCAAGCACTCAAATCGGGTTAGGCGCGCGGGGAAAAGCCCTCCACGTCGGCTTTGGCCTTGCTCAATAGCTCCGCGGCGTGCGCTCGACCGGTCGCGGAATCGTCCATACCGGCTAGCATCCGAGCGAGCTCATCGACGCGGTCATCGTCGCCGAGCAGCTGCACGCCAGAAGTCACCGACTCATCGCCCACATTCTTGGACACATGCAGATGCGAGTCGGCGTACGCCGCGACTTGCGGCAAGTGCGTGACGACGATGACCTGATTATTCATTGCCAACCGCGCCAACCTACGCCCAATCTCCACGGCCGCACGGCCACCGACGCCAGCGTCAACCTCGTCAAAGACCAGCGTGGCACCACTGCGCCGTTCAGACAAAATGACTTCGAGGGCCAACATGACGCGCGAGAGCTCACCACCGGATGCGCTCGATGCCAGCGGCTGTGGTTCCAACGCGTCGTTGGGTGCAAGCCGCAACTCCACGACGTCTGCCCCGTCGCGCGCGAAGTCCTGCGGATCCTTGGCTGAGTCCACGGCGACGACAATGCGCGCTTTGGGCATAGCCAGGCCACGTAGCTCACCCGTGACCGCTTTCTCGAGCGCCTTCGCGGCCTTCTTCCGCGCTGCCGTCAACTTGGATGCCGCAGCTGTCATGGACTTTTCGTGGGACGCCACGGCCTTCTTCAGCTCCTCGATCGCTTCCGCGGACGTATCGATGGACTCTAAACGCTTCGCTGCTTTCGCGCGCCACGCAATGATGCCGGCGGCGTCGGGAGCGTACTTACGGGTCAGCGCCTTGAGCTCTTGCTGGCGCTGGAGAAGGCGGTCGAGCTCTTCCGGGTCGCTGGGAAGGTTGGACAAGTACGCGTTCAGCTCACCGGAGACATCCGAAAGGATCGCGGCGACATCGCCCAGTTGGTTGCCCAGTTCGCGTAGCTGACCGTCGCTCGCCCCAGTCAGCGCGGCGCCAGCTGCACCGACGAGCGATGATGCGGAGGCGTCACCGTCGGCGCTGCCGCCGAAACCGCCGACAGATTCGGCGCCGTCAATGGCCACGACTGCTTCCTCTGCAGCCTCACGCAGTGCGTCGACGTCCTGCAGCCGGTTAATGGTCTCCACTAGCTCGGCGTCTTCCCCCTCCTGGGGGTCGACTTCGTCGATCTCTCCGATGGCGAACTCCAGGCGGTCCACCTCTTGGGCGAGTTCACGGCGCTTCTCCGTGCGCTCTTTCAAGTCTTTGACCGCAGCCCGCCACGCAGAGAAGGATTCCCCATAGGCCTCACGCAGAGGAGCAATTGCTGGATCGAAAGAGTCGAGAGCGCTGAGCTGTTCTGCCGGTGAGAGCAAACGGAGTTGGTCGTTCTGTCCGTGAATGGTGAGCACGTGCGCAGTGAAGTCAGCCAGGGTGGCGGCCGGAACGGTGCGGCCGCCCAGGTGCGCCCGGGAACGACCTGTCGCTTTGACCGAACGGGCGGCTAGGTAGTCGCCGTTCTCATCAAGCTCAGCGCCGGCATCCTCGGCGAGGGTGGCGACGGCGTGGCTGGCGCCGTCGACAAGCCCCTCCGTGCTGAAGGATCCTTGCACGCTCGCATGGTCCGCACCCGTGCGCACCTTCGAAGCGTCGGCGCGACCACCCGTGAGCAAGCGAAGCCCGGTAACCACCATGGTCTTACCAGCACCGGTTTCACCAGTGAGAACGGTCAACCCCGGGGCGAATTCGACATGGGAGTGCGGGATGACGCCCAAGTTGTCAATAGTGAGATCGAGAAGCATTAGCGTCGCGTCACGTTGTCGCCGTACGTCTTGTCTTCTTTCAGCACCGGGCCACGCCAGCCATTGATCGGCAGCTGAAGCTTATGCACGAGGCGGTCGGTGAACGGCGAATCGTCCAGACGCACCAAGCGCACGGGCTTTACACCGCGTACGACGTCAAGGCGGGACCCCGGCGGCATGTCCAGGTGCCGGAAGCCGTCGAGTACAACGTCAGCAGGGGTCGTGGTGATGAGCGACTCGACCGCCACCCTGGAACGCGGCGAGACGACTAGGGGTTTGGTGAACAGCGCGTGGGCGTTGTTCGGCACAACAAGGATCGCGTCGAGCTCCGGCCACAAGATCGGGCCACCTGCGGAGAACGCATAGGCAGTCGAACCCGTGGGCGTGGAAATGAGCACGCCATCGCACCCGAAAGAACTCACCGGACGGAAGTCGACTTCCAGAATCGCGTCCAGCACACCACGGCGGTCGAGGTTTTCCAGGCTTGCCTCATTGAGCGCCCACCCCTGGCCGATCTGGTCGTTGTTGGAGTCGTGCACCGTCACGTCGATCGTCATGCGGTCATCGACGGTGTACTCGCGGTCGATCACGCGCCGGATCGCGGTTTCCAGGCTGTCTTCCTCCCATTCGGCGAGGAAGCCGATGTGGCCCAAATTGATGCCCAAAACGGGGACATCCTGTGCACGGGCCATACCAGCTGCCCGCAGGAAGGTGCCGTCACCGCCGAGCACGAGCACGAGTTCACATCCGGCTGCCGCCTCATCCTTCGGGGCGACCTGCTCGATCTGGCCGAGAACCGGATAGTTGTCCGTGAACGGCAGCTCATCCTCCCCGACAAGACGGACGGTGATGCCCGCCTGCATGAGCAGCTCTGTCGCACGCGCCGCAGAAGCAATGTTGCCCTCGCGCCGGGTGTGCGGGACCAAGAGTACGCAGCGGTCGGTGTCGCTTTGTGTCATTAGTTCTTCGGTCCTTCCTCTACTGCACGCGTGATCATGGCAGTCAGCTCCCCATCATCGGGTGCGCTTTCGCCACCATCGTGAACGAGCCATAGGAAGTATTCTACGTTCCCGCTCGGCCCGGGTAGCGGTGACGCCACCGCACCGCGGCAACTCAACCCCAATGACAGCGCAAAACGGGCGACATCGAGGGTGACTTCTGCGCGCAACTCCGCCGACCGAACCACTCCGCCGCTGCCCAGGCGGTCCTTGCCCACCTCGAACTGCGGCTTGACCATGGGTAGCAGATCCGCACCGTCGGCCATGCATTGTGCGATAGCAGGCAGCACCAGCTCGAGCGAGATGAAAGACAGGTCGCCGACCATCAGCTCCGCTGTTCCATCCATGAATTCAGGGGTGAGATGGCGGATGTTAGTCCGGTCCAGCACCGTGACACG
This sequence comes from Corynebacterium genitalium ATCC 33030, assembly GCF_000143825.1. Classification (NCBI taxonomy): domain Bacteria; kingdom Bacillati; phylum Actinomycetota; class Actinomycetes; order Mycobacteriales; family Corynebacteriaceae; genus Corynebacterium; species Corynebacterium genitalium. The sequence continues at coordinate 1,777,260 of NZ_CM000961.1, forward strand.
GTCGTCGTCCTGCAACCGCCAGACCAGCTGGCCATACCCGACATCAACAGCTACGACCTCGCGGGCACCGCGGCGCAGCAGGACATCGGTGAATCCGCCTGTGGAGGCACCAGCATCAAGAGCGCGCTTTCCTGCAATGGACAGGCCGTGCGGCTCGAATGCCTCAAGGGCACCGAGCAGCTTGTGGGCACCGCGAGACGCCCAATCATCACCGTCGACTTCAGCGACTTTAATGGACACCTCAGGCTCGACAACCGTCGCAGGCTTCGTCGCGGTGAACCCGCCGACCTCGACTCGGCCCGCTTTGATCCACTCGACGGCTTGTTCACGGGACCGCGCGATCTTGCGGCGCACTAACTCCGCGTCAAGGCGACGGCGCCCTGGACCCTGCCCCATTAGGCCTGGTCCTGCAACGCATCGGCGAGGACGGTGTACGCGGCCTCGTACTGGGCTAGTTCGCCGGCGAGGTCCTCTGGTGCTTGAGCCATCGCCGTCTCGAAGCGCTCGGTCAGCTGCTCGGGAGTACTCACTATCACCACCAGCTTTCCACGGCACGGCGCGCAGCAGCTGATGCTGCTTCAACATCGGGCACCTCACCAGCACCAAGGCTCCAGGCCGCCTTCAACACTGTGCGCAGAGCCTGCATGCTTGTCGACGTCTCATCTCCCCCGTCCAGCACAACCACCGATCCCCCAGTGTCGTCGTCCCGTTCCACCGCCGCAGTGAATCCGCCTTGGGCGCATGGGCGCAGCTGGTCGGCTTCCACCGAAGCGTCGACAAGCACAGACATGTCTTCGGCGATGAACGTCGGGCGCTGATCGGCTGGCGCAGAAATGAGTGCGCGTGGGCCGGAGACGCCTGTGAGCACGTGCAACGTGTCCATGCCTGCGGCGACACCACCGGCGATGTCGGTGTCGAGGCGGTCACCGATGACAAGTGGCGCTGTCACACCGAGGTTGTCGCGTGTGAGGGTGAACATGGCAGGGCCGGGTTTGCCCGCAGCCCGCGGGGTGACACCGGTGGCGTTCGTGACTGCCGCGACCATGGACCCGTTGCCCACCATGAACCCGCGGTCCATTGGCAACGTCGAGTCCAGGTTGCTCGCCAGATACGTCGCCCCGGCCTGAATAGCCAGTGCTGCCTCCGACAGGTGCCGCCATCCGTTGTCGGGCGAGTGCCCGTGGAGCACGACGGCCGGTGCGTCGTCAGCGGAGTCCACGACAGTGAAACCAGCCTCACGGACAAGGTCGCGGAATGAGTCAGCACCCACCACGAGCACTGCCGCGCCGGGAGCCGCGTGCTGCTGCGCGAGCTGGACTGCGGCTTGCGCAGATGTCATCACGTCCTTTTCAGTCGCTTTGAGGCCAATGGACTGCAGCTTGCTCGCAACATCACGTGGCGCCTTGGAAGCGTTGTTCGTGATGTATGCAGCGCGGCGCCCAGAGGTAATAGCGGCGTTGATCGCATCGACTGCGCCGGGGATAGAAGCATCGCCGTGCCAGACTGTTCCGTCAAGGTCGAGAAGCAGAGCGTCGTAACCGCTGATAAGCATTGCTTAGCTGAACTCCTTCAGACGCTGCGCGACATCCGTCATCTCTTCGCTATCGACCTTCTTGACGTGCTCGAACCACGTCCGGGCCTCATCAGTCCTGCCAACCTGGGCAAGAGCATCCGCGTAGGCGTAGGAAAGACGGGTGTGGGCGAAGTCCCCCACCTTCTTCTCATCGATGGTGGGATTGAGCTGCTGCAGCGTCGCCAGCGCAGCTTCGTGTTGGCCGAGGTCGTGGCGTGCCCCCGCAACAACAATGGCCAGTTCGACCTGCGACTCAGGATCGAGCTGCTGTGCTTCCTGGCTACGCCCGATCTCGATCGCCTTGTCGGGGCGACCCAGGCCTCGCTCACAGTCAGCCATGACAGCAAGCAGACCGGGGCCACCGCTCATCCGGCGGGCTGCTCGCAACTCAGACAGCGCTTCCTTCCACTCCCCAGCGTGGTACGCAGCAATGCCTGCTGCCTCACGGACGACACCAACGCGACCCGCACGGTTTTTTGCGGCGCGGGCATGCGCCAAGGCCAGCCGGGGATCATCCGCCATCCACGTAGCAGACATGATCATGTGCTTAGCTACTTTGTCAGCGTTGTCCTTCGCCAGCACTCGCAGGTCTTGCAGAACGGACGGGTCAAGGTCAGACGGGTCGATGTCGTCCGGAATGGACGGCTCATTCTCCTTCTGCGCCATGCGCTCCTCGCGGAAGCCCTGGCGGTACGGGTTGGAGCGGTCGTGCCGGACCTTCTTGTCCTCACGTCCGTCCCGGCGCCCCCGGTTGGCATGCGTTCTCGGTTGGCCGTCTTTGCTCATCTCAGACCTCCTTTAGCCGTGCACCTTCACGCCGGCAAAGTTCTTCTTGCCGCGGCGCAAAACAACCCATGAACCGTGGAGCAGATCTTCCGCGGCAGGTTCCCACCCCTCAGATTCAATACGCTCGTTGTTGGCGTAAGCACCACCTTCCTTGATAGCCCGACGAGCAGCACCCTTCGAATCCACCAGGCCAGTGCCCACCAGCAGATCAACAATGGTGCGCGGCGCACCCGCCTCAACCTCGAACACATCCGTCTCAGAGACAGCGGCAGCGAGCGTTTGCTCATCCAGCTCAGACAACTCTGCACGACCGAACAGGGCCTGTGAGGCCAGTTCGACAGCCTTTGTCGCCTCGGGCCCATGAACAAGGTCGGTCATCTCCTGGGCGAGACGCTTCTGGGCTTCACGCTTGAACGGGCGCTCCTCCACCTCGGTTTCCATCTCGGCGAGCTCATCCTGCGTCAGGAAGGTGAACCAGCGCAGGTAACGGATCACATCGGCATCCGCGGTGTTCACAAAGTACTGGTACCAGCGGTACGGGCTGGTCATCTCGGGATCGAGCCAGAGTGACCCGCCACCGGTGGACTTACCGAACTTCTTGCCCTCCGAGTCCGTGACCAGCGGCACGGTCAGTGCATGGACCGATGCGCCGTCGACACGGCGATTCAGGTCGACGCCCGCGACCAGGTTGCCCCACTGGTCCGACCCGCCGATCTGCAGCATGCAATCATGACGGCGCCGCAGCTGCACGAAGTCGTTCGCCTGCAGCAGCATGTAGGAAAACTCCGTGTAGGAAATGCCGTCACCCTCAAGACGGCGCTTGACCGTCTCGCGCGACAGCATCGTCGACAAAGAGAAGTGCTTGCCGATGTCGCGCAGGAACGAGATCACCGACATGTCGTTGGTCCACTCGGCGTTGTTGACCAGCACGGCGGCATTGTCGCCTTCAAAGGACACGAAACGCTGCAGTTGGCCGGTGATTCGCTGCGCCCAATCCTCGACAGTGTCGGCAGTGTTCATAGACCGCTCACCGACCTCACGCGGATCACCAATCAAACCCGTTGCACCGCCAGCGAGAACGATTGGCCGGTGTCCGGCTTCCTGGAACCTACGCAACATGAGCAGGGGAACCAAGTGGCCGGCGTGCAGGGACGGACCGGTCGGATCGAAGCCCGCGTACAGCGTGATTGGGTTCGCTGTCTGGTCCTTGAGTGCCTCGAGATCCGTGGACTGGTTGACCAATCCACGCCACTGGAGTTCATCAATGATGTTCGCCATAAAGTAGTTCTTTTCAAACCTCGTTGTCTGCGGGGTGCGGCTGAGCTTCGTCGATAAGCAGCACCGGAATACCGTCATCAATGCGGTAGGCAATGCCCATCCGCGGGTTGATCAACAGTTGCTCCTCGTGGTCGTAGTCGAGCGGACCCTTGTCTTGCGGGCACGCTAGGACCTCGAGGAGCTGGGGGTCGAGCGTGAGTTTATCGGCCGTCATAGTGGTCAATCGTACCCCTGCGCATTCTCGGGCTCGGGCTAGGTCTGGTCCAGCCCCGGAAGATTGCCGAAGGTCTCGCGCAGTGTGCGGGCCTGGGAATCCATCGTGCGCAGACTGTGGTCGACCACGCCTAGCTTGATCCGCTCGAGCGCGCCGGTCAGCGTTGACAGTGAATCCTCCATGACCGCAGCTGCCTCAGCGCTGTGATACTGCGGGGCGTTGACGTAGGTGTTCACCACTTCCGGCAAGTAGATCTTCACGATGTTCCATACCGTTTGTTGGTGCTCCGGGGTGGACTGCAACTCATCCCACTCATCCAAAATGAAGCGCATGTTGTCTTCCAGCTCGGACGCTTGGTTGAGCACCCGCTCCGGCGGCTTCGCGCGCACGAGTTCCCGCAGTGTGTTGCGCACGTCGCGGTTCAACTGGACGTTGACCGGTTCCATCGGCGCGGGCGGCGCTATTGCCTTCGGCGCCGGCGGCGGGGTCAGAGCAACGCCGGCACCCCATGCAGCCACGGCCACGACAGGCCACAAGAACCCCAGGCCAACTCCAGTGGCCATGATCAGGACGACGTGCAGAATGATGACAAGAGCCGCCAAGCTCATCCCGACTTTGTTCTTGCGGGAGGTGAAGAAGTTCCCCTCCCCCACTCCTGTCGCTGCGGGACCTCCTGGCCGGTAGGGGCTGGGCGTATTACTGGTAGCCACGAATCTCCTTGAAAGCTGCATCCAAGTCGCCGTTCAACGCGTCGAAGACGGCACCGCCCGTCAATTCTGCCAGGTTGTTCATCTCGCTCGCATTGGCCTCCCCGTAGAGGATCACAAAGACCGGGATGGAGCGCTGCTCCGGGGAAAGCCCCTGGTACTGCTTCTCAAAGGCGTAGTAGTCCATGCCGTGCGTGACTTCACCGTCGGACAAGAGCACGATCGAGCTGATACCTGCGTTCGGGTCGGAACTGCGTAGCGCATCGAATAACGTGTCGTAGATTGCGGTCTGGCCGTCTGCCACAAGGTCATTCACGTAGCCCTGGTACTTGGCCTTGGTGATGCGGTCATCGCGTAGGAACTCGCCCAGTAATGGCTCGTGAGGTGCCGTTGAGAAGGATTGGAACGTCACCAGCTCGCCATCGCGCAGGGCCACGTCGCCCGTGGCGGTGGCAGCGGAGCCGTCGATAAGCGACGTCATGATCTGCTGCAGGGACGCGATGCGCTCACCTTCCATGGAGCCAGAAGTATCCAGGACGAAGGTGGCAGTTCCGCGCTGGCGGTAGTCGTTGTTGTAGCGGTCCAGCAGCGCTTCGACAGTGCCGTAGCTGGCTGGGAATGCAAGCTCAATGACGGTCTGATTGCTCATCTCAGCGGGCATCAGGTCAGCGTTGGTGACGGGGCGGCGGTAGCTGTCCGCGATCTGCTCTTCATGCTCAAGCAACCATTCAGCGAGTTGGCGAACCTGTTCAGCGGCGTTCTCGTTTTTCGGTTGAGCGAGTGTGGACAGCGGGTAATCAGCGGAAATAACGCCGTCCGCCGGAACAATGACCTCGATATTTGCACCCTCGTTGCGCATGGCATGCAAAGTGGATTCGTAGTTGATGATCGCGTCGGCGCGCTCCGGGCTCTCCAAAAATGCGTCCTTGAGCCAGCCCGACGAGCCAGAAACCAACGACTGCGCCTGGAACAGCTCAGTCAACCGTGTGCCGACCTTTTGGATGTCTTCCTGGGTCAGCGCGGAGCCAGTGTCCGCCATCGCAGTCGCTACAGACACCAGCGCGGAGAAACCAGAGTTGGAGGTCGACGGGTCGGTCATACCAAAGGAGAACTTTCCCTCGCGTGCGGCATCGGCGAAGTCCGACCACGTCGGCTGTTTCGTGTCCCAGCCGAGCTCCTGCGCTTTGTCCCGCTGCACACCGAAAGCAACGGGACTGGTGGCAATCTTCGTTTCATCGGCCAGCTTGCCCTGGGCATCAATGAGATTGACGTAGCGGTTAGTGGCAAACCACGTCGCATCCACCTGACCGTCAAAGTTGCCCGCTTTGAGCTCCTGGGAGTTCTGCAGGGTACCGTCCGGGAATTGCAGGGTGATGTCGAAGCCGAGGTCCTCCGACGCCTGCTGCACCAGCGGCTCCAGGTCTTGCAACTCAGTCGCGGCCACGATAGTCAGTGGGCCTTTGGAGCCCCCGCCAAGGCCGCCGAAGCCTCCTCCCCCGCCTCCGTTATCGTCGCTGCATGCTACGAGGGCGGTTCCGGCGAGCAGTGCCGCAAGCGTCGCTAGAAGTTTCTTCATTTCTCCTGTTCCTCCCGGTTACGTGGGGGGACGGATCCGTACCGGTTGCCCACACCCTCGATGAGCTTCTCCATTCTGTCGAAGCTGGGCGGGTCGACTGAGTTGTCGTAGTGCGCCGGGGAGCCAAGGCCGTGGCCCTCCATAGCGGTGGTGAGATAGTCTCCGGTGGCCGGCCGGAAACCGTGCCTAGCGGCTAGCTGCTGCAGTTCTTGGTCCGAGGCCAGCGCTTGGGCCAGCTCCTTGCCTTCTGGCGAGATTCCCACGATGCCGTGGTTGGCCAGTACGGTCGGTTCGAGGTGCATCAGGACCATGTCGTCTTTGATGCGGGAGCTCTCCTTCATCTGTTCGCCTAAAAATTGCGCCTCGTAGACCAACACCATGGGCACCGCTCCCATGCCTTGGCTGAGGTAGTCGGCGAACGGGCCGGCGGACGACGACTGGGTGTAACCCTGGCCGGTGAAGAATGGAGCGATCTGGTTGGTCAGCCAGCCAATGTCATCTGCTTTGTCGGGGTTGCTCTCCCCAAACTCCCATGCCAGGATTGCCAGCCACATCGCTGCAGAGTTCGAGGTGCGGATGTCGGTGGTGGCCACCTGTACATTGCGTTGCGACGGGAACGTGTTCCCGAAATCACGCCAGCGCTTCCCCTGCTGCGTCAGGGTGATGAACTCGCCGACGTCAAGGGTGTACTTTCCGGCAGCTTCCGTGGCCACGCCCTCCTTCTCAAGGATGCGAGCGATTGGTTTGAACGTTGCTACCGCCATCGGCGAGAAGAACGGGTACTCCACGGAGTAATTGGAGTCCTGGTCAGTGATCTTCTGGGCTGCCGGGCCTGACGACGGGAAAACGAAATCCTGCTGCGCCAAATTCGTTTCATTGGCGATGCGGCGGGAACCGGCGGTGGTGAAATTCACCGTGAACCCGAGCTCTGTCAGACGGTCAACGACCTCCGGGTCCTCGAAGTACTCGCGCTTTTCCGAACCGATCACACCGGTGACTTCTTTCGACCCGCGCCCGGAGATGAACGACCCCTCACCCAAGCCCCCGCGTCCGATGAAGACCGCGACAAGGGCAATGATGGCCAGCAAGACACCAATGAAAATGGCGCACCCTCGAGGTGGTTTCCGCAACCCCTCTTGTGCGCCTTGTTGTGTGGTCATGGCCACAGTTTATGTATAGGACGCGTCAAGCGCCTGTGAACCACGGTGCTAGGTAGGAATTATGAATACAGAATTCATTTGATTCACTTGACGTTTAAGAACGCACCGGGGTTTGTGCCCAACGACGGGCATCGGCGTTCGCGGCGTCCACACGTTCACGCTGCTCCGCGACACGCACTCCGGCGGTGCCGCCGCGCGTCGCGCGGGATGCCACAGCACCATCGATCGTGAGCACGTCGCGCACCTGCGGAGTGAGTCGCTTATCGACGCTTGCCAGCTCTTCATCCGTCAGATCGATCAAATCCACCCCGCGAGACTCGGCGATCCGAACGCATGCGCCGGAGGCTTCGTGCGCTTCACGGAACGGCACGCCTTGGCGGACCATCCACTCCGCAAGATCCGTGGCCAACGTGAACCCAGCCGGGGCGAGCTCACGCATCCGGTCCTCGTGGAAAGTCAGGGTGGACACCAACCCGGTCATCGCCGGCAACAGGATGCGGAGCTGGTCGATCGAGTCGATGATCGGCTCCTTGTCCTCCTGCAGGTCGCGGTTGTAGGCAAGCGGCTGCGCTTTGAATGTGGCCAGCAGGCCGGTCACGTTGCCGATCAACCGGCCGGATTTACCGCGGGCCAGCTCCGCAACATCCGGGTTCTTCTTCTGGGGCATGATGGATGACCCGGTTGACCACGCGTCAGCAAGCGTGACGTAGCCGAATTCCGGCGTCGACCACGCAATGATCTCTTCGGCTAGACGGGAGATGTCTACACCGATCTGCGCGAGCACATAGGCGGCCTCCGAAACGAAGTCGCGTGACGACGTACCGTCGAGGGAGTTATCGGCCGCAGAGTCGAACCCGAGTTCCTCCGCGATCGCTTCGGGGTCGAGCTGCAGCGACGAACCAGCCAGAGCGCCGGAGCCGTACGGGGACACAGCTAGACGCTTGTCCAGGTCGCGGATGCGCTCGATGTCGCGCAGCAGAGGCTGCGCGTGCGCCAGCAGCGAGTGGGCCAACAAGATCGGTTGCGCCGCCTGGAAGTGGGTCTTGCCGGGCATGATGGCGTCAGGGTGCGCGGCTGCCTGGGTGGACAGAGCTTCGATCAGGTCAGCCGTGTCCTGTGCGACAGCACGCACCGCATCACGAAGCCACATGCGGAACATCGCAGCGACCTGGTCATTACGGGATCGGCCAGCGCGCAGGCGGCCGCCGAGTTCGGGGCCGACGCGATCAATGAGACCGCGCTCCATCGCGCCATGCACGTCCTCGTCGGTCGGCTCAGGGCCGAAGGAACCATCAGCAACATCACGGCCAAGCTGGTCGAGGCCAGCGAGCATGGCCTCGAGGTCGCTATCGGTCAGCAGTCCCGCCCGGTTGAGGACCTTCGCGTGGGCCTTCGACGCGAGCACGTCATACGGGGCGAGGATCCAGTCAAAGTGAGTGGATACAGACAGCACGAACATCGCCTCCGATGGCCCGCCGGAGAAGCGACCGCCCCACAGTGCGCCCTGGTTGGTTCCGTGCTTTTCCATTAGGACTCCTGGGCAGTTGCGTTAGCGGCTGCCCTGTCGCGCTTGTTGGCAATCTCAGAAGACAGGCCGTGCAGCTTCACGAAACCCTTGGCGTGGGACTGGTCGAAGGTGTCGCCGGTGTCGTAGGTAGCCAGGTTGAAGTCGTACAGGGAGTGGTTGGAACGACGGCCGTTGACCGTGGCGGTGCCAGCGTGCAGAACCATGCGAATGTCGCCGGTGACGTGCTGCTGGGTGGACTCGATGAAGGCGTCGAGGGAGCGCTTCAGCGGTGCAAACCAGAGGCCGTCGTAGACTTCTTCGGACCAGCGAGCGTCGATAAGCCTCTTGTAACGCGCGAGCTCGCGCTCGACGGTGACGTCTTCGAGCGCCTGGTGCGCGGTGATCAGTGCGACTGCACCCGGTGCCTCGTACACCTCGCGGGACTTGATGCCCACCAGGCGGTCCTCCACCATGTCCAAGCGACCGATACCTTGTGCACCGGCGCGGCGGTTCATCTCCTCGATGGCCTCCAGCACGGTCACCTTGCGGCCGTCGATAGCCACCGGCTTACCGGATTCGAAGGAGATGATGACCTCGTCCGGAGCATTACCCAGCGCCGGGTCCTCAGTGTAGGAGTACAGGTCCTTGGTCAGCGGGTTCCACAGGTTCTCCAGGAAACCGGTCTCCACGGCACGGCCCCACACGTTCTGATCAATGGAGAACGGAGACGCAGCGGACTGCTCGATCGGCAGGTCCTTGCCCTCGGCGTACTCAATGGCCTTGTCGCGGGTCCATGCGTAGTCGCGGGCCGGGGCAATGATCTCCAGGTCCGGGTCCTGGTTGACGAATCCGACCTCGAAGCGAACCTGGTCGTTGCCCTTACCGGTGCAACCGTGGGCGACGTGCGTGCCGCCGTGCTCCTGCGCGGCCTCCACGAGGTGCTTCACAATGAGCGGGCGCGAAATCGCGGACACCAGCGGATACTGCTTCATGTACAGCGCGTTCGCCTTGATGGTGGGCAGGCAGTATTCCTCAGCGAACTCGTCACGGGCATCCACCACAATGGACTCGACAGCGCCGCAGTCGAGCGCGCGCTGACGCACCGACTCCATGTCCTCTCCACCCTGCCCCAGGTCGAGGGAGACGGCGACGACTTCACCACCAGTCATCTCTGCCAGGTACGGGATGGCCACAGAGGTGTCCAGTCCACCGGAGTACGCGAGAACAACACGGTTAGTCATTGGTGTCAAAGCTCCTTGTTTTGCTTATCGGTTCAATTGGTTCTGTTTGAGATCTAAGCCGAAGAAAGTCTACTCTTCAGCGTCCTCGGCACCGTCGACCCGGTCGCCCATGAATTCCTCGGCGAGTTGCCTGCCGGAGAGTGGTTCGCGTGCCAGCACGAAGATCGTGTCGTCGCCAGCAATGGTGCCGACGACTTTCTCCAGCGCGACCCGGTCGATATAGCTGGCCAGGTACTGCGCAGCCCCCGCCGGTGTGCGCAGTACTGCGATGTTGCCGGTGTAGTCGACAGACACCACCAGTTCCGCGAGCATCCGGCGGAGTTTGTCGCGCGGGCCTTTGGGCGAGGCCTGGAACGACTGGGCCGCCTCCCCGACTGCGTAGTAGGAACGCCCGCCGCCCGACGGTCGCACCTTCCGCGCTCCAAGCTCGTCGAGGTCGCGCGACAAAGTGGCCTGGGTGATATCGATGCCCTCATCCAGGAGCAGCTCGGACAGCTGCACTTGCGAGGACACCCGGGTGTGATCGAGAATCGCCAGGATCTTCGCCTGGCGCGCGGTACGCGAATTCGGTGCGCTCATCTACTGGTTCTCCAACAGCCAGGCAAGCAGCGCTTTCTGCGCGTGCAGGCGGTTTTCTGCCTCGTCGAACACGCGCGACTGAGGGCCGTCGATGACCTCAGCTGCGACTTCACTGCCGCGGTATGCCGGAAGGCAGTGCAGGAAGATCGCGCCGTCGCTGGCACGGCCCATCATCGCTGCATCCACTTGGTACGGCAGGAACGGAGTGCGGCGGTCCTTGCCGTCTTCTTCCATGCCCATGGACACCCACGTGTCGGTGATGACGACATCAGCACCATCCACGGCCCCCACATCGGACGTGACGGCGACCGTTGCACCCGTTTCTGCAGCGCGGGCCCGTGCGCGTTCCACGAATTCCGTGCGCGGCTGGAATCCCTCCGGGGAGATGACGGTGATGTCCATCCCAGCGGTGGCGAAGCCGATCATGTAGGAATTCGCCATGTTGTTGTCGCCATCACCTAGGTAAACGGCATGCTTACCCCGAAGGCCCGCCGGGCCTTCCTCCGGGCATAGGTTCTCGATGACTGTTTGCAGGTCGGCCAACATTTGGCAGGGGTGAAGATCGTCGGAAAGCGAATTGATGATCGGCACACTCGCCCCCTCTGCCATCTCCGTGAAGTTCGAGTGCGCGTACGTGCGCCACACGATCGCGGAGACGTAACGCGACAAGGTCGCGCCAGTGTCCTGGAAAGTCTCACCTTTGCCCATCTGCGAGTTGCCGGTCTCGGCGACGATGGGGAATCCGCCGAGCTCAGCGATGCCCGCCATGAAAGAAAAGCGCGTGCGCGTCGACGTTTTATCAAAGAGAACGGCAACAGATTGCGGCCCCTCGAGCGGGCGGCGGGAATAGCGGTCGCGCTTCATCTCGGCCGCGAGAGCCAGAATCTCCGCCTGTTCAGCGGGGGTCACATCGTCGTCGGCTAGGAAGTGGCGTGGTGTGGTCACTGGTGTCCTCCGTTGGTGCTGGCAAAGCGGGACAGTGCTTCCTCCAGCGTAGTTGCGATCGCGTCCGTCGCTGCGCGCAGTTCGTCGCCGGTGATCACCAGCGGCGGGGTCAGGCGCAGCACAGACTCAGTGGGGGCGTTGAGAATAACACCGTGCTGCAGCCCAATCTGCACGGCCTCTTTGGCCACGGGCTTGTCCAGCACGACGCCGAGCATCAATCCGCAACCACGCACGTGGTCAACGCCATCAAGCTTATCGACGTCACGGGCCAACCCCTCCCCCTTCTGCCTCACCTCAGCACAGAACTGATCGTCGACGACCTCCAGCACTGCCTGGGCAGCCGCGCAGGAGATCGGATTGCCTCCGAAGGTGGTCCCGTGGGAACCGGGCGTGAACAGATCGGCCACATCACCCCGCGCGATGACAGCCCCGATCGGTAGCCCGCCGGCCAGCCCCTTGGCCATGGTGACAATGTCCGGCTGCACCCCCGAGGTTGTGTGGGCGAAGAAGGCTCCGGTGCGTCCGACGCCGGTTTGCACCTCATCGACGACCATGAGGATGCCGTGGGTATCGCACAGCTGGCGGACCGCTTCTAGGAATCCCTCCGGCGCTGGGATGACACCGGTCTCACCCTGGATCGGCTCAAGGAAGACGGCGGCAGTGTTCCCAGCGTTCTGCTCGACGAGTTCGCGCAGGTGGTCAATGTCGCCGTAACGGTAGAACTCCACCCCAGGCACGAGCGGCTCGAAGGGCGCTTGCTTGCTTGGCTGGCCGGTCAAAGACAGCGAGCCCATAGTGCGGCCGTGGAAGCCATCGAGCGCCGCCAGCACGCGCGTGCGGCCGGTCAAGCGGGTGAGTTTGAACGCAGTCTCATTCGCCTCTGCACCGGAGTTGCAGAAGAAGACTTTTGCAGACGGATCACCGAAACGCTCCTTGAGCGACTGAGCCACGCTCAGTGCTGGTTCGGAGGCGAAGAAGTTGGAGATGTGGCCGAGCGTGCGGAACTGGCTGTCGACGGCCTCCACCAGCCTCGGGTGGGCGTGGCCCAGTGAGTTCACTGCGATGCCGGCGAGCATGTCGATGTAGCTGTTGCCGTCGGCGTCGCGCACCGTGGCGCCGCGGCCGCTGACCAGCGGCAGTTGCGGGGTGCCGTAGGTATTCATCAGCGCCTCGGTCCACTGCCCGAGAGCTTGCTGGTTGCTCACTGCAGATCATCCTTCCTGAACACGGTTCCGTCGGGATAGTTTGCGGTGTCGTATTCGTCCGGAAGCACCATGGTGCCAATGCCTCCCATGGTGAACAGCTCCAGCAGCACGGAATGCGGGATCCGTCCGTCAATGACGTGGGCGGCGCTGACGCCCCCACGCACAGCGGTCACACAGGCTTCCATTTTCGGGATCATTCCGGAGTCGAGCGACGGCATGATTTCGTCGAGCTGCTCGAGCTCGATCTTGGACACGAGCGAGTCCTTGTTCGGCCAGTCGGTGTAGAGGCCCTCGACGTTGGTGAGTACAACGAGGCGCTCAGCATCGAGCGCGGCAGCGAGTGCGCCGGCAGCAGAATCGGCGTTGATGTTGTAGACGTTTCCGTCCGCTCCGGGGGCAATGCCGGAAACGACTGGGATGCGACCGGCGTCGATAATGTCCATCACTGCAGACGGGTCAACATCGACAATCTCACCGACGAGACCGATGTCGGTCAGTTCCCCATCGACCTCGACAAGACGCTTCTCCGCCGTGAACAGTCCTGCATCCTCGCCCGAGGTGCCCACCGCGTACGGCCCGTGCGAGTTGATGCGGCCCAGCAGGTCGCGGCCGACCTGGCCGAAGAGCACCATGCGCACCACATCGAGAATCTCTGGTGTAGTCACGCGGAACCCGCCGACGAACTCGCCGCCGTCGAGCTGCAGACGTCCCAGCATGTCGGTGATCTGCGGCCCGCCACCGTGCACGACGACGGGCTTCGCCCCCACGGTGCGCAGGAAGACCATGTCAGCGGCGAAGGCGGACTTCAGGTCCTCGTCGATCATGGCATTGCCGCCATACTTGACCACGACGATCTTGTCGCGGAAGTGCTGCAGCCACGGCAGAGCTTCGGCGAGCACGTGTGCCCGGTCCTGATTGGAGAGAGCCCGGGAGAGCTGTGAAGGTTCCATTTACGTCGAGTACTCCGAGTTGATTTCCACGTAGGCGTAGGACAGATCAGTGGTGCGCACCGTGGCCGTTCCGGGTCCGCCAGTCCCGAGATCAACGCGCACGTCAACGTCAATGCCGCTGAGGTCGACTTCGCGCGCACCAGGTGCACCAGTGCTGCCCTCGCAGACCGGCTGGCCGTTGAAGTAGACGCTGATGTTGTCCGGGTCCATTTCCGCATCCGCCATGCCCACCGCGGCGAGCACGCGGCCCCAGTTCGGATCGGAGCCGAACATGGCGCACTTGAACAGGTTGTCGCGTCCGATCGTGCGTGCGGCGTTGAGAGCCTGCTCATCGTCGGCAGTGCCCTCGACAGTGACGGCTACGCGCTTGGTCACACCCTCAGCGTCCGCCTGGAGTTGGTCAGCCAGAAAAGCGCAGATCTCACCGATAGCCCCGGCGAATTCGCTCTTGTCGGGCTGGACACCAGAAGCTCCCGACGCCATGAGGATGACAGTGTCATTGGTCGAGGTCGCTCCATCAATGTCGAGCGTATTGAAGGTGCTTTTCGACGCTTCCTTGAGCACCTGATCCAACTCCCCCGCAGACACATCAGCATCGGTAGTCAAGCACACCAGCATGGTCGCCAGCGACGGGGCCATCATGCCCACGCCCTTGGCCATGCCGCCGATGCTCCACCCGTCGCGCTCTACAAGCGCTTGCTTCTCCACTGTGTCAGTCGTCAGAATGGCCACAGCAGCCTCATGACCGTTGTCGCCGAGCTGGCCACCGAGTGTTTCGATGCCTGCGCGGACCTTGTCCATGGGCATGAGTTCACCGATCAGGCCCGTGGAGCACACCGCGACATCCTCGGGTGCTACGCCGATCGACTGGGCTGCCAGCGACTGCATCTCCACTGCGTCCACATCGCCTTGACGGCCATTGCAGGCGTTGGCATTACCGGAGTTGAACACCACGGCGGCCAGTGAGCCCGTCGTCATCGCGTCACGAGTGACCTTCACCGGTGATGCGACGACTTTGTTGCGGGTCGTCACTGCGGCGGCGTCAAAGCGCGGGCCATGGTTGACCACCAGCGCCAGGTCGGGTTTTCCGGACGGCTTGATTCCGGCCGTCGTTGCCGCGGCGCTAAAGCCTGCGGGTGCTGTCACACCCGTTTTCTCAGATGCGCTCATTGTCTCTCCTTCACCTGCTTAGGGCGCGACTGCCGCCCGGGGCAGTCCGTCCGTTTCGTTGAACCCCATCTCAGCCAGCGCGATGTTCATGCACTGCACGGCGGCACCGCCCGTGCCCTTGGTCAGGTTGTCAATCGCCGAGGTAGCCAGCAGCATTCCCGCATCCTGATCGACCTCCACCTGGACGTGGCACATGTTGGACCCGACCACGTTCTGTGTCTGGGGCTGTACGCCCTTCGGCAGGAGGTGGATGAATGGCTCGCCCGCGTAGTACTCCGCGTACACGCCCCGCGCCTCATCCTCGGTCATCCCTTCCGTCAAAGGAGCAGTGACCGTGGTGAGAATCCCGCGCGGCAGTGGTGCCAACACCGGCGTGAAGCTGACTTTCACGTCCTTCTCCGTGACCTCGCTCAGGTTCTGCACCATCTCGGGAGTGTGGCGGTGCTTGCCGGCGGTGTTGTAGGCCTTCAGCGATCCCATGGTTTCTGCCCCCAGCAGGTCAACATTCGCCTTCTTGCCGGCACCGGAAACACCGGTGATGGAGACGACGTTGAGCCGCGGCTCCACGAGTTCATGTGCAACGGCAGGCAAAGCGGCGAGGGTAGCGCCCGTCGGGAAGCAGCCCGGGACCGCAATGCGTTTGGCCGCGGCGATCTCCTCGCGGCGACCCGGGATCTCCGGAATGCCGTACGGCCATGAGCCTGCATGTTCGCCGCCGTAGTATTTTGTCCAATCGTCGGCATTGCGCAGGCGAAAGTCCGCAGCGCAGTCAAGCACGAGGGTCTCCTCCGGCAGAGCAGAGCCAATCTCTGCAGAGAATCCGTGCGGAAGGCCGAGAAAGACAACGTCATGGCCGGCCAATGTTTCCGGCGACGTCGGCTCAATGACGCGGTCCGCGAGCTGCGGCAGGTGCGGCATGAGCGTATCGACGCCCTGACCTGCATTGGAATTGCCCGTCAACGCCCCGATCTTCAACGTCCCGTCGGCATAGCGCGGGTGTCCGAGCAGCAGGCGGAGGATCTCCCCGCCCGCATACCCGGTGGCGCCGGCAACAGCCACGGTGACGGTGTCAGTACCGGTTGCAGTGCCCTGGTTGTCTGTCATAGCGGTCATGCTACGCATCTGACCAGACACTTGCAAACTATTCCACCATATTCATTTTATGCGCGCATCTGGGCTCCGAGACGTTGAGCAGCCGCTTCCGCAGCAGCCAGGCGAGCCTCATTAGCTTCCTCGTCCGTCAAAGTGCGGTCAGAGGCACGGAACACCAAACCGAATGCGAGCGACTTCTTACCGTCGCCGAGGGCGTCGGAGCGGTAGACGTCGAAAAGCTCAACGGTTTCCAGCAGCTCGCCTGCCGTCTCGACGAGCGTGCGACGCACAGTTTCAGCCGGGATGTCATCATCGACAACGAGCGCAATGTCCTGGTGCAGTGCTGGGAACGCCGAGAGAACCGGAGCCGGCAGGTTCTCGCTTATCGGTAGCGCGGTCAGATCGATCTCCATCGCACAGGTGCGCTCGGGCAGACCGAGGGCTTCGAGAATTTGCGGGTGGAGTTCACCCGCGTAGCCGACAACGCTGCCATCGACGGAAAGCTGCGCACAACGTCCGGGGTGCCACGGCAGGTGTTCGGCAGACTCGATGTCCAGTTCCACACCGCAGGACTTAGCGACGATCTGAGCCGACTCGATCGCATCCGCCCACGTATACGTACGACCCTTGCCCCAGGGGCCCTCAAGCTCCTTGTTGCCGATCGCCACGGTAGCGGCGTGCAGATGCTGCTCTGGCAGGGAACCGATGAGCTCCTCAAGCACCTCCGGAGTCGGACGCTCCAGCACGCTCGGCATCGGAGATTCGTCGGCGGTCTTGAACACGGTCTGCGCGACCGAGTACAGGGCCAGGTCCGTGCGGCCCCGAGCGACGTTGCGGCCGACGGCCTCGAGCATCGTCGGCAGCAGCGTCGTGGCCAGTACGGCGTAGTCGGCATCAAGCGGGTTCTGGACCTGCACGGTCTTGCGGCGCTTGTCGCCACTCTCGAGTCCCCAGGTGTCCAAAACCGTGTTGGGCATGAACGGCGTCGGAATGATCTCCACATAGCCGGAGTACGCTAGCGCGTGCGTGACGGCGCGGCGGCGGCGCTGCACCGGGGACAGGCCGCGACCACCGCGCGGGGTCGGCAGCTCGAGCGGAATATCGTCCAAGCCCTCGAGACGAACAATCTCCTCGATCAGCTCGACCGGCTCGTTGAGGTCAGTGCGCCACGTCGGTGGGGTGACGCGCAAAGTCTCGTCGTCGCCCGTTACAGCGCACCCCACTTCTTCGAGGCGGCGTACGACTGTCTCCTTGGAGTAGTCGACACCGATGAGCTCGGACGGGCGGCTCACTCGCATCTCGATCGGCGCGCGGTCTTTGACGTCGCCGACGAGGGTGCGCTTGTCGGAGATGGTTCCGCCAGCGATGTCTGCCAGCAGTGCGCAGGCAATGTCGAGGGAGATTTCGATGATGGCGGGGTCAACGCCGCGCTCGAAACGTCGAGAAGCTTCAGAGCTGAGCTTGTGGTGGCGTGCGCTGCGTGCGACGGTGAGCGCGTCCCACGATGCCGCCTCGAAGTAGACATTGGTGGTCTCGTCGGAGATCTCCGATGTCGTGCCGCCCATGATCGCCGCCAGGGACTGGATGCCGTTGTCGTCGGAGATGACCACATCGTTCGCAGTGAGGGTGCGTTTGACGTGATCAAGCGTCTCGAACTCTTCCCCACCCTGAGCGTTGTGGACGCGCAGACCGCCGGCGATCTTGTCAGCGTCGAAGGCGTGCATTGGCTGGCCGGTGAGCAGCATGACAAAGTTGGTCACGTCGGTCGCGGCGTTGACGGAACGGACACCACCGAGCATGAGCACGCGCTTGAGCCAGAACGGCGCCTGAGCTTTCGGGTCAATACCCTCGACCATGCGCAGGCCGAAGCGCTGCGCCTTCGTGGACTCCTCAAGAGTGATCGGGATGAGATCGCCGGCCGGGGCCGGAACATCGCTGACATCGATGCCCGCGATAGACGGATCTGCGGCAAGGTCCTTGTACTCGAGGTCGAATGCGGAAGCGACCTCGCGGCCGAGACCACGTGCAGACAGCGCATATCCGCGGTCCGGGGTGATATTAACGTCGAAGACCGTATCCGGGCCGCCGAGCACCTCACGGGCGTCCTGGCCGGGCTCGCCGGCACCCTCCTCGAGGACGATAATCCCGTCGCTCGTGGCGGTGAAGCCGAGCTCAGCCTCCGAGGCCATCATGCCGTTGGAGATGTGTCCGTAGGTCTCACGCGCGGCGATCTCGAAGCCGCCCGGCAGCACGGCACCTGGGAGGGAGACGACCACGAGGTCGCCCTCCTTGAAGTTGCGAGCACCGCAGATAATGCCCTGCAGTTCGCCAGTGCCGTTGGCCCGGCCAACGTCGACCTGGCAGTAACGGATCGGCTTCTTGAACTCCGTGAGCTCTTCGATCTCTTTCACGCGGCCCACAACGAGCGGGCCGGTGATCTCCGGCAGAGGCTCATAGCCTTCCGTCTCAAAACCCACGCGCACGAAACCGGCGTCGAGCTCCTCAGCGCTCACGGTCCAGCCGGGGTTGCCGGCGTTGTTCAGCAGGGACATCAACCAGTTCTGGGAAATCAGCATCTTTCTTTTCCTCCCCTTATCCCTTAAGCCTGCACACCGAACGGCTGGGTGAACCGCACGTCGCCTTCAACCATGTCGCGCATATCGGTCAGTCCATTGCGGAACTGCAGCGTACGCTCAATACCCATCCCGAACGCGAACCCGGAGTAGACTTCCGGGTCAACGCCGACCGCACGCAGGACGTTCGGGTTGACCATGCCGCAGCCGCCCCACTCGATCCAGCCGGCGCCGCCCTTCTTGTTCGGGAACCACACATCCACCTCTGCGGACGGCTCCGTGAACGGGAAGTAATTGGTGCGGATGCGCGTCTTCGTCTCCGGCCCGAACAGGACTTTGGCCAGGTGATCCAAGGTGCCACGCAGGTGCGCCATGGTCAGGCCCTTATCGACGGCGAGCCCCTCCACCTGGTGAAAGACCGGCGTGTGCGTCGCATCGAGCTCATCCGTACGGAACACACGGCCCGGGCATGCGATATAAATCGGCAGATCACGCTCGAGCATCGTGCGCACCTGTACCGGTGAGGTGTGCGTGCGCATGACCTGGCGAGAACGCTCGCTGCCGACGTAGAACGTGTCCTGCAGCGTGCGCGCCGGGTGGTCCGGGATGAAGTTGAGCGCGTCGAAGTTGAAGTACTCAGCTTCAACCTCCGGCCCCTCGGCAACCTCCCAGCCCATGCCGATGAAGATGTCTGCAATGTTCTCGCTGAGAGTCGTAATTGGGTGCATTGCACCGGCCTGTGCACGGGACGTCGGCAGGGTGACATCGACCTTCTCCTCGCGCAGCTGCTGCTCGCGGTACTCCGCCTCACGCTCGGTGTGCAGTTCACTGTAGCGTTTCTCAGCCCGGCCGCGGGCCATGTTCACGAACCGTCCGGCATCTTTACGCTGGTCCTTGGGCAAAGTACCGAGCGCCTTGCGTGACTGCATGATCGGCGACTGCTCACCAAGGTGCGCGCGCTTGGCGGCCTGGAGGGCGGTGAGATCCTCCGCCGCCTCAAAGGCGGCGATGGCCGCATCCGCAGCGGCATTCAAGCTCTCTTCGGTCAGTTCGATTTCCGGTGTGGGAGTGCTCTGATCAGCCACGCTACCGTTCACCCGCGCCTTTCCAGACATACGTTTTCAAAACGGTCACCAGCATACCTGCGCACCTCGGTTTCCCCGCGGCAAGGCCCAGTTATTCGGCTACCGTGAGCTGGGCCCTATTAATGCTCACATCCCGCAAGGTACTAAGAAGCCTCTCGATGTGGCTCGAGAGGCATTGCAATTCCTCCTCGCCCATCTTGCCGCCAACCGCATTCGCCCACCTGTGTTGGCGCGGCCGGAGTTCAGCAAGGTTGGCTTTGCCTACTGGAGTGAGTGCGAGCAAAGGCGAACGTTTGTGCGCGGGATTGCTTTGCCACTGTGCTGCCCCCGTTTCGACGGCAACGTTAGCCAGTCTTTGCACGCTCTGACGCGCGTTTCCTAATCGGCGGGAGATCTCCGCGACCGTCAACGGTTCATCGATGACCAAGCCCAGAACTTTCCACATCGCTGGCGACAGGCTCGTACCATCCGTGATCGACATAGCTGCGCTCTCCAGTTCAGCAGCGACCTCAAAGAGGGGCAGAACGAGGTCTGTGAGAGCATCCCCCTCAGGCGTTCTGCCAGGCATCTAGAGCCTCCATAAACTCTGGGAATATCTCAGGGTCACCCAAGTAGAGCTTCTCCCATGAGTCGATGAGGTCGTTTGAGAGCAAATTAATCTCACGCAGAACAGCGGCCGTGAACTGCACGGGATAGATGCCAGACGCTGTGATCACTCCCCTGTCACTTTCCGTGGGCGCGTCCGAGTAGTTGTCGGCCCCTAGATAACCGGTCCCGACCAGAAACTCCATGGCGTTTGAGGTGTGTTTGCGATGATCGAGTACTCCAGCCCGCGCGAGTGCGATAGTGCCGCCACAGATGGCGGCAACCGGCACTCCTTGCCTTTCGCATTCTCGGACAATCTCTAAGAGTGGTTCATGACCCGAGCCATAGGTGTCCCCTCCTGGGATAACCAAGACACTCAACTGGTCGAGATCAAGCTCATCGAGATCAACATCTGGCTTGAGGTTCAAACCGCCGAGAGTGTGAACGTCTTCCACTCTGTCTCCCACGAACTGGATCTCGCAGGTCCCCGGTTTCGCTTGCTGCGCCCGAGCAACCAGCGTCGTGAGGTAGGCAAACTCCCAGTCGGCCATGGTGTCTGTGGCGTAGCAAGCTAGCAGCTTGGTCATACATGACAGCATACTGTCATTCTTGCCCGGGCGCTAGCCCCGTTCCACCGTGCCTCGGCTAAAGGTTCAATCCCCCAGCATCTTGGCGGATTCCCACAGGCAGATGGACGCGGCCGTGGAAAGATTCAGCGACTCGGCCGAGCCCTTGATCGGGATGGAGACGCGATAGTCAGCGGCAGCCAGTACATCGTCGGGAAGCCCGTGCGCCTCGTTGCCGAACAGCCAGGCAGTCGGCTGATCAAGCGCGTTGCCGGGGTCGTCGAGCGAGACTTCTCCGCCCATTGTGGTCGCCGCCAGTTTCAGACCCGCTGCTCGGAGTTGACCAATCGCACCGTTCACGTCGCGCTCACGCGCCACCGGCACGTGGAAGAGCGAGCCGGCAGAAGAACGGACTACCTTCGGGGACTCTGGGTCGACTGTGTCACCGGCGAAAATGACGGCGTCGGCACCGAGCGCGTCGACAAGCCTGATGATGGTTCCCGCATTGCCCGGATCATTCGTGCCCACGCACACCGCGACGAGTTTGGGGCGACCTGTGAGCACAGAGCCGAGCGTCCAGGTGACCGGCTTGCACACGGCGAAAACGCCGGTTGTGTGCACTGTGTCAGTGAGAGACTGGGCGGCCTTGTCCGTGATGGCGTGAGTGAACACGTCCATGTAGGCGGCGGTGGTCACTACGTCATAAAAGCGATCGGCAGCGGCTTCAGTGACGAAGAGGTCTGTTGCCGCGCCCGTGGCAACGGCGGCCTCCACCGAATTCTCTCCTTCTGCAAGGAACCGACCAGCCTTCTTCCGGCCGGCCGCCCGGTTCAGCTTGGCGGCGTTGACCACGCGCGGGGTGCGTTCGGTGAACGGTTCAGAAAAGTCGAGAGCCATTAGGCGACAGCCTCCGGAATCGGGTGCAATGTGACTTCGATGCTAAGCGCTTTCGCGTGCATCCGTGTCATCGTGGTACCCGCCACCGCGTATCACCGGTGCGTTTCGGCAACATGGAAAATCTCGTTCTCCCCCGGCATCCACGCCGTCTCATCCGGGCTCGCACGAAAAGCCATTGGGATGCCTGTGCAGTGCGTCCAGTCCAGTGAGTCAGTCACCTGCACGTGAACGTGTGGTTGGGTGCTGTTCCCCGAATTTCCGCACTGGCCGATCACGTCGCCGGCACGGAGACTATCCCCGACTGTTACCGTCACGCTCCCCTGCTTCAGGTGCACAAGAGCAACGTAGTACCCGGTTGCTGCGCACCGCACCGCCACGGCATTTCCGGTGATTGCCCGGATGCCGCCGGTGCGCAAGCGTTTCCGCTGGCCAAGCATGTACGGCAGCAGCCGGAACGGCGACCGGCGCGCTTCATGGTCTGCAATTCCGTCCCATGCCT